>DDNP01000033.1:67215-79390 GCA_002341185.1 Candidatus Neomicrothrix sp. UBA2517 | reverse complement strand
AAGTTCATCGGGGTCATCAATGACATAGAGTCCTGGTGGCTTCGTATCTGTGATGGCTCCTCTAACGAGCATTTCTGATTCGTTTAGTCTGTAGACGCGGGTCTCATACCGGCGAGTATGAATGATGTCTAGGTCGTCGTCTGGTGGCAGTAATGAGGGGGCTGTGCTGTCAATTGTCATGGTTTTAGTATGTCTGGCCTTGTAGTGTTCGCCACGTATTTGGTGAAATGATGTGCAAGTTGATGGTTTCTAAGACAACATGAAGTTATGGTTACTGATTTATTTGACCTAAACGACCATGTTGCTGTGGTGACTGGTGCTAGTAGGGGCATTGGTAAAGGTATCGCTATTGGTTTTGCGCAAGCAGGTGCGAAGGTTGTTATTGGGTCGCGAAGTGAAGAGGATCTTTCAGTAGTTGTTGATGAGATTAAAGCTTTGGGTGGTGAAGCGGTGTATGTAGCGGGAAGCCTTTCAGAGCGAGAGGGGATGCAGCAACTTGTTGATACGGCTGTGAGCGAATTCGGTGGAGTATCAACGGTTGTGAATAATGTTGGCGGGTCTATGCCTTCAGCTTTTATGGATACCACTGAACGTGCGTTCAGTGATGCGTTGGAGTGGAATGTCAAAACTGCCTTTGACTTAATGCAGATTAGCGCTCCTTTTTTAGCTGAATCTCTGAACGGTAGTGTGGTCAATATTGCATCGGCTGCGGGCCGGTTCCCTAGTAGAGGATTTGCTGCGTATGGCACTGCAAAGGCTGCAATGATTCAGCTCACAATCCATGCATCTCTTGATCTCGCTCCTAGAGTTCGTGTTAATGCGATAGCGCCTGGTGCGATAAAAACGTCGGCTCTTGACATTGTGCTTACGAATGCTGATATTCATGATGCAATGGTTACTGGAACACCCATGCGGCGTTTGGGCGAAGTTAACGACATTGCCGCAGCCGCAATTTATCTGGCTTCGCCTGCTGCTTCGTATGTGACTGGCCAGGTATTAGGTGTTGATGGGGGAATACGGTCATCGAACTTTGATATGGGAATCCCTGATATTTAAGTATTGATCATCACAGAGCGCCCTAAAGTCACCGCTTTAGCAGGGTCAATTACCTTTGGGCCATCTCTTCGTACAGACAGATGAACGGTCTCTCCGTTGCGAACGCGTAATTTTCGTTCGCCATCAAAGGCAAGTAGTACCTCTCCTGTTACTTCAACCTTCTCCCCGAACGGAAGCGCTCTAACGTTATGTATTCCAATGCTGTCATAATGCCCCGGGGCCGTGGGGGCTTTAATAATCGTTTCATCCTTTCCACTCCCAATTGGAGCAAATTGAACTAGTAGTGCATGTTCATCTTGTCCTGTAACTGGGTGAAGCAAACCTCCAACAGATGAAAATCCAATAGCGATAGGGTCTGCCTGAGTGAGGATTGCGAGGACCATTGTTTTCGGGTCAAAGAGTTCGAGCGACCCAACGTAGGGATCATTAACAGCAACTGCGTCAATTAAAGCAATATCTGTATCCTCTCCATGGTCAGATATGTGAATCAATTTTGATTGATTTGAAACTTCTTCAATATCAACAGCTTCTATTGCAACAAGGCCGAGCGCTGTTCCAGCAACAGTTGGTTCAATGAATACCGGAAACGCATTATTCGTGCCAGTTGAAATAGGAATAACTGGAATATCCCTCCAACCCTTCGTGACCGCTCGGTTTGTCCCATCACCACCCAACACTGCTACACATGGAACTCCCATATCATTCATCAGCCGTGCAGCGATGGTTGAATCCTCCTCAGTAAATGTCATCGAATCATTCACATAATTCACATTGATATCTCTGAGTGTTTCGGTAGCTCTTCGCACAATTTGCATAGGTTCATAATTCGCATAAAAAGTTCGTATACCAACTGCGATTGAACCAAGAACGATTCTGCGAACAATGCTGACCTTATCTTCTAACGTTGAACGCGCAGCAGCAGCTACTGCTCTTCGAACATCCCCACCAGACCTAGGATTGACAATAAGACCTACAGTTTTATCCACCTCGTTGAATTTATAGCAAATATGCACTGGAGAAAAACAATAGTGTGCCATTTTCCACTACCGCTACTCAACAACATGAGCTAGAATTAGAATATGCCTTATCAAACTAACGATCATCATCCTGCATTTGAAGAGTATTGTGAAACAATATTTGAACTCCAGGAAGATGGTGTCGATGTAATTCAAGCGCGAATCGTTGAAAGACTTCAAGTTTCAAGACCAGCTGTTTCAGAAATGATCAAGAAGATGAAGGACGCTGATCTAGTGCTATTCAATGGCAATGCAATTTTCTTGAGCGATAAAGGCAAGAGATTAGCTAATCAGGTTGTTCGACGCCACCGATTAGCTGAACGATTTCTCACTGATGTTCTCGGCTTGAGCTGGGCAGAAGCTCATCATGAAGCGGGGAAATGGGAACACGTAGTCTCTCCTCGAGTTGAGGCCGCTTTCTTAAAATTGCTTGAAGACCCGACAACCTGTCCGCATGGAAACCCAATTCCAGGTTCTGATTATCAAGTTCCTGAGGGTACGTCAGCACTCGCTGAAATAAATGTTGGCAATGAATTTGTTATTGAGCGAATACCTGAAGAATTAGAATTCCAACCTGGTTTACTTGAATTCCTTGAAGACGCTAACCTCATCCCCGGTATTACTGGGAAGGTCACTGCCGTTTCTCCAGATGGCACAACCACCGTGGATGTCAGAGGTAGCCAAGTTGGTGTAGGTGCCTTCGCTTCTCAGAGAATACTTGTCTGCACACCTTAAAGATAGCCCCGAGCAGATGCTTTAAAAGTTTTGTGAGCTTCTTTTGCTTTTTGCTGAATTAGGCGAACCACATGCATTGGTATTATCCAGTGAATGAGACACTTCTTGGACAAGGCAAGCGCCGTAACCAACCAGAACCAGTTCGTTTAACATCTCATCTGTTACTAATTCATCGAGAGATATCTGAACTGTTGTTACACCCAGAAGAGAATCTGGTGTGATTGTTGCATCGACTGGTAATGAAGAAATTCCGTCAATATCGGCTTGTTCTAGTGCTTCGTAAACAGTTTCAGGTCGAAGAGTAGTACTGAACCACCGCGCCATAGGGTTGCCTTCAACGCTTCTATAAATTCCAACACCGGAGTCATTTATAGCTCCGCAAATTGAAAAGTCTTTTATCCATCGCGTGAAGTTAGGTCTACTTGGGCATGCACTTGATGCAATCAATCGTCGTATTTCGCATAATGTAAACTCAGCGCTTGGATGATTACCCGCTCGGTAATCAGTTCCTTCTTGACTTGTTAGCATCAGCTCAGCTCCAGGAATTAAGTGAGCTATCGCTGTTGCTAATCGAAGCTGTTCGAACTTGTCCCCCATCTGGACCACCGCTTTAAAGATAGAAACTGTGCGGCCGCACAGCCAGCCGCACAGTTTCTAGATCTTTTTTTGCTTTTGTTATATGTAGTTGTGGACACAGGTCAGCATCTGGGGAAGTTATTAAGCGATGTTTTCCGTAGTCCACATTTTTTATATTAGGCATACTTAACATTATTTGCAAGTCGTACTTGTTAAATTTTTAAATTAATCTTCAACAATATTTTCTTTAAAGGAATTGATTGAAGACTGCCACTGAACACGATCTACTTCACCTCGCCCACCGATTGATTCTGCTAGGTCCCAACCCATGCCTAGTGTGTGATGAAGGTTATCCGGAACGAGAAATCCCTGACGCCCAAAAGGTACGATTCGGCCAAGTGATTCTCCCCACATTAAAAGAGCTTCTCGATCATTCATAGTCTCCCGTTCAAAAACTGGGTAAACCGAAGGAAGTCGCTTAGTGCGAGTCTCAACATACCTGGGATTTGGCAAGCCGAGTTTCTGAATGTCGGAGATCACTATTTCACCAATTTTTTGATCTGAACTTTCCCACACGTCATCATTCACCCAACACGGGATTTCAGCACAAAGAATCGTAAAATCTTCTGGATCCTCTCCGCTCCTATAGTTCTTCGGTTCGGAAAGTCGAGCAATGCGCGTTTCTTGACTAGGAAGATAGTGAGCGTCATATTCTGTGTACTGCTCTTGATCAAGAATAAGGTAGGCAAGAACCATCCCTCTTACTCGCAGAGACGATGCAGCTGATAGAACACCCTTGTCTGGTTTTGGTTGAATAATTTCTGTCAATTTTGTTAATGGCGCAGTTGACCAGACATGCTCAACAGTTAGGCTTTTTTCTCCAGCTGATATCTGACAAGTGTTACTCTCAGAACGGATTTCTGTGACTGGAGAGTCAAGGTGTATTGACCCTCCTTGATCTATAACAGCATTGGCGATTACTTCAACGATCTGGCCATACCCCTTTTTAGGATATAAAAATGTTCTTCCAGCAGGTGTCGAAGACTTAACGAGGCGCTTAATTATCGCTAACGGAGATGATGCCGACACTCGTCTTCTGGCTTGCTCGCCATCAAGTTGGTCGGCTGAAATTCCCCAAAGTTTTTCAGCATAAGGAGAATAGAATTCTGAAGCTACCGTCTTCCCTAACCGGCTAGTTACTTCGTCCTCAAATGTTAGGTCGGACCGTTTCTCAAATGGGCGCTTCAGGATATCTAATCCTGAATGAAGCGAGAAACTAAGCGGAAGGTGACGAATCATGTTTGTTGTCCGGAGCGGGAAGGAAACCCACCTATCATAAAGACGAATCCTTCCATTACGTTCTCTTGACTGAAGGTCATCTCCTAACAATTCAGAAATTCTTTGGAGTAAGTGAGGTGGTGTTGATGGATGAAGTCGGTGCGACCCGTAATCGACTCGTAATCCATTGATTTCGAAACTCCCTGACATCCCCCCGATTGATGGGGCTCCTTCAAAGACTTCAACATCATGCCCTAATTCAAGTGCTCTCAATGCGGCCATCAACCCGGCAGGGCCTGACCCAACAATTGCTATTTCAGTCATACTGTGTTCCAAATAAAACCATTAGGTTGTCGTCTTTCTCTCCATTATGTAAAGTAAGCCTAATTAGTTACGTAAACTAGGCTTGAATAACTTTACAATAATTTTTTAAAATAATGACACGTGCAATTATTACCGGTGTGGCCGGATTTATAGGATCCCACCTATCAGAAGAGCTCCTAAAGAGAGACTACACCGTTATAGGTATCGATAATTTTGATCACTGGTATGACCCAGACACTAAATACAAAAACCTAGAGCATTCTTTAGCACACCATTCATTTGAACTCATTAAAGATGACATCAGAACCATTAACTTTTCATCTTTATTTGAAGAAGGCGATACGGTATTTCACTTAGCAGCAAGGCCCGGCGTACAAGATTCTTGGGGTAACGGCTTCCTAGACAATGTAGAGATCAACATATACGGGACACAGCGAATTTTTGAAGCAGGACTTGAAACAAATGTCAGAAGAGTAGCTTTTGCCTCAAGTTCATCAATCTATGGATCAACAGCTAAAGATGAAGGTAGGCAGATTCAGCCCATAAGCCCATACGGTGTATCGAAAGCTGCGTGTGAACAACTCGCAACCGTTTATCATGAACGAGGGTTAAGCTTGGTCCCGCTTCGTTATTTCACTGTGTACGGTCCACGTCAAAGACCTGACATGGCGATGAATAGACTATTTCGCGCTTCTCTTCCTGGTTCCTATAGATTCCCGCTACGAGGAGATGGAACCCAATCAAGAGAGTTTACGTTCGTCAACGATGTTGTTGAGGCCACAATACGTGCTGGTTTTCATCTTGACATATCAAGTTTGGAAGCATTCGATATCGGTGGTGGCATCTCCGCATCACTTAATGACGTTATTCAAATGATCCAAGAAATAACTGGATCTCAACCACGTATAGATAATTTTCCATTGCCTCCAGGCGACCCTCAAGTAACCATGGCATCAACGCAGAACACGAAAGAGGCACTTGAGTGGCAGGCATCAACTTCCCTCATTGATGGCCTCCACAGCCAATATTTGTCACTGAGAGATAATTTAGTTCCGTCAGCTTAAAACTTATTGAGCGTGTTCAGATACCTGTTTAGAAATCTTTAATTTGGTTCTTGTCCCTTGAATTTTAAGTGTCTGCGTTTTTGTTTCATATCGAATAAAAGATTTCGTGGGAGAAGAACCTGATGTAGATACAAGAGTCAGAATGGAAAAGAACACTATTCCAAGTAACCAAATAGTGTTTAGTAAGAGCGCTGACTGGTCGTAATTCGTGAAGTCAGGGAGGATAGATGACAATGCCCTGTAGATGGGATACGTCGTTTCGTGAAAATCGACTACAAGAGTTCGGCGATCTGTTGTCGCCTCAAACGCCAACCATAGCCATGCTGCAGTCCCCGAAATCCCACCAAGGTAAATGAACCATCTCCATAGTCTGAATTTTTCTGCAAGCATCGCCATTGAAATGATTACTGCTGGCAAAATAACGACAAGTTGCCGACCTGGCCACCACCAACCGTGCATGGTTAATGCAACCCATGTAGCTACAGCCCATCCAACACAGACACATAAGAGAAGCGAACTCGTTTCCTTGAAACGTTCTTTTATCATGAATGCAAATGCAGGGATCAAAGCAATAAAAGCTGGTGTCCATGGAATTAAACCAAACTCTTTATCTAATAAAAGGCCAGATAGTCGTCGTGTTCGCGCTCCTATATTTGGGTTTCGCCCTACTACTTCGAATTCGCCATTCACGAAATGATCCCCAGTTGCATAAACAGTCCATCCTCCATAAATGCGTTTGTGAATTATGAGATAAACTATGGCGGAAATTGCCATGACTGCTGTGAAAAAATATGTCTTCTTTTTTTCGTTGCGCCAATTCTTGTAGAGAAAATACGCTACTAACGCAGCTGTTACCGGAACGTACTTTACTGACAGCCAAGGCAATGCTGTTAACGAAAAAGTTAAAGCAATGATATTCGCACGCGTGGCTGTTCCAGTGATAATCCCTAATGACGTTATGAGAGCAAGCGCTGCTGGTATCTCTGGATAAATCTGTGTTGCGTACGATGTCATCGGCGGAGACGCGTAAAGTATTGCAACAACAGCTGTTGCAATATTTGCCGATATATTAAACCGTCTAACAGCAACCCAGAGCGTAGCGGCCGCTGTGATTGCAGCTAATACTGCTAAGGCAATCTTTGAAGCCAGCCAGCCACCAAGACCCATCGGTATCGAAAGCAAAAGAGGAAGCAATGGATCATGTGGGCTTATCCTTTGCCCAGAGTCATTCAAATCTATTGTTTGTTGATTTAATCGCAACTCATGAAACGGCAAATACCGTTGCTCATCAAGTTCATCACTTATATCAAGATCAAAATCTTCTGCAAGGCTTAACGCAGTTAATAAATATTGGGGTTCATCCACACTAATTTTCGCACCATATGTAGCTCGAGCGTTAATCGCGGTCACAGCTACAAGTAACGTGCTTAAGAAAACGAAAAGTAATTTCAGTTTAAAAGAACGCATCAGAAATGGTCAGCTTTTCGAATAACTAAAAACCAGGTGAGCACAAATGATATGAGCACAAGCACAAGTGCCATAATGCCAGCTTCAGCAACAAATGCGTCTTCAAAGGAACTAAATATTCTTGTTGCAAGCGTGGAGAAGCCAAGGGGAGAGATAAGAAGCGTAATTGGTAATTCCTTCATAGTAGAAAGAATGACTAAACCCGCTGCAGCTCCAAGACCAGGAGTCATCAATGGGAGGTCAATTCTGAGGAACCTGGATCCTCGTTGAACTCCAAGAGTTCTTCCTGCATCCTGTAATCGTTGAGGAACTGCTGCAACCGCAAGAAGGACAACACCCATTGCAAGAGACCCAAAGCGCACAACATATGAAAATATGAGTAACGCTTTTGTGTTATTTAATAAGTCAAACGCCCAATCCGTCCGCAAGGTCCAAAAACGCATTGCTAAAGCAATTAGCAATCCAGGCAAAGCAAAAGTTGCTATGACAACTGCATGAGAAAAACTTCCAATTCGTGACTTGTACTTTGCGACAATGTACGCAACCGGAAGCACCGCGAGAACAGCTGCGATTCCAGCCAGCACACTTATTGATAATGTGTTCCAAGAAGATTCCCATACCTGTTCACGGTCAATAGTAAGCGGACGTCCGCCAACGGTTGAGCGGAAAATGCCATCTGAAGCCCAATCACCTATAGCTAGAAGAGGAGCCCCGATAGAAAGGAGACTAACGAACGTCGTGAAGATGAATGCAGGTGTTCGCCATTTCCCCAACTCATACTCAAGTGATTTGCCCATGACTACTTCATCTGTTTTAAAAGCAACACGAGAAAATATTCGCTCAGAAAGAACAATCACGCCTGCTAAAAGCAACAATATGAGACTTAGTGCAAGTGCTACTGATTGGTTCGCGAGTTGGGCTGTAAAGATGCTTCGAGTCAGCGTGTCGTACCTCATTAATTGAACAGCGCCGAAATCACTGATCGTATATAGGAAAACAATGAGTGTCCCTGCTGCAATGACTGGACCAGCTTGAGGGAGAACTATTTTCTGAAATGTTTTAATTGGTGATTGACCAAGGACACGTGAACTTTCTTCTAAGGATCGTGGTAATTGTCGAAAGCGAGCGGCTACTGGAAGATACACATATGGGTAACAAAATAATGTTAAAACAAGCCACGCCCCAAAAAAACCTCTCATTTCAATTGTTTGTTCCACTCCTAGTGTTGATAGGAATCGATTCGCCAGTCCACCTGGATTCATTGTTCTAATAAAAGCCGCTGCGCCGAGAAATGTTGGGAATACCAATGGGATAGGAAGGAGCACCTTCCATACTTTGCAACCATATATGTCAGTGCGGCTCGTAAACCATGCGAGTAATGTTCCTACTACAGCAGTTGTAGCAGATACAGCTAGTGCTAGTGATACGGATCTCCAGAGTGGAGAAAGTATTCTCTCAGTACCAATAAGGCTTATAGGGTCTGAATCTTCCGTTAAGTTTCGCCAAATCAGATAGATGCCAGGAAAGCTAAATAGAACGGCAAGCGCAAATACAACTGCCCTTAATCCAATTGGGGCGCCCCGCTTAATTTCTATTTGTGTCACCTATTAAGGATGCCACTTGCCTCAACAATTCGCGACGCTTCTTCAAAACCTCCGCCAAGTTTATCAAAATCAACTGACCCAATTTCAAGCGCTGTTAACGCAGGAAGCGCAGCATTGGGTAATACTCCAGCTGCTAGGGGATACTCAAATGTCCGGTCAGTAAAGTACTGTTGAACAGGAGCAGTTAATAGATATGCAAGAAGGTCTTCAGCAGCTTCAGCGTTCTCAGATGATGCAAGTTTTGTAGCAGCCGTAATCACAAGGAGAGAACCGATGTCATTATCATTAAAGCTGTAGTTCAAAGCCTTATGAGTATCTGGGTTAGCAGCTACTTCTTGATAGTTGTAGTAATGGTTAACCAATCCCATTGATATTTCGCCTCGGCCTGCAGCTTCAACAATTGATCGATTATTGGGGTAATATCTCGCATCATTATCGACCATGTCATTTAGCCATTGTGTGGCGGTTTCTTCTCCATATTGGTCAATGAAGACTGTGAACCAGTCTACGAAAGATCCATTTGTTCCAGGAATAGCAACCTTGCCTTTAAATTTTGGATCTGTTAAATCAAAAACTGAATCGGGTAATGTTTCGGGACTGAACTCATCAGTGTTGTAGACCAACACACGCTTCCGACCTGAAAAACCGATCCATGTTCCTGTAGCAGAATGATTTTGTTCATCTACTAGCGAAAGAACATCTTCCCCGATCTGGCCAAGTAAGTCTTTAGACTCCAAGTACCCTACTGGTCCTGGGGACCGTGAAAGGAAAACATCTGCCTGTGTCTTCGAGCCTTCCTCATTAAGAAGTAGCGCCAAATCAATAGAGGAACCCCAACGCACTTGAACGCTGGTTCCTGTTTCACATGCAAAGGCTTCAAGTACTGGATTGATCAGATTTTCGGTTCTTCCAGAATAAATGGTTACTGAATTGCCATTACCTCCGGAGCATTCACCGCTATAGATTTCTGCAGCACGTCCATCAAGGAACTCTGGATCTCCACCTCCACATCCAAATAGTAGAGAGGCTATTAAAACTGTTGAAAGAAAAATTCGGGTTGTCATGACAAAGAATCATATCCTGACTTTTCAAAAAATGTAAAGCTACCCTAACATATTGTAATGAATTTTTCTTTTAAACACAGTAAGATCAATGACCCAAAAGTTATCGCTGGTTTTTCCATAATCAGTTTTTTGGTTGCTGGTATCATCATCTTTCAGCTTCTCGACTACACGGCATTTAAAGATGCGCTCCAGCAAGCCAGCGACAAGCCAGCAGAAGTGGTTATTGCCATCTCTGCATTTCTAATTGCATTTATCCTAAGGGCGATTGCCTGGAAAAAAGTGTTGCCATCAATGTCTTTAGGGCAAAGCCTCGCTGGCATTCATTTGTCGCTTGGAGCAAACCATGTTCTCCCACTACGCCTTGGTGAGCCCCTAAGAGTCGTAAGTATCACTAAAAGAAGTGACATATCTCTTGACGCTGCAACGGCTTCTACACTCACATTACGATCTGCAGATATTTTGTCTTTAATTGCGATCGGAGTCATTATTGCTCCATCAGCTTTTTCTGACATCCTTGGCTGGTTTGGTTGGTTGGTTGTTGGGCTAGTGCTTGCGATCGCTATCACATCTTGGAAATGGTTAAAGGGAATAGTTGAAAGAAATGATGCCGTTACCCTACCTGGGCCAACAGCTATAGGACTTACTGCTATTGCGTGGATCTTAGAATCAGTTTTAGTTTGGCAAAGCGCTCACTGGGCCGGACTCGATGTCTCTTGGCCCGATGCATTACTTGTAACAACTGTTGCCGTAGCAGCCCAAATCGCTGCTATAGCCCCAGGCGGGTTTGGAACATATGAAGCAGCCGCGGTTGCCGCTTATGTAACTCTGGGGTACGACGCCGAAATAGCTCTTGTTGCATCTTTAACTGCACATGCGCTTAAAACAGCCTATTCATTAATAGCTGGAGCAGTAGCAATGATTTCTCCCCAGCCAAGTTTCATAGGCAGGTTTAGATTACAAAGAACAAAAGAACTCCTTCCCCAAAGCCACAACCCAGACAATCCTATCCTGCTATTTTTGCCAGCATTTAACGAAGAAGACGCCGTCGGCGACTGCATTAACCGTGTCCCACAAACCGTCTGCGGATTACCCGTCCAGTGCTTAGTCATAGACGATGGGTCGGCAGACAAAACAGCTGAGATAGCAAAACAGGCAGGCGCAGAAGTTATTTCACTTGAATCTAATCAGGGACTAGGTGCTGCTGTCAGAGTCGGTTTATCTGAAGGAGTAAGACGCCAATCAAGCGCCATAGTTTTTGCAGATGCAGATGGTGAATACCCTCCTGAGGAACTAGAAAACCTTGTTGCTCCTATCCTCAAAGAACAAGCAGATTACGTTGTCGGAAGCAGATTTCTCGGCGACATTGAATTTATGCGACCACATCGACGATTTGGTAATCTTGTACTTACAAAAATCCTATCAATTATTGCAAGACGCAAAATTACAGATGGACAAAGCGGGTACCGAGCATTCTCTCCAGCAGCGGCCGAATCTGCAGAAGTAATTCACGATTTTAATTACGCACAAATCATTACATTAGACCTGCTTGCAAAAGGGTACGTTTATCTTGAGGTCCCCATTAGCTATCATTTCCGAACCACGGGTGAAAGTTTCATTAAACTTTTCCCGTATCTACGGAAAGTTGTTCCAGCTGTTTACAAAGAACTCAACAGTGTTTAAGCCATTGCTAGACCCGAATTATTAATTTGGTAGACAGTGTTGCAGTTTTAAAAAGCTTGCCTAAGATAGTATGTTAGGTAACCCTTATACCCCAATAAATGGAGGAAATTTTGAAATCCAAAAAATATTTACTATTAGCCTTGCCGGTTGTAGCTGTATTCAGCTTAATCGCAGCTAGTTGTGGTGATGATGACGGAGGATCAGTTAGAGACCTCGACAGTTCAGAGAGTTCATCAGGTTCCGGTTCTAGTTCAAGCTCAGCCTCAGCATCTAGCTCAGGCTCCAGCTCTGGATCAGCATCTGGATCAGCA
>DDNP01000033.1:60619-66869 GCA_002341185.1 Candidatus Neomicrothrix sp. UBA2517 | reverse complement strand
TCTAGCTCAGCATCCGCAGTAGCTTCAGCTTCTGCTTCTGCTTCTAGCTCAGGCTCATCTTCAACAGCAGCCGGAGTACCAACAGCTGATGCGACGCCAGAAGATGGCGGGTACGCATATGCATCAAACGTTGACACCCACCGACTAGTCGTTCAAGACATCTGCGATATCAACGCTATCGTAGGTGACTATAAGTGGAGCGAAGTTGCTGAAATCTACGCCAATGGTGTTCACTCAGTGAAGTCCGATGGTTCAGTCCGAACAATCGGTGGCTTTGCAGCTGGTGAAGGCAAGAAACATGGTATTGATACTTACTATGGAACTGCAACCCCACTAGACGATTTTGTCAGTGCTGCACTTAACGGAACAGGCGTTTGGGAAGGTGAATCAGACGCTGTACGTAAACAAGGTGTCCAAAAAGGAATCATGAACCAAACTATGATTGCATGGGTCGTTCACGAACTTAATGCTGCTCTTGCAAAAGCTGCAGATGGCAACTTTGACGTAGCATCAGGTGCTGTACATAACTGGGATGAAGCATGGGCGTTCTACGCTGGTGCAGCCCCAGAATGTGGACCATTTGCAACCGCTAATAAGCGAGCCAAAGATTTCGGAACTCTCGGATCAGATGGCGAAACCGCTCTAGCGAACGAAGGACTGCTACAAGCAATGATTGATGGCCGAGATGCCCTACTCGCTGGTGACGAAGCAGGAACAATCTCAGCTGCACGTGAAGCTACAAAGCATGTATTCATAACCTATGCTCAAGCTACAATCAAGTATGCATCAAAGGTCTATTCAGACCTAGAAGCTGGTGATACTGAAGCAGCTCGAGTCCACCAAGCTGAAGGTTGGGCGTTCTTTAGAATCATTGAACCAATTCTTGGAAATAATGGAATAGATACATCAGTAATTGATTCCATTCTTAACATGGAGAATGAACCTGGTTCAGGTAGCGTCGCTGATATTCAAGCAGTACTTGATCCGGTAATTGCATACTTTGGAATTACCCCTACTGAATTTGGCTCATACGGCTGATAATTAAGTAGAGCAAAAAATCATGACGGAGCCGGGTTCTGCAAAGAACCCGGCTCTTTCACTTCTAGAACACACACAGGGTTACCCAAACATCAACCCCTTGCAGAACAGAGCCCAGAAATTGAAGCTACCCGCCCTCGCTAATAACCCTCTCAAACAAAAGCTTAAATTTAAACTCTATTTCGGGAAACTTACTGTGGTCATTCCTGAATGCTTAACATCTACTCGATCCCCTACTTGATGCAACGGGGACCCTCCACGGCGACAACGCAGACCCACCCCAGTTGATGTCGTGATTTCATAAATAGTGTCATGCCCAAAATAGTCAATGCGAGTTATCAACGAGTCAGTACCTTCAATAAGTAACAATTCCTCGGGTCGAACGATTACATCCACTGCCCCATGTGCAACGTTACAAAGATTTACAGTTCCGATTGACGTTTCTGCTGTCTCACCTGAAGCGACACCAGTTATTTCATTCACTTCTCCTACAAAGCTAGCTACCCATGGGTTTGCAGGATGTCGATATAGCTCCCATGGTGTATCTTGCTGAACGACTCTTCCCTCATTCATCACAGCAACTTGATCGCCAAGGGTAAATGCCTCATCCTGATCATGTGTGACGAAGACACTAGTTACGTTCAAGAGCTTAAGCAGGTCAGAAACCTCTGAACGAAGTTCTACTCGAAGCCCTGTGTCAAGACTGGAAAAAGGCTCATCGAGGAGAAGGACGGAAGGTTGCGGTGCAAGTGCTCTAGTTAAAGCAACTCGCTGTTGTTGGCCACCTGATAGTGATGACGGCAGTCGATCAGCTAATTCTGATATTCCTACCATCTCAAGAAGTTCCATAATCTCTTTGGTAGGAGATTTTCGATCAGCTCTATTTAAACCAAAAACAATATTTTCTAGAACTGTAAGATGCGGGAAAAGCGCCCAATCTTGAAATACCAAACCCACATTTCGTTGCTCTGGGGCAATGTTTATTTGATCAGAGACAACATGCTTACGATCAAGGGAAACTGTGCCGCTGTCAATCTTCTGGAGGCCTGCTAGAACACGAAGGAGCGTTGTTTTGCCGCAACCGCTAGGACCTAATATTGAAAGAGAAGAGCCTTGTGGAGCATTCACACAAACATCTGTAAGAATTCTGCTTGACCCAATGTTCACAGTTACATTTTCAACTGATATTCCTGTTGAAGATTTGTCAACTTCAAGTTCTGATTCAAGAGTCAATCCTGCAACACCTATTTTATCAAGCATGCTTTACATGATAGTGGTTGTATATATTTTCTGCTATACCTAGGTTAAGGATGCTATATCTAACACAAGTAGCACACTGAGAAGAATAATAACTGAGACGTTGAGTGCTGTTATTCGCCATTTCCATTGGTGGTTAGATGAATGAAAGCGTTTGATGCTGAAGAGATTTGCTGCAATCCCAATTACGCTCGCCACAAGACCAATCCCTGACCCTACCCCTGACGCTATGCCTAAAGCCGGGGCAAATACAGGAAAAATCACATATGTGAAAGCGCATCGAATTCCCGATATCACCATTGCTGTAGAAAAGGTGTTTTGGGCCTTCTCATTGCTGACAATACTTGTTTCTTGGATCAGGTTTTCGCTGACTTCACTCACATATGTATCCTATCCTTTGTTTAACTTTCCTGATCAGTTTTTCATAGACACTTCGTTCACGCATTAAGCAAAAAATAACCTAAAAATAGCAGTAGCCAGAGCAGCGAGTACTACAACAAAGACAAAAGGCAATTTTTTCCAAAGAGCAATGGCGGCAACTATAACCCCGACAACTCTCGCATCTACAGTAAGTGAATTATCAGAACTAAATGCACTAGTAACAACAAGAGCTGCAATTAAAGGCGTCGGCAACAAGAGCGCTATTGATTTAAATTTCCAAGGCAGTTCACGACGGTTTCCAAAATATAGGGGCCCTAAAGCCTTGAGAATGTATGTTCCCGTTCCCAAAAATACGACCACCAGAGCAGCATCACTCATAACTATTTTCCTCTTGTATGATCCAGGGCCTAACCCAGATGATGGAGAACGCTGAGGCAATGACTGGAATGCCAGCTGGAGTAAAAGGAATTAAGATCATGGCAAGCAAAGAGCCAATAAAAGCAACTGTCCGATGTGTGGCATGCTCTAATTTATTCCAAATGAGGCCAAGGAATGCAGCAGGAATTGTTGCATCAATGCCAAGATCGGTGACTAGTGAGTCAGCATTTGCTAGAAGCGAGACACCAATGAGTGTGGTTACATTCCATAGTACGAAGACGCTTAGCCCACCCCACAAGTAACCGTATCGTCTGAGTTCATGTGTGTTCTGTGATGAGCCAATAGCTGTTGATTCATCAATCATGAGTTGTGAAATCCCAGCTCTCCATAGAAGAGACCCTTTTAGTGATGGAGCCATTGAAACTCCAAAAGCTAATGACCGAAGATTCAAAAGTAAACCCGCAGTAATAGCTGCGATTATTGTGCCATCATCAGCCAAAACAGAAACAGCGGCGAATTGGGACGACCCTCCAAAAACTATTGACGAAAATCCCAATGCCTCCCACACTCCAATGCCAGATTCTGCACAAAGTGCCCCAAAAGCTAGACCAAATGGCGCTATTGCTAGCCCAATGGAAATAGCTTGCGCCTTAATTGATCGACGTTGAGCATCACTTGTAGTCATAGTGTTATCAGGATAGGGAATTAATTTTGATTTGAGAATACTAAATTCAGATCAAACTAATAATGGCCCAAACCGCGGCGATAAGTCCTATCAATATCATTACAATTGAACGAAATAGCGGGGGTCGTTCAAAATCACTGTCTTTAGGAGCTTCCTTTGTGCTTAAAAGTGCTAAAAAATTTCCAACAGCTAACGCCCCCCCAAATGCCAAAACAAGGTAGACAATGAGATTCTCTCCAAGGAACATAATTTAATACTCTTCGTATTGTTCAGGAGTAGGGGCAGCATCGTCATCAGTCTTTGCCATATCAGCAAATTTTGTATAGTGCTTCAACCATGCAAGCTTGACTCTTCCTGTAGGCCCAGAACGATGTTTCGCTACTAGAACTTCAGCCATTCCCTGATCAGGTGATTCCATATCATAAACCTCATCTCTATAGAGAAACATTACGACATCTGCATCTTGTTCTATCGAGCCTGATTCTCGTAAATCTGAAAGCATTGGACGCTTATCCTGTCGTTGTTCAAGATTTCTACTTAGCTGGGATAGAGCAACGACTGGGCATTCAAGTTCTCGAGCCAGAATCTTTAAGCTTCGACTTATCTCAGATACCTCAACCTGCCTATTCTCAGCACGCATTCTGCCACTCATTAACTGAAGATAGTCAACAACTATCATCCCGATATTCCCCACTCTGCTTTTCAACCGACGTGCTTTCGCTCTGATTTCCATAACAGTAGTATTCGGATTGTCATCAATCCATAATGGAGCGCTAGATAACCGACCAACAGCATGGCTTATCTTGGTCCAATCATCATCCGTCAATTTGCCGATGCGCACCCTACTTGAATCAACTCGGGCTTCTGTACATAAAATTCTTTGGCTTATCTCATGCTCGCTCATTTCTAAAGAGAAGAACAGCACTGGTGCGCTTGTTTCCATTGCAGCATGTGCAGCGATATTCAGCCCAAAGCTAGTTTTCCCCATCGCAGGTCTAGCCCCTACAACGATGAGGTTGTTCGGCTGGAGTCCAGCAAGTATTCGATCTAACTCAGAAAATCCGGTTGCTGTTCCGGTCACTTCATCCCCTCGTTCAACGCGGGCTTCAAGTTGATTTAGTGTCTCATCTAAAAGGGACTCAAGCATTGAATAACTACTTGTGTCTCTTCCTTGCGCAAGACTAAACATAAGAGACTCTGCTTCATCAACAGCTTTGACGACATCATCTGGTTGTGAATATCCAATTTCCGATATTTCACGACCCGCCATTGTTAATCTGCGCATCTGAGCAAATTCATAAACAATTCGAGCATACTCAGTTGTATTTGTCGCTGCAGGAGTATTCGCCTGCAACTCAATAAGTGTTGCATTTCCTCCGATACCTTCAAGAAAGCCAGAGCGGTCTAATTCATCAGAAACCGTTACGATATCGGCTGGCTCTCCAGCAGCAAATAGAGCGGTAATTGCAGTAAAAATTTTTTGATGAGCTGGCTTATAGAAATCATCAACAGTGGCAATCTCAATAGCATCAGCAATTGCTTCTCTACTTAAAAGCATTGCTCCCAATACAGCTTCTTCTGCTGCAATGTTGTGGGGAGGAACGCGAACTGGTCGGCTTCGTTCCGGTGGTTCATCAGGAGGTAAAAATTGATCAGACATGTCCTATATACAATGGTGTCAGATGCCTGTGACATGCAATAGGAAAACTAAAAAAATCTGTGGATTTCATTTGATTTTCTGTGGATTAAAGAAGAAAAACTGTGCGTAAGTATTTAATAAATAGATGCAAACGCAATCAAATAGATATGTACCCAATAGATAGAGAATCTTGAGGTGCTTACCGTGTTATCCAATACATGGGATTCAGTTCCAGTTCCTAAAGATTGCATCTCCTATCAATAAAGAATTTGAGGAGATGAATAGGTTTGACCGTTGACTCTTTAGTCACCTTCTGCGACAACATCTAATGAAATCGCAAATTCCACATCTGGGTGAGGTTTGATGGTTATTTGGTGAGAACCCACTTCTTTAATGCTTTCACTAATCGAAATTAGCTTTTTGTCAATCGTAATGTTTTTCTGTTCAGCAAGTAATTGGCTGATATCAGCAGTTGATACAGAACCAAAAAGTTTGCCACCTTCACCAGCATTTACTGTGATGCTTAAAGATTCATTTTGCATTCTGGTAGCCATTTCCTCGGCTACAGCTTTTTCTTCAGAAGCACGAAGTTCTCGTGCTTGACGCATGTTTTCGGCTTCCTTTTCGGCGCCAGCCGTTGCTTTGTATGCTAATCCTTGCGGGATGAGTTTATTTTGGGCGTACCCATCTGAAATGGATACAATATCGCCTTTGTACCCAAGTCCATCTACATTAGTTCGGAGAACAACTTTCACTCTGCTGCCTCCTCAGTATTATTTTCTTGGCTAACTGGTTCAGTCTGAGGAATTGATTCAGTTGGCGCTTGTTCCTGATCATTAGTTTCTTTAGGTCGGCGATCATCATCTCTTGGT
>DDNP01000033.1:0-60258 GCA_002341185.1 Candidatus Neomicrothrix sp. UBA2517 | reverse complement strand
TCTTGGTCGGCGATCATCATCTCTATTTCTTCGATCACCACGTCCTCCTCGTTGAGTCGTGACTCGGTTTTCGTATGGGAGTAACGCCATTTCTCTTGCATTCTTAATTGCCATGGCAATGTCTCTTTGTTGTTGAGCACTGTTGCCTGTAACTCTGCGTGCTCGGATTTTTGCGCGGTCAGAAGTGAACCTTCTAAGCAAGTTTACGTCTTTCCAATCAACGTATTCTATTTTTTCCTGTGTAAGGATAGATACTTTCTTCTTCCCTCTTCGATCTAATGCGGAAGGGGCTTTCGCTCTTTTCGTGTTTTTTTTAGGAGGCATATTCTTTCCTTATTTCTCTAGAATGGTTCTTCGTTAGGGTCATAAGCTGGTGCGGTGTTTTGGACTGGAGCAGGAGTTCCTGCATTAAAGCCACCTCCGCTGCTTTGAGTTCTTTGGATAGCTCCATTGTCTATGGTTGCCCAGCGAAGACTAGGGGCTACATCATCAGCAATAACCTTAACTTTGCTGCGTGTTTCTCCATCGCCAGTTTGCCAGGACTCCCATTTAAGATTTCCTGTTACGACGACCCTGTCACCTTTTCGGAGTGTAGCTGCGACATTTTCAGCTAGATCAAACCAGCATGTAATGTCAAAATACGACGGTATGTTGTCCCATTCCTGAGTTTCTTTGTTTCTTCGGTTCTCATTCCAAGCAACACCGATGTCAGTTACTGCCGCTCCACCTGCTGTAAACCTGAGTTCTGGGTCTCGAGTTAAATTACCTGTGATAGTTATGTTGTTATCTCTTGCCATTTTTAGTCCTTATTATTCTCGCTCTTAACGTGAGTTTAGATCAGTCCTCGTCTTTGTGCTTCGTGATCTGGTAAGCGAATAAGCTTATGACGAACTACTTCGTCTGAGAGTCGCAATGTTCTTTCAAGCGGCTCCATATTGACTTGCCCTGTTGTCATTTCTAAAACAACATAATGACCTTCTGTTTTGTGGTTTATTTCATACGCGAATTTTCGCTTTCCCCACTTGTCAGTCTTTGCGAGGGTTCCATTTTCATCTTGGACCCATGTATCTACTTGTGTGACTATTTCATCAACCGTTGCGTCTTCGTGATCTCCGTCAACGATTATCATTAGTTCATATGCTCGAGTACTCACAACGAGTTTCTACCTCCTTCGGTCCCGCAAGCGGGGCCCTTAGCCGGTCTAAGGACAGGTTAATTTTCTATACTTAGCGTAGTGGCATTACTTGTAAATACCGACATCTACCAACTTGCAAGCGGATCCTCATTTTTAGGAATAGTCGCTCCGTAAAGCCCAAGAGCTTCTGCCTCTTCATCAGATATCTGGTAGCTTTCATCTTCTGATGGGAAATTCTTACTACGAACATCAATTGCGTAGGCTTCCAACGCTGAAATACTTACTTCTTTTATGTTTGCGTATGTCCTTACAAACTTTGGTTTGAGGTCATGATTAATGCCAAGCAGATCATGAAAAACAAGTACTTGCCCATCACAATCTGGACCAGCGCCTATGCCAATTGTTGGTATTGAAAGTGAGTCCGTTATTAATTTCCCAACCAAAGATGGAACACATTCCAATACTATTGCGAAACACCCAGCATGAGCTAGAGCTTTAGCCTCGTAAGAAATTTCGACTGCGGCATTTGTGGATTTTCCTTGAACTTTATAGCCGCCGAGTGCGAGGACCGATTGTGGCGTGAGCCCTAAATGCCCCATAACCGGTATCTCTGCATTTACTATTGCTTCTATCATCGAGACTCTGTCTTGGCCGCCTTCAAGCTTTACCGCTTTAGCCCCGGCACGTATCAGTTTCGCAGCATTCTTTACAGTTTCTTGTTGGGAGACGTGATAACTCATCCATGGAAGATCAGCGACGATAAAAGCATCAGGCTCTGCCCGAGCAACAGCTGCAGTGTGATGGACCATGTCGTCAATCGTGACTTGCATTGTGTCTTCATAGCCTAAAACGACCATAGCAAGAGTGTCTCCTACAAGAATGATATCCGTACCAGCATCGCTAACCATCCGAGCGCCAGGTGCATCATAAGCAGTTAGCATTACAAGTGGTTCGTTTCCATCGCTAACTTTATGTCTAGCAATTTGTGGAGCTGTCCAGTTCTTCGCCATCACTACCCTTCCGCACAAAAATCAATGTTTGTAATTTCTGTTCATAGTGTAGGGGTTTTGTTTGAAATGTCTATCAAAAATATATTTTTCGCATTTACAAAGCATCAACGAAGAGTTGCAGGCTTTCCCAGGCTTTATCAATTGGCATACCACCACATAATGGATGGTGAACAACTTGATCCAGAGTGCTTGCCTCATTCGGAGTAATTATTTGATAAATTCCTTCTTTTCTTAATTCTTCAGGGGTTGTTGCGTGGCTATGAACAGCTGATGAGATATCTGAAGTTTGCCAATTTGCATAAACGGAGGCTTCATTTAAAAAATATTGCCCTAGCTCAGCCCATGCTTTATCTGGGTCCTCAGCCACAAAAGTCATTTGAGTAGATTGTCCGGGCATAGCACAAAATCCCTGTGTGCCATTTAATTCACATTGTTCATAATAATAGGACTCAAGTTCAGGCATGTGCGCAGCTGGAGATAGGGGTAAACCGAATCTTGCAGCTCTACGTGCAGCGATCTTGCTTGTACCACCTATCATGATGAGCGGATGAGGTTTGGTTAATGGTGAAGGTGTAATTCGATGTGTTTCTCCCCTGTATTGAAATGGTTCACCTGTCCAAGCATCAAGCAAAGTCTGTATGCTTTCGTCCATGAGTTTTCCTCTGTTAGCCCAGTCTTTACCCATTAGTTGATATTCACTAGGTCGATAGCCAAGTCCAAAAATAACAGTCAGCCTTCCACCACTCATTAGATCAATAACTGCAATATCTTCTGCGACCCTAATTGGGTCATGTAAAGGTAACAGTAGGGCCGAAATTGAAGCAGAAAGGTTTTTTGTTCTCGCAAGTACAGTCCCTGCATTAATTAATGGTGTTGGGCTCCATGCATTATCAGCGCCATGGTGTTCTTCAAAAGTTGCCATGAAGAAGTCGTTTTGGTCAGCAAATTCAGCCATTTCTAGCATCGCTTTGTACCTGTCGGATAGAGACTGACTATCAAGTGTGGGGTCAATTAAATTGAATCGTATTAATGAGAAAGGCATAGGTTCTCCTGTGGGGTTTACTTTTAAGTTAGTTTATGTTTGGAAACAAAACATAATAAGCATGAGTTCATAAGGGATATGCCCGATTCAGATAATTCCATGAACATGATGTACACACTTCAACTTCATAACAAGTAAATGATCCCTTTCTTTTGCGTATGCGATCAAGATCTCTTTCAGAATTCACGCAACGTCCGTGTGATGGTAACCGGGGTCCAAATACATAACTTACTGTCACAAGAGTTTCTTGTTCACATATCGGACAGTCTCCAGCTTGTTTGAACGAATAGTTGTGCGCAGATCTTAGGAGTTCTGGATGTGCATCACATACATCATGAATTGAAAGTGTCCCCGTTCGGTATTGCTCAATCGTTCGTCTTTTTTCAAGTTCGTAACTTATCTCACTAGTGGGACGTTTTTTAGTTAATTGACTGGGCAGAAAAGCCATAGTTAAACATTAATTTAGGGCACGGCCAGAAGCATTATTTTCTCGTTCAGATATCATTACTTTTTATCCACACCTCTAAAGAATCAATTGCTTCACTGCGACTTATGGGACCATTTTCTATAAATAGATTTTTGAGGTGTTCTAATGCGTTTCCGACCTTTGGCCCTTCATCAATACCGAAAATGTTGATGATTTCTGATCCTGTTAGTGGGATTGTCGAATCTTTTAATTCCTGATCAAGAAGCCGGGATTGTCGACGAACGGACTTTATTCTTTTGCGTGAGAATCTCTGGACAGTTGCTATTTCTATTGAACCCTGCCGATTTTCTCCAGCAAATAAATACCACCTTCGGTATTGAACATTATTCATTGATTTCGTAAGGATCATTTTCGCTGCACTTATTAGGTTCTCTACGTTATCAATCTCTCGATTTGGATATTTCAATTCTTTCATTCTGGCTTTTCCAGCACTTTGCGAAACATTTATTAGTAATGCTGATAAGCGGATAGAGAGATTTTGTCTAAGGTACCGTACCTGATGTCGGTTTCTATTTTCTAGAAGTTCTGGGAGGAATAATTCATAGAGTTTTGTTTTTAGCAGAAACTTAAATCCAGGGTTTGGGTCTGGGGTCATAAGTAGTTTGTTTAATTCATCACGTATGCGTTCAGCAGAGACAATTTCAAGTCGGCCTCGTAATTCTTCTACGCTTTGTTTTAAGCCTTTATCGAATGTGAGGTTATATCGGGAGATAAACCTAGCGGCTCTCATCATCCTTAAAGGATCCTCTGAGAAAGAAATAGTAGGGTCAAGCGGTGTTCGAAGAGCTCTCATTTGGAGATCTTGTAGCCCATTAAACGGATCAATAAGTTCCTGCGTTTTAAGATCAATCGCCATGCTATTTATCGTAAAATCTCTTCGTGAAAGGTCCTCATGTATGTCATTTGAAAATGTTACGACTGGTTTGCGGGATTCTGAGACATAAGATTCTGATCTATGTGTCGTAATTTCTATTGTTTTCCCATTTACCTGTGCACCAATTGTTCCAAAACGCTGCCCTGAAAGCCAGATACTTTCAGCAATGGGTTCTATGATTTTCTTGATTTCTTCAGGAGTTGCGTCCGTTGTAAAATCTAAATCCAGACTAGAAATATCGTTAACGCCAACGTGTAGGTCACGGACTATCCCGCCGACAAGATAAATTTGCTTCGCTGCATCTTCAAAACTCTCCTTTATCGGGGTAGTAAATTGAAGCAATTTGTTGAGGTGTTCAGAATTCATGAGTATGTAATAATCGTTTAATTTCATCTATAGCTTCGCTGCCAACACCCCCATTGGATAACTCCTCAGGGCGCATTTGTTCGTCCAGCAACGCATGTAACAACGCGCACGTCGAAAGTTCTAAAGCTCTAAGATCATATCCTCCCTCTAAAAAGACTAGACGACGTCCGGAAGGAACTATCTGAATTATTCGTGAAGTGAATAAGTTATAATCCCCCGAGGTTAGTCCTAAGTCCGTAAGAGGATCTCTGCGGTGAGCATCAAAACCAGCTGAAATAATTAACCATGTAGGTTTGAATCGTTCTATTACTGGAAGAGCTATTTCTTCCCACGCTGATAAAAAAACATCTCCAGTTGTCCCTGCTCGTAAAGGTATATTTAAAGTTGTACCAATTCCTTTTCCCATTCCTCTTTCATCAACTGCTCCAGTCCATGGATATAAAGGCATCTGATGAAAAGAAACAAATAGCACGTCAGGGTCAGAGTAAAATACATCTTGAGTGCCATTTCCATGATGGGCGTCATAATCAACAATGAGTACTTTTTCGCCTTGATCCCTTAATTGTTTTGCCGCTACCGCAACATTATTCAATAAACAAAATCCCATCGACTGTGAAATTGTTGCATGATGTCCCGGTGGCCGCACAGCGCAAAATGCTGCTGAAGCACTTCCATTACGCAATTCATCAACCGCTTGAAGTCCAGCTCCAGCAGCAATTCGTGCAGCTTTCCAGGAAGCAGAACTCATCTTCGTATCCTCATCAACAATTCCGCCCCCCTGCTCTGAAACAGCCTTTAATTGATCAATGAGATCGTGATCATGAACTTGCATCACTAAATTCTCATCTGCTGGTTCTGCTAGTACTTTCGTAACAGTTGAATCCATTTGTGCCCGTTCAAGTCCAGCTAAAACGGCCGATAGGCGAGCAGGCCTCTCTGGGTGCTTTCCTCCAGGTGCATGCTCAAGGCAAATATCGTTGCTTACAAATAGGATTCCCATTCCACTAAGAGTAGTTGACGATGATCGATATTCTTGCAATAAAAAGCGCGACTTTTCTAAAAAACCCTATTTTAAAGAATATATTTCCCCTGTTCAGAGGGTTTTATCAAGAAAATGTCTCTTTAATTTTAGGATGTATCGCTTGGTGGGATTAGAGTCCATTTGTAATCTTTTAGGAGGTTCCATGACAATCCATATTGTTACCGATAGTGCAAGTGATATTAGTTTGGAAGAAGCTGAGGACCTCGGCATTCAAATTGTTCCACTCTCCATACGGTTCGGGGAATCTGAATATACCGACCTGACTGACCTATCTGTATCTGACTTTTACCAAAAAATGAGTGAAAGTGATCTTTTGCCCTCAACTGCTGCTCCTTCTCCTGGTGCTTTTGAAAATGCATTTAAAAGATGTGCAGAGGCCGGAGCTGAAGGAGTTATCTGTATTAATCTTTCCTTAGCTCTTTCTGCAACCGGACAAGCAGCCCAACTAGCTGCAGACGCACTTGCTGATACCTTGCCCGTAACATGCATAGATTCAAAATCCATTACTGCTGGATTGGGAACAATCATACGTAAAGCTGCTGAAGCTGCGAAAGCGGGTGAATCCATAGAAAGTATTGTTTCTCTAATTGATAACTTGGCAAATAGAACTAGGATCTTCGCCACTCTAGACACCCTTGATAATTTAAAGAAAGGCGGGCGAATCGGCGGCGCAAAAGCGATGCTTGGAACAATGTTACAATTCAAGCCATGTCTTGACCTGAGTAGCGGAGAAGTTGTTGAAGCAGGACGTCAGAGAACTAGGAAAAAGTCACTGATATGGCTGAAAGAAGTTCTTGAAAATGAGGGCGAGATTAGTGAGTTATGTATCATTCACGGAGATGCTCCAGATGTTGAAGAATTTGCAACACTAGTCTCTGATATTGTTCCTCGAGAAAAGATCAGGATTAATCAACTGGGAGCAGTTATTGGAACACATGGGGGGCCTAGAGTCTTAGGAATCACCTATCTTGTTCAATAAACTGTTCTATGAACCTGCACTCATAGTTAAATAAAGTGCCTGATTCCTTCAATCCAGATACAAGGTTGTTGCTGGGGCGGAAACTCTCTGGACGGTATGTTCTGACTTCACTCATTTCTTTTGAAGAAGGTACACAGAAATGGCTGGCAAAAGACTTAGTCTTATCACGAGACGTAGCCGTAAACCTTACAAACCCTTTCCAAATAACCAATTCAAGCCAGTTATCATCCTTTCGAAAAGAAGCGAAAATTATTTCGAGGCTTAACCACCCTTCTATCGTTACGGTCCTTGATACAACTGGTGATGACGACTTAGAAGCAATAGTCACAGAACTTATAGAGGGAGAAACCCTCTTAGATTACATTGAAAAAAACGGTCCTTTGCCTTTAAACGTTGCCCTACCAATATTGAAGGAAATCGCTAATGCGATTTCATTTGCCCATGGGAAAGGGGTCATTCATGGGAATCTGTCTGCACTCAATATATATCTCTGTCCTGATAGAGGGCCTAAAGTATCTGGGTTTGGATTCAACGAGTTCAAACAACTCATTGATACTGATCTAATACCTGACCGCAAGAACGGTGATGATTCTTATTCAGGTTTCAAAGCGAACGAAGAAATAGTATCTATTAGATCTGATGTCTTTTCCTTGGGAAAAGTCATGCAATACATGCTTTGGGGAACGTTAGACGTCCCTTCAAAGAAACAGAGAACAAATGCAATAAATAAAGAAATTCTACAATCAATTGAAAAAGCGACGGCAGGAGATCAATCTGAGAGATATTCTAGTGTTGTGGACTTTATAGATGATCTTGAAAATCAATCGACCGATACTGAATCAGATTCAGACACAATTGACCCTGTTCAATCTTCTAAACCTTTTGATGTAAACATATTTATAACCAAATTCCTTCTCACCGGTTTCGTATTCTTCTTTGTTCTTGGAATCATCTTTGCGGCAAATGGAAACCCCTTCGGTTCAAATAATGACAGCGAATCTACCGACGTAACAACATCACCAACTTCGACATCGTCAACTCCTTCTCAGCCAGAGATAGAAAGTGATGCAAATGAAACCGAAACTGATTCCGAACTAGATTCAGAACCGGTGGAAACTGATGTATCACCTATTTTTGAAATGGTCTCGGTTTTGGGAGCAGATGATTTTGATCCATTGGGTGATGGTGTCGAGCACCCTGAGCTCATTGATAACCTCTTAGACGAAGACTCAGAAACAATCTGGTATAGCGAAACCTATGCAAACCGAGCAATGGGTGGTCTCAAAGATGGAATAGGAGTCGTAATCGAACTCAAGAAACCATACGAACTTCAGCGTGTAGCCATTGAGACAACAAATACAGGTTGGTCTGGTGAAGTATATGTTTCTAACGCTCCACAAAGTGGACTCGCTTCATGGGGTGCATCAGTTGGATCTATTACTGCATCGCAAGGGAATGCAACCGTAGACTTAACAGGAGTAACTGGAGGCGCAGTTCTTATATGGTTTACAGATTTGGGTGATAAACCTCCCCCGGGAATACGAATGGAAATTTCTGAAATCGAAATCTCTTAAACAAATCCCATCTTTTACACCGTAGGAAGATATTAGTGTCTATTGATGAAACACAACTCGTTGCATTAGCGCAGAAGGGAGATGTTGCTTCTCTTGAGCGATTATTGGAAGATCACTACGACTATATTTTTTCCATTTGCCGGAAAGTTATAGGGAATACGGAAGATGCAAACGAAGCGACGCAAGAAGCGCTTATCTCGATTGTAAAAAACATTAATTCGTTTAAATTTTCTTCAAAGTTTTCTACATGGGTATACCGCATTGCTACAAACGCGGCTTTAGATGAAATACGTAAAAAATCTCGACGCCCAACAACAGAATTTAATGAAGAAACAGTTACCACGGAAAGCAAAAGTAGTCTTGAGGATGAAGTCATTGACCGAATTGACGTAACGACAGCTTTGCAGGCACTCCCAGAAGAATTTCGAATAGTACTTGTGCTCAGAGATCAGTTGGGGAATAGCTATGACGACATAGGAGAATTACTTGGCGTTCCTGCTGGAACAGTAAAATCAAGGATTGCACGTGCCCGTCAAAAGATAAAAGAAGAGTTATTGGGGAACAAAATCCATTCCCAAGGAGTCAAAGAGGTTAATGATGGATGATTTTGAATTAGTAAGCGCCTATTTAGATGGTGAAGTAACTAACGAAGAACGAACGCGCGTTGAGTCTGATCAAAAACTTATGCGGGAAGTTCAAGAACTCCGTTCACTTAGTAATGAACTTGGAAAAATTTTGCCAAATGACCCCTTAGTAAAAACCAGTCATATACAAACAGCTTTACAACAAATGGAAGTATTAACAAGTCCCTCAGTCATCCCCATCACAAATAAAAATAAACGATTCAGGTCTTTCTCAAAACCATCTCGAATTCTTGGCGCGGTAGCTGCTGCAGTACTTGTTATTCTTGCAATTCCTTTATTTCAATCTGGGGATAATCCTTCAACACAAATTGCATCGGAAACTGTTACTGAATCAAATACCGAACCAATAGAGGAAAATGTTTCAGTTGACTCATCTGAAGAAACGGCTTCCGGCAGTCCCCAACCAGAATCAGATCCTTTACCATCAAATTCTGGTTCAAGTCAGCCATTAGAAGATACGGGTATTGCTGAAAGGGAACAAAGTCTCGCTCCTGAATCAGTTGAAGATTCAGGCCTTGTGGAATTGGAAGAAAAAAACCAAGAAGAAGACATTCTTATAGATAATGAAACTCCGAATGAACCATTACAAGCATTAACAACTTCAGAAGAAACAGTTAACTCGGGACCTGTAAACACCTATACCTCTTTTGCCCCTAACGAATACGGATCTTACCTGCTTCAAGACGTACGTATTGAAACGGGGGAAGAATTTGATACGTTCATTATTCAATTAACGGCCACTACTGATGATCCTCCCTCAATGCTCCCAGGCCCATATGCAATTCGGGTAAATGAGGAAAGTTTTGTCCGAGAGGAGAGTCCTCGCTCAGTACCAGAAGATATATCCGAACATCTCGTTATCGAAATTAGTGGACGAGGGGGAACATGGACTACCGAAGAAGAATATGAACCCTCATGGGGCTCTATTGAACAAAGAGTCGAAGCAGAAGAATCTAATTTGACTGGAATATATTTTGGAGATCTTGAATCAAACCTCACATTTGTCTTAGGTATAGAGTCAGGAAGTTCCTTTAGGTCTTACCGAACTATTGAACCTCCACGTTTAGTAATTGAAGTAGACCACATTGTTAGTGAATAATGATCTTGATTTAGACGATTTATGCCATTGAATGTAAGAGCTCCATCAATTCTTAAAAAAACTAATCAAAACGTGATCTGAGCGGGTATTCTCACCACATGGTCGAAACAGAAAATTTCCAGCCAGGAGATCAAAAATCAAATGATTCTTTTGAAGCATTAATCACTACAAAAATTGTTAACCAGATCGAAAGCATACGAACAAAGACTTCCGGTCCAGCTATCCGTATGAGTCGTACCTTAGTTTATGGGTTAACTGCCATACTTATTATTTTGATATCAGTTCCTTTTCTTTTTATTGGAATTAGTCGGGGACTCATTGAGGTCTTTGATAATTGGGTTTTCTCGGAACGTTCAACAGCAGTTTGGTTTGTCTATATATTAAACGCTACGTTATGGTCCACCATTGGTCTTTTAATATGGAAAAGAAGACCGAAAGATGCGGCACTACCAAAGAAAAGTATGTTTGAGATGGAGGAAAATGATGCCTGACCACAAAGAGGTTGTCATTATAGGCTCTGGTCCTGCTGGACTAACAGCTGGAATTTACACTGCTCGCGCTAGTTTAAGTCCGTTAGTGATTGAAGGAGAACCATCTTCCACAAGCGACCAACCAGGCGGTCAACTTATGCTGACAACTGAAGTTGAAAATTATCCTGGATTTCCATCTGGAATTATGGGGCCAGAATTAATGTCCAATTTTAGGTCACAGGCGGAACGCTTTGGAGCATCCTTACTAACCAAGAAAGTAACAAAGGTAAATTTACTGACCACACCGTTTGAAATATGGATAGGCGACCCATCAGTAGCTGAACCAACGTTTACAGCCAGTTCTGTTATTGTTTCTACTGGTGCAAAGGCTCTCATGCTTGATCTCCCTAATGAGATAGAGCTAGTAGGACACGGGATTTCGACGTGTGCTACGTGTGACGGTTTTTTCTTTAGGGATCAAGAAATCGCTGTAGTTGGAGGTGGGGATTCTGCGGTGGAAGAAGCAATCTTCCTATCAAGATTTGCGAGCAAAGTAACTATAATCCACCGAAGAGATCAACTGCGAGCTTCAAAGATTATGCAAGACAGAGCATTTTCTAATCCGAAAATTGAATTTCTTTGGAATCATGAAGTAACCGAGTACGTGGGAGACACCAAACTTGAAAGTGTAACTGTGCGAAATCTGATTCATAATTCGCAGTCCAATTTACAAATCTCTGGTTTATTTATTGCAATAGGTCACACTCCCAATACATCAATTTTTGAAGATCAATTATCTCTTCACGAGAATGGGTACATTAAAACAGAAAGTGATTCTTCACGAACGAATATTGATGGAGTGTTTGCTTGTGGTGATGTACAAGACTTTACATACCGACAAGCAATTACAGCAGCTGGGTCTGGATGTATGGCAGCAATAGATGCTGAACGATGGTTGGAAGAACAACACGCGGAGTAACTTGTCACATGTTCCCCACAACCACTAGTTTGACCGCTACATTTAAAAAAGACTTTCACTTAATTTAAACGGAGAAAACATGTCTGATTCAACTACAACTCTTACTGCCGAAACCTTTGATGAAGTAGTCAACTCATCTGAAAAACCCATACTTGTAGATTTTTGGGCTGAATGGTGCGGACCTTGCAAAATGATCGCTCCTATTCTAGAAGAAATAGCTTCTGAGCAGGAAGAACATATACAAATCGCTAAATTAAACGTCGATGACGCAGCTGATATCGCACGTCGTTTTGAAGTAATGAGTATCCCGACCTTGATCGTATTTGCTGATGGTGTTCCAACTAAGAGAATCGTTGGCGCGAAATCAAAAGATGCACTTCTTGAGGACCTTTCCGAATTCATCTAACTTTCCATCTTCTCTTTAAGCGGTAAACTGAATCCCGTAGTTATTTGGAATGCGGAATTATGGAAAACCAATCACAAAGCTCGAATTCACTCGGTTTAGGCGATACGGGAGCGCGTGTTAAAGAACTACACCGGATGCTTCAGACAATGGATTTTTATGTCGAAGGAGAAATTGAAACTTTCTCAGAACATACTCGAGGCGCTATTACACGATTTCAAGAACAACGAGGTCTAATAACCTCTGGCCAATGCGATCAAATCACTTGGGATGTTCTCGTTGAAAATAGTTATGTTCTTGGAGATAGGCTTCTGTATCTAAGACGCCCTATGTTACGGGGTGAAGATATTGCTGAGTTACAGCGATCACTGGGTGCTCTTGGCTTTAATCCAGGCAAAGTCGACGGTATTTTCGGCCCTGATACACAAAACGCAGTCGAACTATTCCAAAGAAACTCAGGTTTAGTCGTTGATGCAATTTTTGGACCAAATTGCATGGTTGCTATAAAAAGACTTGGAGAACGAGTTGAACAAGGGTCTGTAGCTGTAGTTCAGGAAAAAGAGAGAATTATTACAAAAGTAAAATCTGAAGCCATGCCAACCATTGTTATTGGACATCTTGGAGGATTTTCACCCATTGCTGATGGATTCGCGAAGAAACTTCGAGAATTACATATGAACATTGATGTTATTAACCATTACGATGAGTCGGAACATGCAGATATTTGTAATAAAAATAACATTGACCTCTACATAGGGATATTTCCTCCAGTTGAGAACGAGAATAGTATTTCCTTTTACTCTGCTAAAGGGTTTACTTCGCCAGGTGGATCACATTTTACTGAATTGTTTAAACAGTACTTTCTGACAAAAACAGGAGAACCTATCGAGACTTTAGGTAACAGTGAGAAAATACTTCGAGAAACCAGAATGCCAGCAGTTGTGCTTAGGTTTAGTTCAACAAAAGAATTAATTACACATTCACAAACAATATTTGAAGTCTTAAAAGACAGTGTTTTGTCCTGGTTTTCTGAACCATTTGTTTGACTACATACATAATTATTATTGACAGTGTTTGCCCTGCTCAGGGAGCTTTTACAGACGAAAATCACAGGTTTTTCCCCAATCTGGGGATAAAGTCTTTTAAAATACTTAAAACTCTATACTTATAGTATAGAGTTATTCCTAGTGGCCATGTATTTATTGATGTTTTCAGTTTTCGATGATATTTAATATTCGGGTTAGATCATCTTCGTTTGCAAAATCGATAATAATCTTCCCTTTTCTACTTCCAATAGTTACACCTACTCGAGTTGATAAAGTCTCACTTAGTATTTTTTCTACTTCGAGTTCAGATACTGACTTCACTTTTGATCTTTTTGGTGTTCTCTTTTGAGGATTCACTCCTTCTCGAACTATCTTTTCAACATCTCGCACAGTAAGGTTCTCTTCCACAATCCTGCTTGCAACTTGATCTTGGTCTTGACGAGAATCTAATCCTAATAACGCACGTGCATGTCCTGCTGTTATTGAGCCATCTAAGAGGAAAGATTGAACTGAGGAAGGTAATTGAAGAAGCCGTAGTGAGTTAGTGATCGTTGACCTACTTTTTCCTACTCTTTTTGCAACCAAGTCCTGGCTTAATTGAAAATCTTCTATCAATTGTTGATACGCTGCTGCTTCTTCAAGTGGTCCTAAGTCTTGCCGGTGAAGATTTTCAACTAAAGCGTGTTCGAGTGCTGCTAAGTCTTCAATATCCCGAACAATTGACGGTATTTTTTCTAAACCTGCTCGTTTAGCTGCACGCCAACGTCTTTCGCCTGCTATTAATTCAAAACTGTCCGCAGTTTTACGTCTAACAAGAACCGGTTGAAGGACTCCTAGTTCCCGAATAGATAAAGACAAACTATTAAGCGCCTCCTCATCAAAAACATCTCGCGGTTGGTAAGGGTTTACTGAGATAGAACCTATCGGTACTTCTTGATACCCAGTCGTCTCTGAATAAAATGACTGTTCTTGATTTGAGGATTCTGATGGAATTAATGCTCCCAAACCCTTACCTAAACCACTTTTTTCACGTGCCACTTGATATCTCCTTTGCTAAAGCTCTGTACGCTATTGCTGCACGACTTTTAGAGTCATAATAAATAATTGGTTGGCCATAAGAGGGAGCTTCTGATAAACGCACTGACCGCGGAATAACTTGATTACAGACCTTCTCGCCAAAATGGTCACGTACTTCTTGAACAACCTGAGAAGCCAATTTTGTACGCCCATCAAACATCACAAGCGCAATCATTGAAATATGTAATTCATCATTTAAATGTGTCTTTACTTTCTCAACATTATTTAATAATTGACCCAAACCCTCTAATGCTAGATATTCGCATTGAATTGGTACTAAGACTTCATCTGCTGCTGTCAACGCATTAACAGTAAGTAAGCCAATTGATGGCGGACAGTCAATAAATACATAATCATAATCATCAATTACGTTTGCAATCGCAGTTTTTAAATATCTCTCTCTATTAAAAGCAGGAACCAGTTCAATTTCTGCTCCCGATAAATCTATAGTTGCAGGGGCAATAGATAGTCCCTGCCAATTGGTTTTGATAATGCAATCACTCATCGAAGAATGCCCCAATATCACCTCATATATCGAGTCCGTGAAGCTACCTGGTTCAACCCCAACTGCAGAAGTAGCATTAGCTTGAGGGTCAAAGTCGACAATTAACACTTTGTTTCCCATTTCAGCTAAACAAGTGGCTACATTAACAACTGTGGTGGTCTTTCCAACCCCACCTTTTTGGTTCGCTACTGTTATAACTCTAGGTGTCTGGTTGAAAGAAGAAGGGTGTTTTTTGTTACTTAAAAGGTCATCCATGATGTCTATTTCGCCTGTTCAGCACATATTGCAATTGGTGTGCCTTTATTTTTAGCACCTGAGTAGAAAGTGTCAATTCATAGGCAAAATGCATGTTTCACGTGAAACCTACCTATATAGTTTCACGTGAAACATTACCACAGTGGGCGTTTTCGGGGCGTTCCAGGCTTCCTAGGTAAATTATCCTTAGGGGTATTGACAAGTTGGAGAACTTGGAATGTCGAATCTTGAAATTGTAGATACTTTACCGGGGTTAATCCTGTTAACGAAAGTTTTTCGTGTGTCCACCGGTTGGTTTCTTCAGGTGGCTCGCTTACAACCAGAAAACCGTCTTTTTTTAATAACCGGCATGCATTTTCAGCTGTAACAGCTGGTGGCCCAAAAGCTCTTGCTGTTATAAAGTCAGCAGAACATTCATACTTTTGAACTCTTGCTACATTCTCTACTTCATCACAAATAACTTCGACTCTTGCCTCAACATTAAGCATTTTGATTGCCTCAAGTAAGAAATTTGCCCTCTTTTCTTTTCTTTCCATGAGAACAAAGCTCCATTTTTCTAGCTTTTGTATTAAAATTAAGGCTGGGACTCCCCCACCAGACCCCAAATCATAAATCCTTCCTTCATTCGTGCCGTTAGAAAAATTCTGAATTGCCTGAAAAAAGCCGTTTGCATTACGGATATGGTCATCAATTGGAGGATTTCCTAAAAAATTTAATTCTTGTGCTTTTTTTAGGATTTCATGCAACACTTTTACTCAGTGGTTTGGAGAACTACGTATCTACGAGGTTCTTCACCGTCGCTACTACTAGAAATACCAGAAATTTCTGCAGCTGCATCATGAATTATTTTACGATCAGCTGCTCCCATTGGTTCTAATTCAATTTTCCCGCCATTTTCTTTAATAGCTTCAGCTTGTTTTTGAGTAAATGCAACTAATGAGGCCTTTCTCTTTTCTCGATATCCTCCCACATCAACAGAAAGCCTATTCGTTTTACGTCCAGACGCATGTCTTTGAACCACGGTCCTAGTAATGTCTTGAAGCGCTAATAATGTTCCTGCTTTAGGTCCTATCAACAAGCCGATTTCTTCACCATCAATAGACCCAATGATTCTTTCTTCTTCCATTCGTGTAGAAGAAGAGGCTTCAATTTGAAAACTTGCAATTATCCCATCCAAAAATTCAATAACAGCCTTCTCTTGGTCTTTAAGTTCCATAGGTTCCCTATCATCTGAGGCTTGCTTGGAAACTTTTGGCTTGTTGTTTTTCTTATTGTTGTTAGTATTTTTAGTATTTTTTGAAGGTGGTTTCGTGCTTTTAGATGTTTTGTTGGTGTTTTTTGAGCGTTTTCTTTGATTGCTTGTTGTTTTTGCCGGAAGATCAACAGGTTTTACTCTCGCTCTGACTCTTGCTTCCGTTTTTTTAAGGCCAAAAAGCCTATTTTCTTCTCTTGTAACTACTTCAAATTCAGCATCTTCTCGAGCAACTCCTAGTTGGTCTAATGCTAATTCTTCAGCTGCTTCAATATTTTCGGCTCGGACTTCTACCCATTCCATTTTTATCACTTCTTTTTCTTATTACGACGACGTGAGCCTGGCGTGTCTTGTTCATTATTTTTCTTTGGTGTCACCCTTTTTGATGTTGGGCGCGTTTGTGGCTCTTTACGCTCTGCAACCTTTCCCTTTTTAGGACTATTTGTCTCTTGGGGTTTTGTTTTTTTATTGCGTTTCTTTGGTGGATTTGTTAAATGCCTGCGTGTTCCATGAATTTCAGTTTGGTCAACTTCCTGAGCTTTTTTCTGTTTTTGAACAGATTCAACCATTTCTTTGGTTGGTTTAACTAGTTCTGATGTATCAGCATTTTCACCATAATATTTTCTTGTTATAAATAACTGCGTAAGTACTCTGAAGCCATTCGAGGTAAGAAAATAAAAGACAAGCGCTGCAGGAAAACCAAATGAAAATATTGGTAACATAAAAGGCATATATTTCATTAAAAGTTGCTGCTGAGCAGGCATTTCAGACATTGAAGATGATCTTGTTTGAATCATTCGTTGTTGATACCAAGCAGATAAACCAACGAGTAAGACTAATAAAAGATAGGGTAGGCCCTCAGCAAAGTTATTTGTTAATACGTTCCATGGAGTACGCGCTAAATCCATACCAAGCGACGACATTTCAGTCGCAACTGATAGATCTCTATACATTTCCGTATCTTTTCCAATGAAGTCTGGATTAAAAACTTGCGAATTCAAAACAGGTATATAATCTGCCTCCATTGAATCAACAGTAGATACATTTCCTAATCTCAAACCTACTTCGCCAGTTCTCCGGGTCAATCCTCGAACCGTGTAAAAAAGTCCGAAAAATATTGGCATTTGGGCAATTAATGGAAGACAGCCAGCAAGTGGATTGATGCCATTTGCCTGATACAAAGCCATCATTTCTTGGTTTAATTTATCTCTATCTTTTCCATGCTTTTTCCTAAGTTTTTTTAACTCTGGTGCAACTTTTTGCATAGCTAACATACTACGAGTTTGTTTAAGTGTTACCGGTGTTAACACAATCATGACAAGACAAGTAAAGATAATGATGGAAAACGCATAATTAGGAAAAAGATCGTAAATTGCAGTAAGGATATCTCCAAAAAATTCTAGCATTCTGTGTCCTTTCTTGGAACAGGGTCATATCCGTACCCTCCCCAAGGGTGACAACGGCACAATCTTTTAGTTGAATACCAGCCACCTCGAATAAAACCATGATCACCAATTGCCTCGTAAGCGTATTCTGAACAACTTGGCATATATCTACATGACGGTAGTTTATTTACAGTAAATTGTTGATATAGCGAAATAAGCTTCTGAACTGCGGTTTTAGCAATATTTTTCGTGCTATTTTTGTTTTTTGTTGTATTCATATAGTTCATTTAATATTTTTGTTAAAACTGTTTCATTTTTAGAATTTTCACTATGTGTGGAGTGAACTTTTACCAAATAATTCCCTTGAGCTACTTTTCTTGGGTCAGATTTAACTATTTTTGTAAATATTTCTCGATATTGTCTACGAATTTTGTTTCGTTGTACAGCCGTCCCTACACTTTTTGGAATTGCAAAAGCCAAACATGGAATATTGGTTTTTTCATAGAGATAGATCATTTCTATTGACCCATTTCTTATCCGAATACCGCGTTTAAGAAGAGCGCTATGTCTATCTCGTCCGCTGACTCTTCCAATTACGCTGACAGTTTTTGCCTTCCACGCCGCCGACGGGAATTAACAACCGCTCGGCCTCCTCTAGTTGACATACGGTGTCGAAAACCATGTTTTTTAGCTCTGCGACGCACATTTGGTTGAAATGTCCTCTTCACTTTAAATCCTTTTTATTTCTACTTTGGAGGTTTTTCACAACACACCCTGTTCCGAAGCCTAACCTTAGTTGGCTCTTTGTCTCCAGGCAGCATTACCCTACATCCATACGCTAGAGGCACTTCTTTACTTATTACAACCTTTAAAAAATCATATTCTTAAAACATATTGTAAAGTTATCCACAGGGCTTTAAACTTTTAATAAATAAAATGATCCACATCCTGTGGATAACTAACAAAATAGGCTTGTGACCTGCTAAAACAAATCCACTGACCTTCCACTGGTAAGTTTGCTCACATGCTGTTAGATTGCACAAGCACATTAGAAATTTTAGAATCTCTCCACAACATTACACACACCAAAAATAAACAACCTTACCCGTGAAGTTTCAGCAGAAAAGAGAAAAATGTCAAACGTAACACAACTATGGGATGCTTGTGCACAATCTATTCGAGACCAGGTGTCTGATGGTGTTTGGCAATCAACATTTAAAGAAGCCCGACCACAATCTATTACAGAAAATGAATTGATTCTTACTGTTCCCAACCAATGGGTGAAAGCACAAGTAGAAGGAAAATATAATCCATTGGTACTAGAAGCTCTTGAAGAGGTTTCGCCAACACATATTCAGTTGATCGTTGAAGTCGATACTAAGAACAGTGATGAAATGGATTTAGTTGAAGCTGGTGCTCTTATTCCTACTGAAATAAAGGTAGAAAAACCAGTTACTTCTACTTATGATGAAAAGCCCTCTATATATAAAGAAAAAAGTTCTATTCGAAACAAGAAATACACGTTTGAAACTTTTGTTACGGGAACTAGTAACCGCTTTGCGCATGCTGCCGCTTTATCAGTCGCTGAAAGACCTGCAGAGTCATACAATCCGCTCTTCATACATGGTGAAGCTGGACTTGGAAAAACACACCTTCTTCAAGCAATTGAAAGTTACATTCATGAAAACTATCCCTTACATTCAACAAAATATGTTTCAACAGAAACTTTTTTGAACGAATTTATTGAATCAATCAAAACAAACAAACGTTCTGAATTTAAAAGCCGATACCGAGAAATTGATGTACTTCTAGTAGACGATATTCAATTTTTAGAAGGAAAAGAGGGGCTTCAAGAAGAATTTTTCCATACATTTAACAGTTTACATCAAGCAAATAAGCAAATAGTTTTATCTTCCGATAGGCCACCAGACGCAATTTCAACATTAGAAGACCGATTAAGAAGCCGGTTTAAGATGGGGTTGTTAACAGATATACAACCACCCGATCTTGAAACTAGATTAGCTATCCTTCGGAAAAAAGCAGACAACGAAACTATTCCAATTCCGGCAGACGTCCTTGAATTTATTGCAACACATGCAAAAGAAAATATTAGGGAATTAGAAGGAGCATTAACTAGAGTTTGCGCGTATGCAAAACTTAACAATCAAGAGCTAACTATTGAAATAGCAAAAACTGTGCTGCAAGAATTAATTGCTTTGAGGAGACCTCGCGCAATAACCCCTGAAGTAATTCTTGATGCAACAGCAGAAAAATTTGGTCTCTCCAAAGAAGATATTATTGGACAACGACGACACAGGCCTTTGGTAACAGCTCGACAAATAGCAATGTATGTTTTTAGAGAGTTGACAGAATTAAGTTATCCAGCAATCGCACGAGAGTTTGGCGGAAGAGACCACACGACAGTGATACATGCAGTAGATAAAATAGGTGATTTAATGCCTGCGAAACAGCAAATCTATGATGACGTAACTGATCTGGTCCAAACTATACGATCTGGTAAATAAATAATCCACACGTATTGTGGACTACTATAGAAAGTGTTGATAACAACAAAAAAATAATTATATAAAATAAAATCTATCAGATTTATAGCTGTGGATTACAGAAGTAATTAACAGTAAATCCACAAGAAAAAAACTCTTTGAACAGGGTATATATAGGATTAACCACATAACCACATACCTACTACTACTACTAAATGTTATAAAATTATAAAGAACAGAAGGAGTTCTCCCCAAGTGAAATTTCGATGCGATCGCGACATGCTAGCTGAATCACTCAATACAGCTAATAAAGCTGTAACAAATAGAGGAACGCTTCCAGTTTTAAACGGACTTCATTTACATTTAGAAGAAAGCACATTAACCATAACGGGCAGTGATTTAGATCTGACCATTACAGTTTCTCTTGATGTAGCTGGAGAGGCAGATGGAACATCCGTTGTCCCCGCCAGGCTTCTTTCTGATGTTATTAGATCAGTTGAATCAGGAACTGTTGATGTAACGGTTACTGATACGGATCTACAAGTAATTGCCGGAAGAAGTGAATTTGCTCTTCGAACTATCCCGGCAGACGAATATCCAATTTTCGAAGGGCCTAGTTCAGATCCTGTAAACATTGATTCGTCGTTGCTAGTCAGCGCATTAGAACAAGTCACGCCTGCCGCCTCATCTGATGATTCTCGTCCTATTTTAACAGGCGTCTATATGGTCGCTGAAGAAGCAGGAGTTAGATTAGTAGCAACTGATTCATACAGATTGGCTGTACGAGATATGCCAGGTTCTACCCTTTTGGCTGGGCAACCCCCGATTCTTGTTCCCTCAAGAGCACTTACAGAACTTGCTCGGTTATTAGAAAAAGATTCCGAAGTTTCTTTATACCTTGGAGAAAAAGAAGCTTCTTTTCAAGTTAATAATGTTCGAATGACAACAAGACTGATTGAAGGAGAGTTTCCTGATTATAAAAGACTCGTTCCTGAAGATAACCCAAATAAATTAACAACCAATAGGGGAGAGTTGCGTGACGCAGTTAAAAGAGTCCGATTACTCGCACAAGAAGCAACACCTATTCGTCTAGAAATGGGAGAAGCAGGCCTGCAATTAATAGCTAAAACACAAGATATTGGTGAAGCACATGAAACTGTTGATGCCAATTACGATGGTGATGCTTTAACGATTGCATTCAATGCAGAATACCTTTTGAAAGGTTTAGAAATTGCCCCCGGTGAAGATATTACTTTGGAAACAATGGACAACCAAAAACCAGCAGTTCTTAAATCCCAAGAACATCCTGAATTTTTATACTTATTAATGCCTGTCCGTATCTCATAAAAAGATAATGGTTCATCTGAGACAATTATGGTTGCAGAACTTTCGTAATTATTCATCAGAAGAAATAATCTTTTCAAAAGGTACTAATGTCCTTTTTGGACAGAACGGTCAAGGAAAAACTAATTTACTTGAAGCAATTTATTATCTTGGTAGTGCTACTTCTTTCAGAGGAGCTCCTGTCGATGCACTTATTAAAAAAGATTTTGATACTGCTGTCATTCGTGCGGAAATAGAACATGAAGAACGAGATCTTTTGGTCGAAGCAGAAATTTCTGCTTTACGGCAAAACACCATTGCAATAAACAAACAAAAAATTAGACCTATTCGCAATCTCGTTGGATTAATTCCAATGACAATCTTTGGTCCCGATGATTTAACTTTGGTAAAAGAAGGACCAAGTAATCGACGCACATATATTGACGAACTTTTAATTAGAACACATCCGAAATATCTAAAAAAACGAACAGATTTAGAAGCAGTATTAAAACAAAGAAATGCATTTCTTAAACAAACTAAAGGATATTTATCAAGAGAAGGAAGAGAAACGTTATCTGTATGGAGTGAACAGTTTGCCACTCTGAGTCACGAATGGGGAGAATTGCGAAAAAAAACACTCATTACTATTCAAGAATTAGCCCAAACAGCGTATACAAGTTTGGCAGGAACCAAAGAAGTATTAGAACTTACATACACACCTTCTTGGTTAGAAAGAGGATTATTATCCCTTTTAAACGAATCTGAAAATGATGAATTAAGACGATCAACGACATTAATAGGGCCACATAGAGATGACATCGAAATATGTTTCGATGGAATGCCTGCACGAACACATTCATCCCAAGGTGAACAACGAACGATAGCTCTTTCTTTAAGAGTTGCTGGTCATCACTTACTGCATGAGATACACAAAACAAAGCCGGTACTTCTTTTAGATGATGTTTTCTCCGAACTTGATGCGAAACGAACTGAAAGACTATTGCATCTTTTAGTTGCAGACCAAACCTTTATTACCACTGCAACAGAACCTCAGATAATTGAAGAAAATGCATATCGCGAAATTAAAAACGGAAAGATTCTAAACTAATGAAATGGGAGCCCTTAAGAAAAGAACAGTATCAACCTAAAAAAATTGATTCTCTGCTTGATTCTCTGTTACATAAATTAAGTGGGTCTTCAACTAAGGCAATAAATAAAGTTATTGAAAACTGGCAACTAATTATTGGAGAAAATTTTTCAAAAATATCACACCCAACTCACATAAAAGATAAAACACTATACATACAAGTTATCGATGCTGCTATTGCTCAAGAATTAGAATGGCGCACAACAGAATTAATAAAAACAGTAAACATGTATACAAAAGAAGAACCAGTTACGTCGTTGAAAATAACAATAAAAAAAATGTAAAAAGAAAGAAATTCATTGATTAGCGTCTTGAAAATTATCTCATTTATAACCCCTACTAATCCTTGAAAAATGATAGAATGAAAATTGTGTAATTTATCGCTCTGACCACGTGTTTTATAGAAAAAATACGAGAAAATTAAAGATAAATCACTTAAAAAAATTTGGTAGGGAAATTAATTAAAAATGACGCAAACTTCTGTTTCATATAATGCTGAAGATATTCAAGTTTTAGAAGGGTTAGAAGCTGTTCGCAAACGCCCGGGAATGTATATAGGATCTACCGGGCCAACAGGTTTACACCACTTGGTCTATGAAGTAGTTGATAATGCTGTTGATGAAGCAATGGCTGGTCACTGCACTCAAATAGAAGTTGAAATACTTAAAGATGGCGCATGCGAAGTACGAGACAACGGTCGAGGAATTCCAGTTGGTGCACATCATCAATATGAAGAATTAACAGCAGCTGAAGTTGTATTAACTGTGCTTCATGCTGGTGGAAAATTTGGAGGCGAAGGATACAAGGTCTCAGGAGGCCTCCACGGAGTAGGGGTTTCAGTTGTTAATGCTTTAAGTTCAAAAGTAGAAGTTGAAATTGATCGCGAAGGCAAACGACACTTTATGTCATTTAAAGATGGTGGTGAAGCTGATAAAAAACTCACAATTATCGGAGATGCACCGGAAAAACGAACAGGTACAACAGTTAGATTCTGGCCAGATATACAAATCTTCAAAGAAGGTATAGATTTTCGCTCGACCACATTATTAGAACGATTTCAAATGATGGCTTTTTTAAATAAAGGGCTTGAAATAAATTTTGTTGACAACCGAATAAATGGAACTAACAAAAAGACGTCATATAAATATGATGGCGGGATCAAAGACTTCGTTCAACACGTAAACGCATCAAAAGACGCTTTGTTTGAAAAGGTAGGTTTCTTTCAAGATGATGACGATGAACAAGAAGTAGAAATAGCGTTCCAATGGAATACAGGATTCAATTCTGATGGAATACATTCTTTTGCGAATGGTATATCTACAACAGAAGGCGGAATGCATGAACAAGGATTTAGAACAGCATTAACGCGAGCAGCCAATAAATATGCCCGAGACAACGGGCAATTAAATAAAAGTGATGACGGACTACAAGGCGAAGATATTCGAGAAGGACTAACGGCAATAATCTCTGTTCGACTCCGTGAACCACAATTTGAAGGGCAAACAAAAAGCAAATTAGGTAACGTTTCAATCAAATCACTAGTTGAAAAAGCTACCGGTGAACATTTACGAGATTGGCTTGAAGAAAATCCAGCAGAAGCTAAATTAATAACCCAAAAAGCTGTACAAGCGGCACGAGCTCGAATAGCAGCAAGATCAGCTCGTGATGCAACACGTAGAAAATCAGCGTTAGATGGTGCAGGGTTACCAGGTAAGCTAACTGATTGCTCTAGCAAAAACCCAGAGGAGTCAGAACTTTATATCGTAGAAGGAAACTCTGCCGGAGGATCAGCAAAAGACGCACGTGACCCCGGAACTATGGCGATCTTACCAATACGTGGAAAAATCCTAAATGTAGAACGATCACGTATTGATAAAATGTTAAACAACACAGAAGTTCAAGCACTTATTTCAGCAATAGGTGCCGGATTTGGCGATGAATTCGATATTGAAAAAATTAGATACCACAAAATTGTTTTATTAGCAGACGCTGATGTTGATGGCAGCCACATAAGAACTCTTTTATTAACGTTTTTGTACAGGCAAATGAAAGAACTTGTTTTAAATGGACATGTTTATATTGCACAACCTCCTTTATTCTCGACGGAAGTTAAAAAATCCAAAATTTATTTAAAAGATGAACATGCCAGAGAACTTTTCCTAAAAGATAATCCAAAACATAAAGCAGACTTTGGAAGATTAAAAGGATTAGGAGAAATGAACGCAGATGAATTATGGGACACCACTCTAGATCCTGAAAAAAGAACTCTATTAAAAGTAACAGTCGAACAAGCATCTATAGCTGATGAAGTCTTCTCAAAATTAATGGGAGAAGACGTAGATAGCAGAAAAACTTTTATACAAACCAATGCTAAAGATGTTCGATTTTTAGATATTTAGAACGATAAAGGAACACATGAGCAATATTGACACCGCCCAGGATAACAATCCAGAAAAGGGAGTGGAAGATGTTGAAATACAAGAAGAAATGGAACAATCGTTCTTGGATTACGCAATGTCTGTCATTGTCGCCCGCGCACTTCCTGATGCAAGAGATGGATTAAAACCTGTTCATCGTCGAATACTTTGGGGAATGTATGACACAAATGTAAGACCAGATAGATCACACGTAAAGTGCGCAACCGTAGTGGGTGAAGTAATGGGCCACTATCATCCTCATGGCGATAGTGCTATCTATGAAGCACTGGTTCGAATGGGACAACCATTTTCTCTTAGACACCCTCTAATTGACCCACATGGAAATTTTGGTTCTCCAAGTGATGGACCTGCAGCAATGAGATATACAGAGAGCAGATTGTCACAGTTGGCAATGTCAATGCTCGAAGGAATAGATGAAGAAACTATTGATTTTCTAGATAATTTTGACGGGTCGTCCCAAGAACCAAAAGTCCTACCTGCACGATTTCCTAATTTATTAGTTAATGGTGGTCAAGGAATAGCTGTTGGAATGGCAACAAACATACCGCCACATAATCTCCAAGAAGTATCTGATGCGGCAATTCATCTCATAAATAACCCAGATGCCACAATCGATGACCTTATGGAATATATCAAAGCCCCGGATTTCCCCACGGGCGGTGAAATACTTGGGCACTCGGGCATACATCAAGCGTACAAAACAGGAAGAGGCTCTATAAAGATTAGAGGAAAAGCCGAAATAATTGAAGGCACAAAAAATGATCAAATAGTTGTTACCGAAATTCCGTATCAAACAAGCGTTGAATCAATTGAAGAAAAAACTGCAACATTGGTCGATAAGGGAGAAATTGAAGGTATCCGAACAATACGTAACGAATCAGCAAAAGGAAAAACAAGACTCGTTTTCGAACTAAAAAAAGATGCACCTTCACTTGTTATTCTTAATCAACTTTTTAAAGGAACCCCACTACAAACATCATTCTCAGTAAATATGGTTGCGCTCGATGACGGCATTCCGAAAACAATGACACTCCTTGAAGCATTAACTTGCTGGGTTAATCACCAAATAGAAATTGTTACACGAAGAACAGAATTTCGCTTAGAAAGAGCACAACATGAATTACACATAAATTCAGGTTTGCTAAAGGCTATTGGAATGATTGATGAAATTATTTCAACAATTCGCAATAGTGAAGATAGGGCAACAGCTAGAACAGCACTCATAAATGAACCATTTGAATTTAGTGAAACACAAGCAAACCATATCTTAGACATGCAATTAGGTCGTCTAACCCGGTTAGGAAGAGATCAAATAGAAGAAAAAGTTTCAGAATTATCTGAAATAATAACTGAACTTGAAGCAATACTTGCTGACGATAAAGAACTCAGAAGAATAATTATTGAAGAGCTATCAGCGATCAGAGATGAACATGCAAACGAACGAAGAACACAACTAGTAATTGATCCAGGTGATTTCCTTATTGAAGATCTCATAGATGATGAAGAGCTTGTCTTTTCGCTAAGTTCCGGTGGATATGTGAAAACTGTTTCTAGCGATGAATTTAGAAGTCAAGGTAGGGGAGGACGCGGAGTAGCTGGAGCCGGACTCAAAGACGAAGATCTAATCACAACTATTTTGCACACATCTGCGCACGCTTATCTTTTATTTTTTACCAACTTAGGGAAAGTCCATCGTTTAAAAGCTCATCAAATTCCAACAATGAGCCGAACAGCTCGAGGAACAGCAATCGTTAATTTATTGCAATTAGCACCAGAAGAAAAAGTAGCAGCAGTTATTGATACGAGAGATTACGAAACAAATAGGTTCCTTGTCTTCGCAACAAAGCAAGGGAAGATCAAAAAGACGAAATTTACTGAATATGATAAATCACGAAATAAAGGACTTATAGCCATCACACTTAATGAAGCCGACGAACTAGTCAGAGTTATACCTACAACAGGTGATAATCATATTTGTCTCATCAGTAATCAAGGAAAAGTGATTAGGTTCCATGAAGAAGAAGTTCGACCAATGGGAAGATCGGCAGCCGGTGTTCGAGGCATAAAAGTTTCTGGCTCAAATCACGTTGTTGCAGCATGCTTAGCGGAGGAAGGAAAATCATTACTAGTTGTAACTGAAAATGGATTTGGGAAAAGAACAGATTTTGATAGTTTCAATCCTAAACACAGAGCTGGACAAGGAGTAATAGGAATTACTCTTTCTCCTGAAAAAGGAAAAGTTGTTGCAAGTCGTTCTGTAGGAGAAGAAGATGAAGTTTTCATGATTGCTTCAAATGGTGTCATCATCCGTATGAAAGTAAACACTATTTCTATACAGGGTCGTTCAGCTACCGGAGTCAAACTAATGTCAGTCGAAAATGACTCAAAAGTGACTGCAATCGCTCCTGTAATTCAGCAAGAAGAAACACCTGATTCAGAGAATTAAATCCTCAATTGAGAACAGTTCATGGGGGGATGCCACCCCACTGGACCATTCCGTAATCTACACTACGAATAATGACGAATATTAACGAGTCAACTACCAACAAACCAGAAAATGAAAAAACAGAGGAAATTAAAGACGTTCATTCTGATGCGTATCCCGATGAACTAGAACAACAGGAAAACCTTTCTATTTATCCAGATGAAGAAATGACAGAAACTGAACTCAAGTTTTTTGGTAATAAAGGAGCAACTCCCTCGCGTCCACGTAACGATAGAAAAATATCTGTATTTGAAAAGAGAAGACGCGTTAAATTACAAGCAAGGAGAGTCAGACGAATAGTTAGACATATTGAAGTCTGGTCAGTTTTAAAAATGTCTATCCTCTTTTTTGCATGTTTATGGGCTGTTTTTCTAATAGCGGGCTTTATTATTTGGGGTGTTGCCGAATCATCGGGAACAGTTGACAAACTTGAATCTCTTATCACTGAGTTATTTGCCTTGGACACATTTAATTTCGATGGAAGGCAAATATTTAGGGGGTATGCATTAGGTGGACTTATTTTAGCAATTGCCGGATCAACGCTTAATGTCTTAATGATTTTACTTTTTAATCTGATCAGTGATTTAACTGGCGGATTGCGTGTGACAATGATTGAAGAGGAAACTGTCCGTCCATCACCTCCCCGTCGCCGCCGACGCAGGTCTACGGAATAGAAGTACTCTTCTATAGAACGAGGTTTTTTTGATTTCTGAGCGGTATCGTAGAATCCCGAAACAGTACAAAGGGCCTATAGCTCAGTTGGTTAGAGCGCACCCCTGATAAGGGTGAGGTCGTTGGTTCAACTCCAACTAGGCCCACTGGCAGAATTGGACTTGACAATCATCAGTAAATTCCAAAGAATTAAGTCTAAGAGATGAAAAAAGGGGCTTATGAGACAACTTATAAGAGTTTTGATAGCGCTCCTTGGTGCTATTGGAATTACAGCCATTGTTAAGTCAAAAGAAGCCGGAAACGTGTCGCTGAAGAGTGGCGGATGGCGCGACTTAGAAACCGATTAAAAATAATTACGTTATGATCGGGATCCTTGGCTTGGGAGCAGTTGGCTTACAACTTCTTCAACGAGTGCAAACTTCACTACCGCAAATTCCAATATTCGTCAGTGGCTCAGACAGAGAAAAAGTCCCACCACAAATGAAATCTCAAAGCGCAATTCGCTTTTGTGCAAATGGTGAAAAAATTGAAGATCAAAATATTTCACTCCTTGTATTAGCTTGCTCTTCTGGCCAACACTTACAAACAACTCAACGAGCAATTAGAAGAGGCATTTCAGTTATTTCAATATCAAATAAGGTCAGTGATGTTACCGGATTATTAAAACTAGAAGATGATGCAAAAGAAACTGGAGCATCTTTAGTCATTGGAGCAAGTTTCTCTCCGGGTTTGACTTGTGCTTTAGTAGATTTTGCTTCTAAAGAATTGGACTATGTTGATGAAATTCATATTGCCAAAGACGGGACTGGAGGTCCCTCATGTGCAAAACAACATCATCGATCAATGAAAAGAGCATCAATTGACTGGTGGGATGGTAAATGGGTTCGTCGGCCAGGGGGTTCAGGGCGGGAATTAATTTGGTTTCCAGAGCCCATTGCTGGAGCGGATTGTTATAGAGCAGCATTACCAGACGCAATTATTTTAAAACCACTATTCCCATCAACATCAAGAATTACTGCTCGAGTATCCGCTACGAGACAAGATAGATTTACCTCATGGTTACCTATGCTAACGCCTCCCCATAGAGATGGAGGAGTAGGGGCTGTGCGGGTCGAGGTTAGGGGTGGATTAGAAAATCAAAGAATCACTAAAGTGTTAGGGGCTGTAAGCGCTCCGTCAACAGCTACGGCTATTGTCGCTGAGGTATTATGCGAAATGCACCAGATGAATGAATTAAAGAACAAAGTTGGGGGAGTCGCTTCAATTTGTGACTCATCCGTTTTTCTCAAAAATATAAAGAAAAAAGGAATTCAGATACTTGAATTTGATGGTATTCCTGAGGAAAAGAATTAGTTATTTAACAACGCTAACAAATCGTTATGAATCAACCCGTTTGAAGCAACCCAACCAACTTTGTCTACAAGTTCACTTTTCCCATCCCATGTAGAGATAACGCCTCCACATTCTGGAATTATCGTCAACATAGGAGCGATATCATATGTATAAAGAGAAGGGTCGACCATTGCCTCAATCCGTCCGGTAGCAACAAGAAAATAACCATATCCATCGCCCCAAGTTCTTGTTTTTGCACCGCTAGCCGCAATTTTTAATAATGAATTCTCTGGCCACCATGGAGTATCAAAACTACTAGAAGAAATACAGCTATCTGAAACTTTCGTAACGGATGAAACCGAATTCTCCAATTGTGAACAGGAAACACCTCTCCCTCTTCCGGCAGCTATAAATTCGTTAAGAGCGGGGAGGTGAATAATACCAATAGCTGGTCCGGAATCATCAAACATCGCTAGAAGCGAGCTATATAACGGAACACCTCGAGCAAAAGAAGCAGTTCCATCAATCGGATCGATAATCCATTTTCGCTGAGACTCTCCAGAAAAATTTTCTGATTCTTCTCCAATTATTGTGTCGTGCGGGAATTCTTTGCCTATTGCAGTACGCAAATACTCCTCAACAGCTTTATCTGCATCTGTAACTTCAGTGGTATCAGACTTGATATCAACTCTTAGGTCATGAGACTGAAACCACTGCAATGTTAGTGAAGCTGCTTCTGCAGCAATTGCTTTGGCAAAATCAAGTAAATCATTTTCAACTGGAGTTTGCATCACTCATAACCTTACTTTCTAACCATGTATCTAATGCTAACCACTCACAATCAATGAATTCTAAAAGAGCTTTCTTTTCCCTAGGAATCTTGATTGAAGGAACGAATTTAACAAAAATTTCTACAGGATTATCAAAAGGAATATTCGCAAGAATTTGTTTAAACGAACCAAAGGGCTCAAATCCCCGATGAGCAACTAAATATAGACCTGACTCTGGGCTTGCAGTCAACATTGCTGTTATTCCCCCTGGTTTTATAGGAAGAAGATTCTTAAGGCCCCTAACTCTGTCGGCACGTCCACTATCAGTTTCGGCAATCCTTTCTATAATTCTTTTAAAGCGATGCTCTGTATAAAAAGTTCCTTCAGGAAAAATTATCAGCGCATTAGAAGCAAGGTCTTTGGCCAAGGATTTGATTCCTGCTATCTCTTGTTCAGCATTGCCTGATTCACGACTGACAAACTGGTTAGGTAAACGATTCCCATAGATATCTAAAGAGGGGGAGAGAAGAAGCTCTGATTTTAGAACATGGCGAGGTATCACATTTTTGCAATATTTCCCCACCAATATCGTCGGGATTAATGCATCGAAAAAACTACTATGCTGCGCAGCGATTACGTATGGCCCATTTGGTAATGGAATACTCTTCGGAAATCGAACTCGAGTTCGAAGAAAAAATGTCGCCCCTCTTAAAACAGATATAACCCAAAAATATTGAACAGATGCATGAACATATTGAGATCTATCTGAATTCATCTTGTAACCAAAGAAGGTCCCAAACCAAAGAATCAAGGCAATCAGAACACCTAGCAATTCAAGTAATAAATACCAAAATAACATTAGAGCTAGACGAGTATGACGAGTTGGATTTTTTCTATTCACTTCGAGGAAGAATCCTAAGGGAATCGAAATTACGAAATAAAGTCCTATTATCACCAAAGCAATAGGAAGCAAACCGATGGTAAAAGAACGACGTGCTAACGGATGAAGACGTGCAAAGTGGGTCATTGTAAAAAGAATAGGTCTGAATTCCTCTTATTTACCAAATACTCCATTTTCGCGTAATTCTATTATGCGGTTTTGGTCATATCCAAGTATTTTCTCGAGGACTTCATCAGTATGCTCGCCAACACTAGGAGCTTTCGTAGGAACGATTGATTCTTCGCCAACTATCTTGACAGGAAGAGGAAGTTGTTCAGCCCCAAGATCATCAGCTGAATAAAAGGGAAGTCGGTGTTGAAATTGTGGATCGGTTGGAGCGGTCTGAGCATTATAAACAGGAGCTATAGGTGTATTTTCTTCTTCACTAAACTCCAGCCACTCAGCACTAGATTTTTGGATAAAAATTTCTTTTAGTTCTAAGTGAAGTTCCGTATTTCCTTTAGCATGATCCGCATATTTTGAACCCGGCCATTTTTCAAAAAGATCTAACCTTCCTACCCCTGCGCAAAAGTTTTTCCAAAATGCTTGTTCTGACGCCATAAAAAGCACATGCCCATCTGAAGATTCGTATATTTGATAGCGAACTCCTTCCCACATTCCAGCTAAACCTGGTGGCCTACGTTCATAATTATCTGCTGGGTTACCAGTAACTTCAGATTCAGGACGTTCATATGCCTTCCACGTCTCAATTCGATACCAATCCATATAGGCAGCAGCATCAGACTGGGCTAATTCCATTTGACACCCTTCACCCGTTGCACGAGCGCGAGTAATTCCTGCCAGCAATGCAAAGGCACCGAGCATCGGACCAACATTAATACCAACATTTGGCATATCCTGTGGAATTCTAGTAAATCCATCATCATCGACAACAGGGTTAATGAGACCAGCCCAAGTGTCGTAGGCAATCCCGTGACTTGGCATATTTTGGTAAGGACCCGATGACCCATAACCAGAAAGGGTACAAAAAACAATCTTTGGATTCACTTCCCTTAAGACTTCATAACCCAACCCAAGCCTTTCTAAAGTTCCAGGGCGCATTGCCTCAACGACAGCATCTGCCGAAGAAACTAACTCCTTATAAATACTTAAACCTTCATCAGTTTTTAAATCCAAAGCGATACTTCTTTTCCCTCTATGCGTATGTAGATGAAGAAGAGAGACACCATCAATTATCGGCCACGTCATTTGACGGATGTAATCGCCTTGTGGCGGTTCAACTTTAATTACGTCTGCGCCCAAGTCAGAGAAGAACGTTGAGATCAAACCAGGCCCCAAAAGGGAACTTTCAATTATTCGAACACCTGATAGCAAAGGGGTGGTACTCATACAATTAATTCCTTACGACTATTCTTTGTAATGGAATATTGTCTATTCCATCCCTCTATCATCACACAACCAAGACAACGACACCATTCAATAAACTACGAAGAGAATAAATATGCTCCGAGAATATAAACAAACTGATTTACAACCACTTCTGTTTCTAAACAATGCGTCTGTTCCTGCTGTCAACAAACTAAATCTAGAAGAAATGAAAAATATTCTAGCAATGGCTGAGAAATGCTGGATTGAGGAAATTGATGATGAAGTTGCAGCAGCATTAATAGTTATAGGGCCAGGAAAATCCTATACAAGCGATAATTACACATGGCTAGAAACACAATTCACTAATCATTGTTATGTAGATCGAATCATGGTTAATGAAAAATATAAGCGACATGGGTTGGGAAACAAACTTTATAAAGAATTTGAAAAGTATGCTAGTCATATCGGAGCTTCAATACTTCTGTGTGAAGTGAATATTGAACCTCCGAATCCTCAATCAATTGCATTTCATATCCAATTCGGGTGGGAACCTTTTTTTGAACGAGAACACGGTCTTGGAAAAAAAGTTCAATATTTTAAAAAGGACATAACCCCTGATCAGAGATAATATTTGAGCAAGGAAGGATTTTAGCAATGCTTTTCTTACTTCCACTCAAGCTAGCGTTTAAGTATGTCAATTTTTGAAAATGAGACAAAACGTTCAACAAGCACATCAACATTTGGCGTTTCGAAACGAGAAAATCATAATGCTGACCCCTTCTATAAACGATTTCCGCCACTCCAACAAGATAAAAAAACGGAGCCCTCAACCCCTATCACAGTAGACCAACTTTTCGTTGGTGATTCTTCAAACATGGACGACATTAATGCTAACTCAACAGCACTTATCGTCACTTCCCCCCCATATTTTGCAGGTAAAGAATATGAACTTGACCTTGATAAGGATGGAATTCCAGAGAGTTATATCGAATATCTACAAATGCTTCGATCTGTCTTTACAGAGTGTTGGAGAATACTTGAACCAGGAGGAAGAATCGCTATTAATGTTGCGAATTTAGGCAGGAAACCGTATCGATCCCTCAGTGCAGATATCACCAGAATACTTCAAGAAGACATAGGGTTTTTACTACGTGGCGAGATTATTTGGATTAAGGCAGAGGGAGCTTCTGGAAGTTGCGCATGGGGATCTTTCCAATCAGCATCCAATCCAGTACTTCGTGATGTAACTGAACGTGTCATTGTCGCAAGCAAATTACGATTTGATAGATCTCTTACAAAAAAACAACGAGAGTCTAGAGGATTACCGCATGTAGATTCGATCCTAAAAGAAGATTTTTTAGCATGGACAATTGATACGTGGCGCTTTCAACCTGAATCAGCGAAAAAAATTGGGCACCCTGCACCCTTTCCTGTAGAACTACCTAATCGACTTATCCAACTGTACTCATACGAAGGAGACCTTGTAGTAGATCCGTTCTGTGGAGCAGGCACTACAGCATTAGCTGCCAGAGAAGCAGGAAGGCATTACGTAGGATATGACCTTAACCCCGAATACATATCATTAGCTCAACAGAGGCTTCAAGACTGTTAGATCAATACAGCTAAATCCACCCGACGACTCTCTTTACAAGCACATCAACCAAGGTTTCATCACTATTTTGAAGCCCAGTATCAAAAGCATCCCTGCTCCCAACAAGACGATGGGCGAGAACAAGTTTGGTTAACTCCACATCGTTTACTAAATCTTGATAGGAATAATTCCTTACCCCTTCTGAGCAAAGGGTATCGTGATAATGCTTAAGCATTGTCTCTTCTTCATTCCGATGATCTACCGATAAAGTTGTCGTAATAAAATACGCTACATCCCATCCAGGTCTTCCTTGCGAAAGCATCTGGTAATCAATAACGACTATTTCTCCATCAGGTCGAAACATAATATTATCGAGGCGATAATCCCCGTGGAGAAGAGTCCAGGGTTTAGCAGCTAATGGCATTAACAACTCCTCTAAGTTTTCTTGAGCGTCGTCCATTACACGCATTTTCTCGTCACCAATTAAATCACCAAACCTTTCTACAAATTCCTCTCGATTCCTGGCATAACTAGCCTGAATAACTTTCGGAAGACGATCAATGGCCCAAATACGATCAGATACCGCTATAGACTCTTCACGCTCCCAATGGAATGCATGAAATTTTGCCAGTGTATCTAAAGAAACTAACGCATCATTAAGGGAACCGCCTATGACTTGGCTAGGGGGACGAGCATCTGAAATATCTTCAAGCACCAAAATATACCGTCTCAATTTCGGACTTTTTGAGGCTAATTCAAGAAATTTTACAGTAAGCCAACTCACTGCACTAAGAGGAAGACGAGAGAAAAGAATATTAATAACAGAATCTAACCACGGGGTAGGGTCATCATCCATTGCGCTATACAGTACTTTCGGCATGGGGAGACCCATACCTGATGAGAGTTCCTGATACGCCGTCACTTCGCGTTCATAAAGCTGTAACCCTTCTCCCAAGCTTCGATTTAAGGGAAGTTTGGAAGGAACTTTTACGATAACTGACTTTGGTAGATCAACTCGATTTGCATCCCATGAAAGAAAGCAACGGTGGATTTCACCAACAAATCCAACGCCAGTTCCTATTACTTCTTTCGAAATTTCTAAGATAGCGGCACCGTATTTTTCTTGAAACAAGCCTGTGAACCACTCGGCGGTTAATTCAGTGCTTTCTTGCGGAATAAAAATTGCTGGTTTCTTTGCCATGGCCCCCACGAACTACAGTCTTAATAAGATTGCCAGACAAATAACAAATCATCAAAAGATGCGAAACGAAACACAGCCAACCCAACCACATATTGGAACATTAAACGAAGGGTCACTTCATGCAGACTTAAAACTGCACTATTCCCAACCGGGCGACATATTCGAAGTTCCAATCGATGGATTTGTTGTAGATATTTTCCGAACGAAAAGTAACGAAAAGAGCATTATTGAAATACAAACGAGTGCTTTTGCTTCAATGAGAAAAAAGCTAAACGTTTTGTTGAAAAGTTACAAAATTACTATCGTCTATCCAGTTTCGATACATACAACGTTACTCAAACCTGGGAAAACACCTAGAAAATCTCCAAAACGAGGAGATATTTACACTCTTTTTAGCGAACTTGTTTCAATCCCAACTCTACTCCAACATCCGAATCTCTCCTTTGACGTGGTATTGGTCAGTGTTAAGAAAATTCAAAAGTACGAAAAACAATTAAGACGGAATAGAGGAGGATATCGAACAATAAACACTCAACTTGTTTCAATACATGAGACACACCACTTCGATGGCCTTCAAGATTTCATGAACCTTCTACCTGATGACCTACCAAATCAATTTACTACGGCAGATATTTCCACATTAGGAAATATACCGAGAAGCACTGCACAACAAATGGCTTACTGCCTTAGAAAAGCTGACGTGTTTACTGAAATAGGAAAATCAAAATTAGGGAAAATCTATGAAAGGCAAAGCACCTAATTATCGAGTACAACTCGAGCATCGGTATCAATCACGTGATTAAAGATTCTCGTCACATAGGCTTCAGCCATCGCTGCCCCACGCTCGTTACCAGTATCGAATGAAGCAATCAACGACATGGCGCCGACAGTGTAATACAACACAGCTTGCCTATATCCATGAATTGCATCTTCAAGACTGTAATCAATCCCATGTCCAGAAATACGAGTTAACCACCGTTCAATATATGACTGCCAGTTACCTGCAGCTATCTCGCGCGGAACACTGTTCCCAATAATGTACGCAAGGTCATTAATGCCCTTCCCCCGAAGACATAATTGAAAATCAATAAACGCTACATCATTAGGATTATGTTTCGAAAAAAATATATTATCTAAGCGCGTATCTGCATGAGCAAACGTATGTGGTTTCTCAGCAAACATTTCCATCACTTCTTCGAACCGTGGCTCTAAAAGTAACGCCACTTCGATACTCTCAGTCGGGACCCGATCCGACCATTCACGTTGAAGAACTGGAAGACCAGCGCGGTAAATATCTGGAACGGTAGCCATATATGCCGGGTCGTTAGGAACAGGAAGCCAATCTAATGCCCCAAGCTCAGGATTCTCCCACCATTGTGCATGAAAATCACCAAGAGCATCAATCGAACTTTCAACCTGTTCATGAGTTGCTCCGATAATTTGATCCCCAACAAAAAAATCAGCTGACAGATCCTCAATCAATAAAACAAATCTTCCATCGTTATCTAGTTGAGAGTAGAAACACTCTGGAATACGTAATGAAGATGATTTACCGACACTTTCGTAAAAGGAAACTTCACGTGCATAGAGACCAAGAGCTTGAGCAACAGCAAGATTTTCTGGTTCAATGCACGGCAATTTCACAACCATCGATGACGGAGCATCGACCTCCGAAGTGTAAGAAAGAGTAAGCAATCCGATCTCACCAAAAATTCCAGTTCCCTCCCCGATATTTTCACACAAGATACCTTCAATCTCAATCTCACGAAACCTCTCATTTGAACGGAGCACTAACTCCAACCACTCAACCGTCACTGCTGAAAGACTTACTGGTATGTTCATAATCCCTCCTACCAAGACAGCATTTCAGCACAAGCAAAAAAAATCAAAACATCACAACTTTTGCTCACCATCAACTTAAAGACAGACGATACGATAAAAGTTGATATGAATTACATTCAGAGGATTCAAAAAAAGATAAAGGATTACAGGGAGACCAAACATCTCTCTGACAACCCGTTGGTCGCTGATTTGCAGAAAGTGCTTGATCGCGAACGTGTTTTAGAGAATTTGAGCGATCGGATCTCTTATTCCAAAGATGAATCCGTATTTGAAGGCGGTATAGCTGGTCCTGTTTGTTTTCCATTATCAGCCAAAGAAGTACAGGCGATAATGAAAGTAGCGGAAAAATACGAGCGGCATGTCATTCCGCGAGGAGCTGGAAGTGGACTTGCAGGTGGAGCCATACCATTAGGAGCTCCAATAGTTATAGCTATGACGAAAATGAATAACATCCTCGAAATCGATATTGATAACAGAATCGCATGGGTTGAACCAGGAGTCATAAACTTAGAATTGAGCGATCATCTACGACCATTAGGATTCCATTACGCTCCAGATCCATCAAGTCAACAGATTTGTACGCTTGGAGGTAATGTAGCGAACAATTCCGGAGGCCCACACTGTCTCGCAGATGGAGTAACCGATACCCATGTCATAGCTTTAGAAGTTGTACTCCCCAATGGTGACATCACAACTTTCGGGGGAATTGACGCTGAGCCAAGTGGCCTTGACCTTAGAGGAGCATTTATTGGCAGTGAAGGAACTCTGGGAATAACAACAAAAATTGCTGTTCGGCTCTCTCCAAACCCTGAGGATGTACAAACCATTCTCATTTCATTCCCTACCATGCGAAAAGCCGCAGAAACTGTAAGCGCCGTAATCGCTGATGGTATTGTGCCAGCAGCAATGGAAGCAATGGATCAGAGAACTATAGAAGTAATAGAGCAACACACCCCATCGGGCTATCCATCAAACGCAGGGGCAGTATTATTAGTAGAAGTCGAGGGCTTACCCACAGGTGTTGAGATAGAGGCCCTTCGTATTTGCGAAATAGCTGAGAATCATGAAGCTGGGGAAATAAAAATTGCCCAAACCTCCTACCAAAGAGACGCATTATGGAAAGGTCGCAAATCAGCCTTTGGTGCAAGCACATATCTAGCGCCAAATTACTATTTACATGACACAGTTGTGCCTCGGTCTGAATTAGCGAATGTCTTGGACAAGGTAAATGACCTTGCCGAAAAAAATAATTTAACGATCATGAACGTTTTCCACGCTGGGGATGGGAATCTTCACCCCTTACTTGTTTTTGATGCTAATGAAGAAGGAACTCTCGCTCGTGTTCATGAAGTAGCAGCAGAAATCGTGAAAATATCGCTTGATGCCGGAGGAGTTCTATCTGGTGAACATGGAATAGGAATCGAAAAGCAGGAATTCATGTCACAATTATTTACTGATGCTGATCTAGATCATCAAAATAAACTTCGTACCGCATTCGACCCACAATGCCGAATAAACCCTGGGAAAGTTCTTCCCACCGGTCATTCATGCGCCGATATCCAAACGTTAAATAAAATTCCTGAAGGAACATGGGTTTAGAAATGAAACGACCTATAGATCAAAATATTAAAGATTTTTGTTCTGAGGTAGGAGCTGCCGGACCTGTTGCAGTCGAGGGGGGAAAAACTCGATGGAACCTCAATGGGTTTCCATCAGAAAATACCAGATTTATAAAAGCGCCAAAAGGAATCTTGTCAGCCAAGCCAGAAGAAATGACAGTCACTGTATTAACAGGCACACCCGTATCGGAGTTGCATAAAGAGTTACAAACATTAGGGCAACGTACGTGCCTTCCCGATAGGGGAGGAACAGTTGGCGGCGCATTAGCAGTTGGAGAAAATGACCTTAGCGTTTTGGGTAAAGGCAGAATACGTGATTCCGTTTTGCAACTCCGTTATGTGTCAGCTGACGGTCAGATTATTTCAAGTGGGGCCCCTGTTGTAAAGAATGTTAGTGGTTTCAATCTGCATAAATTAATGGTCGGATCACTCGGGACTCTAGGACTATTTGCTGAAGTCACACTCCGAACAAACCCGATACCTCCAATCAGCAAATGGTTTACTGCCGCATCTAAGCACCCACAAAATGTTTTTGACATTGTGTACAAACCAGCAGCGATTCTTTGGGATGGAGAAACAACGTGGGTTCAGCTTGAGGGTCACCAACGAGATGTCGAACAACAAGTTCAGAAACTTCTGACAATAGGAAACTATGAAGAAGTCGAAGGTGCACCAGGCCTTCCACGATGTCGATGGTCTATTTCTCCTACCGAAGCGTCTAAAATCACCCGAGAAGAAACCGGTAATTTCGTAGCCTCAATTGGGGTTGGAATAGTATGGGCTGATAAACCACAAAGCACGAAAGAAGTCGACCCTACGGTTAGGAGAATTACTAATTCGTTGAAAAGCGAGTTTGATCCAACTGGCAGACTGAACCCCGGACGATACGTATAACATGCAGAAGATCGGCTAGTTTCCTGATTTAATATGAAAATATAAACAAATCACGGTTATTCTAGAAATAGACATCTTGTTCATGGAAAGGAAACTAAATGGGAAGCATAGGAACAGGTGAACTTATCCTTGTATTAGTAATCCTTTTGGTTCTTTTTGGCGGAGCTAAGTTGCCATCATTGGCACGCTCAATTGGTAAAGCCCAAAAGGAATTTAAAGAAGGTCAACGTGAAGAACTTGAATCATCTGAAGATGAATCAGAAGCTAAATAAATTATTAATCAGCGATAATGCCCTTCACTTTTAATCTTTTAACATCATTATCGTTAAATCCATACTCAGCCAATAGTTCTTCAGTGTGCTGACCTAAATGATCTGTTGACCACTTAATTTCTGGCTCAGTTGCCCCCCATCTAACAGGTGGTTTAGCCATTTTTATAAGGCCGGCATCTGGATGAACCCATTCATGAATAATAGAGTTATTAATTACTTGAGGATCACCAAAAACATCATCAACACTATTTACCTGAGCGGCTGGCACTTCCTCTACGTGAAGCTTTCCCATAATGTCATCAGTAAGAAAAGTTAGAAACGCATTATGTAGCAATGAACCAAGCGCCTCAAAATTTTCAGGAACCATTCTCTGCTTCGCTGTTGCAAATCGTTCATCATCTACCCATTCCGGGTAACCCAGAGCTTTTGATAAGCCAGCAAATTCTTTATCTGAAGCATAAAAGTAGACGAGATGACCATCAGCTGTTTGCTGGAGGCGGTAAATCTGATAAATCAACGGACCAGGTTCCACATTATCTCCGAACATTGTATGGCCCATAAAAACATCAGGCCACATCCAATAAATCGCTGAATCAAGCATAGGTACTTCGATATGCTGCCCAGCTGATTTCCCCGATGCACGAGCAAATAACGCTGCAGTTATTGCATTAGATGCAGTTAGCGCAGTTGTTTTGTCACAGACAATTGTTCGAACCAGATCAGGAATCGGGATATCCGGACTTTGTTGTATAGAAACCACTCCAGACACTGATTGTACGATTGGGTCATACACACGCCAATCACGATAAGGACCATCAGGGCCGAAACCTGAGATAGAGACGTAGATGAGATCTGGATTAATTTCCATCAAGGTATCTGGGCCAATTCCCATTCTATCAACAGCACCTGGGCGGAAGTTTTGAACAATAACATCAGCTGTCTTTACCATTTCTTTTAAGACAGCAATACCGTCCTCTTGTGATAAGTCAATAGCTATCGAACGTTTACCACGATTAGCAGATGCATACATTGCAGATATATCTCCAACGCGAAAACCACCTATTCTTGTGATATCGCCCATACCGAGAGGTTCAACCTTTATAACCTCAGCGCCCTGATCGCATAAAACCTGACATGCCATCGGTCCAGAGATCACAGCAGACATATCAATGACTTTTATTCCATCCAAAGGGCCAGACATAAATACCTCCTGTTTTTGAGACGCTAGCGGATTACCTCACTATCGTCATCTTATCTATCACTATATTTCCGCAAGAAAATTCTTGATTGCATTCGCAACCTCTAACGGTTTTTTACGGTGTACAGAATGACCAGCGTCTTCAATCACTACAGAAGATTTCACATTCAAGTACTTTTCAAAAACTGACATTGAAACCCTAAATCGTTTGTCATGTTCGCCAACAACAACGAGTGTAGGTACCTTAATTTCGCTCAAGGAATCAATCACCCAAGCATCTGTATGCAATGCCGTTGCTTCAGAGCCTTCAGGTAGATCTAGTTTTTTCGCACTTTCAGTTACAGAACTGTTCCATTGATCTATGGATTCCTTTTTTCTAAACCCCGGACCAGCTCCCACAAGAATCAAGGCCTCAACATCTTCAGGGTGAAGAAGACAGTGAGCTAATGAGAGATACCCTCCGAGCGAATGGCCCGCGAGAGTAACTTTTTCTTCAGACATGTCAGTTATTGCTTTGAGGTCGCTCAATGTGTGATCACGCGTGTATTGCCCGGGAGGGGGAGCAAATGACTCACCATGCCCACGGATACTCCACGCTACACACCGAGCTTGGTCGTTTAAGTTGGCAATAACCCCATCCCAAGCATTTCTATTGTCGGTCCAGCCGTGCGTGAAAACGATGGTGGAACCAACCCCAGACTCATGTGTATCTATGAAAAAGTCGTCACTCATGAGTTACTGATCGTAGAAGATATGTGGTTGGTGTGAAACATGAAATTCAACTTTAGTATAATCCTCAGCTTTAATTTCGCGAGTCTGTTCCCAGTACTCTAGAAGAGAGAAGGGCCAATTTTGTGCAGTCCTGCCACTCGCATTTTTGTACCAACTGTTCACGTCAGATAAGCCCCATGCCATTCTGCGGTTTCCTTCATCAATGCGTTCATTGTATGTATCATGCACATCAGTTTTGACATCTATCGAGGCCAGTTGATTTTCAAGCATGTGTTTGAGGCACTGTGTGATGTAATGCACCTCGCACTCCGAGAAATAGATGATGCTTCCATTTATGACAATGTTTGTATTGGGACCGTACAGGAAGAAGAAATTTGGAAAGTTTGGGGCAACGATACCGAGATACGCTTGCGCATCTCCACCCCATTGATCATGTAAATTCACTCCGTTACGACCAGTTATGGTCATTGGCATTAAGAAATCAGCTGCTTTAAATCCAGTCCCATAGATAATGGCATCAAAATCCTTTACACCTTCTGACTCTGTTGTGATTCCTGATGGAGCGATGGACACAATCGGGTCAGTGCATAGTTCCACATTGTCAGCATGAAGAGTTTTTGCCCAAAGTCCATCATCTATCACAAATCGTTTAGCGCCCATCGTGTATTTGGGGGTCACTTTCTCCAAAAGATCAGGCCGATCAGCGAATTCACTCTCTAGATACATACGCAGGAGTACACCTAGTTCATGGTTTGTTGCACTAATTGAGTTATCTCCTGGATCTTCCCACGATTCATCAATTTCTAGACGAGATAGTAAGCCTTCATGACTTCGCCAAAACAGATGTAATCGAAACCAGTTGTGATAGTTCGGTATATGCGTAAAGCACCATACAAGACTCTCTGGAAGGCTTTGCTGGTATTGCGGTCTGGGCATTAACCAGTTCGGTGTTCGTTGAAAAATAGTTGCCTGCTCTGCTTGCTCCGCTACACGGGGGATGAATTGAACAGCGCTACATCCAGTTCCCAGCACAGCTACTCTTTTTCCTTTCAGGTCATAGTTATGGTTCCAACGAGCTGAATGCCATGAAGCACCTTCAAAGCTTTCTATTCCGGGAATTTCGGGGTAGGAGGGTTGGTTCAATTGACCTACAGCACTTATAACTGCGTTGAAACTCCAGCATTCTTCGTCCCGTCTCATTACGATCAGATCCCATTTTTGGTATTTCTCATCCCAAGTAATGTTGGTCACTTTCGAGTTAAAATTGATGTTCTCTCGTATTCCAAATTCCGTTGCACAATCATTGAAATAATTTAATAAAACATCTTGAGTGGAATGATAGTGAGGCCAATTATGTTTTTGCATAAATGAATACGAGTAGACATGGTTAGAGACATCAACCCTGCAACCCGGATAGGTATTCTCCAGCCATGTACCTCCTGTGCCATCGTTCTTTTCAAATAGTACAAATTTAATTCCAGCTTGCTTTAACCTGTACGCTGCGAGAATTCCTGACATTCCACCACCAATAATCGCCACACTGAAGCTTCGGTCTGCAAAGGGGTCTGCTGAATAGTCTTGAATATTCCATTTAGGGGAGCGTAAGTCTTTATTGCCGGGGGCTAACTCCTCCATCAGCATCTGTAAATAGGAACCTTCTAAATCAGTTCCGCATGCCCATGACATGATCGACTTTATATCCTCATCGCTTGAAACTGTTTCCTCTTTTTCGTTGTCTCGCAGTTGCTTTAAGCCTTCCAACGCACGAATACGAATAATGGATTGCTCATCTGGTGTTAAGCCACCTTGTTCTTCAAGTGTCTTCGCGGGATCTAAACAAATATCTGAGGGAATGAATGACAAATCTCCAGTTGCAAATGCAATTGACGGAAGAAGAGGCGGCAGTTCAATGCCCGGATCCGCTAACAAGGCTTCCAATTCTTCATCTGTTTCGGTAATAGGAGAAATAGAAGGCGTGAAACTCATAGTTTTAAAACATTAATCTCGTCTTCTAAGTTCATCCACTTTAATTCAGTGTTAATTATTGCTTTTCTATTGCTTTTTTATTCCTTTTCGGATTCGGACAAACGTTTTATCTTTAGATGATTTAGTATGGAGTTATGCCATTGGGGGTTGGATGGAGCAGGCAATCCAAAGTCTTACACCAAAAATAAATAAAATAGTTATTTGGATTCAAAAGCAGAGTCGGAAAACAACTATATTTTTGAACCTAGTAGCTTTCTGTTTGATCTGGTTTGGTTACTCAACCGTGCGAAGAGTAACTGCTGATTCAACGAAGATCGCAGCTGAAAATGCCGTGAATCTTGTTAAATTTCAAGACTGGTTAGGGTTTCCAAGTGAAGCTAAATTACAGAGTTGGTTCCTTGACTCCGAAATCTTAATAAAGATTGCCAATACGTTTTATTTCATCATGCATTTCCCATCCATGATTGTCTTCTTATTGTGGGTCATGGTTCGAAAGGTTGAATGGATGCCGCAAGTTAGAGCATCGCTTTGTTTAGCAACTTTTTCGGGTTTGGCCATTCACTTGCTTTTCCCATTAATGCCCCCCCGACTAATGCCCTTATATGGGTTTATTGATACAGCGAAAGTTTTTGGTCCTGATCCATATGCGTTGGGGATAGCTAAAGCAGCAAATGAGTTTGCTGCGATGCCATCATTGCATGTTGGTTGGGCGTTACTCATAGCACTTGCAGCTATACGTATTCTTAAAAGTCCAGCACGCTGGTTGATGCTTCTACATCCGATACTAACCACTGTTGTTGTAGTCATTACCGCCAATCACTTTTGGCTTGACATCATCGTTGGCGGAATTCTTGCATTAGTCGGTTGGCAAGTAGCTACGAAATATTGGCCTATCAAAGTGATAAAACGAATGAAGGATCAATTTTTTGTAACGCAGAAAGATAGGAAAATCGCTGACGAAAAGCTAGAAGAATACCGGTCTAGCGCTAAATCCCCATCTCATGGTGTGGAGGGCACAAAAAATCCGATATAGCGTCTGCTCTTCTATGTAGGAGCTCAACAGTTTCGTCCAAGTCGCGTCCAATGATATAGCGCCGCTCCTTAACTGCTGCCACAACAAATTCTCCCATTTCGTCCAGATCGGCGACTTTTACGTCTCTTCCAGCTTTTTCAAGAAGGGATTTCAGTTCTTCGAAAGACATAGATTTCCTACCTGTTCCACCTCGTACTCGCTCTAGTTCTTTTGGGCGGTTACGCTGTGAGGTGAACAGACCGGTATTCATCAATCCGCCTGAAGGGTAGAAGACAGACGCTCCCATATTGTCAGTTTCGTCAATCAGTTGATGATTTAATGCTTCAGTAAAACAACTTACGGCAGCTTTACTGGAGGCGTACACTGATGCCATGGGAACAGGGGCAAAGCCACCATCACCTGAGGATGTATTAATTATGTGACCTGGTTCTCCGGATTCAATCATTTTAGGAACGAAGGAGATAACCCCATTTGCTGGTCCAAAAACATTTACACCGAAACACCATTTCCAGTCATTTGGCTCATTTTGCCATGCTTTTCCTCCTCCTCCCGATCCAACTCCAGCATTGTTGAAGAGGAGATTACATTTCTGGTATTTTCCAAAGACATACTGTGATAGGTCTTCAACAGAAGCTTGATCTGAGACATCAGTTACATAACCATCAACGGTTCCAAGTTCTTCAAATTCAGTGACCGTATCTTGAATTGGCTGTTCTTCAATATCAGCGATGATCACGGTGCTCCCGTTACTCAAAAGAGCCTTTACGATACCTTTACCAATTCCACTCGCTCCACCTGTTACAACTGAAACAGCTCCAGAAATATTGATTGAATCTGCCATTATGCAACTTCTTGAACTTGATTAAGAGGGTTCATACCGGGGCAGCCTTTCGCAGCTTCAGGGATTTCTGAATAAGAAATTGGGTTAGCAATCTCATCTTTTGTTGGACAATACTTTTCAGCCAAAGGCTTTAATGCTTCAAGATCAAATCCGTACACTCTTGCTGAGTTTGTCGTTAGTAATTTTGTTACGTGCCCTAGACTCAGGTCGGAAAAGCTTAAACGGAGATGCTCTTTTGTATGTGGGTGAGAACCTTCAATATGTGGGTAATCTGATCCCCATAAAATGTTATCAATACCTATTTCGGCGCAAAGAGGAGCTTCCGTAGGGCGAAGAAAACTGGCTCCAACATGACATTGACGTAACCAGTACTCACTTGGTTTCAGGCTTAAATGTTCAACGGCCATTCCTCCAAAGATTGATTCTGAACCATATTTTGAGTATTTCATTCGATGGTAGAATGAGTCGAGTTTCTCTAACGTATCTGGAACCCACGCAGTGCCGGTTTCAGTATTAATCCAACGTAGTTCGGGGTAGCGTTCAAATACTCCCGAAAAGATAAGATGCCACAATGCTCGCTGTGACCACCAAGAAACTTCCAACATGAACACAGCTAATGAGGAAGGGAAATGGTTCCCGAAATTTGGGGTAGCCCCGCCAGCATGATGATTTAATGTCATGTTGTTCGCTGCTGCTGCCGCCCAGATCGGTTCGTATGAAGCTGAATATAAAGGCTCGAATGGAGAGTCGGGTGGAGCTCCTGGAACTAGTATTCCTCCGCGTAGACCATTTTCTGCTGCCCACTCTATTTCTTTTACTGAACCTTCAACATCTCCAAGGAAAATTTGGGTGATCCCTGCTCGTTGTATTGGAGCCTCATCAACAAAGTCTTTAAGCCATCTATTGTGTGCTCGTAGGCCTGCCCACCTGTGCTCAAAATTGTCGCTGTATGGAGGTGCTTCAAATTGTGTTGCTGCTTGCGGGGCAAAAGGTGGCTGTGTATTTGGAAACAGAACAAAGGCTATAACCCCGTCCTCTTGTTGGTCTCGTAACCGTCGTTCTGAAGAATAATTCTTGTCAGCATCTAATTCTGGATCACCGTCAATGCCTACATTTCGTGTGGACCTTCCCCGTCCCGCAAATAGTGCCTCTTGTTGTTTTGCTGCTTCTTCGCTGGCCGCAGCCCACTCTTCAAAATCGTCATGATATTTTTTCTCTAGATAGGGTTTGTAGCCTCGAAGATCTGCCCCACAATGACTATCAGCCGAAATAACAATATGGTGATCTGTTTCAGGGATTTCAATACTCATATTTTTTAATCCTTTTAAAGGCCATTTTCTGGCCCGCTCCAGTCGATCCCATATTCATCAAACCACCAACGCGCTTCTCGCTTTGCATTTGGGCTTGTGCGAAGTGAAGGGTCTTGATTTAGTTTTTTAGGAGTAGGCCCAACTCTGTTTGCTACTGCTGTTAATCCCTCAACGTCTAAGCCGTAACATTCGATAGCATTTAAACCAAGAAGCCTTCGAGTGTCTTCTATTGAAACATCCTGAAAGTCATTTTCTAAACGATGCTCAGTGTTTGGCCATGACCCTTCAGGGTGGGGATAATCAGTGCCCCACATTAGGGCATCGATACCATGACGGTGGCGTTCACGGATTTCGTATCTACTCATTGTGGATGCGCCGATAAAGACGCTCTCTCCGAAATACTGGGAGGGGAGTTGTGTCAAAAGTCCTTTCATTCGACTGCTCATTTTTTTTATTTTCCAACTTGCACCAAAATTTACGTCTGCTTTCCAGAGAAGATCTCCAACCCACCAACTGCCACATTCGACAACGCAGTATTTTAGTCCTGGGAATTTATCAAACTTTCCGCTGAACAATAATTGCCATAATGCTCGATGGGTCCAGAACGCTACTTCTGAAACGTACATAGCAATGTTTTCGCCGTAGCTTGGGAAATCAGCTTCTCCTGAATGTGTATGTATTACTAGACCAGCCTCGGCACAAGCTGCCCAGAATTTGTCATAATGGTCAGTTCCATATGGGGGGGCATCATGCCAGAGAGTTGGGATCATAACGCCTTTTATTCCTGGTTTTCCAGCTAGTGCTTCGACTTCTTTAACTGCTTCATCGACACCATGGGTGATTGGAAGAAGCGCTACTCCTGCTCGTCTCGCAGGACTGGTAGCACAAAATTCTTCTAACCATCTGTTGTGGGCTCTTGCCCCGGCGTATGCAAGTCGCGGATCTGTTATTTGTCCTGCTGCTAAACCTGCCCCAAATGGAGGTGATTCCATTCCTGTTACAGCGTCACCGTCAGCAAAGATAATTTCTCCGGATATGCCGTCTGCATCAAGTTCTTTATCTCGAATATCTGGGTCATAGGCCCCTTTGAGCCCTTCAGCATTTTTGCCTTCCCACTCTTCGACGTATTCACCGTTAATTTCTTCCGTAAGGCGTCGGTTTTCATGACGTTCAGCTACGTACTCATCAAATTCTGCGTGGACTGAGGATTCCAAGTAAGGTCTGTATTCTTCGCATTGGAGGCCCGCATGTGAATCAGATGAAACAATTATGTATGGGTCATTTGAAAGATTGAGCTCGTTAGGCATATCATTTCCTTGCAGTGCAAAATTAATGAGGTTCATTAATTAGTGTTATTTTAGAATCTTAGTACTACAGGTAAGAAAATAAAATTCTCATGAGACATCAAACCCGTTAAAAACAAATTGTTTGGAGTACGGTAATAAGTAGAGGAGATAAATGAACATCGAAGATATTGATCTACTTGATGCTGATCGATTTGTTCGGATGGAACATCATGCGATGTTCAAGACACTTCGCAATGAAGCACCACTCTTTTGGCATGATCATCCTGATGGGGGAGGATTTTGGAATGTTGTTAGACATGAAGATGTCAGACTTGTTAATCGGGACAATGAACTGTACTCAAGTGAAGTAGGTGGTATCAGTATCCCTGACCCTAGTCCACCAACAGAAGACGGGGGGTTCGTTGACCAACGGGGACTAAACATGCTTTATACAGATCCTCCAAAGCACACTCGTTATCGTCGGTTGGTAAGCAAAGGATTTACCCCAAGAATGATGCGCTTGTTAGAACAATATTTATCTCATCGCGCAACTTTAATTGTTGATAATGTCATTGAGAACGGTGAAGCAGATTTCGTTGAAGAAATTGCCGCTGAACTTCCACTTCAAGCCATCGCAGAGATAATAGGAGTCCCACAAGAAGACAGACATCTGCTATTCAAATGGTCAAATGATCTCATTGGTATAGATGACCCTGAGTATGAAGGTGACCCTGGTGTCGCAGCTATGGAGTTATATGCCTATGCCCATCAATTAGCTGCAGATCGGGGAATTGACCCGCAGGATGACATCATGACAAAACTGGTTAATGCTGAAATAGATGGAGACCGGCTAACTGAACTAGAAATAGATGTCTTTATGCTTCTTTTATCAGTGGCGGGGAATGAAACAACTCGAAATGCCACAGCACATGGAATGCATGCATTACTTACACATCCAGAGCAATTTACGCTTCTTAAATCTGATCCTGATAGATATTTAGATACTACAGTTGATGAAATTATCCGTTGGGCAAGTCCTGTCCTTCATTTTCGACGCACTACAACGGCTGATACAGAGTTGCTAGGTCAAGAAATTCCAAAAGATACAAGAGTTGTTATGTGGTACATCTCAGCGAATAGAGACTCAGATGTATTTGTTGACCCATATACGTTTGATATAACTCGTACACCAAATGACCACATTGCATTTGGAGGTGGAGGAGCTCACTACTGCTTGGGGGCAAACCTAGCAAGAGCAGAACTCCGACTTATTTTCCGAGAAATTGCGCTACGTATGCCTGATATGGAACTTGAGGGTGAGCCTGAAAGGCTACGGTCAAATTTTATTGGAGGTATTAAACACCTTCCAGTTAGTTGGTCACCAGGAACTCGCATTGACCCTCCTCCCTATAACAGAGATGTCAGCCTAGCTTAATCAGGCGTCTCACATGTCAGAAGCTGAATTCCCATCAGAATTTCTTAGTGTTATGGCACGGATGGGAGCAAGACCAGACTTAGTTGACGCATCTAGAGGATATGTCAACGTTAATGAAAATCTATCATCTCATGGAATTATTAGAGTTGCCCCACTTATGCTTCTAGCTGACACTGTTGTCGGAATGCGCCTTGAATCACTTGTCGAAGATTGGACATTTACAACTGATTTCTCTTTTCGCCGAGCAGGCACGGCCGCAGCCCAAAAGATTGAAGCGAGTAGTACGATCCTTCGACATGGCAGACGCCTCATGGTTGAGGAATTGGAATATGTCAATGAGAACAATCATTCAGTCGGGCATGCTCAAATTACTTTTATGAGAACTCAGCTACGCGAAGGAGAAGTTAAGCCTGATGTAGCCAAGGTCAGAGACCAAATGGGATCATTAGAGTTACCCCCACTTGACCAGCCAGTAGACGAACTAGCCGGAATTTCTATTGTTAATAAGGACACTGGAAAAGTAACCATGATGCCTAAGGAAGCAGTTCGAAGACCAGGGGGGTTCGTGCAAGGAGCGATTATGACGCTTATTGGTGAGGTAAGTGCCCAGACTTTTGCAGAAGCCCATTACAACACGGCATGTGTTGTGACAGGGCTTGATGTCAGGTATTTGATCGGAGGAAGGTCAGGGCCATTGGTTACACATGCTAAGTGGGTTGGCGCTCCAGAATCTGGAGTCATAAAAGTGGATTTATTTGATGAAGGCTATGATGTACTCTCTTGTACTTTCCTTGCGCATGTGCAAGCAATCAAAGGTAGCTAAGTAACCAACCCAGCATTATCACTAGATAAGAAAACGATATGAGGAAAACCATGAGTATTGGTGAGAATAGGTATGTTTCATTAACAACCTTCACAAAAGACGGAAGAAAGAAACAATGCCCTGTGTGGATCGTTGGCCTGAAAGAAGGGGAAGTAGGGTTCACAACAGAATTAGCTTCGTGGAAAGCCAAACGTATTCTGAAGACTCCTAGCGTTGAACTCGTTGCGAGCAACTCACGAGGGGAACCTCTTGATGGGGAAAATGTAGTAAGAGGAACTGCGAATCTTGTCTTTGGTAATGAATTTCAAAATATTCAAAAGAAGGTAAAGAAAAAATACGGGATTCAATTTACGTTAATTGTCGGCTTTGGAAGACTCAGTAGATTCATACGGCGAAAAGAAAATAAAAGTTGCGGTGTTGTTATTAAAGTCGCAAATTAAATCTTCAGCTCAGTACTCGTTCGTTTTTTGGTGTGTCTCCATACCAACCATCCAAAAAGAAGTTGAAATGGTAAACGTATAAAATTACGAAGCCTTACCCCGTCAGCATCCACGACTCGTTCAGCTATACCCAAAGTATTCGTTTGGACATCAACATCATTGATGAACATGTCAATATTTGCTGGAAATACAGCGATTAGTAGAAGGAGAAGTCCCCAAGCCCCTAAACGCCGAAATTTAGAACTTATGAGCATAAGACCTAACACGATTTCTGCACCACCGGACGCAAGATTAGCGAACGTTGCAAACCGGAACCAGGTCGGAACAATCGCTTCAAAAAAATCTTGATCCATAAAGTGATAGATACCAACCAAAACAAAAGCAGTTCCAATAATAGTTGCTTCAATATTTAATCTATTTATTTTAAGAAAGTCCCACATCTTGAATTATTTCCCTGTTTCTTGGTTTGAAGGGAAATCATCCCAAACGCACATATCGGTTGTCCCAAAAACAGATTTTCTCCGCTTCGCCACAAAATCATATACAGCATCTCTAACAAATCTAGGAACTAACCATATAACAAACGAAATAAATCGGTACGGAAATCTCATAAGCCCAAGACAATTGATGACAGCGGACGATTTTGTTTTTATAGATTCATGATTAACAAAATACACAGTGTCCAATTTTTGGAGTTCAGTGGGGAAAGTCGAAATCATTGCTTGCCCTACTTCACTCTCGATCCCAAAGAATTGAGCACCCTTTTTATCACGAAGTCTTCTGTGCATGAAACCAGCGAATTTATTGCATAAACCGCATTCTCCATCAAGCAAAATAGACGGTTTGTTTATTTCATCATCCAGATAATTCATTCTTTTGTTATATCAAGATTACGCATTGAGGAGACCACCATCAATAACATACGATGAGCCAGTGATATAAGTAGCTTCATCTGATGCTAGAAAAGCTACCAAACTAGCTACTTCAGCTGCCTCCCCATATCTTCCCAACGGCGTCTTTTCACTCACAGCTTTCACATACTCTTCCGGATTATCAGGAATAGTTTGTTCCTCAATTGATCGCATCATCCTTGTATTGATAACACCTGGGCATACGGCATTGACACGGATACCAGCTGGGGCAAGTTCAATAGAGGCTGACTTTGTCATTCCTATAACAGCATGTTTGCTCGCTCCATATGCAATTAACGACGGTGTCGCCATCAAGCCAGCTGCTGACGCTGTGTTAATGATTGCCCCACCACCACTTTTTCTCATGGCATCAGCACAATTTCGCATGCCCAACCAAACACCTTTTATGTTCACTTGCATAACACGATCAAAGATATCTTCGTCGTATTCTTCCAATGAAGAAATATTTCCTTCAATACCAGCGTTGTTAAAAAGTGTGTCCACATGGCCGAAGGCTTCCATTGTCTTATCAATATAGTTTTTAACGTCAGCATCTTTCGATACATCAGCTTCGATTGTGATCACGTTACCAGAGCCGCTATCCAATGACTGTGAAAATGTATTCAACTCATTTTTGCTTAAATCTACAAGAGCAACATTTGCTCCCTCATTATGAAAGCGAGTGGAAGTAGCACGCCCAAGTCCACCAGTTGCCCCTGTAATAATTACTGATCTTCCAGCGAATCTCATGAATAGCCCCTAATGAACAGACCTTATCTTAAAGCGTTCCATCGTCAAGTTTGGTAAGAATTTCAGATGCGCGAATCTTAACTTCAGGTAGGTCAGATAAACGTCGCAATCCTCCAAACTGTTGACCCATACGAGGATTGCCAGATAATTGATTCTCGTTGCGTTCTAGAAAATCCCAATAAAGCGTTGTGAACGGACACGCATCATTTCCGGTTCTTTTTTTGGGATCATAAACGCAACTCGAGCAATAATCACTCATTCGATTCACGTATGCCCCACCTGAGGCATATGGTTTTGTTGCCATTTTCCCTCCGTCAGCATACGTAGCCATACCAATCACATTCGGCATCATTACCCATTCAGCACCATCTATAAACCGGGACCACATCCAATTAGTCATTTCTTGAGGATTAATGCCACTCGTTAAACTTAAATTCCCAAACAACATTAAGCGTTCAATGTGATGGGTGTAGGCGTATTCGTATAAATGATTCATGGCTCCATTTATGCATGACATATTGGTTGATTCTTTTTCAAGAAATGCTGGAGGGATACTTCTTTCAGCCTTTAAGAAATTTTCAGACTTGTACTCTGGCATCCACAGCCAGTACAGGCCCCATACATATTCACGCCATCCGATTACTTGGCGAATAAAGCCTTCAGCACTATTAATAGGAGCATCACCATTTTTGTAAGATTGCTCAACTGCTCGCACGACTTCCATTGGATGTAACAAACCAATATTTAAGGATGAACTAAGAACAGAATGAGCGAGTTTCCATTCGTTTCCCAACATCGCATCTTCGAACGGACCAAACGCGGTTAACGCACCGGTCACAAATTCATCCAGACGGATAAGGGCTTGTTTTCTAGTCACTGGCCATATACCTCTAGGGGCAGCTCCCCAAAAGTCATCAAGATTTTGCAGTATTTCATCGTCAATATCATCTTGTTTGAATAACGTTATTGAGGGCCATTCTCTTCCGTCACGAGGAGGGCGTTCGCGATTGTCATGATCAAAATTCCATTTACCTTCACATGGAGATGACCCTTCCATCAAGATATCGAGACGCTTTCGTTGCCACCGATAAAAATCTTCCATTTTGAATTTAGTCTTATTCAATGTCCACTCAGCGAAATCTTCATAGTGGCATAGGAATTGGTTATTCCTCACCAGATCAATGTTTAGTCTTTCAAGGACTTGTTTCCCGTTCCAGTTCATCGGCTCCATAGCGATAACGGAGGTAGCTCCGTATTCTTTTTTATGAGCTACAACTCCTTTTTCCAGATTCTTAGCTTTCCGGTAGTCAATTTCAAAGCCCTCGTCCTTAAGATCTTGAGCAAAGTGCTTCATAGCTGAACGCAGCAAGTGAACCTTTTGTTTGTGCCACTGCTTATTCGAAAATTTATCGGTAATTTCGACGAAGAGAATTCTTGTATCTTCAGGTGCCCTCTCAGAAAGAGAAGCAATATTTCTGTTGATCTGATCACCCAAAATAAGTACTGTCGATTTTAGGTTTTGCTGTGTAGTTTTCACTTTTATAGTCTGCAACTAAAATAAATGATTGAACCATGAAACAGCTGGAATGAGTGGTTAAATTCGTCACAGCTAGACAAGTCAAATCTTTATCTAAGTAGATTTAAATAGTGTTCATCGCCTACTCTCACCTCATAGCTACCGTATTTATGGCTGGTTTAATCTGGTTCGTTCAGGTTGTTCATTACCCTTTGTTTCATAAGGTCTCACTCGAATCATCGGTCGAATACGCGAATGAACACCAGACACGAACTGCATGGGTTGTTGGCCTACCAATGTTGGTTGAAGGAGTTACTACCGTATGGCTTTTCTTTGATCCGGTCGGAAGCAGAACACTTCCTCTCATAGGTGGACTTATTTTGCTGAAGGTTCATCTTTCAACTATTTTCCTTCAAGTTCCTCACCACGGAAAATTAACAGGCGGGTATAACCAAGACACGGTTACGAAACTGATCAGATCAAATTGGGTGCGGACAATAGGATGGTCCGCTCGGGCAGGTATCGCATTGGCGATTGTAGCGTAAGGAAACTATGGATATTTCTTTGTCTAATATGGCCGACTCTGAAGTGAAGAAAGCAGTTATGGTTCAGCATTGGAGTGATCTTGTATTTGTTCATTGGAGATATCCTGTAGAAGTCGTACAAGCTCTTCTTCCAGAAGGCGTAGAGGTTGAACAGTTCGATGGAACGGCGTGGGTGGGTTTAATCCCATTTCATATGAATGATCTTGGCTTTCCGCTGCTTCACCCGCTTCCATATGTTGGATCATTTCCAGAAGTTAATGTTAGAACGTATGTCAGATGCGGTGATTATTCAGGAGTTTGGTTCTTCTCATTAGATATCAATAAAATCTTGCCGACAGTAACGGCAAGAACTGTGTATGAAATTCCGTACTGCTATGGAAATGTTAGCCATACAAAAGCAGGCAATTTTTTAACAACAACAGTTTCACGGAAATGGCCTACCCCCGCAGTAGGTTCAAAAATTGTTGCTGAGAAGATGGAACCGACAGATGGTGAACTCGAGCGTTTTTTAACAGCACGATGGGGGCTAGTAACTAAGTCAAAACGAAATAAATTCCTTTGGGCGCAAGTCCATCATCCCCCATGGGAACTCTATAAGGCACAACTGCTTCACCTTGATGACACTCTTGTAACTGCTGCTGGTCTGCCAGAGCCTGAGGGAATTCCCCATGTTATGTATTCTGAAGGAGTTCCTGTTCGAATAGGATGGCCCAAAAAAATAGTAACTGCTTCTTAAGCATCAGCTGGAATTGAAACTGTGTAGGTATCGCGTCCGCTCTTCAGCACAGTTCCCGGCAGATGTTCTGTGGGTTCGTTATCAACAACAGTTGGAATCCCATTAACAAACACTCTGTGCATACCTTCAACATCTGCATAGAGACGTCCTTCACCACCTGGAAGGTCCTTTAAAAGAATAACCTCACCTGAATTAATGGTCTCAGGATTAAAGATGACAATATCTGCAAAATTCCCTTCTTTGAGGATTCCACGGTCGCGTAGTCCAAATAATTCGGCAGGTACTTGTGTAATATGATGAATTGTTTCCTCAATAGAAATAAGAGACTTTCCGTGAAGGCTATCATGTAGCCAACTTGTTGTGTAAGGGGCCCCCGACATGCGATCTAAGTGAGCGCCTGCATCTGAACCACCAATCATGACATCAGGGTGTTTCCAAGCTTCTGTTCGCATATGCCAACTTGCAGGATCGTCATCAGTTGGGCCTGGCCACAACACAGTTTTCAACTCATCTTCGAGCACGATATCTAACAAGCAGTAGAAATCACGTACACCACGTTCTAACGCTATTTCTCCTACGGTTCTCCCTTTCAACCCTTCATTTTTGGTTGAATACGTGTCGCCAATAATGTAGCGACCCCAACCAGTTAGACGGCTAAACACTCCAGCATCCGGGGAGGCAGCTCGTTCTTCCATAAATCTTCGGGTAACAGGATCACGTAACTTTTCCATGCGTTCCTCAATAGGAAGTCCGAGAATCGGACCCCAATCAGGCATCATATTTAACCCACAATAAGTAAAGAAACTCATATTCATTCCAACGAGAACCGGCATTGTTAGCGCAACAACTCTCGCCCCCTTTTCAGTGCAAGTTTCCAATGCTTTCAATTGATTTTTATAATCAGAAGGCCGAGCAGAATCAACCGTCAACACATTCCAATTCAAGGGTCTTCTTCCCGCTAGAGACATGTTGGCCATCAAGTCAACCTCATCGTCAGTAAAACCATTTAAACAACCGTCACTTGCCCACTCCAATGTTGTTCCTTCGTGAGCTGCGACAACGCTACAAAGAGCAAGAAGTTCTTCTTCGGATGCGACCCTGCTAGGAACCGGATCTCCGTTACCATCGTTGTGCGTAAAGGCACGTGTCGTAGAAAATCCAAGACCGCCTTCTTCAATGCATTTATCCAATAGTGATTTCATTTCCATTACTTGTTCAGATGTGGCGATTTCCTTTGTTGCATCTGAGCCCATTACTGCTAGCCGCAGAGCGCAGTGCCCCACCATGGTGGCGACATTCAAACCAATGTTCCCTTCAAGCTTGGATAGGTACTCGCCGTAACTATTCCAATCCCAACTGACTCCTGTTTCGAGTGCCTCAAGGGGCATTCCTTCAACTTTCACCATCATGCGTCGCAAATAGTCAGCGTCGTCTTCGTTATTAACCGGAGCTAAGGTAAAGCCACAATTTCCCATAACAGCGCTTGTTACACCATGAAGGTTTGAGGGTGTGGCTCGAGGATCCCAGAAAAGCTGAGCATCATAATGTGTATGGGGGTCCACAAAACCTGGAGTCACAATAAAGCCAGTTGCATCAATAATTTCTTTTGCTTCTTCAGTAATTGCTCCGATAGCGACTATACGGTCTTCTTTTATTGCTATATCAGCTTGAAATCCTTCAGATCCTGTTCCATCAATAACCGTGCCGTTTTTAATCAGATAATCAAACATTTGATCTACTTTCGTAACCTTTAATTGTGGGGCAGAAGAACTGTTCGAGCTTCCGTTCCTGATTTCATGGCATCAAAAGCATCTTGGATACCGTCAAGCCCTGCAGTATTTGAAATCATTTCATCTAATTTTAGTTTCCCCCGCATATAAAGATCTGCCAGCATGGGGAAGTCCTTCCGAGGTTTAGCCCCACCTGCTCGGATGCCCATTAATTGCTTATTTTGATGGAGGCTTTGGAAGCCGTATGTGACGGTTGCAGTTAAGTCAGGCACTCCAACAGCACACACATTTCCGCCTGCTCGAGTCATATTAATTGCATCATTCAATAGGCCAGTATGTCCGACAACTTCAAATGAATGATGAGCACCGAGTGGAAGTACTTCCTTAACAGCTGCGACTGCATCAAAATCATCATCTTGTGAAACAATAAAGTCAGTTGCTCCAAAGTCACGAGCTAACGACTCCTTTTGTGGAACTCTATCGATAGCTACTATTTGACTGGCCCCAACTAAATTTGCTGCTTGAATAACATTTAGGCCGACGCCACCGGCACCAATTACGACTACCGTGTCACCGATTTGAACTTTTGCTCGGTTAAAGACCGCTCCTGCTCCTGTGATAACACCGCATCCTATAAGTGAAGCTGAAGCTAGAGGCATTTCTTTTGGAATCGGTATGCACTGATTCTCATTAACAATTGTCTCTTGAACGAAGGCTCCAATGTTCGCAAAGTTATACAGCAGTTGTTCTCCCTCTTGGTATGGCTGCGTTAATCCGCCCATTCCGCCGTTTCGACAATTTCCTGGATGACCATCTTCACATTCTGGACAGTGACCACAGTTTCCAAAAGTTGACAGAATGACATGGTCGCCTTTTTGGCAATATGTCACAGCAGAACCGACTTCGACAACAATTCCTGCAGCTTCATGTCCGGGAATAAGCGGTGTTGGCATGTAATACTTCCCATGAACACAACTAAGGTCCGATCCGCAGACACCTGCGGCATGTATTTCGACTCTTACCTGACGAGGGGATAGGTCGTTTACCAATTCCACACCATCTGAAAGCCGTATACTATCTTCTGTTGTTCCTTCAAGAATAAGTCCCTGCATGTTCTCCATCACCTACATTTTGTATACATATCGATCTATCGTATGTGTTTCTTAATTCAACAGTAATAAAAAGTACGCAGGAATACGAATATAAGACTTTGTTTCTAGTTCGCTCTATGACTTAATCTCCCATATCGTATGGAGAACTGAGGAAAGGGAAACAATGGGAAAGAACGTTGTTGTATGGGGAACTGGGAATGTAGGACGCCCAGCTATCAGATCTGTTGTATCTAATCAAGATTTAAATCTTGTTGGTGTTCTCGTTAGCAATCCAGAAAAAGTAGGTCAAGACGCAGGGAATCTCGCTGGTATTAACAAAACGGGAGTTACTGCGACCAACAATTTAGATGAAGTTTTAGAAGAGGCTGTTGACGCTGTCGTCTATACCGTAAATGCTGACTTTAGACCCATGGAATCACTAGATGAGGTTGAAGACTTATTGCGTAGAGGTATCAATGTCGTGACGACTAGCTTCTATCCCATGTATCATCCACCATCAATGCCTGAGGATCTAAAGCAACGATTTGATGCTGCTTGCTCAGATGGGAAAGCATCAATTTTCGCTTCGGGTATTGATCCAGGTTGGACTTGTGACATCCTCCCGTTACTGCTCAGTGGAGTCAGTGCTGACATAACTGAGATTAGATCTCAAGAACTCATGAACTATGCGTTATATGACCAGCCTGACGCAGTCAGAAATCTTGTTGGTTTCGGGATGTCAATGGATCAAACACCTCCAATGGTTTTAGATTTTTCACTTCAAATGGTTTGGGGACCAGAAATTAGAATCCTCGCAGACGGATTAGGCGTTGAACTCGATGAGATACGCACAGCTGTTGAAAAGCGCCCCCTAGAGAGAACTATCCACGTTGATGGAATGGGAGAATTTGAAGAAGGAACAATCGGAGCTTTACGTTTTGAAATTCAAGGAATCGTTAATGGCGAGAAACTTCTCGTCATGGAACACATAACAAGAATTGATGATGATTGCGCTCCCGATTGGCCATACCCACCCACTGGGCAAGGATCACATCAAGTACAAATAACAGGGAAACCCTCACTCCAAGTAACTGTCCATGGCGAGGAACATGGAGAGCGAGGAGCAGCTGGTGGCGGAAATGGAACTGCTGCGAACCGAATCGTGAATGCTATTCCAGCCGTATGCCAATCAACCCCAGGGGTGTTACACCCTCTTGATATTTCTCCTCTTCGCTTAGGGGCACAGATCCGACCATAAGGTAAGCATCATGAAACCAGAAAATTCCTTGACCGACTTAACCGGAAAAGTTGTCGCTATAACTGGGGGCAGCAGAGGGATAGGGAAAGCGATAGCTCTTGCATTTTCTCGATGTGGAGCCAATGTCGTCATAGCAAGCCGTAAAGAAGAGAATTGTACAGCATTAGCGCAACACATTACAGAGACGACCGGAGTTCAAGCGTTACCAGTTGCTTGCCATGTTGGTCAATGGGATCAATGCGATGATTTATTTACTAAGGTCTATAATCATTTTGGGAAATGTGATGTCCTTATCAATAATGCTGGCATGTCTCCTCTTTACAAATCTCTCCCAGATGTCTCACAAGACCTTTTTGACAAAGTGGTAAATGTTAATCTCCGTGGCCCGTTTCGGCTATCAGCATTATTTGGTCAACAAATGTTTGACGATAGAAAAGGTTCCATCATCAACGTGAGTTCTATTGCGGCTGCGCAACCATCACCACATGAAGTGCCTTACGGTGCAGCCAAAGCAGGGCTCCATTCATTAACGAAGTCTTTCTCTCGTGCTTATGCCCCACATGTACGCGTTAATTGCATAATGCCTGGACCTTTCCTTACCGACATCAGCGAAGCATGGTCTGATACCACTCTTGAATCATTAAAAAAACTGCC
>DDNP01000029.1 GCA_002341185.1 Candidatus Neomicrothrix sp. UBA2517 | reverse complement strand
CAATATCGCATGGGCCGGTCTTGTTCCTGTCGGAACATGATTATGGGACTCACTGCTAGATCTAAGGGCTTAGGTTTCGGTTCTGCAGATACCATCGGCCTTACATCTTCGATTTGTCTTTGTTATATCTCTTGGGTCGTTGCTCGCGATATCTTTAAATCCACACATTCTTAAACATAAATTCTTGCTGTTATTTAAACCACCTATACGGTGTTTTCCCGACGATATTAAAATAAAGAACCATATTAATAACATGGGTGACTAACAGAATAAATCCGATAAGAACAGCCCAACCAAAGTGATGATAGTGATTATGTGCATTAAACAAATAAAGCACCAAAATAACTACTGACGTCCAAGCTCCCATTGCTGCAATCCCTTTTAAAGTCTTCATTTCATTTCCTTTCGTTGGACAACTCGAACGCTTATGTCGGATTTAAGCATCGATTGACAAGCAAGTATGTACCCTTCATCAATTTCCTTGTCCGTTAATACATACGCGAAGTCGAGCTGTGATTTAATTTCTCCAGATATAAGAACAGCTTTACAGGTACCGCAACTTCCCACTTTACATCGATGAGGCCAATCCAAACCTTGTCGCAATGCAGCGGAGAGCAGTCGCTCACCTTTTTCAATCGCTATCTCAACTCCGAATGGTTCCAACTTTGCAATTTGTGTTGGAACAACTTTCTTAAATACGTTTAACATGTGAAATCGCTCTTCCCTAAAGTGCTGATTGAATTTTTGGATTAGCATTTAAATAGATTTCTTTAGCTATCTTCTTCTCAGCTTCTGTTGCATAATTCTGGTCCCAATGATCTAAATGCACTTGAACGAATTTCCTGAAAAGAGGTGGAATTAACGTGTATAGGAAAAGCTCAAAGTAACCTACTCCATAATTTGGTCCTTTGACATCATCCAACTCCCAGAAATACGTCTCTCCCCGGACATGATGGTCACACTGACGTCCTATCTCTATGAAAAACCAACTCGTAAAAATATTGTCGTTATCCCATGAATGCCGGTGTTCTACAGGTTTTCCTTCTTCTCGTATCAATCCATAATGACCCATGAAGTTAAGAGCTTCTAGTAAAAAATTTGATATTCCCCAAATTATTAATATTGCAGCTACTCCCCATAGCCCGCCAGCCCAAATGAACAAAACCAGAGTTGGCAAACTGAAGAGATACCCAATAATCCAACGATTGTCGAAGTTCATGAATGATTTCTGTCGTCTTTTAGCTTTTCCAGATTCCATATCGAAAGAATAGTGAGATTGCCCCATATGCGAGTGCCATGCATGCGCATAAACATTTCGGCCACGTGGGGCTGTTGCTGGATCATTTTCATGCCCAAGATCAAGGTGGTGATTATAAACGTGCGCATACGTAAAATGAGATGCGCCACTTAACGCCATAATAAGCCGGGACACAAAGAAGCCTTCTCTTCTGTTATGAGATAACTCGTGACCATAGATTATCCCTAGCCCCGCCCAAAGTGCAGCTGATAATATTGCTCCGAACAAGTTTGAGAGCGCAACTGCTTCAGAAGCGGAAACTGAATACTTCCGTATCTGCCAAGCTAAAGCTAGTTGTAACGCTATGAAAACAGGAAGCATCATGTACATAACTCCATATTGGAATCTCTTAACTCCATACGATGTTCCATCGGAAGCAAAATCTGCTCGTCGATGAATATTTCTTGTCCCTATGTCAATAACAGTGCAGACTCCAAAGAGAGCAACCCCTAGCCAGGTGTAACTTCCCCCCAGTAGGATTCCCCCGATAGTCAGTAACGACATAATTGGGACAATAAGATAACGGGCATTCACAGCGAATGTCCTCATGGTGAACCTCCTAGTTCATTTTTTAATAGCTTCACACCCTAGGAGATTTCTCCCTTTTTAGCGCTTTATTTTGAATCGCGGCAAGCAGGCAAATCACGATTTTTGTTGGTGAACGTTATATTCACCAACCGGTTTTTATATTTATTTTACTGCAGCAAATCCCTTATCTAAATCAGCAATGATGTCATCAATATGCTCTATTCCAACTGAAAGTCGGACTAAACCAGGATAAACTCCGGTATCTGCCTGCTCTTCCTCAGTTAACTGACTATGGGTGGTTGAAGCAGGGTGGATGACGAGACTTCGTACGTCACCAATGTTTGCAACGTGGCTATGTAACTCAAGGCCTTCTACAAACTTTTGCCCTGCTTCAAGACCGCCTTTAATATTGAATGCTGGAATTGCTCCATATCCTTTGCCCCCAGTAAGTTCAGTAGCGCGCTGATGCCAAACACTGCTTTCCAAACCAGCATAAGCCACTGACTCAACCTGGTCATGCGCATCTAGGTACTGAGCGACTGCAAGTGCGTTACTGCAATGCCTTTCCATACGTAAGCTTAAAGTCTCTAAACCTTGGAGAAACATGAATGAATTGAACGGGGTTGTTGATGCCCCTAGATCACGAAGCATTTGAACTCGGGCTTTAATTATGTAGGATCCATGTCCTAATGCAGGCCAGTATGCAAGACCACCATAGCTTGGGTCTGGCTCGGTCATATTAGGAAATTTTCCGCTAGCTCCCCAGTCAAAACTGCCACCGTCTACAATAATGCCGCCTATTGAGGTTCCATGCCCGCCTATGTACTTCGTTGCAGAATGAATAACGATATCAGCTCCGTGTTCTAGTGGCCTTACTAGATATGGCGTTGCTGCGGTATTGTCAACCATAAGAGGGACACCGTTAGCATGAGCTACCTCACTAATTCCTGGAACATCAAGCCAATTGTTCTTCGGGTTCGGGTTCATCTCACCATAGAAAAGTTTTGTATTATCCCGAACAGCAGACTGCCATTCTTCAAGATCATCAGGATCTTCAACAAATGTCACTTCTATACCTAATTTAGGAAGGGTGTAGTGGAATAAATTGTATGTACCTCCGTACAGTGATGCCCCTGACACTAGATGATCCCCAGATTCAAGGATTGTTAGAATACCGAGAACCTCTGCGGCTTGCCCAGATGATGTTGCCAAGGCCCCAGGAATACCTACAGCAGTTTCTGTTCCACCTTCTAAAGCAGACACTCTTGCTTCAAAGACTCCTTGCGTTGGGTTCATAATACGTGTGTAAATATTTCCCATCTCCGCTAAAGCGAATAGGTTTGAAGCATGCTCGGTGCTATTAAACGTGAATGATGTTGTTTGATATATTGGTACAGCTCTTGAATTCGTCGCCGCATCCGGTTCTTGTCCAGCATGTATTTGCTGAGTTTCGAATTGCCAATTGCTCATATTTGCCTTTCTAAGGTTTTCTGAAAGGATCCCTATTTGCTTGATGTTTCGATGTGTGTTTATCCGTTGGGACAATTACTTGTACTTTCGTACCACATCCCCATTTCTGGGAAGCACCTTGGGTGTCCATCCTAGGTTGCCGGGCCCGTTTAAGGACCTCTCTTAATGTTCTTTTGATTGAATCAGAATTTCAGCTATTCTGCAACCTTTGTAGGGATTTTTTGAAAAACTTTATCCTTGGCCACCACTTGTGTCTTTAACACTTTGCTTGCCTGACGATATCCAAGGCATCATTCCACGGAGCTCTTTCCCTATTTTTTCGATTGCTAAATTCTGTCCAGCAGCTTCGAGATCTAGGAAATTCTTTCGCCCACTTTTTGCCTCTGCTACCCATTCTTCAGCAAACTTCCCGGACTGGATTTCATTGAGAATTGTCTGCATCGTTTCGCGAACATGATCGTCAACAACGCGTGGGCCACGAGTCAGGTCACCGTATTCAGCTGTGTCTGAAATACTGTATCGCATTCCTGCTATTCCTTCTTCGTACATCAGGTCAACAATAAGTTTTAGCTCGTGAAGACATTCAAAATATGCTATTTCTGGCTGGTAGCCTGCTGATACGAGAGTATCGAAGCCGCTACGGACCAATTCGGTAAGGCCACCACAAAGGACTACTTGCTCACCGAAAAGATCAGTCTCGCATTCTTCAGTGAATGTAGTTTCAATGACTCCTGCTCTAGCTCCACCAATTGCATCTGCGTATGCCAAGGCGAATTCTTTTGCGTTTCCTGATGAATCGTTTTCGACGGCTATCAGACAAGGGACCCCTCCTCCTTCCTGATACGTTCTCCTGACGAGATGGCCTGGTCCTTTGGGAGCTACCATAACCACATCTACGTCTGATGGAGGCGTGATAAGGTCGAACCGTATATTGAATCCGTGTGAAAACATCAGAGTATCTCCGGACTCCATGTTTGGACCAATTTGGCTGTCATAAGTTTCTGCTTGTTCTGTATCAGGCAGAAGAATCATTATTACATTCGCCCATTTTGAAGCTTCGTTGATATCCATAACGGTAAGTCCAGCTTCTTGAGCCTTGCTGACAGATCCTGATTCTGCTCTTAATCCGACGACAACTTCAATACCAGATTCCTTAAGATTAAGTGCATGTGCATGACCTTGTGAGCCATAACCAAGCACAGCTACTCGCTTATTTTCAATCTGCGCTCTGTCTGCATCTGCTTCATAATATATATTTGCCACTTTGTTCTCCTTTATAAATTAATACTTTTAAAGTTGCTTATCGTGCGATTGTTGCAAGAGCAACGATTCCTGTCCTTTGAACTTCAACTATTCCATATTTTTCTAGAACTGTTTCAAATTCGTCAATTACTTCAGGCGGACCTGAAAGCGATACCATGATTTTCTTTTCTCCTACACTCAATACATTGGCATCAAATGACTCTATATCTCGCATGATATTATCTTCTTTACCTTCAATTAGCTTTACTGTTGCAAGGATTAATTCGCGATTTACAGAGTCTCTTTGTGATAGTTCTTGGATTCGGACTACATTTATGAGCTTATCTAGTTGCTTCACGACCTGATCAAGAGGTGCTGATTCAGCATCAACGACAATTGTTAAGCGACTGAAAAGTTCGTTATCTGTGGGGGCTACTGCGAGTGATTGGATGTTAAATCCTCTTCTAGCAAATAAGCCTGAAACTCTCGCAAGTACCCCTGGTTTGTTCTCTACCCGTACGACAAGAGTGTGGAATTGTTCTACCATGCTCAATTGTTTCCTTGTGATGGGTGAACGATTACATCACTATTTGACTTCCCGGCGGGAACCATAGGATAAACATTTTCGCTTGCTTCCGTACGAAAATCAATCACAACAGGCCGGTCATTAATTTCGTTAGCTTGATCAATCGCAGGTTGTACTTCCTCAGGTGATTCGACTCTAATTCCCACGCACCCCATTGCCTCAGCAAGTTTTTTATAGTCAGGTAAATCCGATTGAAGATGAACCTCGCTATAACGTTCGTCATAAAAGAGTTCTTGCCACTGTCGGACCATTCCTAGATACCCATTATTTAGAACCGCTATTTTTACTGGGAACTTTTCAAGTCTTGCTGTTACAAGTTCTTGGTTTGTCATTTGGAAACATCCGTCGCCGTCTATGGCCCATACCATTCTGTCTGGTTTTCCTGCCTTTGCTCCGATTGCAGCTGGTACTGCAAAACCCATAGTTCCCAAACCTCCTGAGTTTATCCAGGTGTATGGATGATTAAATTTCCAAAATTGACTTGCCCACATCTGATGTTGGCCAACTCCCGATGCAACGATTGTGTCGTCTGGAGTGTTATCCCTCAACTGCTCTATGACATATTGGGGTTTTAATCCCTCTCCTTCTTGCCACTCGTCGTAAACGAGAGGGAATCTTTCTTTCCACCCGCTGATCTGTGATTTCCATTCTGACCAGTCAGGGCGTTCATGATTTTCCAGTAACTGTTTTAAGGCTTTAATCAGCTCAATGATTGTATGACCAACATCGCCTTGGATAGAGACATTCGCTGATCGGACTTTATTAAATTCTGCTGGGTCGATATCGGCATGGATGACTTTTGCGTCAGGTGCGAACTCGTCAACTTTTCCTGTAACTCTGTCGTCGAATCTAGCACCGAGTGTTATCAGAAGGTCTGACTGTTGGATCGCTGTTACTGCTGTGTAATTTCCGTGCATGCCAGGCATTCCAAGTGCTAATGGATGATCGTCTGGGAAGCCACCCCTATTCATTAGAGTGGTTATGACATGGACATCAAGCAGTTCTGCTAGTTCTCGTAATTCATCGGCAGCTCTTGCCTTTAGGATCCCCCCACCGCTATAAATTATTGGCCGTTTTGATTGGAGTATTAGGTGGGCTGCTTTTAGTACTTCCTGTGGATCTGGGTCCTGAATGGGATTGTACCCTGGGAGGTCATGACCTGAAGGTTTGTAATCATCAAAATGTGATGCTGGATTGTTAGCATCTACAAGATCCTTAGGGATATCAACAAGAACTGGCCCAGGGCGTCCAGTTGTTGCGATGTAGAAAGCATCATGTATCACTTGAGGGATTTCTGATGCATCTGTTACCAAAAAATTGTGCTTGGTAACTGCCATCGTAATACCGGTTGTGTCGCACTCTTGAAATGCATCTGACCCTATTGCGCCACTTGCTACTTGACCAGTTATACAGACAAGGGGAACTGAGTCAAGCATCGCATCAGCTAATGGAGTCACCATGTTGGTGGCTGCTGGGCCACTAGTAACGATCGCTACACCCGGTAATCCTGTTGCATGGGCATAACCTTCTGCCATATGGCCAGCACCTTGTTCGTGCCTAACGAGGACATGGCGAATAGATGAGTCAAGGAGCGGATCATAAGCCGGCAAAATGGCGCCTCCTGGCAATCCAAAAACTATTTCTACACCTTGAGCCTCAAGGCTATCCATTAAGGCTTTACCGCCATTAGTTTTCATGCCGCTTCCTCAAAACGATTCATTACTGACTCCTTTACGCTATCCACATGTTTGTCAGTACATACAAGAAATTACTAGAATATGTAAAAGTAATAATTCCTAGGCTTTTATGTGGTTCGTTTTGCTTTCTAGGCATAGCCTCTCTTTGTGGGAACAAAAGGCAATAATCAGTCGAAATTTGGTAAATTCTCAAGTGATTTACCTTCGGGGTTATTCCTGATTGCTTTTGGAAGGTTTATTTCTAATGTTGCTTACAGAATGGTTTTCCCTTTTTTGCCTACAATTTCGCGCGGACTCGGCGTAACTACCGGAACTATGGGAACTGCTTTAGCTATGAGAGATCTCGTGGAGATGTCTAGTCCACTGCTTGGGAAGTTGACAGATAAGCGAGGGACGAATCAGGCAATGACTGCCGGAATTCTAGGCCTTGGCATGGCTTCTGTTCTACAAGGGGCAAGTTCTGGTCTGATACTTTTTGTTTTCGCGTTGGTCTTAACAGCATTTTCTAAGAACTCTTTTGATATCGGATCTAGCGCATGGACTGGGGCATCTGTTCCCTATGCATATAGATCACGAGCTATCGGATTAATTGAAACGACATGGGCCTTATCGTTTATGGTTGGCATGCCATTAGCATCCGTTTTGATTCGCGCTGGAACTTGGCGAACACCCTTTATTATTGTTGCCGCCTTATGTCTAGTTACAGGGATTATTTTTCATTATCATCTTCCGCCTAATCCCCCTGCGATTAGTTCACTTAAGGGAGTTGGATTAAGCACTACTGCCAAACGAGCAATCATCGCAATGGTTGCACTGGGGTCTGGGCATATGATGATGTTGGTTACTTTCGCTATTTTTCTTGAGGACGAGCATGACGTTTCAACTTCAGGCCTTGGGTTAGTTGCTTTAATTATTGGACTAGCAGAATTGCTCGGGTCCGGCGGAGTTACGCTATTCGGAGATAAGTTCGGAAAAGTAACTGTTGTCAAATATGCTCTCCTTCTCTCACTACCGTTATCTATTATTTTGCCATTCGGTAGTTCCTCTATTTGGTTAGCTCTACTTCTGATCTCACTTTGGTTTGTTTGCACAGAATGCGTAATCGTTTCGATGCTTTCCACCTGCACAGAACTTGATAAGAGGGCGAGAGGTGCGATGATGGGCTTCGTTTACGCGGGTTGGGCATTAGGGCGACTATTTGGCGCAATATTTGGCTCTAGAGTCTATGAAAACTCTGGTATTGTTCCCGTAGCTCTCGTAATGACATTCACTCTTACTGTGGCACTTCTCGTTATTTATAAGACGTTTAAAGAACCGATGCCGACTACTAAGAAAATATAATGAGAGCCGTATATCCAGGCTCATTTAATCCGCCGACAATAGGGCATATTGAAATAGTTAAAGCAGCTATTAAAAGCTTTCATATCAACGAAATACATCTTGTTATTTCTAAGGTCGCTTTAGGTAAGGAGAAACTTATTATTCCTTCAGCCTCTGACAGACTAGAAATTGTAAACAAATCTCTGTTATCAATCCCTGAAGCTAGTGTCTTCGAAACAACAAAACAGCTCATCGCTGATATTGCCGATGGCTACGACCTAGTAGTTCTCGGTGCGGATAAATGGGCGCAATTACATGACCTAGCTTTCTATAAGAATGAAATACATATGAGAGATTGCCTAAACCGGTTGCCTGCGTTAGCAGTTGCTCCAAGAAATGACATTCAAGTCCCTAAAGAGATCCTTTTAAAGGTCTCAGATGAAATCAACCTGATATCTTCTTCTGAGGTTAGGCGAGGGAAATTAGAATGGATGACTGCGGAAGCAAAGAAATATGCGAAAGCAAATAATTGTTGGGGTTTCGACTAACCAACATGCGTTCGAGCCCCCATAGCAAGTGCGATTAGTTTTCGTTGTTTCATAACTTGAAACTGATAAAACTCTGCTAACCTCCCTATCAATAATGGAACGAACCGAGCACGGCGGCATAATGAACGAACAACCAGTCCTGATGAATAAACACTCGTCACGGATCACCCAGCCTAAAAGCCAGGGTGCTTCTCAAGCGATGCTTCTGGCTACCGGTCTCAGCCAATCAGACTTAAATCAGGCACAAATAGGTATTGCAGCGTGCTGGTATGAAGGCAATCCATGCAATATGCACCTTGACGGACTTGGTATCCACGTTAAACGAGGGGTAGTTGAGTCTGGTCTCGTTGGTATGCGCTTTAATACCATAGGCGTCTCTGATGGGATATCGATGGGAACCGATGGGATGTCCTATTCGCTTCAGAGCCGCGACCTCATCGCTGATTCGATAGAGACGGTAATGGCAGCCCAATGGTACGACGGACTCGTTGCATTGCCTGGCTGTGACAAAAACATGCCGGGTTGCATCATCGCTATGGGTCGCTTAGACCGACCAGCAATGATGGTCTACGGTGGCACAATCCGCGCTGGGTGCGGCACCATCGGAGGCGTTGAAGAAAAACTCGACGTTGTCTCCGCATTCCAGAGTTACGGTCAATTCCTCGCAGGAACGATCACTGAGGAAGAACGACAGACCATTGTCTCATGCTCAATTCCTGGTGCTGGCGCATGTGGAGGAATGTACACAGCTAATACAATGGCTACTGCAATTGAGGCTATGGGTTTAAGCCTCCCATACTCCTCATGCACCCCTGCTGAAGACCCTGCCAAAATTCAGGAATGTGTCACCGCTGGGCAAAAGATGGAAATGCTTCTCTCAGAAGGTTTGACGCCTCGCCGGATCGTAACACGCGAATCACTTGAGAACGCAATGGTTGTGACCATGGCACTCGGCGGATCAACGAATGCCGTTTTACATATGATCGCAATGGCTCGTGCCTTTGAACTTGAGCTGAATCTCGACGATTGGCTTGCTACTAGCTCACGAGTTCCGCTTCTAGCTGACTTGAAACCATCAGGACAGTATGTGATGGAAGACCTCCATGACATAGGTGGCGTTCCTGGAGTAATGCGGTACCTACTTGATAAGGGAATGCTTGATGGTGACCAGATGACAGTAACAGGTAAGACATTGGGCGAAAACTTGTCCGATGTGCCTCATCTTCTCAAAGACCAAGATGTTGTGTCCTCCCTTGATACCGCAGTCAAGTCGAGGGGTCATATTTCGATACTGCGCGGCAACCTTGCCCCTGGTGGCTCAGTAGGGAAAATCACCGGCAAACAAGGCCTAACCTTCACAGGCCCAGCGCGAGTATTCGACTCAGAAGAAGAGATGATAGCTGGACTTGAGGAAAGTCGGATCCAATCAGGTGACGTAATCGTGATTCGTTACGAAGGCCCCAAGGGTGGGCCAGGAATGCCCGAGATGCTCACACCCACCAGTGCACTTGCCGGCGCTGGTTTCATTGACGATGTTGCTTTGATCACGGATGGACGCTTCTCTGGCGGAAGCCACGGTTTTATAGTTGGACACGTCGTCCCAGAGGCACAAGAAGGCGGCCCAATTGCCCTCGTGCGTGATGGAGACATCATCACGATTGACGATGAAAGTCATGAGATCACCGTGGGAGTTAGCAACAGCGAACTCGCTGCTCGTGCCGAGGAATGGGTGGCGCCACCGTACAAAGCCACTTCAGGCACCCTGTGGAAGTACATCCGCCTCGTTGAAGACGCTTCTAACGGTTGCGTCACCGATAGCTAAAGAAATTGGCAACTCCCGACACGCCAAGGGATTAATACATTGATTGCCAGCGATGTAAATCAAAATGAGAATCTCATTATTTACTTTTTATTGCTCTATTGAATCTTTAATCTGATCAAATGTTGTCCGAACTATCAACGTATACGTGTCTAAGATTGCATGCTCTCGGTGCGTTCTTTGCGCTTCTAGTCTTGCTGGGTCTTGGACTACAGCCATGAATGCCGCTTTACTCGGGAAAGCATTGAATCTGACTTGATCCCATTCTCTCCCGTCACCAACAATTGTACCTTCCACTCCGAACCATCCAGAAATACGAACGCCTTGATCAATGCCGACAGTGGCTGCTTTCGAAGTATATTCAGCCATTTGTTCTGGGGTTTCTCCTAGCTCAGCACGATCATTAAATTTTACTACATGCAGGGCGATTATCGGACCGTCTTCACTGGTAGGCGGATGTTGTACCTTCCCCCAATCAGGAAGGGGACTTTGAGGGTTTGGAAAATTCATGGGTAGGCAACCCATAATGATCGTTTCTTCCATTCCTGCCTCTTTATGCACATGTTTGTCTTGAAAGTCTTTTCTTTCTTGCATTTCTATGAATGATTTTCTTGTCGGGTATTTCACAACTGCTACCCGATCCCAATCCCGATAATCACCAAGAAGCTTGTTTTCAACTTCACCAAAATAAACGGGCTCCGCTCCTATCGCTTTAAGGGGCTCCAGCGGTGAGTAGAGGTCATCAGCTTCTTGACCTGTTATTTTTGCCCTACTTCTATCTTCATATTGAGCTACGTCATGATATTTCATGAGATTAACCATCCAAATAGGCCCATCTTCATCTGCTGTTGTGGTAGCCAGCTGTAGGGCGTAATCAAAATCAATTTTTCCGTATTTTGGTGATGCCATAGTTGTTCCTCTACTCCCCTATTTCTACCCTATGTAAGTCATCACCTAGTTCAATTGTTCCGGAGAAATACTGAGCTGCGATCTCTCTCCATTCTTCTTCCTGGCCTGAAGGAAAGGCAGGTACGTAATGCGTTAACGTAAGCGTTTCTATTCCGGCACGTTCTGCGGTTTGAGAGGCTTCTTCAACTGAGGAATGGTAGTCGCAAACATCTTGTAGTCGTTGGAGGGGAATATTCTCGATGATGTCCTTACGAATAACGGTATGAACAAGTCCTTTCGCTCCAGTACACAATTTGTCTAGTCCAGCACATGGGATAGTGTCTCCTGCGACAACAACCGCATCATTCCCATAGTCAAATCTGAATGCAATGGTTGGGTCTACTGGACGGTGGTCTGTAGGTTCGGTAGAAATTCTGGCGTTACCTTCTAATTCTACGATCCCACTTTCAATCTCAGTCACATTTACTGCGGGAGGTTCATTAAGATCTTCGTGATGATCTATTCGATATTTAATGTCGAAGCTAAGAAAATGCAAGAGCCTATCAACTACCTCTTTCGTGCCCGGTGGCCCAACGATTTGAAGAGGTTTCTGTTCTGCGAACGAAGTGATCCAAGCAGATGTGATGACGTCATTTAAGTCAGTTATGTGATCACTATGAAGGTGCGTGATCAAGACCCCGTTGAGCATATTTGCGCCGCAGCCTGCGGCCGCCAGCCGCATGAGAACGCCTCTCCCTGCGTCAACCAAGTAGTTCTCTTCACCAGTTTGTATGAGTGTTGCTGGTCCAGCTCTGTTGGGGTCAGGAATTGGTGATCCAGTTCCTAAAAGAGTGATAGCTATCATTTTTTCTCCTGTGTAGTTAATAACTTATTGCCTGGCATTTTCAGCTCGCGCCTGAGCTTCATCTGCGTCGGGCGCTCTTTTGGCTGCGAGTTGAATTTCGATTTGATGAAGTTTTCCCTTGAAAGGGAAAGGGCTTTCGTATCGAGGTGAGACAGCTGATCCGTGATCGTAACCTATGCTTGAGCCTACGGAAGATATCATTCTCATAAACAGGGGAACTCGCGTATAGCCAGATGATTCTCCGTTGACATAAATTGTGATTTCTCCACCTCTTTTGAGTCTACGAAATTGCACGCTAAGTGTTGAGTCCCCAGTTGGGATCTCGATGCTGGACTCTATAACCGAATGGTCATCAAATGCGTTGTAATCTACAAGTAAGCGTTCATTTTGGACGAATATTGAAATACCAGAGTTCTCTGTTCCAGTTGAAAACAATACACCTTCGTCACCTTTTGCTCTTGTGACTGTTGCTATTAAGTCAAAGCTTCTTCCACCAATAGCTGCACTTGCTTGACCCGGGATAGGAGACATGGGAGGCCTATACACATATTTTCGACTCGTTGGGTGCGGAGATAAATCCCTGAATCGCGCACCAAATAATTCAAATCCTCTGTCATCAAGTGGGAGAACGCCATGCTTTTCTGCTTCCTCCCACCATAGATTCTGCAACTCTGCTAATTTTCTTGGTTCAGACTCAGCGAGGTCGTTGCATTCGGACCAGTCATCAGTGAGTTTGTATAATTCCCATTGCTCGGTTTCGTAGTCGGCGCCAGTTTGGTGGCGGCAAACAGCTTTCCATTCTCCTGCTATGAGTGCTCGGCTACCTGAGTTCTCAAAGTATTGGGCCGTATTATTAGAAATCCCGTTTGGATCAGTCAGAAGATGAACAAAGGAATGACCTGAAATCGGAATTTGTGGAATACCTTTGTATGTTTCGGGTGCTTGGATATTCAGCAGCTCAAAAAGAGTAGGTGCGATATCAGAAACATTTACGAATTGGTTTCGTAAAGAACCTCGGTCCTTCTCCTCAATCCCTGTCGGCCAATGAATAATCAGAGGAACGTGGACTCCTCCTTCATGAGTATTTTGCTTGTACCACTTAAACGGGGTGTTGCCTGCCTGCGCCCAACCCCAAGGGTAATTAGTATGGCTATGTGCCCCCCCTATATCATCAATATTTTCGATTGCTTGATCTGGAGTTTCTAATATCCCATTGAAAAACTTCATTTCATGCATTACGCCGAAAGGGCCACCTTCTTGAGAAGCTCCGTTATCTGAGAGAAGAATGAAGATTGTGTTATCGAATTCGTCTGCGTCACGCAGTCCGCTTACTAGGCGACCGATTTGATCATCAGTATGATCAAGGAAAGCTGCGAATGCTTCTTGTAGACGTGCAGCTAAGAGTTTTTGGTTTTGTGGGAGATCATCCCACTTCTCGACTCCAGGATTTCTGGGAGCTAATTGTGTACCAGTTGGAATTACTCCAATTTCTAACTGTCGGTGATACCAGCATTCACGAACAACATCCCACCCTTCATCAAAAGACCCTCTATATTTCTTCATATAATCGGGAGGGGCTTGGTGGGGGGCATGAGTAGCGCCGAATGGGAGATAGGCGAAAAATGGTCGATCTGGCCGAACTCCTTTTGAGTCAGCAATCATTCGCAGTAAGTTATCGACAATGTCTTCACTTAGGTGATAACCATCTTCTGGTTTCGCTGGGGGCTCAACAGAGTGATTATCTCTTACAAGGTCAGGGTGAAATTGATCTGTTTCTCCCTCTAGAAAACCATAGAAACGATCAAATCCTCTTCCAAGGGGCCATTGATCAAACGGGCCAGCAGATGAACAGTTCTCCATCGGCGCTAAGTGCCATTTCCCGGCACAGAATGTGGCATAACCTTCTGCCTGGAGAATCTCAGCCATAGTGGCTGCTTCATTTGTTATGTGCCCCAACATGTGGGGAAATCCAGTGCGGAAGTTGGAAACTGACCTCATCCCAACCGCATGCTGTGAACGTCCAGTCAGAAGCGATGCTCTTGTAGGTGAACAGAGTGGCGTGACATGAAAGTTTGTGAACTGAAGCCCATCAGCTGCTAGCCCGTCAATATTTGACGTGTCAATGGAAGATCCATAGCACCCCAACTGAGCAAATCCGGTATCGTCTAATAAAACGACCACTATGTTCGGGGCATCATCACCAGGGTGCGTAGGAGGTTCAAACCATGGGTCAGAGTCATCAAGTGTCTTTCCAATAGTTCCTTTAAAGCTGCTCTCTTGGTCAGGTAATTTATTCATTCTTTCTCCTCTTTGCTGATTGGTAGCAGGCGATCGATACCACTGCTCCAAGCTCTACAGGTTTGCCCAGCGGTTCGGTTCATAGTCTGTCTAAACTGCTCCCATGATTCCACCGAAGTGAGAACTGAGATAGTAGCGACTGCGTCATCACGATCGGCTGGATTGAGTGCGCGAAGTTCAAGGTCAAAGTGGACGCGAATCTGATCTGAGAGTACCAATCGAGCGGAGTCGAGTTGCTTAGTCGTAATTGAGCTACCTTGAGAATTTTTCCGATTGAGGAGTTGGAGAGGGTGAAGTTTTTCGTGAAGTGCAACCCGGACTTTGGCGAAAGTTGTTATGCGTTGCTTACGGTCACCAGTACCTATCTTGGGAATAAAGACTAGTTCGGGGAAACGTTCCGTAACACGAATAATAGCGTCGTTACGGAGCTCATCAAGCGTCTCAAAATATCGGTACATTGACGCAATTGAAATACTTGCCCTTTTTGCTACCTCATCTGGGCTAGGAACGTTTCCATGCTCCAATACCAGATCAATGAACGCATCAACTGCAGATGCGCGCCTCTCAGAACGTCTGAGAGAGTGTCCGTGTGTAACGGCCGTACTCCGGGAATTATTAGTCATCGTCTTTTCGTTCCAAAGTGTCCTCGCAACAGCGCTTCGGTGAAAGTTTGGTACCATCATCATACATGATAGTGAGACTATCACTATCATATATCAATGGTAAATACATATGCTTAGGATCCACCCACAGGAAACATTTCTACGGACCCTTCTCTAACCGGCTGATTTGGTTAATTAGCTATGGAAGAAAAGTCAATCAGAACACGGCTACAAATAGAGATCTCATAGTCAGGGTATTCTCCATGAAAGGTTTGTACCATTTTTTTTATTGCATTTATGCATATCCCTGGCATCATGACATCTGTGGCTGATTGGCTACGAATATAAATGCTTTCCGATGGAAAAATACTAAGAACTTCACTTTCACCTATCCCCCCCTTCCTTTCATTGTCAAGAATCCTGATTCCGTCAATCTGTTTCATCTTGTCTGTTCTTAGCCGATACCAGATGAACTCCAAGAATGAACTTATTGAATCTCTGATTAGATTTACCTTTGAACCTGGAACTGAAATCCAATGGACGGGGATCTCCAAAATAGAGAAGTTATTTCTGTAGGCGAGGTCCAGAAGTTCTGCGTCTTGCGCAAACCCTTTCACTCTTGAAGATGAAAAGAGTATTTTGGCAATTGGGCTTCTGTATGCTTTAAACCCGCATTGGGTATCCGAGATTCCATGTCTTGTAAGTAATCGCAAAATGAAAGAGAATCCGATGGTTACGAATTTTCTTGCACTTGTGATTCCTTGAGTTTGTGACCCTTCAATTGATCGTGACCCTATTACAATGTGATGTTTCTGAAGTCCCTTCATCGCAGGTTCCATAGCGGATAGGTCAGTAGCCATATCTGCATCCATTGTGATTATTATTGGACTGTTTGCCGCCGCTACTCCGATACGTAGCGCACTCCCTTTCCCAGTACTTTTGGCTTTCGTTATCACTTTCCCCAAGGGAAAATGATCGTCAATGATTTGCTGACAGATAGAACTTGTATTGTCAGTGCTTCCATCGTCAACGACGATTAGTTCGATATTCTGAGGAATAACGGGTATTGAACGCAAAGCGTCCAATAGAGAAGTGATTCTTTTCTCTTCATTCAATGCTGGCAGAATAATAGAGACCTGAGCATGACTTTTAAAAAGGTACCTTTTCGGGTTCACAGCTGAATTTCAGATTTTGGGGATGGGACCTCAATAGCTGTCACAATCATGCCTTTACGCATCGTATATTTACCATGCATTTCTCTGATGGGGCCTTTTTTTTGAATGTGGACTGTAAAGGTGTTTCCTTGATCATGAAAATTGATGAAGGCTTCTTTGAAACCTAGCCATTCGTGGGTGATTGGAAACCAAGCTTTGTATGTTGCCTCCTTCGCTGAGAAGAGAACTTTTCCAGGATGTTGAACAAGAGTGCCGCCAACGGTTTTAACCCATTCCTGTTCTTGGTCATTACTTATTCTCTGAAGCACTTTGGAAGATAAAGGTTCGTCTGTTTCTGCATCTACACCCAATGAGAGGACGTCTGATTTTCTTGCGACTGCCGCAGCGGCATAACCATGTGAATGCGTTATAGATCCCACGATATTAAAAGGCCAGATTGGCTCCCCCTTTCCCCCTATGTGGATATGCCCTGGTTCTATATTTGCCAACTCCATTGCTTCATGAGCGCAAAAGCGACCTGCAATGAATTCTGTTTTTCGGTTTTGTGAAACATTCTCAAGGTAAGTTCGTTCAGCTGATGAGAGAAATGATGCGTCAATCTTTGAATTACGAGTTTCCATAACGGCCACAGAACTTGAAAATAGATCTTTTAGTGCTCCTGCCATACTGTGGACAGTACCTTACAAACCTGTTGTTGAGCACATGTGCATAAGTAATGCTTATTTATTGTCGATCGATCGTTCGTTTAGGATTTGGTTTATTACTTTCCCATCTGCTTGGCCAGATGTTGATTTCATGACCTGGCCGACGAAAAATCCTTGTACTTTCGAATCGCCTAAACAAAAACGTTCCCATTCATCAGAGTGGTCATTAATGAGTTGATCGACTAAGTTCTCTATTTCCTTTGTGCCGATTGCCTCAAAACCTAATTCCGTTGCTAACTCTGCCGGAGTGCCTCCACTTTTGACTAGCTCTCCTAGTATTTTTTTTGCTTGCGTACTAGTAATCTCTGACTTGTTTTCCATTTGGGTCAATTGTGCGAAAGCTTCTGTTGACAACTCTCCTAAACCAGCAGATAAATTATTTACCATGTGCTTCACTACTTGTTCAGGTACCCCTCCTCCTTCAATAACATCAAAAATGAAGGCATCGTGGTTTCGTTCTACAAGCAGGGCTACATCACTCGATTTAGCTCCCGTTAGGTTTGCCAAATCTTTCCTTCGCTTAGATGGCAATTCGGGCATTTCTTGATCAATTTTTGTAATTGTTTCTTCACTAGGATTAAGAGGCACTAAATCTGGTTCAGTAAAGTAGCGGTAATCTTCAGCATCTTCTTTCGACCGACCCGTACGGGTTCTTCCTGCACTTTCATCCCAGTGACGGGTTTCCTGCCTCGGAGATTCCCCATTTCCATAGAGGCTGATGTGGCGATTCGCTTCATAGTTTATTGCTCGGCCAAGTGATTTGAGTGAGTTAACATTTTTAATTTCACAGCGCGTTCTTAGGTTATTCTCGCCTACTTCACGAACAGAAACGTTTGCATCTACACGTATTGATCCCTCTTCCATTTTCGCGTCAGATATTTCTAGAGCTAAGATGATGCTGCGAAGCTCAGAAACGTACGATTTAGCCTGTTCAATTGTTCGTATTTCAGGCTTACTTACAATTTCAATCAATGGGATACCAGCACGGTTGTAATCTACCAAGGAATAGTCAGCACCGGAGATTCGCCCACTTGTTCCGATATGGGTCGTTTTCCCAGTGTCTTCCTCTATATGAGCTCGTTCAATTCCGATTGTTTTACCACTTGGGAGCTCAAGATAACCTTCGAGATTCGTTGGCAAGTCGTATTGCGTAATTTGATAATCTTTTGGCATATCAGGATAAAAATAGTTCTTTCGCGCGAATACTGACCGATTCACCGAGCAATGTAATGCTCTCCCTAATCGCATAGCGAAATAAACTGCTTTTTGATTAACAACTGGCAGCGACCCAGGAAGCCCTAAGCAAACTGGGCAAACATTTGTATTTGGTTCATTTCCGAACTGGTTAAGACATCCGCAAAAAAGTTTTGTTTGCGTTGCAAGTTCGACATGAACTTCCAATCCGACTATTAGTTCCCAATTATCCTTAAAAATTACTTGATTCATTGCGATGCCTTTTCCAAAGCATGCGCTACCTGATACATCACCGGTTCCTTCATTGGAGGCGCAAGTATTTGGACTCCTATCGGCATCCCATCTTTCCCTGAACCGAAAGGAATAGAGATAGCCGGATGACCTACAAGGTTAGAAGGAATCGTGCAAACGTCGTTTACATACATCATCATCGGGTCATTTACTTTCGCCCCTAGCTTAAAGGCAGTACAGGGAGAAGTAGGAGAAAGAAGTACGTCATAGTCTTTATATAGATCAGCAAAGTTCTCTGCTAAGAGTCTGCGTACCTTTAGTGCTTTTCCATAATACGCATCATAGTATCCTGCTGATAAAGCATATGTGCCAAGCATTATCCTTCGTTTGACTTCATCTCCAAACCCTTCTGTTCTCGTGTTGACGTTCATTTCATTCAGATTGGCGCCTTCAACTCGTAACCCATAACGTACTCCGTCGTAACGACTGAGGTTGCTCGATGCTTCTGCTGGTGCGATGAGGTAATACGCTGATAGGCAATACAGAGCAGCTGGAAGAGAAACTTCTTCAACTATCGCACCCGCATTGGATAGAGCTGAGACAGCTTTATTTGTTTGTTCGATAACTTCATGGGTGACACCATCTATCCCTCCCATCAGTTCGCTAATGACACCTACTTTAAGTTCGTTGATACCTTTATCGAACATATCCAAGAAAGACTCTGGGGCTTGTTTAATGCTTGTCGAATCTAGCGGGTCATAACCTCCGATGACTTCATGGACGATTGCTGCGTCTTTAACAGATGTGGCGAAGGGCCCTACTTGATCCAACGAGCTAGCGAATGCTAGAAGCCCGTATCGTGAGACTCCCCCGTATGTCGGTTTGACTCCAACAACTCCACACAGGGCTGCTGGCTGACGAATTGAACCCCCAGTATCTGAACCGATGGCGATAGGAACAAACCCTGCTGCGACAGCTGCCGCACTTCCGCCGCTTGACCCACCGGGGACACATGAAATGTCATGGGGGTTTCTTGTAGGTCCAAAGGCAGAATTCTCTGTTGAGCTTCCCATAGCAAATTCATCTAAATTTGTTTTACCTACAATTGTCGCTCCCGCTTCTTTAAGTTTCTTCACAACAGTTGCGTCATAGGGTGGTTTCCAGCTTTCAAGGATCTTAGAACTTGCAGTAGTGGTTATTCCTTTCGTACAAAGGTTGTCTTTAATCGCTACAGGTACCCCAGCTAACGGTCCTATTGTTACTCCTCTAGCAATTAGCTTGTCGGTCTCTTGAGCTACTGCTCTGGCTTCGTTGATGGTGACCAAGTTAAAAGCGTGAACATCTTTTTCATACTCTTGAATCTGGTTAAGATACCTCTCAAGTATTTCAATTGCGGAAACCTCGCCAGTAGCAACAAGCTCGGCTATTTCACTAGCACTTTGGTACTGTTCGGGAACCATGCCACTCATGATTCTTCCCCAAGAATTTTAGGCACAAGGAATCTTCCACCTTCTACTACTGGTGCTTCAGAAAGAAAGTCAGATGGTTTTAGCATGGGGCTTGGAATATCTTCTCGCATCGTATTTTCAATGGGAAGCGGATGAGACATAGGTTCAACATCATCCAGCTTGAGTGCTTCAACGTCTTTTGCATGGTCCAGAACTGCTCCTAACTGCTCTGTAAAGATTTCTAACTCTTCGCTGGTTAATCGTAATCGTGCGAGGTTAGCCACATGTTTGACTTCGTCGGAGGAGATTGAATCAGACATTTTCATATTCTACCCAACTAAGTGCATTCGACCTTAATATTGAATTTAACTTTCCACTTCTGTTAAGAGTTATTCAATTATCTCAGGGCCTTTAGATACAAAGACTTCTACAACCCCATCACGCATAATGGGTGTCCCAGACTCTGGATTTAACCTTATAACGACACCAGAACTTATAGTCGGGTGAAATATTTCTGTCTTTCGCACTTGTAAACCTTCAAGCACAATCGTTGTTTCTGCTGACTCAAATATACTCCCGACGAGACTAGTAGGAACTGTACGTAGCTCTGGCCCTGAACTTATATTTAGATCTACTTCTGATCCCGTAGGTAGCTCATATATAAAAATTGAGGGGCCGATTACTAATCCAGTAGCTATTTCTTCATGGGAAACCTGTGAAATCTTACCTAATCGCAACCGAGATCCAAGAAGAGCTGATTCTGCCTCTTCAATCGTTAATCCAGTCAATCCAATCGGAATGCCCTGAAGTTCTGAACCAAGTGAGAGAAAATAAGTAAGAACTTCGCCTTCTGCTAATTCCGAACCGGCAGGAGGGATAGTTTCTAGAATTTCTCCAGCTTGTGACCCATCTTTTCTTGTTAATGCTTCTTCAAGTAGCCAAAAATCATCAACCTTTTCGATGAGATCGGAGGCTGAAAGGCCAGAAATCTCTGGGACAACTGCGGTCCTAATCACCTCTTCCTCACTATTTTGATTGATTAAGATTGCTATACCTGCCACGATAGATGCCATTACCAGCAGCCACGACCACCGTCTGAGGTGCGCCTTTAGGTACAAAATCGCTCTTTTGAACTGCGCTTTTAATTTGTTTGGTGTTTCTACGTCAACGAGTTCTGGTTTAGGCGCAATGCCTCCGAAGAGGCTCGGGTTCAAGCTACTTTCAATTGGAAGCAAAGAGGGTTTTTCGTTATTTCGGTTTATTTGAATTAGTCGGTTCAGTAGCTCAAGCGCTCTGGGTCGCTCAGAAGGAATATTTGATAGGGCTCCAGAAAAGGCAGATCTTAAATCTTCCAATATGTTTGAACTATTATTCGGACTTTCAAGTTTTGATTCTTTATTGGTTACTTGCTCCTGAAGCAGCTTCGTTTCTATCAGTTCATTAAAGATTATTGCTATAGCAAAAATATCACTTTGGGGATTCGTGTATTCCCCTGATCGTTGTTCCGGAGAAATGTAAGGGTACTCACTTGTCAGCTTTGATTCATAATTTCTCGAGTAGAGTCTCCCAATCCCTGAGTCAGTGATCTTCAATTCCCCATTTATGTCAAAAATTATATTCTCAGGTTTTATGCAACCGTGGGCCATTCCCTTTTCATGGAGGTAGCTAACACCTTTCAGCATTTCGATAATGATAAATGTTATTTGCGCAACCGAAAGCATCGCATTTCGTTCAAGCATGGTTCTTAGATTTCCACCAGCGATAAATTTGGTCACAACGTATTGGTTTTCTCCGAGACCCCAATCAAGAATTTTAACTAAGTTCGGATGATTAGATCTTGATAGGCTCTTCATCTCATTCTGAAAATCTTCTATAAATTCATCGGTTTCATAAAAGGTTCCATCGAATACTTTTACAACAGTTTGCTTTCTAATTCGTACGTCATCGGCAAGGTATACCTGAGCGAACTCTCCATTGCCGATAGGAGAAATTAGTCTATAACGGCCATTGATGACCTTTCCGGCATGTAAGTAAGAAGATGATTCCACAATTAGAGCGTATTACCGTTGTGACGATTTGCATATCTTCTCTGATTGCAGACAGGGGATTTAATCTGGCAGACTATTGGTATGGAAAAAACACAGGGAATGAAACGCAGTTTAGTCTCTAGGATTCTCGGACCTACTTTGGTCACTATCGGGATAACAGGGGTCATCCTAGGATTTGCTCTCTCCAATAATGGGACTACTGATATCCGTGTAGAAGGTAACCCTGCGATAGAAGCATTATTTCCCGAACCAGATGCAGAGGTTCTTAGACAGACTTCAGTTGGTATTGACTTAGTAGCAGGGTACGAGGCAGAACTTACTATTAATGGAGTAGCTATCCCTCTTGATGAGATCAATGTTCTCCGCGATTTGGAGAACCCTAGAGAGAGCGCACAAACTAGCGGGACTTTTGGCGATACGTTGAACAGATTCCTGTATCAACCTCTTGAAGGAAGGTCGGTACCGGAGCTGCAGGGAGATAGTAACTGTGCGGTAGCGGTTTACTGGCCTTTGGCTGATCCAAGTGATAGAAAATCTATTGAGTGGTGCTTCACAGCTTTGTAACTAAATTTCGTTAATCAATAAACTTTCAAGTTCAGATACAGCATCAAGAGGATTAGGGCCTACATGTATGCTTTTAATTCCTAAGCTACTGGCAACAGTAACGTGCTCAGGGTAGTCATCAAGGAACACCGTCTTTGCGGCAGGTAATCCAGAAACCTGGAGAGCTAAAGCAAATATTTCTGGGTTAGGTTTTCTTGCCCCTACTTCGGAGCTGTCAATTATGCCGTCAAATAAGTTCTCAGGCAGCATTGATTTCCATGACGAGCTGAACTCGCGAATATTATTTGACAGAATATATTGAGCTAGTCCCATTTCTTTAAATCGACGAACAGCATTGAACATTGCTGCTGTAGTGTTGCTAGCGCCTCCTATTGATTTAAAAAAATCTCTAATTTCAAAACCTTTGATACCTGAATTTTCTACTGAACTTATGATTTCTTTCGTTGCATGTTTCAAGCTGATTTCACCTCTTTCGAGCTTGTGCCAATGGTGTTCACCATCTTCTAGCCCATAACCGAGGACTAACTTAGTGAGCTCCTGAGTTTCTATACCAAGTTGTTTAGAATAATTATCCGTTGCATAAAATGGAGAGCCTGTAAAGACGCCTCCGAAATCCCAAAAGATGCATTCAAATTGTGTTGAGTTCATGATCTAGGAAATTCCCCTGATTCAAGCAACTTTACAAAATCAGATTCATACAAAATCGGAATCCCTAATTCCTCAGCTTTCTTCAATTTCGACCCACCAGGATTATCGCCTACAACTAACGCCGAAGTTTTTCCTGAGACACTACCTGGTGATTTTCCACCTCTAGAAGTAATTGCCTCTGAAACTTGGTCACGCGTAAAGCCCTGTAATGTTCCTGTCACAACAATAGTTTTTCCCGAAAGGACATCATCAACATCTTGAATTCTGGGCCCAAGGAAATTGACATCTGCAGATCTAAATTTCTCAACCAATTTCTTGTGCCTTATTTCTTTGAAATAGTTGAACACACTATTTGCTATTACGGGACCTAGTCCTTCTATCTTTTCTAGTTCTTCTAATGTTGCATGAGTTAGTGAATCGAGATGGCCAAATCCGAGAGCAAGCAAGTCAGCATTAGTTCTTCCTACATGGGGAATTGATAGTCCAAATATGAGATTTCCAAGTGTTCTTGACTTTGAGGACTCAATTGCTGAGCGCAAATTTTTTACAGAGGTTTCGCCAAATCCCTCAAATGCTTTGATCTTGTCAAAATCAAGTGTGTACAAATCTCCCACATCACTTATCAAGCCCTCTGTTACGAGAATATCAATGGTTTGCTCTCCCAAATGCTCAATATCCATGGCTGTTCTTTGCGCATAGTGTTCGACTCTTCCTCTTACTTGCCGGGGACAAAAGTAGTTCGTGCAACGATGGCGAGCTTCTCCGTCAGGTCGGCTTAATTCAGCATCACATGATGGGCACGCTTTGGGAAAATTCCATTGAGGCAAATCAGAGGGCCTCTTTTCAAGAATAGGTCCGACAACCTCAGGTATTACTTCTCCAGCTCTTCTAACAATTACGGTATCGCCGGGGCGAACATCCTTCTCTCTCACTTGATCTTCATTATGCAATGTAGCAGTAGATACTGTAACGCCTCCAACAAAGACAGGCTCGAGTCTCGCAAAGGGTGTTGCTGAACCAGCAGCACCAATTGAAACCTCGATATCTATTAATTTTGTTGTTTGCTCTTCAGGCGGTAATTTGAATGCAATTGCCCAGCGGGGAGCTTTTGCTGTCGCCCCTAATTCCTCTTGAATCTGAAGCGAGTCAACCTTTACGACAATCCCATCAAATTCATAATCGAAATCAGATTTTTTAAGTCTGTACTCGTTAATGTATGCGCTGAGTCCTTCTTTCCCCGTCGTGATTTGTTTTGCATTTTGATTTACTGGAAGTCCCAATGACCGAAGATAGTCAAGTGTCTCAAAATGTGATTTGAGGTCGGGACCCTCTGAGATATGACCGATTTGGTAGGCCCAGAAAGACAAGTTTCGCTTAGCTGCTATTGCGGAATTCTTTTGACGTAGAGACCCAGCAGCAGCATTTCGTGGGTTTACATAAGTCTTTTCGCCTCTTTTCTTAGCATTAGCATTCAGTTTCTCAAATTCGCTGATAGGAAGATACACTTCTCCTCGAACTTCTAGGATCTTTGGCGCTCCTTCAATGAATTTGGGTATGTCTTTGATAGTTAAAACATTATGAGTTACGTCTTCACCTATGGAACCGTCACCCCGAGTTGCTGCTTGGATAAGCTTCCCATCTTCATAGCGAACTGAGATTGCGAGTCCATCAAATTTTAATTCACAACAATATTCTTGAACTTGAGAGACATCTGTTAACTTTCGATCAATTTTTTTTATCCATTGGTCAAGTTCCTGATCATCGAACGCGTTATCTAGAGACATCATCGGCAAGGAATGCTTAACTGGAGAAAATATTTGGGAAGGGGCACCACCAATTCTCTTCGTGGGTGATTCAGAGTCATAAGTTTCGGGATATTGCTCCTCTAACTTTCTTAGTTCTCTCATCAATTGATCCCATTCATCATCAGTTATGGAAGGGGTATCTGACTCGTAATAAGCAACGTTATGTTCCTTAATTATATTTCTTAATTTCTGAATCCTGTCTAGATCTTTAGCTGTCACAGTAGGAATTTCTATCTATCTCAATGCACTGATTAGCAAAGAACCAATTAGACTGCGAAAATTCTAAATATGGAGAGAATTTCTTGGGTACTCGCATTTCGGCTGGCATGGATTCCGATTCCTTTGTTTGGGTATGGTGTCTTTGATTCAGCGTTATCTGACAAAAGTGAAACTGTTCAAGTCACTATTGCTATAGGCTTGTGGGTCCTTTGGTCATTGGTTCTCTTAATATCTTTAGTTCCTAGTGTCAGTCTACTCACCCTTTATAGAGTCATAGTGCCTATTTCAGTTGTAGTTGCTATTTGGGGATCTTTAGAGGCGCAAATGGCTACAGCATCTATTTTTCTAATTTTCTGCTCTACTGTTTGTTCATCTATATCTTTGCTGCCTTCAATTGGATACTGGCATATAAATGGTTCTTCATACGGGGACGAAATCCGGCTACCACTTAGACCTCCAGCCCCTTTGCTACTGGGACCTATCCCTCTTGCTTGGTTAGTTCTGGCATCTACAATAATCTTTCCCATTGTTTTTCTCGCCTCAGAGCGTTATGTATCTGGTTTGATAACATTAATGGTTGGGTCAGGGTTGAGTTACTTTTCTTATCAATCATTATCTGCACTTTCTAATAGGTGGCTCGTATTTGTCCCTGCAGGAGTCGTTCTGCATGACAATATGATTCTCTCTGATCCTTTTCTTGTTAGGAAATCAATGATCAAGCAGATGGGGCCTGCTTTCACTTCAACGACCAGCACAGATTTGACTATGTCAAGTGTCGGGATGTGTCTAGAAGTCGAGTTGCATGAAGAAGTTGAATTAGCTCTACAAGTGAATCCTTTATCTCTTCCTGAAGTTACAAAGGTTCATTCATTTTTCATTTGCCCGTCGTTACTATCTAAGACTCTTCGAGAGGCTTCAGAACGCTCTATCCCAACCCTATGATCTAGTCACAATTCCAGATCCTACGACTTTGTCTTGAAGGTAGAAAACAGCTGCCTGGCCTGAAGCTATTTTAATGTGTGGATTTTCCCAGTAAATCTTGTCCTTTACTTTTGCCTCGGCTGTATGTCCATGAGCGCTTGTTTGGATATCAAGTACATCAGTTACAGGTTCTCCAGTCCATTGGATATCCCTTATAGGTGTTTCTGTATAAAAAAGATCCGTTTTAGAACCCGCTGTCACTGTGGCAGATTCAACATTTACATCTACTGCATATTGTGGTTCGCCCTCCCCCGAAACTCCTAGTCCTTTCCGTTGACCGATTGTTACCATCTGGACGGCAGGAACCTTTGCAATCCGGTTTCCTTGGGTGTCAACTACAGCTCCAGGAGTCATTTCCATACGTTGCTCCAAAAAACGTTGTCTACCTCCTTTCGTTCTACTGATAAAGCACACATCTTGACTATCAGGTTTCCCAGCCGTCTGTAAGGACAAGGATGATGCAATCTCTCTCACTTGATCTTTTGTTAAATCACCAATCGGAAGTCTTAGGCGAGAGATCTGCTCCTCATTGAGCATGTGAAGAACATATGACTGATCTTTCTTTAGATCTACAGATCTCCCTAGGCGTAATCCCTCTGACTGACTAAAGATTTGGGCGTGGTGACCTGTGGCAATTAGTTCAAACCCGAGGGCAGTTGCTCTTCGAAAAAGCTTGTCAAATTTCACATGTCTATTGCACTCAATGCATGGATTTGGGGTTTCTCCAATTTTATGTGCAGCCACATACGGGTCTACTACATGGGCATCGAATTCGTCACCGAAATTAAAGACATGATGTTCTATTCCTAGTTGGTCAGCTACTCTTCGTGCATCAATCACATCCGAGACCGAGCAACATCCGGTATCTGAGGTACCCCCCCACAACTTCATCGTCACTCCGATAACTTCATATCCTTGATCAATGAGCACGGAAGCGGCTACGGAAGAATCAACACCTCCGGACATCGCAACGAGAATTTTCTGCTTACTTATCATGACCCTAACTTACGCAACCTTTCTATTGACTCTGGAAGTATTTCTAATACTTTATCAATATCATTTTGTGTACTCGCATACCCAAGAGACAACCGCAAGGACCCCCTTGCCAATTCTCGACTGAAACCCATTGCAGCTAGTACATGCGATGGCTCCTGCGCCCCACTTGAACATGATGATGCCGCAGATGCGTATATACCTGATTGTTCTAACAGGAAAAGAAGAGCTTCGCTTTCTATGTCGCTAAAGCAAAGATGGCAAGAACCTGGGACTTTGTTACCTCGGTCCACACTTCCATCTTCATTTGTTTGGACACCTGTTTCATATGTGTTTTCTATATCTAAAAGACAATTCGCTAGGCTATCTCTTAAGGCCGTAATTTTCACGTTGTTCTTTTCTCTTGAGTCGGCGGTAACTCTCGCTGCAACTGCCATACCAACAATTCCAGCCGTATTATGAGTGCCGCTTCTGAGACCCTTTTCTTGACCACCACCTAGCTGTAAGGATGAGACTTTGGTTTGGTCTTTGACTATAAGCGCTCCAACTCCTTTAGGTCCTCCAAATTTATGAGCCGCTACACTTATTAGGTCTGCGCTTTCTGTGATCTCATTCATGTCCATCCATGGAATTGCTTGAACTGCATCTGTATGGATGAGAGCAGCAGGTGACTTTTCCTTCACAACTGTACTAATGGCAGCAAGGTCTTGGATAACACCGGTTTCCCCGTTAACGAGACCAACGGATACTAATGTCGTATTTTCATCAATTGCGTCTGCAAGATGGTTTAAGTCAAGGATTCCATCCTCAAGGACATTAACGACTTTGCCACCAACCAATTTTGTTGGCTCAAGAACAGCGTGATGTTCTGTAGCTGAACAAATTATTGAACCCCCTATTGCAGAATGCACACCAAAAATTGCTAGATTATCTGATTCAGTCCCTCCAGATGTGAAAATAATATCCTGAGATTTACAACCAAGAACATCGGAAAGTTCGTCACGAGCATCATCAATCAAACGGAGAGCTTTTCGAGCCATCGAATGCGATCCGGATGGATTCGCAAAGTTTTCCTTTAAAACCGGAATGATAGCGTCAACAACCTCATCTCTTATTGGGGATGATGCGGCATTATCCATGTAAATCATTTGCTCAGGCACATTCTAAGAATACTTAAAAAAAAGTAATAAAATCACTGTGTCGGAAATCACTAGATAATTCTAGTTGCACTATTAATCTTCCAACTAGGGTGAGTCCATGGCAAAAATATGCGTTAGTACTGAGATTAAGGCAACCAAGAAACAAGTCTGGGAAGTTGTGAAAGACATTAGTGACCATGTCAATTGGATGAAAGACGCTGAAAGCATTGCTTTTTTGAGTGAAAAACGAAGTGGTGTTGGTACAACGTTCGATTGCGGTACTAAAGTTGGACCCTTTCGGCTTAAGGACAAAATGGAGATCACCGAGTGGATTGAGGAAGAGTCCATGGGAGTGCGTCACGAAGGATTGGTAACGGGATCAGGCAGATTTTCTTTGAAAGAAACGAGTAATGGACAAACATTATTTACTTGGGAAGAAACCCTATATTTTCCTTTTTGGATGGGTGGCCCACTTCGAAACCCTGCTGGGACACGTATTTTAGCTTGGATATGGAAAAAGAACCTCAAATTACTCAAGCATCAAGTTGAGTCATCCGTACTATGATGCACTTCATCCCATCTAATTTAGTCATCGATTCTGATTTCATTTAAGATACGATAAGTATGTTTCTTGATGTAGTGGGCCACCAAGGTGGATGGGACGAAATTCTTATGGTTGTTGCCCCTATCATTCTTCTATTTTGCCTGTTGAAATTAGCAAATAGAAGAGCCAAACGCAGATAAATTTATTTCTCTCTAGTGATTTCTGCCCCAAGGCTACTTAGGTTATCTACTAGCCCTTCGTATCCTCTATCTATATGATATGGGTCGCGTATTTCAGTTTCCCCTTGTGCATTTAAAGCCGCAACGACTAATGCTGCGCCAGCTCTGATATCGTGAGCGCGAACAGGGGCTCCTGATAAATTTGAGACTCCACGAATTACAGCATGGTGTCCTTCTGTTCGAATATCAGCTCCCATACGAATTAACTCATCTATATAACGGAACCGCCCGCTAAACAGGTTCTCTGTCACAATTCCGACGCCTTCAGAGACCGTGAGCATAGCCACTAGAAATGGTTTATAGTCTGTAGCAATACCTGGGTAAGGGAGAGTTGCTAGATCAACTGCATTTAGTGATTTATTTGCCATAACCCACAAGCCGTCTGAATTAGCAGAAATGCGCATTCCCATCTCACCTACTTTTTGGCAAAGCATATCCATATGGTCTGGCCGTGCTCCGATTAAGTTGATTTCCCCTCCGGCAATGCCGGTAGCTGCAAGGTAAGTAGCTGCCTCAATTCGGTCAGGAATAACAGAATGCTCCACCGCATCAAGTTTTTGAACACCCTCAATGATAATAGTTGATGTTCCGGCACCAAGAACATTTCCTCCCATTCGGTTCAGAAAAGAAGCAAGATCAGCTATTTCTGGTTCGCGAGCTGCGTTCTCGATAGTTGTTGTACCCTCAGCAAGTACGGCAGCCATCATAATATTTTCAGTTGCGCCAACACTTGGAAATTCTAGAACTATTCGAGAACCAAGCAACTTCTTACATTTCCCTTCAATATAACCATGCTTCGACTCGAACTCTGCACCTAGCATCTCAAGGCCTCTTAGATGCATATCAATTGGTCTAGGTCCAAAATCATCTCCGCCAGGTAATGCAACCCTAGCGTTGCCATATCTTGCGAGTAAGGGACCTAAGACGACTATTGATGCTCTCATCTTTTCTACAAGTTCATATGGTGCCTCTGCAGTAAGATTTCCAGGATTTTTGATCTCCAAGGAATTTGTTTCAAGAGCTCTTACTGTCATTCCGAGTGAAACAAGTAATTCAGACATAAGCCTTACATCAGTTATATCGGGGACGTTCTTTAGATGAAAAGTCCCCTCTGCTAAAGAACAAGCGGCCATTAATTTAAGGGCAGAGTTTTTAGCCCCATTTATTTTTACATCTCCATAGAGAGGTCCGCTTGGTTTGACGAGGATGCGATCCATCATCCAATTATGCTCCGAGTAGTTATCGTTTCCTCATAAGTGTGATCTTTCACCAAAAAGCTGTTTAATTCAATAGCGATGACTTTATTTACACACACGTATATCGTTAAGCAAAACGAGCTTGCGGGCATTATGACTGCCCGCTCTAACTCCTTGTTGTGTGAGCAGGAAGTTTCCTCTGGGGTCTTCTCTCTAGTAGTAGGCCCTTTTGAGAATTATAAACGCACGGTAAAAGTGGAGACTAGAGAAACGGATTTTCTAGTAGAAGAAACATTCTCTTATAAAATATCCGCGCCGGTATGGCATTATCTACTTCACTTTCCAATCAAGAATGCGCTTAGGAATTTTAGATCTTCCAAGGAATCTAGTTTCTGGTGGGCACCCCCAAATAGGTTTGATGCGATGACATCACGAACTATAAGTTTGCTTTGTGTAGCTGCTGTCATAACAGGTTTTTTAGGTGCCTTGATCGGGCAGACAGCTACGTTTGCGGCTGAGGAATTTGGAGCAGGCGACAGGGCTCAAGGGGTTCTTTTAGCCACAGTAAGAGTTGGCGTACTACTGACAATCATTCTGACTAGTTTAGCTGACAGTCGTGGTCGAAAAAAACTACTGGAATTTTCATTGTACGGGGGATGTTTACTCTCAGTTCTAAGCGCATTAGCACCAAACCTATGGACACTTGGAATAGTTCAATCATTCGCACGGGGGTTCGCTACTACTATCAGCATCCTAATTGGAATTATGGCAGCTGAGGTTTCTCCCAAAGGCAGCCGAGCTTATATTGCTGGGTTATTGACATTAACAGCAGGGTTAGGAGCCGGAATTCCAGTTTGGATTCTATTTATCGCTGATACACATCTCAGAGGCTGGAGATTGCTTTTCGCTACTTCATTAGTATTTTTTCCTGCAGTAAGGTGGATTCAAGTTCACCTCAGCGAAAGTGACCGTTTTCTATCACATGTTAAAAACTATTCTGTCAACAAAGAAACGAAACAAAAAGTAGTTTTGTCGCGTGTTATATTTCTAGCAACTGTTGCTTTTCTGCTATTTATCTTTGTCTCCCCAGCCAGCCAATTTAGAAACGAATTTCTTCGAGATGAACGCAATTTCAGTGCAGCAAAAATATCTCTTTTCTTATTAACTGCATACACTCCTCAAATAATTGGAGTTGCTTTAGCTGCAAAAATTTCAGATACGAAAGGAAGAAAACCTGTAGCTATGACAGCAGTTGGGGTCGGAACTTTACTGACGGTTCTTAGTTACAGTATCTCGGGATTTGGCATGTGGTTTATGACAATGTTTGCTGGAATTGTTTCGGCTGGTGCTGGGCCATCGTTAGGTGTCTATAGTGCAGAAATGTTTGGAACAGGACGACGCGGTCAGATCAATGGAATTCTTTCGCTTATTGCAGTTACTGGAAGTGCTGTCGGATTACTCCTGTGCGGCGACCTTTCTGAAAGATTTAACAGCTTCGGAAAAGCTTTTGCAGTCCTATCGATAACTCCTTTATTAGTTGTCTTGATTGTTGGTTTTTTCTTTCCTGAATCTGCTAACCAAGAACTTGAAGATCTTAACCCTGACGGATAGCTTTAGCGAAGTACAGCTAGCCAGTTGCTAATTAACTTTGCAATAGTTGCATATTCTTTAGGGTCATGATTTTGTTTCTCAAGAGTATGAAACGACACTTCAGAGGTAATTCGATTTGCATATTGACGAAGTAAAGCAGGCGAACCAAATGGATCTCTATCTCCGGAAATAAAAATTGTTGGTCTACATATCTTATGCAAATGATCTACGCGAAGAGAATCTTGCTTACCTGGTGGATGCAGCGGGTAACTTAAAAGAGCTAGTCCTCTTGATGGTAAACCATTTGCCACAGCCATTGATGCAGCACGACCTCCAAGTGAACGACCTCCAACAACAAGACTACTTTGTGAAACTCCAATTTTGCTTGCAAAATTAGCTGACACTTCAAAAATTTCATCCACTAGTTTATGTACTCTCGGAGGTGGTCTTTTCCTGTCGGTTTGACGATAAATAAAATTATGCCTGAGAATCGGTATCTTACTAACGCCCTCTATTTCCAGAAAAACTTGGTGATCTCTATTGCCCCCCGCCCCGTGGAAGAGGATTATTCCTTTGGGTTTCATGATTTAATAACTCTTTCTAACTACCGAAGTAGTATTCTCCTTGCTTCTGACAGTTCTTGTATCCTCTTAGCGGCATCAATCTTGGTGTTATCTTCTCCGGTATCAGGGTGGGTTGTACGAAGCAATTTGCGAAATTGTTTCTTTACCTCTTCAGCATCTGGATTAATGCTCGAAATACCCAGAATTTGCAATGCCCAACTCTCTGAACTTTCATGACCAAGGTCGGCGACAAATTTATCATGACGACTCAAAAGATATGAAATAAAATCTGTTCCCACCTCGCCTCGCCATCTGACTGCTTTATTCATTAGATTTACAACAGCTGGTCGATCTTTGTAGGCAAATTGGCGTATGGAGTAAGCCGCTGCGAGTATATTTTGTTCAGCAGCCGCTTCATTTAGTTCAAAAGTAAACCTGTATTTCCCTTCATGGTCTTGCAACCGGTGTACGGTTCTAGCGAGCCCGATTCTATCTTCTTGAAATCTGTGGCGTAATCGTGGCTGAGAAATTCTCTCACCTCGTTGAATTTGGTACAGTAACTTTTTATAGTCATCATAGAAATCCTCATCAATATCTGGCATGAACCTAGCAACTATCCCCGCCAGCAAAACTGCTCCGTTTCCTGAACCTTTCTTTACCGGAAGATACACGTATCCCAAAGCAACACGACGAGTGGGTGCGTTAGTTCTTGAATGAAAAATTTCAAGTTCAGCTAAAACCATAATTTTAGACTAGATCTGATTATCTTTTCTCGGCATATCAAGAAGTTAATATTGAAAAAAAGCAATGTTTCCGCCGTAATACTTCGCTTTGAAGCCACACCGGTTGTAGCGTTTGAATAATACGAACTTGGAGTAGTTATGAGTGAAACAAAATCACCTGACCGTAATTTAGCAATGGAGCTAGTACGAGTGACTGAAGCTGCAGCGATGACTGCGGCAAGGTGGATGGGGAGAGGAGACAAAGAAGGGGCAGATGGTGCCGCTGTTAATGCAATGCGGTTTGTTCTTCGAAGCGTAAATATGGACGGCGTTGTAATTATTGGTGAAGGAGAAAAGGACGAAGCTCCGATGCTTTATAACGGAGAACATGTGGGTAATGGCACTGACCCGAAATGTGACGTCGCAGTTGATCCTATAGATGGGACTACTCTCACATCGCTTGGTAGAGGGAACGCAATTGCTGTACTAGCAGTCAGCGAAGAAGGCACTATGTTTGATCCCGGACCTTGCGTGTATATGGAGAAGATCGCTGTTGGCCCGTCAGCTAGAGGGCTGATTGACATTAACGCTACTCCTACAGAAAATTTGGAATCTATAGCTTCAGCCAAAGGAGAGCCAGTTCGAGATCTAACAGCTGTTGTTCTTGATAGACCGAGACATGATGATTTAGTAGCCGAACTTCGAGAAGCAGGCGCAAGAATACGACTTATACCTGATGGAGACGTAGCTGGAGCAATATCAACAGCATGGCCAGACTCAGGAGCCGATATCTTATTCGGGATAGGGGGAACTCCTGAGGGTGTAATAGCTGCTGCTGCGCTTAAGTGCATGGGCGGCGAACTACAAGGCAAGCTTTGGCCCAGAAATGAGACTGAGCGAAATCAGGCAATAGCGGAAGGATACGATCTTGACCAGACACTAACGGCAGATGATTTAGTAAGTGGGGATAATTGTTTCTTTGCTGCGACTGGTATCACCGATGGAGACCTGCTTCGTGGAGTGCATTATGAGCGAAACACTATTGTGACTCAATCTCTTGTCATGCGCTCAAAATCAGGAACTGTACGACAAATAAATGCTCAACATGCCCAAGATAAGTTAAACGAGATTAGTGATATCAATTATGGTTAGAAAGGACACGAGACATGACTGACTTGATATCAAAAACTGCTCTAGTGACTGGCGGTGGAACTGGTATTGGTTATGGCATTGCTGCAAAGCTCTTGGAAGCAAACGCAAAAGTTACAATTGCTGGCAGAAGAGAGGATGTCCTAAATGAAGCGGCTACGAAACTCGCAGCATATGCTTCTTCACCAACTGATATTAAAATTGTTTCTTGTGATGTTACTAATGCTGATTCGGTAAAGAATGCTGTTGAAATTGCAGCTAATAGTAACGGGGTTTTAGACATAGCTGTTGCTAACGCTGGCATCGGAGCTGGCGGGCCATTTTTAAGTATGACAGATGAAACTCTCCGTTCAGTGCTTGAAGTTAATGTAGTGGGCGCATTCAACACTATCCAAGCAGCTGCAGATACGATGCGTGAAACTGGTGGGTCCATTATCGCGATTTCATCTATCGCTGGAGCGCTTGGAGGAAGGTTCAGAGCTGCCTACGCATCAAGTAAAGCTGCGCTGGATATGCTCGTTCGAAGCGCTGCAGATGAATTAGGCGGATTTGGAATTCGCATTAATTCAATTCGTCCTGGCGTTGTAGAATCTGAGGCGACAGCGATGATGTTTGAACATATGCCTCATATCATTGAGGACTACAAGAGGAATATGCCACTCGGCAGGGTAGGCGAACCTGAAGAAGTCGGTGACGCTGTTGTATGGCTGGCAGGATCTGGGAGCTCTTGGGTAACAGGACAGAATATAGCTGTAGATGGTGGTCATACTCTTAGGCGAGCGCCTGATCTCGAACCAGCGATCCGAGCGCGCTTAGATGACGACGAATACTCAAAGCTTGCAAAACCAGGTTCAGGGCCTAACGGCTGAAATTTGATTAGAGTCCGGCTACGGCTTCGAGTCGTACTTCAGCTCTGTGGATAGCGGCTTCTGCCTCTGAACTTGACGTTTCGGTCGCAAGACTGTTTTTTGCATTCGCTAGTGATGTTTTTGCTCTCTCAACATCAATATCTTCTGCGAGTTCAGCGACATCACACAAAAGTGCCACATGATTATCTGAAACTTCAACAAAGCCACTGTGGACAGCTATCCGTTGGACACTGCCATCACTTAGAGCTATTCGGACAACTGATGAAACAAGATTACCAACAAATGGAACATGATCGGGTTGAAACCCTATCTCCCCATCGCTGGTCCTTGCGATTATAAGCTCAGCGTCTCCTTCAAAGACAATCTTCTCTGGTGAGACTAGCTCTATTCTCAATGACATCAGCAATGATCCAATCTTGTAAAACTCGTTATGCGTTTGACTCGAGTTCGGCAGCTTTTCTTTCTACTTCCTCTGCCCCACCGACCATATAGAATGCCTGCTCAGGTAAGTGGTCTAGATCACCTTGTACCAAAGCTTCAAAGGAGGATACGGTATCATCAATACTTGTAAAGACACCAGCTTGTCCGGTGAAGATCTCAGCTACAAACATTGGTTGCGAAAGGAATCTTTCAACTTTTCGTGCTCTATCAACCGTCACACGGTCCTCCTCAGAAAGTTCGTCAAGACCGAGAATAGCTATGATGTCCTGGAGCTCTTTATAGCGTTGGAGGACTTCTTGAACTCGGCGTGCAACATTATAGTGACGGTCTCCAACAACTTCTGGTGTGAGGATTGTTGACGTTGATGCAAGCGGGTCCACGGCTGGATAAATTCCAAGAGATGCAATGTCTCTGCTCAATTCGGTTGTACCGTCAAAGTGGGTAAAGGATGTGAATGGAGCAGGGTCCGTATAGTCATCTGCTGGGACATAGACAGCTTGTAGTGAAGTGATGGACTTCCCACGGGTGGACGTGATTCGCTCTTGCAATTCACCCATTTCGTCTGCCAGCGTGGGTTGATAACCTACTGCAGATGGCATACGCCCTAGGAGCGTTGATACCTCTGAACCTGCTTGAACAAATCGGAAAATGTTATCAATGAACAGCAGAACATCTTGATTTTGAACGTCCCTAAAATACTCTGCCATCGTAACACCGGCTAGAGCTATTCTTAATCGAACTCCGGGCGGTTCATCCATTTGACCGAAAACTAAAGCTGCTTTATCTAGCACTCCCGATTCTTCCATTTCTAGAAAGAGGTCGGTTCCTTCTCTGGTTCTCTCCCCAACTCCAGCAAATACTGAAACTCCTCCATGCTGAGTTGCAACTCGGTTAATCATTTCAGTGATAAGAACGGTCTTACCAACACCGGCACCACCAAATAGACCGATTTTTCCACCTTCCTTGTAAGGAGTTAAGAGGTCAATAACTTTAATACCTGTCTCAAACATATTTGCGGAAGGCTCAAGACTGTCAAATGAAGGTGCTGGACGGTGAATTTCCCACCTTTCATCAATGTCAAGGGTTTCCAAATCAACATCAAGTGGTTCACCGATCACATTCCATACATGACCTAATGTGACGTCCCCTACCGGAACTTGAATACCAGAACCTGTATTTCTTACTGCAGTTCCTCGAGTAAGACCATCGGTTGGCTTAAGAGATATGGCGCGGACTCTGCTATTACCTATCTGTTGGGCTACTTCGGCCAGTACTGTGATCGTTTCTCCATCAACAATAAGGTCAAATGATAGTGCTGAATTAATTTCAGGAAGAGAGTCCTCGGGAAACTCAACGTCAATAACTGGTCCAGCTATTGACACTACTTTTCCATCTTTAGTCATTGTATTTGATTCTGTTACTGTCATTTCTGCTCCTCGGCAAATGTGTCTTTGGCGTTAAACCGTGATTTCTGTCTCGTTTTGATCATGTTGGTCAGATTCTTTGTCGCTTCCATCTCCAAGTGCTTCAGCGCCACCAACGATTTCCATGATTTCAGTGGTAATTGCATCTTGTCTTGCCCTATTTAGAGCCCTGCTTAACTTGGTGATGAGTTCTTCGGCGTTGTCTGTTGCTGACTTCATTGCTCGCTGTCGATTTGCATGCTCGGATGCTGAGGCATCTAGAAGTGCTGAATAAAGCCTAGATTCAACATAGCGAGGCAAAAGAGCCGATAATACACCTTCAGGTGATGGTTCAAATTCAAAGAGTGCTCTTGAATCTGCATCTCCACCTCCTTCGGAGGCAACCGTTTGCATAGATTCCAACGGAAGAAATTTCCTGACAGCTACTCTTTGTGTCCCCATAGATATAAATTCTTGATAGGCCAAAATAACTTGATCAACTTCTTCAGAAACGAAGAGTTCTCGAACTTTAGCTGCAACGATTCTTGCATCTTCATACGAAGGCGTATCAGTCATTCCAGTAAATGATTCCTCGATATCGTAATTACGAAATCTAAAGTAATCGATTGCTTTTTTTCCAACGAGGACAAGCTTGTATGCTTTTCCTTCAGTTTGTGTCGCCATAATTTCTTTTTCAGCAGAACGGATGACGGATGAATTATATGCCCCCGCAAGACCGCGATCAGAGGTTATAACGACAAAACCAATGCAAGAAACGTCTTCAGAAGATCTGAGTAATGGATCTTCAATTCCAACTCCTCCAGCAGCAAGATCTTCAATAACCCCGGTCATCTTTGAGGAATAAGGTCGCGCTGCGTTTGCTCTATTCATAGCTTTGACAACGCGGGTAGCGGCGATCAGTTCCATAGCGCGTGTTATTTGTTTCGTTGACTGGACCGAATTAATCCGTCTACGGAGTGTTCGCTCTTGACCACCCGGCATAAATCAGCCCTCGCTGTCCTGTCCGCGCGCTATGTCAGTCTCAGGAAGAGTGATATCTGAATCAACCATTTCAGTATCAGCCTCAGGTTGCGCCTGAGCTTCGATAGAAATACCCGAAGAACCATCAGAAGTTTCAAAGTTTTCGGAGTATGAAGCGATGATCGAATTTAAGGAATCTTCATCAACAGTACCTGAGGAAACTATTTCTGACAGGAGACCAGTGTGCTGAGCGCGAACGAGGTCAAGTAATCCATTTTCAAATCGACTAACGTCTTCAACGGGAATGTTGTCGAGGTATCCTTGTGTCCCTGCAAAGAGTGACACTACTTGTTCTTCGACTTTCATGGGTGAATTGATACCTTGTTTTAGTAATTCCGTGAGCCTATACCCTCTATCTAGCTGAGCCTGTGAAACTGCATCTAGATCCGAACCAAATGCAGCGAAAGACTCTAGTTCTCGAAATTGTTGCAAATCAGATTTAAGGGTACCGACAGCAGTTTTCATCGCTTTAATCTGGGCGGCCGAACCAACTCGTGATACTGAAATGCCTACGTCAACAGCAGGACGAACTCCAGACTTGAACAAATCATCCTGAAGGAAAATCTGTCCATCGGTGATTGAGATAACATTCGTTGGTATGTAAGCGGAAACGTCACCAGCTTTAGTTTCAATCACAGGAAGCGCAGTAAGACTTCCGGCGCCCAAGTCGTCGCTCAGTTTAGCGGCCCGTTCAAGCAATCTGCTGTGGAGATAAAAGACATCTCCCGGATAGGCTTCTCGCCCTGGTGGACGACGTAGTAATAACGCCATTTGTCTATAAGCTTCAGCTTGCTTTGAGAGGTCATCGTAAACGACGAGTGCATGCTCCCCGTTATCCATCCAATGCTGGCCGACTGCGCAACCCGCATAGGGCGCTAGATATTTGAATGGTGCAGGGTCTGAAGCAGGTGCTACTACTACAACAGTGTATTCAAGAGCACCAAATTCTTCTAATGTCGCTACTGTTTGCGCAACTGTTGATGCTTTCTGACCAATCGCTACATAGATGCACTTAACTCCCAACCCTCTTTGGTTTATGATCGTGTCAATGGCGATCGTGGTTTTCCCAGTCTTTCTATCTCCGATGATTAGCTCTCGTTGACCACGTCCTACAGGAATCAAGGAATCAATAGCTTTAATTCCGGTCTGCATAGGTTCGTGAACAGGTTTTCGTCCGATAATACCTGGAGCTTGAACTTCCATACGTCTTGATTGAGCTCCGGTAATTGCTCCCTTTCCATCTATTGGATCGCCTAAAGCATTTACAACTCTTCCCAGCATTGCATCACCAACAGGCATGGAAAGGATTTCACCAGTTGAGCGAACTGGTTGTCCTTCTTCAATTTCAGTAGACTCGCCGAGAATCACCGCCCCGATAGTATCTTCATCTAGATTCAGCGCTAAACCTACAATGCCCCCTTCGAACTGAAGCATCTCGTTTACCGCAGCGTCAGGAAGACCTGACACTCTAGCAATACCGTCCCCAACCTCAACAACTCGGCCAACTTGCCCAGAAGCTAGGGATGGTTCGAATCCATCTAGATTTTTTCTTATCGCTGATGCGATATCTTTTGTATTTATCGTGAGCTCTGCCATATCTAAAACGCCTCTCGAAGCTGTTTAAGTCTTGTTCGGACTGTTCCATCAATTACTTCATCTTCAATCTGCACAAGCAGACCTCCCATTACTGATTCATCAATAATGACTTTCATTTCTACATCTTTACCTGTTGCAGACTTCAGCGCAGCTGCGAGCCTTTCCTGCTGGTCAGGAGATAGGTCAACTACTGAATAAACTTCTGCTACTGCTTTATCTCGTGACTCTGCACCTAATCCTATCATTTGGTCTGCAATAGCTTTAATTTCACTCCCCATACCTGCGGCTACGAGCATAGATACGAGCGCTGCAGTGGTTTGGCTCGCCTTTCCGTCAAGAAGGTCTTCTACTATTTGTTGCCTTCTCACGGAAGGAATAGAAGCATCGCTAAGGGTTGATTTTAATTCTTCAGAGGCTTGAACAGCCTGTGAGAATCGATAAATCTCATCTTCGACTTGCGCTGGATTACTTTCTGCAGAAGCTACAGCCAATATTGCCTGGGCGTAACTCTGTATCTTCTCGTCTGACATCAGTTCCTCATGTTCCTAGTTAGAACCTACTTGATTGATGTAATTCTCGATAAGGCGTGCTTGTGCTTGCGCATCAAGGTTTGCCTCAACGACTCTTTCGGCTGCGCCGACGACTATTTCGGAAACTTCGCTTTGGAGATCTCCCATAGCTCTTTCTCTTGCTGCATCAATATCTGCCGCTGCTTGTTCTTTCATTTCAGCGATTTCAGATTCAGCCCTTTCTTGAAGGTCTGATCGAAGAACTTCAGCTTGCTGACGAGCTTCTTCAATGACTGCTGCTGCAGCTGATTTAGCGTCAGCTAGTTCAGCCTCATATTGAGTTTTTACAGCTTGGGCTTCAGACTTAGCTTTGTCAGCTTCATCAAGATCCGTTGCAATCTTCTCTGAACGCTCATTCATGATCTTTTGAACTGCAGGGAAACCTTTCCATAGCATGAGAGCTAGTAGCACGACAAATGCGCCGCCCCCCCAGATTACCTCATTGATTTCAGGAATTATTGGGCTTGGAGCTTCAATACAACTATCAAAGATTTCGGCTAGCACCTCAATAGATGCTTCATCGCTTAAACTTTGTGGAGTTAGCTCAGCAGCTTCAATCTTTTCGTTATATTCAATAACTGAACATTTACCGAGACTTTCGCCTGAGGCCAAAGCGTTTCCGCCAAGACCAAATACCAGAATCAACCCGGTTAATGCTGAAGCAAATATAATTCGTTTCTTCATTTTATTCTTACCTTCGTTTGAGCTACCTATGGGAGCAACAGGATAAACACAACGAAACCGATTAGCGCAAGAGCTTCGGTGAACGCTATTCCCAAGAACATAGTTGTTCTGGCCGTTCCCGCAGACTCTGGTTGTCTGGTCATTGCGTCGATGGCTGCGCCTACGACTATTCCAATACCTATGCCAGGCCCGATGGCTGCGAGTCCGTAACCAAGGCCTGCGCCTATGGCTTTTAGACCTTCGCCTTCAGTGACTGCTGCGGCAAGGATACTTATTGTTGATGCAATTAAGCTGAGCACTGTTTCTCCTAGTGTTCTGGGTGTATAGCACCGCCCATATAAACGGCGGTGAGAATTGTAAAGATGAATGCTTGGAGAAACGATACAAGAATCTCAAAGCCAGTCATCAGGATTAGCATTGCAGCCGGAGCTACTGCTCCGACGTAAGTGCTGTCCCACAGCGTAGCTGATAGGACAGCGAACGTAACGAGTAGGAGGTGGCCAGCTACCATGTTGGCCCACAGCCGAATCGCTAACGAAAGTGGTCTGATTATAAATACCGAGAAGAACTCGATAGGTGTGACGATTATATAAAGTGCTTTGGGAACACCAGGTGGGAACAAACTGTTCTTTATGTACCCGAAGAAACCTTGGTTCTTTACTCCTAGGAAATTATAAATTACCCATACCATCAAAGCCATGGCGATTGGTACTGCCATCCTTGCATTTGCTGGGAATTGTATAAATGGAATAACTTCAAAAATATTTGAGAAAAAGATAAAGAAGAACATTGTGGTAAGAAATGGAACATATTTTTTTCCGTCTGGCCCCATAGTTTGTGCCACGATGCTGTCCTCTACGAAATTGATTCCTCCCTCAGCCACGTGAGAGATTCCTCGAGGAACAAGTCCTTTTTTAGAACCGGCGAGAAGGAACAACCCAAGTGTTAGGGCGAAAGCAAACAAGTAGATGAGCACTGTCTTGTTCATAGCCAACGGTGTTCCTTCAAACGCGAAGTCGGGCCACTCGAAAAGGTGACTCACGGGAGGGAATTCAAGAGCAAGGATTTTCACTTTTAGCACAGCTCCTAATCTAGACTCTTTTTGCGCATTTGTCTTTTAACGCGGGGCTTCAACCCCGGATACTTAAGAGTGGCAGAAACATAGCGCGTTTCCCAAATCAAAAGCCCTAAATGTGAAAAAATTAAAATTAATCCAAATGGTAGTATCTCAAACCATTCTTGATTTCTAATGGGTAGTACGACTCCAGTAATTATTGCCATGCGAAGTACAAAGCCTCCAAGGACTGCACTCATAAGTAATTGCGGAGAAATCTTCACTGCCCAATCTATGATCCAAGCACCAGCAAGAAAATTAGTGAGAATGATCCCTAATGCAATGCCTGCGCATGCGAGCCCTGATAGACCCCAAAAGATTATTGCCAAAGCCAAAAGCACGGGAGAAGCGATTAAGCCTCTTCGAAAGATGTCTGTCGCTACCTCGCGCTCAGGTGCTGTGCTGTGTTCTATAGCTTGATTATTCATTACTTCCCTTCGCGTCAGGAAGTGATTTCTCGTAACTTCTCATTTTTTGAGTATAGGTGTACCAGAGTTTCCAGATTTCATATACAGCTACTACACCGCCCATTGATGCAAGAAATATTGGGCTAGTCCCTAACCACTTATCAATCAGATATCCAAATAGAGCAAACAAAGCCGGGGTCAGAACTAGTTCGAATGCGGCTACGACGCCATCTTCAGCTGCTTCGAGAGCTCTGACAGGTTTTGTTACCACTCGTGATTCCTTCCTTGGAACTTTAATTGAGAATGACTCCTTACGGGCAATCTATCACCGCTCATACTTAATCAGTTAGGCCAGAAGTAATAAATAATCAGGGTTATAAGATATTAGAGATAGTTCTTTCCTTAGCTATCAAGCGGTTCGATAAATAAACTATTGTTAAAAAAATAGGTCACTTAGAATAAGGAGCCTTATGACCGGAAGTGTTCATCAAAAGAATTTATCTTCTGAATCTAACGCGTTTAGTTTCGGCCTTGAAGTGATTGGCAAAACTGAACCGTTAATCGCAGAGTACATTCGCGGCGAACTTCAAAATCAGCGTAGCCAGCTGAAGCTAATCGCATCTGAAAATTATGCTTCTCCTGCCGTTCTTCTAGCTATGGGAAATTGGTTTAGCGACAAATACGCTGAGGGGACCCCCGGACACCGGTTCTATGCTGGATGCGATTTCGTTGACAAGGTCGAGACATTAGCAGCCCAGAATGCTAAAGAGTTATTTGATGCCAAGTATGCATATGTCCAGCCACATTCAGGGATTGACGCAAACCTTGTAGCGTTCTGGGCCCTACTTGCCTACCGAGTCGAAGCCCCCTTTCTCGAAACTAAGAATGTCAAGCACGTAAATGATCTTGAAGATGAGGATTGGGATTTCCTAAGAAAGGCGTTTGGCGATCAAAGGATGATAGGTATGTCCCTTGATGCTGGAGGTCACCTTACTCATGGGTTTCGTCCAAATATCTCCGGAAAGTTATTTGATCAGCGGTCATATGGAGTTGATCCTAAGACTGAGCAGTTAGATTACGATTCTGTTAGGTCTCTTGCAGAGGAATTTCGTCCTTTAATTATTGTCGCTGGCTATTCGGCGTATCCTCGCAGGGTAAACTTTGCCAAAATGCGAGAGATCGCAGACTCTGTTGGCGCGTTACTTATGGTTGATATGGCACATTTCTCAGGATTAGTTGCTGGGAAGGTTTTCACTGGAGATTATGATCCCATACCAAATGCTCACATTGTGACTTCTACAACTCATAAGTCACTTCGTGGGCCAAGAGGAGGAATAGTCCTTTCTAACGAAACTGACCTTGCAGAGTTTATTGATAAAGGTTGTCCAATGGTTTTGGGAGGTCCACTTGCCAACGTTATGGCTGCTAAGGCTGTTGCATTTTCTGAGGCTAAAACAACTGCTTTCCAAACATATGCTCAGCAAGTAGTTGATAATGCAAAGGCACTTGCTGAAGGTATCGAAAAGCGTGGTGGCAGACTCGTTACTGGAGGAACAGAAAATCACTTGGTTCTAGTAGATGTTCGAAGTTTTGGGCTGACTGGGCGTCAGGCAGAAACCGCCTTAGAAGAGTCCGGCGTTATAGTCAACCGGAACGCTATTCCTTTTGACCCAAATGGTGCTTGGTACACATCAGGGATAAGACTTGGCACTCCTGCTTTAACTACTATTGGAATGTCCTGCGATGACATGGATGAGGTGGCGGAAATAATTTGTTCGGTACTTTCAGCGACCTCACCGGCAAGTACAACGTCGGGAGAAGAATCAAAAGCCAAGTTTATGCTATCTGATAATGTGAGCGTTGATAATAGGAACCGGTGTGCCGAACTTCTTAGATTAAATCCTCTTTACCCTGAGATAGATTCAACCATTTGATATACGACTCCATGAAAAGAAATTAGGGTTCTTGAGAGAAATGAAAACGGAGCAATTGATACCTGCCGTTTCCATTGTCCTCGAGTCAGGCTTTCCTGATTAGATCTAGATAGCTAGAGGTCATCAATTTTTTTGACTCTTTCTGCATGCCGCCCACCTTCAAACTCTGCATTCAAGAATGCCAACAAGGATTCCCTCGCAACTTCAGGACCTATTAATCTCTCTCCTAAGCAAATGACATTGGCATTATTGTGCTCACGAGCTAAATGTGCTGATGTCGCGTCATGAACTGTTGCAGCTCGGATTCCAGGAATTTTGTTTGCTGCGATACCAATTCCGATACCGCTACCACATACCAACAACCCCAGTTTCGCTTCACCATTTGAAACTGCTCTTCCTACAGCTGCGCCAAAATCAGGGTAGTCAACGCGGTCAGTATTGTGAGTGCCCAAATCAAGTACTTGGTAGCCAATCTCTTCCAAAAGAGCCACTAAATCTATCTTCAGAGAAAACCCTGCGTGATCACTTCCTGCTGCAATAATACTCATACTTAAGAAACTAGTTTGTTTCTGATGTAAATGTTGTGATTATTAGTAAGGCCAAGAAGAGGTTATTCCTATGTATCAGCGAGCGCAGCAAGAACTTCATCTTCAGGTATCGCACCTGAACGGATAATGTTGGGTTTGTCTCGACTCAAGTCAATTATTGTTGAAGCTGTGCCATGCGAACATTGTCCGCCATCAATGATTAAGTCGACAGCCTCAAACTCCTTTGGCATCTCCGAAACTAATAAAGGAGTAGGTTCTCCATGAAGATTCGCGCTAGTAGCTGCAATGGGGCCAACAAGAGAACTGAGATTACGAATATAATCATGGTCAGGGCATCTAACAGCAATTGTTTGATCCTTTTGAATTGAATGATGGATACCAGGTGAAACATCTGGAAGTATTAGTGTGAGTGCACCAGGCCAGAACCTCTCCGCCAAGACCTTCATCCCTCTTCCTTGGAAACGACTAACTAGTTCAACTTGGTTTACGTCTCCAATCAATAATGGGAGTGTCATGTCAAACGGTCGTTGTTTGAGAGCAAATATACGACTGATAGCATCAGTACTCTGAGGTAAAGCCCCGATTCCGTAAACCGTGTCTGTTGGGAAAATTACTAGACCGCCTTCCATAAGAGTGTCGCTGGCCAACCTAAGGCTGCTCTCATCACCTAATTTGATTTCTATTCTTCCCATATGCAACTCACAATACGAGGCTTTTTAGCAAGATCTTTATGAACTTTGATATTTGAATAACCTTCAGATTTAGCAGTTTCAGACATCTCCGTAGTCTGGTGAGGAGCCATTTCAATTACTAATGCACCGCCTGTAGTAAGCCATTGGGATGCTGAAATTAGAATAGATTCGATATCCTCGGTCCCCTTCTCTCCAGCAAAGAGAGCTTCGCTTGGCTCAAAATTCAGAACGCTAGGCGGTAAATCTTCACCAAAGGCTATATATGGAGGGTTTGAAACTATGAGGTCAAAAGAATTTCGCATACTCTCTGGGAAATTCTCAAACCATGAACTTTGAAGGATCCTTGCCTTTACTGCATGATTTCCCAACCCTGCTAGGTTTGCTGAAGCGACTTTAAGAGCATCCATTGAGTGATCAACTAAAGTGACTTCAACGTCATTGCATTCTTGAGCAATTGACAATCCGATAGCGCCGGATCCTGTTCCCAAGTCACAGATAATTTTGGTATCTGTTTGTTGATTCTGAGAGAGAAATGAAAGCGCAACTTCCACAAGCACTTCCGTTTCAGGTCTTGGAATTAGAACTCTTTTATCAACTATTAATTCCAAATTCCGAAAAGACCATGAGCCCAATGCATATTGAATTGGCTCACCTTCTATTCTCCTATTGAGTATGCGTTTTAAATTCCTAGTTGCCAGATTAGACGCAATCGTGTCTTTATTCTTGAGAAACCCTGCTTGGTCATAACCCGATGCAGAGAGAACTATCCATTGCCCTTCAACTCTTGCAGATTCGGGATAGAGAAGAGATAAAGTATTGACTGTTTCCTCAAGTAACTCTTCCCATGTAGACATGTTTGCAATATCTGGCTCTTTAGAGTGTTCATTCATTATTTTCGATTGCAGTCAGCTGCATTGCTCTCTCGTGCTCTGCTAAGGCATCAATGACCTGGTTTATTTCTCCAGAAAGTATCCGGTCCAATTTGTATAAAGTGAGTCCTATTCTATGGTCCGTGACTCGATTCTCTTTAAAGTTATACGTTCGTATTTTCTCTGAGCGACCTCCACTGCCCATTTGTCCTTTCCTTGAAGCTGATTGCTCAGCTTGCAAACGGTCTTGCTCTGCTTGGAGCAAGCGAGAACGCAAAACGACCATTGCTCGAGCCTTATTTTGAAGTTGACTCTTTTCGTCTTGCATCGAGACAATAATTCCGGTCGGTTTGTGCGTTATTCGAACGGCTGAGTCCGTAGTGTTCACCGATTGACCCCCTGGGCCAGAAGAACGAAAAACATCTACTTGGAGATCGGACTCTTCGATCTTGATATCAATTTCTTCGGCCTCGGGAAGAACTGAGACAGTCGCTGAAGAAGTATGGACTCTACCTTGTGTTTCAGTGACAGGAATTCTTTGGACTCTATGTGGGCCACCTTCATATTTTATTTGGCTCCAAACGTCATTCCCTTTAAGCATGAAAGTAATTGTTGTAAAACCGCCCTTATCGGATTGCTGACTATTTAAGACTTCTAGTTTCCACCCTCGCTTGCTTGCAAAACTGGTATACATTTCAAAAAGATCGCGGGCAAAAAGATTTGCTTCTTCTCCTCCTTCTGCCCCTCGGATCTCAAGAATTACATTCTTGGTCTCGTTAGGATCTTTAGGTATTAACAACTGGCGTAAATCTGTTTCTAGTGAATCAAGCCGAGATTGTGTGTTATTGATTTCTTCTCGCAATATTTCTCGATCCGACCCATCGGCTTCACTCAGCATTTCTTTTGCTGTCTCAATGTCTTCGTTCGCTGAGCGGATATCTCTTATGCATCTGACAATATCTTCAAGTTCGCTGTAGCGTTTTGCTACTTTCGCATACTCCGCTTGGTCAGCAAGAAGGTCTTGATCACCTAACCGATCCTGAATATCAAGGAACTCTTGCTCTAGTTCTTCATGAAGATCTGCCATGAAGTGAGAATACCCGCATTTGGAAGCGGAACGTGACGTTCTCTAAATTCAAAGATATTTATTATTTAATTAATTTTAGGCCATGGTTCGTTGATAGGTATAAACTTCGCTGGGACCTGGAGATGTTCAGCTTGTCTTTGGATAGCTTTATGATTATCCATCGGTGGATGGAAGAACCAAATCTCATCTGCTGAGGTTGCTGACAATAACTGAGCTGCTGCTGGGACAGCATTTAAATCCGCCCCTACATAACTTACAGATAATATAAATTTAGCCCCTGCTCTAGCCGTCGCAAAAGCTGGAAAATTCTCAGAGATCTTCATAGACCCAATAGGCGATGGTATGACTTGAAAATTTTCTAACCCATAATCCTCATGTGCTTGGGCAAGTTCGTAGATGAGCCACTTAGCTCTCGCCACTCTATTAAGAGGGTGCGGAATACTATTCTTATTTCTATATTTTAGAATTTCATCAATTATTTTCTGGAGTTTCATCTCAACTTGGGTTGTAGGATCAATTAACTTGTGGGCTTCTTGGTCATAAATTCCTACGCCGACCTGCAGGTGACCCACCTTGTTTTCATCCTCCAGGACTTGGGCTACTTCTAATCCCTTGACATAAGCCTTCACAATTCCATGCTCTGTCAAGACATCACAATGAGTTCTCTCAAGTATTTCTAGTATTTCATTACTCACAGATACTTTAGTAGAGATTTGCAGAGGGCTGATGGGAGAATGTTGCGATAAAGAATCCTTATCTACTGTCCAAAGAGTACATTGTGTTTTTAGGCCTAATATTTGTTGAGCAATCTCAATATCTTCCGCATCAAGCACAAGATTCAAATTCATATTTGGGTCAACTAGAGTCAAAGCTACAGAAAGTGACGAAACAGAATCGCTAGTTATGTATGCGAAACTTCTCTCACCTGATTCAAGTATGACCGCAGAATTCGTTGACTTGTCCGTGTATTGCGCTGGAGGAAACGTGTTCCTCAGTAGGCTGTTAAGCTTCGCAAAATTTAATTGCTTTAGTTGCTCAGGTTCGACCATAGCTAAATTGAATAGCTTGAATTACTCTTCGGAGTCAGTAGAACGCTTTCTCCTGCCATATCTCTTTTCGAATCGCTCAACACGACCAGCAGTGTCAACGATAGTCATTGTTCCGGTGAAGAAGGGGTGGCTAGTAGAAGAGATAGGGACTTTCGCAAGCGGGTATTCTTCCCCATCTTCCCATTTAATTGTTTCATCTGTTTCGATAGTTGAGCGTGTTATCCAGGATTCGCCTGATGAGGTGTCTTGGAATACAACTGCTCTGTATTCGGGGTGGATATCTGCTTTCATACTTACTCCATGAATTTCGTTCTTGTTATCGTACCTTTGGGCACTAGTTTCTGCACCTAAGGAAGAAATGATTTCTAAGAGATCTTGCTAAGTAGTTGTGAATTATCATCTGTCTCTGAGATTTTTTTAAGCAATAACTCCATTCCATCAGAATGTGAACCTTCTGTTATAGCCTTCCGGATTGAACCACGGAGCTTCATAATAGCTTCGTGATCTTCATCTGAGTTGAGGGATTCTTCATTCTGAGTATTGGATTTCCGTAAATCAATCGCAGGAGAACCATGAGCATCAAATAGTTCTTGCGATAAATAAACTTCTGAAGTGCTTCCTCCCTGAAGTTCTTGAATTAACATTTCATCTAACCGTGATGTTGTTCCACTAATCACACTTGCAATAACAGTCAGAGAGCCACCTTCTTCAACTTTTCTTCCAGCACCGAAGAATCTTTTGGGAAGGTATAGAGCAGATGCATCTACATCACTGGAGCTATTTCTTCCATTATTATTTGATATTTGATTGTAAGATCTTGCAAGAGAAGTCATTCCATCTATGATCACTGCGACATCTTCACCAAGCTCTACCATTCGTTTAGCCCGTTCAATCGTTAACTCAGCTATAGCAACGTGTTCTTCTGGTGATTGATCAAACGTGGAGGCGACGACATCTGATTTAATCAGCCATCTCCTCATCTCGGTAACTTGCTCTGGAGGTGTATCGACTAGAAGCACTAAGAGCTTTACTTCTGAATAATTACCTTCAATTGATTGGGCAATGTCTTTGATTACATCTTCTCTACCAGACCTTGGGTCAGCTGCAATCAAGACTCGTTGACCTTTACCAATAGGAGTTACCAAATCTAGTGACCTTGACGTTGTATTTTCTGGTTCTTCTGGACGTTCTAACTTAAGTTTAGTGTTTGGATATACGGGGGTCAGGTCAGCAAAGTCAGGACGGTCAAGAGCACCATCAACTTGAATTCCATTAATTGCATCGAGCTGAAGTAAGGCTGGATTCTTTTCGGATCTATTTGCAGGTCGGAATGCCCCTAGTAAGTGATCCCCCTTTCTAAGCCCATATTGTCGAACAAATTTGACTGGGACATATACATCATCTCGGCTTGGAAGAAATCCATTAACTCTCAAGAACCCATAGCCATCATCTCGAAGATCTAAGTGACCTTCTGCTGCGACGGGCTCCCCAGTCCATTCCTCCATAGCTTCTTTACTTTTACCCCTTCTTCGTCCCTTTCGGCCATTATTTTCTTCATTGCCACTATCTTTTGTTAAGTTTGGTTCTTGAGTGGCTTCTGCGCGTGCGTCTGCCATTGGGTCAGCTGAATACGCTGCGTTATCAGAAGCATTTTCATCTTCAGTCATATCATCAGAGACACTTCCTCCACCCGCTAATTCAATGATTGTGTCCACTAAATCTGATTTAGTTGAACGAGAAGTAGGCTTGCCACCCATTGCTTTTGCTATGGCCAACAACGATTCCTTATCTTTGGATTCAAGGTCTTTCCGGTCTGGGGCTTCAGTTGTCATTATCCTCTTTAATCTAAATTGTTATGAGCAGCGTTTGGCTTCTGACACTCACTGCCGGAGAACTTCATCAAACCGCACAATGATATGCGATTCAGTCCATTGCTACTGCACCCGACAACCTGACTTTATCGGAAAGATTACTAATCTAGCAACAGAATCGTGAATCTATTTTAGCGACGGCTATGTTCTAGGATATAAGCCTTTACAACTTGTTCATCATTTGGCAAAATTTCATAGGACTCTTCTCGTTCAAATAAATCACTCAGTTGTTGTGGAAGGCTTGGGGTAATCCCGCTAGCGTGCTCAACCGCATTCGGGAATTTGCTTGGGTGGGCGGTTGCTAAGGAAATAATTGGTGCGTCTAGTTCAGACATGTAGCTTTCAGCAGTTTTTAATCCAACAGCTGTATGTGGATCAATTAGGTAATCAAATTCATCAGCAATTTTTGAAATTGTTTCTAAAGTCTCTTGGTCATTAACCTTTCGGCTTAACCATTTGCCTTGAATTTCTAATAGATTTTCTTCGCCCACTGAAAGGCTGAGGTCAGTACGAAGTTCGCGAAAAGCTTTTTCGACAAGAGAACCGTTCCGACCATAAACCTCAAACAGTAGTCGTTCAAAGTTACTAGAAATTTGAATATCCATTGAAGGAGAGAATGTTGGTTTAACATCTCTTAGCTCCATTTCACCACTTCGAAAGAACCTATCAAGAACATCATTTGTGTTGGAAGCAACGATAAATTTATCTACAGGCAGTCCCATTTTGTGGGCACTATGACCAGCAAATATATTTCCGAAATTGCCACTCGGAACGCAGAAATTGACTGGTCCACTATCTGTCACTTGCATTGATGCCCACCAGTAATAAACAATCTGGGCCATCACTCTTGCCCAATTAATTGAATTGACTGCAGACATATTAATACGGTTACTAAATTTGACATCAGCAAACATAGCTTTAACTAAGTCCTGACAGTCATCAAAGGTCCCCTCAATAGCGATATTAAAAACATTTGCAGAACGAACGGAGGTCATTTGTCTACGTTGGACTTCACTGGTTCTTCCGTACGGGTGGAGAATAAAGATCTCCATGGCTTCCCTATCGCGACAAGCTTCAATTGCTGCTGAACCTGTGTCTCCTGAAGTTGCTCCGACAATCGTGATCTTCTCTGAATCGTTTTGAAGCTGAAATTCAAATAGTTCACCAACTAACTGAAGAGCAATATCTTTGAAAGCTAATGTTGGTCCGTGGAATAACTCAGCAATCCAAAGTTTGCTATGGATATGTTTCAACGGCACGATGTTATCTGCACTAAAAGAATCATACGCTCTTTCAACCAATCTCCCAAGATCGTGTTTCTCCATTGAGGATTCTACGAAAGGCCAAATAATCTCGGTCGCTAGGTCTTTATAACTATGATCATCTCCGAGAATTCCTTTAAGTTGATCCACGCTAAATTGGGGCCACGAAGTTGGAAGGTACAGCCCCCCGTCGGGAGCGAGACCGCTCAGAAGTACTTCTTTAAAAGTTACCTCAGGCGACTTGCCTCTTGTACTTATATAACGCATCTAAGCTTCAAGAACTTTAATAATAGTGCCCAGCTTTTCTACGCAAGATAAGCCTGAAAGGCGGGATAGAGTCTCTTCTAATTGATTCTCTTCTGCCTCATGTGTGATAAATATAAGGCGTGCTTCTCCACCCATTCCTTCTTGCTCCATTGTTTGAATAGATATACCATTATCTCCAAATATTGAAGCTACTGTTGCCAAAACTCCTGGTTCATCTATGACTTGGACGCCAATGTAATAAGCTGACTTTTGACAGCCTGCTTTCATGAGAGAAACTTCCTCTAAAGTCCCCATAGCCCTGTATGTTTTTTTTGAAAGGTTAAAAGCTGAATCGATAACGTCACCCATCACTGCTGAAGCGGTAGGCATACCTCCGGCTCCCCTTCCAAATAACATCAAATCACCAACAGCATTTCCCTCAACAAAGACGGCATTGTAGCTATCTCCTACAGATGACAAGGGATGATTCTTTGACAACATAACTGGATAAACCTGCACTTCTAGGTCATTATCTCGCTGCGCTACCATAGCCAGAAGTTTGATGGTGTTTCCTGTTTTTTTTGCGAAGGCCATATCTGCGCTACTAATATTTTCGATTCCTTCAAATAGGACGTCATTTAGTGCTACATCTGCGCCGAATGCAACCATCGCAATGATCGCCGCCTTAGACGCTGCATCTTGCCCACTCACATCAGCCGTTGGGTCGCTTTCTGCATAACCTAACTGTTGAGCCTCCAATAATGCCTCATCATAAGGTGCTCCTGTTTCATCCATCTGAGAGAGAATATAGTTCGTGGTTCCATTAACAATCCCCATAATTTTTTCAACTGGCTCCCCTGCCAAAGACTCACGCAAGACCCGTATCAGAGGAATGCCTCCCGCAACCGCTGCCTCAAAATGGATATCTACCCTTTTCTTATCAGCTAATCTAAATAGTCCCTTGCCTTCTTTCGAGAGTAATTCTTTATTTGCCGTTACGACTGGTTTACTGTTAGCTAGGGCTGTTTCAATAAGGTCTTTTGCTGGAAACAGCCCACCCATTAGCTCCACAACAATGTCTACTTCAGGGCTTGTAACGACTTGTTGAGGTTCGTCAGTAAGTTCTATTTCCGAATCTAAGCCATTGCGTTTCTTAGTAAGGTCCTTAACTGCTACATGGGTTACACGTAGCTCAAGCCCAGTCCTAGCAGCAATTGCTGACCTCTGTTCTTCAAGGAGAGCAATAAATGCTGAACCAACATTTCCAAAACCTAGAAGGCCTATCCGTATTTGTGTATTTCCCATTCTTCTAAGTTACATGAGGACAGCAACAAGAATGACTTAATTATCTTATTTGAGTACTACTCACGGAAGAAAGCTATTTACTGGGTTTAAGTGACATCACTATTTAAAAGGTCTGATAGTTCTTCTCTACGAACTACTAAACGAGACTCACCACCCCGCACAAAAACTACAGCGGGCCGAAGGACTTTATTGTAATTTGATCCCATCGAGTGTCCATATGCGCCAGTTACAGGAGTGACTAGCAAATCACCGACATTAAGGTCACCTTGGATGTCTCCTTGCTGGACCAATACATCTCCTGATTCACAGTGTTTACCCACCAGAGTTATCTTGCTTTCTCGAGGTTCATCTATCGAGCGAGCTAAGAATGTCTCGTAATCACTTCCATACAAAGCTGGCCGTGGGTTATCATGCATGCCTCCATCAACAGCAACATATGTTCGGATCCCTTCAATCTCTTTGATTGTTCCAACCGTATAGATGGTAACTGCTGAAGTAGCTACGATGCTTCTTCCAGGTTCTGCTGTTATTTCAAGTTTCAATGATGCCGATTTACTTATCTCGTGGACGATAGACCCCCATTCTGAAATAGAGATTGATGACTCGTTGTTAAGGTACGGAACTCCTAGCCCTCCGCCCACACAAAGTTCTGGGAGTCCAAAATTCTCGGCAAGGCCGACAAGGATCTCGGTTGATTTACGAAAAGAATCACTTGTGAATATCTGTGATCCTATATGAGCATGCAATCCTACCAGATCAATTGATTTTGAGGATTTAGCCCACTCGATAGCTTCGCTCGCCTGACTATTCTGTACTGTAAAACCAAATTTTGAATCCACTTCCCCAGTTGTAACAAATTTATGAGTGTGGGCCTCAACTCCTGGAGTGACTCGGATCAGAGCTTTAAGGGGCTCGTGGGTTTCTGAGTAAAGGTGCTCAATTCTTTTCATTTCATCAAAACTGTCAATAACGACTTTCCCAATTTTATTTTCTGATGCGTAACGTAATTCCTCCAGCGATTTATTATTTCCATGCAAAGTCAAATCTGCTGGTGGAACTCCAGATTGTAAAGCAACATAGGCCTCTCCAATTGTTGCGACATCAAGACCCATCCCTTCTTCAGATACTAATTTTGCGATGGCTTTACACAAAAATGCTTTTGAGGCGTAAGACACACCATCAGGAAAGGCTTTAACAGCTTCTCGACATCTACGCCTTATATGTTCTTCATCATAAACAAATAATGGCGTTCCAAACTTTCTTGCCAAATCATCAGCTCTAACACCACCAAACATAGCCATGCCATCATCAGCAATACTCGTGTTATCGGGAAGAAGAGCTCTCGAAATTCTCTCGGCCATTTTTAGTCCTACATTTGTTTGGGAGCGGTAACGCCCAATAAATCAAGGCCTACTTTTAGACCTTTTCTTGATGCTACTACGAGGTTGAGTCGCGCATTTGTTAATTCTTTACTGATGCCGTCTCCAACGACATAGCAATCATGATGAAAGCCATGGACAGAGTTAGCGAAATCTCTCAACCAAGTAACAATTTTGTGTGGGGCCAGCTCACGAGCTGCGAGTTCAATCGTTTCTGGGAGGATTTCTAAACCTCGGATTATGTCTAGTTCTCTTGAATGAACTAGTAAACCTAACTCGTCAATTGGTAGGAGGCTAAATTGAAAGCCATGCTCGTTTGCATTACGTTCCACTGAGCAAAGTCGAGCGTAAGCCATTTGCACATAGTAAACGGGATTATCCATAGCCTTAGATGCTGCGAGTTCTAGGTCAAATGTTTGTTTTGAGTCAACTGACTGTAAAAGATACATAAATCGAGTGGAGTCAGCCCCTATTTCTTCAATTATGCTTCGTAGCTCGATAATATCGCCTTGCCGTTTCGAAAGTTTGACTTCTTCACCGGCTCGTAGCAGTTTAACGAGCTGAGTTACTTGCACTGAGAGGTTCTCGGAATCGTATCCCAGCGCCTGCATGGCCGCTTTCATTCGCGCGATGTAGCCATGATGATCAGCTCCCCAGACATTAATTAGCCAATCAGATCTTTCGAATTTATTTCTGTGATAAGCAATGTCAGGCGTCAGATAGGTATATTCACCATTGCTTTTTATTAGGACACGATCCTTGTCATCCCCAAATTCAGCGGATGAGAGCCAAGTCGCACCGTCTTTCTTATATGCCACTCCTTCTGTAATTAGATCCTCAAGTACGCGATCTATTTCGCCATTCTCTATCATTGATTTTTCGCTGAACCATGTATCAAAGTGAATGCCGAGTTGATTTAACGCATCTTGCTGATCCGTTTTTGCGTATTCACAACCCCAATCAGTAATTTCTTCTAGTGTGAGGTTTTCAGGCATTATATCGGCCCACTCCATCACGTATTCCCCCCCATAGCCGTCGTCAGGAAGGGGTTCGTTATTCTTTCGTGCTTGTAGTGACCGTCCAAACACATTCATTTGGAGTCCTCTGTCATTCATATAGAACTCTCTATGGACCTCATATCCCACATATGAAAGGAGGTTTCCTATTGCATCTCCATAACAAGCACCGCGAGCGTGACCTGCGTGAAGTGGTCCCGTTGGGTTAGCGCTTACAAATTCAACGTTTACGTGTTTCCCAAGACCAGCATCAGATGAACCGTAACGATTTCCATTTTCTAGAACCCTAAGAAGAACCTCATGTGCCAGAACAGTTGAGATATGGAAATTGATGAACCCTGGACCAGCAGCTATAACTTCAGCTATCCCTTTAGGCGGATCGGCATTTAATGATTCAACAATCTCTTCAGCCAAAACTCTTGCTGGTTTCCCGAGCCTTTTCGAAGTCACCATAGCAACATTGGATGACCAATCGCCATGCTCTCGGTTTGCAGGACGTTCAAGGCTGATCTCGTCAGTTGCTACTGATATGCCAAGCGCTTCAAGCTTTTTCTTTAATGAATTCTTTATTGTTTCGGTAATCATGGAAAATATTTATATGCTGATTCTCTATCGTATGTTTAAGCGTACGTTTTCGCTTGCATATATTGATTATTCATCTGCTAATGGGCTAAATAGCACCAGCAGAACATGAGTAGAAGAGTTGACTTGTAGGTTGATAAGGTGACATTACAAACTGAACTTGCTGCATCTCCCTCGATCGGGAGCATATCAATTTGGCCTCCAGTTATTCTTGCCCCGATGGCCGGTGTAACCGATGTTCCATTTCGGTCTCTTTGTAGATCATTTATGGTGGAAGGCCTTTCGGGCGATCTAAGCGGTACTAATAAGTCAAGTCATGTGTCTGGACTGTTCGTGAATCAAATGATCACGGCACGGGCATTTGTTGAGGAGAACAAAAAGACCATGAAACTAGCAGAGTTTGGTGAAGATGAATCACCGCGCTCTATTCAACTTTATGGGACGGAACCCGTCTCTTTAAAGAAAGCTGTCAAGAAACTACTAGATTCAGGCCATGTTGAACACATTGATTTAAATTTTGGGTGCCCAGTTCCTAAAGTGACAAAGCATGGTGGCGGTGGAGCACTTCCATATAAACAACGCCTTTTCCGAAAAATCATCAAATCCGTCATAGCTGGCGCAAATGGCGAGATACCTATCACCGTTAAGTTTCGGATGGGAATAGACAGCGATCATCTTACGTATCTGGAAGCTGGGAAAATTGCTGAAGATGAAGGAGCTTCAGCGATTTCTCTGCACGCACGAACAGTTGAACAACTATATAGCGGGCATGCCGATTGGTCAGCTATTAGGAAACTTAAAGAACATGTCACGACAATACCGATTTTTGGTAATGGCGATATTTGGGAAGCCCATGACGCTGTCGAGATGATGCAGGTGTCAAATGCAGATGGTGTTGTTATCGGGAGAGGGTGCCTTGGACGTCCTTGGTTATTCAAACAATTAGCTGAAATATTCTCTGGTAAGGAGGTTTCTCAATTCCCGACACTTGGGGAAGTAGGCCGAACAATGCTTCGACATGCAACGGCCGTTGTTGAATGGAACGGTTCAGAGACTGCTTTGCGAACATTTAGAAAGCACGCATCATGGTATCTGACAGGGTTTGCGGTTGGTAAAGATACCAGAAGAGAAATACAACAGATAAATACACTGCAGGATTTAGGTAATATCATTAAGAATTTTGATGAAAGATTGCAGTTACCTGTTGAGTCATACCGTATTCCAAGAAGCCACACAGGTGGTCCGAAGAATGTTTCGCTACCCGATGGATGGCTCAATGACCCTCACGAAGATTTTGAATTAAATGAATTAGCCGGTCAGTTTGCGTCAGGGGGATAACCTAGCTGTAGACCAGAATTTCAGCAAGGTAATCTATAATTACTGCCCTCGTAGCTCAGGGGATAGAGCATTGGCCTCCGGAGCCATGTGCGCAGGTTCGAATCCTGCCGAGGGCGCTTTCATTTAATTCTAATTCGTATGAAACTTCTGTTTAATTCAACTTAATTAGAATAGGGGCTTGTATCATCGCAACATGACCAATGTTGAAACTGCCCCTACGGAGAAAAAGGCTCGTTGGACTTTCCAATGGAAAGAACTATATGACGAAGTAATTACCTCTGGATTATGCACAGGGTGCGCCGGCTGTGTTATCTCATGCCCTCATGACGTAATCGGCTATAAACATGAACCTGGCCAATATAAACCGTTCCATCTTGAAGAGGAGCTCGGTCTTTCGAACTGTGGACATGGAGAAAAGGGTTGCACAAGTTGCACTCGTGCTTGTCCTCGGTTTAGAGATTGGGAAACTGAGGCTGACCAACATCTGTTTGGAAGAACTCGAGAAGATGAAGAAATTGCTGGAATTTACAAGGATATTCTTTTGGTACGGGCGTCAGATGATTTCGTATATGACGTTGGCCAAGATGGTGGATTAGTTTCGTCAATACTTATTTGGTGTTTAGAAAATAACATCATTGATGGCGCTCTCGTTTCTGGACTTGAAGGTTCAAATAATGAAAGCGGAGACGCTGGCTGGAAGGCTATTCCAATGGTTGCTACAAATCGCGAAGAAGTCCTCGCCGGCGCTGGAAGTCGCTATACGTACTCAGCAAATACCATGGCATATCCAGAAGCTAAAGAACGAGGGCTTTCTAAGCTTGCCTTAGTTGGGATGAGTTGCCAAACATCAATTGCCCCTGTGATGTGGAATAGAAAAATAGGCAAGGTAGGAAAACCTATAAAACTAAATATTGGGCTTCTTTGCTCCAAATCGTTTGATGACTCCATGTTTGATGAACTTTTCTGGGTCAAGTACGGTCTACATAAAGATGATATTTCCAAAATGAACATTAAAGGGGTTTTTCAAGTTTGGATGAAAAATGGTGATTATCATGAGATCAATCTTAAAGAATGTCATGCTTGGACGCGAGAAGGTTGCAATCATTGCCCTGATTTCGCCGCTGAACATGCTGATATTTCTACTGGCGGTATAGGCGAATTAACTGACTGGACTCTCACTGTTGTTCGGACAGATCTAGGAAGGGCGATTATTGAGGCAATGATTAGAGACGGAGCTATCGATACACGACCTGGTGATGATGACCCTGGAGCCATCGCTCTGATGCAGAAATTATCCCAGAAAAGTAGATCACGATGGCCTGCGTGGGCCCACGAAAGCCCAAGACTTGGACTTCCTACGAAGAAATCGTAGGAGATGAATCTCGAATACATTGCTCAAACACACTTAATAGTTCTTCGGCAAATTCCTCATCGCCCTTTTGAATATCTTTGTCAAGGTTATTAAATGATCTGAATGCTAAGACCTCAATTTCGGTTAGCGATGCTGACGAGTCAGTTAGAGTAGCGGCTCGATCCATGAAGTACTGATAAAGACTTTCGTAGCTACACCCGCAAACTTGCAAAAGTCCTGTTTCTTGAATAGCTACAAGGTTTGGGATTGACCCTGATGCCCCAGTTACGCAGCCTTCCAAGAAGTTTCGCTTCACCTCTGGAACAGAATTCGGGTCTTCTCCGTCCTGAAGTGCTCCTATAAGGTTGGCTGAAATTGGTCCGGGATTCTTTGAAAATCCATTTTCGTTTATATCAGCTGAACAGCTAGCTAGTAAGAGAAAACCGCTAGCAAGAATGAGGAAGGAGAATGCAATTAGCTTTGGCATGAGGAAAATATTTCCTTCACGCGTGTGTCTAGGTTCCTAAAACCGTCATCTTTTTCTAGTTGTTTATCAAATGCCTCAAATGCTTTAAATGCTTCAATGTCCGAAACGGTTAATTCCCTTACAAACTCGACAAGCCCTGCATAACTGCATCCGCATGAGCTAGCCAATGCGATTATGCTGCCAGTTTCGTCTATCCCACCGCTCATACAACCTTCGATGAAATTTCTCTGAACTAAAGGAACTCCATTCGGATTTTCCCCACCCTGCAATAATTGGGTAGCTAGCTCTGTGTATTTACTTTGCAAGGGGCCAGGTTGATCAGTAAAGGTTTCTGGCTTTCCTGACGACCCGCAAGCGGTCAACGTTAGGACTGCGATTACTATAATGGAGATTCGTTTCATCATCATGTTTGACGCTATCGGATTAAGTTGATTCCTACGACCATCTAGTTAGGCTTTGTAAGTTTTTTCTAAGAGATTTCTTTGGCCCGTGCTAGCACCGCATCGAACATTTCATCTGTCAATCTTCCTGTAAAAGTATTCTGTTGACTTACGTGATAGCTGCATAGGATTACTTCACCCGAATTCAGCTCTACTTCTAACCCGTGGCGAAATTTGGGCCGTGGTTTTACATTTAGCTCTTTTGAAATCGCTGTGTATCCGATTAACCCCAATGCAAGGATCACTTTGACATTTTTAAGATATCTAAACTCTCGTTTCAAATAATCGCTGCATTTCTTTTGTTCTTCAGCCGATGGTTTGTTCTGAGGAGGAGCACATCTAACTGGTGCTGTTATATACGCATCATTAAGTTTCATGCCATCATCACTGCTTGTTGCATTTGGTTGAGTGGCATAGCCAGCTCTATGCAAGGCTGCGAATAGGAAATCGCCGCTCCGGTCGCCTGTGAACATTCGTCCTGTACGATTTGCTCCGTGTGCAGCTGGTGCTAAACCGACGATAAGGAGTCTCGCATTTGAATCTCCAAATGAAGGAACTGGTTTCCCCCAATATTTTTCATCACGAAAAGATGCTCGCTTCTCAATTGCAATACTTTCACGCCATTCAACTAGTCTGGGGCATTTTTTGCACTCTATTATTTCTTTATTTAATTGGAATAAAGTCATCATGTGCACAATAGCTTTTGTTCGCACACGAGCAACTCTCATAACAAAGTTCAGTAATTTTTTGTGACTTGAAACTTATGTTGGATCTGCCGGTAACGTGAAATTTGTGGTGAAAAAAACTAGTTCAACGAAAATGAGTACAACGGCGACAGTTATCATTCTCGTTCGCCATGGGCACACGCCAACGACAGGTAAAATTTTGCCGGGCCGGACCAGAGGACTTCATCTAAGTGAGTTGGGTAAAGAACAAGCGGATAAGGTTGCTTCAAATTTATGCTCTCTCCACAACGTTAAAGCTGTTTATTCTTCACCCATGGAGAGGACTATTGAAACTGCGAAACCTATTGCAAAAACTTTTGGGATGAAAGTTCAACGACATCAGGGATTGATTGAAGCTGATTTTGGAAAATGGACTGGTCGGAAGTTATCAGATCTAAGAAAATTGAATGATTGGGAGAAGGTCCAAAAGAATCCCTCTCTTTTCAGGTTCCCTGATGGAGAATCCTTTATGGAGATACAGTCACGAATGGTTTCGGCAATTTCAAGTATTTGCGAAAACCATAAAGGGGAAATTGTTGTCGCAGTATCACACGCTGACACAATAAAAGCTTTTCTAACCGCAGCACTTGGCACTCCCTTAGACCTATTTCAACGACTTCATATTTCTCCATGTTCTGTTAGCCCGGTGATTTTTAGTGCCAAGAGCCCATTTGTTCTTGCTATTAATTCAACTGGGGCTGATATTGCGGTGTTGCTTGGGCAGGATAGGCCATGAGCCAGTCATTCCATTTCGGAGACCTGCAACACTTCACTACCGGCACTGTCGGTCCTTCGGGCCAAAGAATCTTTTATTTGCAGTTTGGTAACCCTGGTGACTTAGCGACACTTCAACTCGAAAAGATGCAGGTACGAGCTTTAGCTGATTTCCTTCATCAACTAATTGAAGATGTGGAGCCGATTAGCCCAGATGAAATTCCCCTTGTGTTGGATTTAGTTGAACCGGTTTCTCCAGACTGGATTGTCTCCAGCATCGGTGTTGCGTTTGAGAAAGAAAAGTCTGAATTCGTTGTCGTAGCCGAAGAATTAATTGATGAAAATACTGAAGCTGCAATGGCACAAATTCATTTAACTCCTGGTCAAGTAAAAGCTTTTATTTCAAAAGCTACTGAAGTGGTTAGTGCTGGAAGGCCTCCTTGTAACTACTGTGGCGAGCCATTGAATTATGCTGATGCCTGGTGTCCTTGTTTTAACTAATCATGCAAGAAGAGGTTTCCCCATTCCGCGACAGACCAGAGATCTCAAACAGCGATGCCATTGAAATCCTCCAATCAAGCAAAATTGAAATTATCGGAAGAATGGCATGGAGTTCTAATTCAACTTACCTTGTGAATATTTTAGATGAGAAAACTGATTTACAGGGGATATATAAACCAACCAATGGGGAACGACCCTTGTGGGATTTTCCAAGTGGTTTGTATCGGAGGGAGATCGCATCTTTTCAGGTTGCTCAACTAATTGGTTGGGATATCATTCCACCAACTGTCGAAACTGACGGCCCATTTGGTATTGGGTCTCTTCAGTTGTTTATTCCTTGTGATTTTGATGTTCATTACTTTCATATGCTTGAAGACCCGAAATATCACAAGGCACTTCAGAGAATTTGCTTATTTGATTTTATAGCTAATAGCACTGACAGAAAAGGAGGACATTGCCTTCTAGGAAGTAGCGGGAGAATCTGGGGAATAGATAACGGCTTGACATTTCATATTGATTTCAAATTGAGAACTGTTATTTGGGATTGGGCTGGCGAAATGATACCTGAGAAATTCCTTAAGGATATAGAAAATTTTTTAAACTCTCAAACGGGCAATGAGCTTCTTACTTTTCTTAGCCCTCAAGAGGTAGATGCTATATTCTCCAGAGCGACAGTATTATTGGAAAGTGGTCGTTTTCCCGAAGATCCGAGTGGAACCGGTTACCCTTGGCCAATTATATAAAATACTAAACATCGGTAAAAGCGATTCAGAAAGAATTAGTAATCGTTTAAATAGATAAAGATACCCGATGTGCATTGGTAAATTCTACATTTTCTTTGCTCTTAGCTTATTTTGTGTATTTTTTTTAGAAAATAACAGAAAAATACCTATTTTCTCTACATCGAAAATCAGAGTGTGCTATTATTAGAGAATTCAATTGCTTGGGAAGCCAAGCAATTTTTTTTTGCCTTGAATCAACCTAAAAGCCGTCTTCGCCCGGTTTTGAGTCTCGTTCGACTCCTGATTCTTCATCTTTATGAAAAAAACCAGCTAGCCAAATAACTCCAAACCATGAAATTCCAATAACAAGTAAGAGAGCTGCAAGGTTGAGTGCAATACTCATGCTACATCAGGTGTCACTTAAAAATTAGTCCCCAATAGCTGCAAGCAAAGCCGGTAGCACTTTGTGGACATCTCCTACGATACCTAAATCTGCAATCGAAAATATAGGTGCCTCAGGATCTTTATTTATGGCAATGATCGTTTTAGAGCCTTTCATGCCAACCATATGCTGTGTTGCTCCAGAAATGCCTGCTGCAATGTATACATCTGGTTTCACAACCTTGCCTGTTTGCCCAACTTGATAGCTGTAAGGAACCCAACCGGCATCTACAATGGCTCGAGAGGCACCAGGTGCCCCACCAAGTTTCCCTGCAAGATTTTCAATCATTTGAAAGTTGTCAGCTTCTCCAAGGCCCCGACCACCGGAAACAACTATTGCTGCTTCGTCGAGTTTCGGTCCGTCAGACTCTTCAACGAAACGATTAGTTATTTTAGCTGAACCAGTTGTCCCTAAATCGGGAATTGATAAAGTTTCCACAGTTGCTGGGGAACCACCAGCTTCTTCAGCCGTGAAAGACTTTGGACGGATCAGGAATATTCCAGCTGTTTCGCCCGTGAACCTAGTCATAACATTGGTTGTTCCTCCAAATACCGGTTCCACTCCAGTCAAACCATCATCGTCGAGAAGATCCACAATATTGGTAATCACTGGCGCATCCATTTTAACGGATAGCCGTCCAGCTACATCCCGACCACCGTAGGTAGTACCGAACAAAATTGCTTGAGGGGATTCTTCTGAAGCCTTAGCAGCAACTGCTGAAGCTAATGCTGGTCCGGGGAGGCCATTATCTAAATCGCCAGTTGTGAGAATTCTGCTTGCTCCATGTGCTCCCAATTCAACGGCAGCTTGTTCAGCGTCAGAACCCGCATGGAAAGCTGTCACGTCTCCAAGCTCCCTCGCCTTAGCAAGAAGCTCCAAAGTAATTGTCGAGACAACACCTTCTGTTGTTTCTGCGTGTATCCATATATTTGCCATGATGCCTCCTAAATAACTTTCATTTCTTGGAGGAAAGTGACGATCTTTTCATGGCCATCTCCCTCATCTTCAACGATCTCCCCTGCTTCTCTCGCTGGCGCAGGCTCGATAGAAACTATTTCTTGTCGGCTACCGGCCCAACCCACTGTCGTGGTTTCAATTCCGAGATCACCGAGTGAGAATTGTTCGACTGGTTTTGATTTTGCAGCCATTATCCCTTTGAACGACGGGTATCTAGGTTCAACAACTCCAGCGGTAACGGAAACCAATGCAGGTAGAGGGCAGTCAACCTCATCGTACCCATCTTCAGTTTGTCTTTTCACGGCTACACTTTCCCCCACAACAGTTACTTCCTTTGCGAAGGTAACTGAGGGGAGACCAAGAAGCTCTGCTATTTGCTCAGGAACTGTTCCTGTATAGCCATCAGATGATTCTGTAGCGGCGAGAACAAGGTCGGGCTCTGTTTTCTGTATCGCAGCTGCTAAGACTTTAGCTGTACTTAGAGCATCAGAACCAGACAAAGCATCGTCACTGACGAGAATAGCACTGTCCGCTCCCATCGCCAGAGCGTTGTTGAGACCATTTCTTTCGTTGTTGGGCACCATTGAAACTAGAACGACTTCCCCGTCTTCTCCTACTAATTGGAGCGCCATTTCAACGCCATAGGAATCAGACTCATCTAATATAAGCTTGACATCCCGCTTGAGTGTTTTGGTCTCTGGATCAATCGCCCCAGGATCAGCCGGATCGGGGATCTGCTTTACGCAAACTGCTACTTTCATGTTTCCTTCTTTTCAAGGCTCTTCTGTTGGCCTTTATTGTTAATTAAACTTTACAACAGGTTTTCATGTATTCCATAACTGAAGAATGTGAGGAAAGTCACAGCTTGCGCACAAAGTTCCTACAATGGGTTTGTGAAGATAATGTTTCTTGTTAACCCTGCAGCATCCTCTGTTACTCCGAGGACCCGCGTCGTTATTCAAAAGGCATTAGCAGCGGACCATGAAGTTATACTTGCAGAGACAATTCGTCGAGACCATGCAACACGGTTAGCAAGGCAGTCGGTTGAAGATGACTTTGATCTCGTAGTGGTGTTGGGAGGAGACGGGACTTTAAACGAAGCCGCTAACGGACTTATTAATTCCAAGACGGCTCTTGCTGTTCTTCCCGGGGGGTCAACAAACGTATTTGCAAGAACGCTTGGGCTACCAGATGACCCTGTTGAAGCAACGGGTATTCTCCTTGAAACTATGGAAAAAAATCCTCCTAAATTAGTAGGTTTAGGTTGCGTCAATGGAAGGTATTTCCTATTTCATGCTGGTATGGGATTTGATGCAGCCGTGGTTGCAGAAGTTGAAAAGCGAGGGCGCCTCAAAAGATATGCGAGCCATGCCTTGTTTGTCTACGCGGCTATAGATACTTGGCTCAGGCATTATGATCGCAAAAAACCAGTATTTAGGCTAAAGCACAGTGATGGATCAGTGATACCTAACTCAAAGTTTGCAATCTGCCTCAACACAGATCCGTATACATACCTGGGGAGTAAATCATTAAAACTATCTCCTCATGCTGGCCTCGATCAGGAGCTCGTGACGATAAGTATCAATAACCTTAGCGTTAACAAAATGCTTGGCTTAGTCAGTAGCGCTATTCGTGGTTCCACTGCATTCCACAATTACTCTTATATTGATTACAGACCCGATGTATCCTCATTCATAGTTGAAGGGCATAGGCCTTTCCCCTATCAAGTTGACGGTGATTATTTAGGTGAAGTAACCAGTCTTGAATTTAGCTATGCCCCAAAGGTGCTCAAACTTATCACACCGAATCCGAATCTTGTGGGTCTCTAATTAGCATTGACACGTCCTTGATTCCATCAGTAAGAAAATATCTAACGATTTCACTATTACTACTTTTTATAACGCCTGCATGTGGGCAACGTTCACAAGTAGGTCAAAGTGAGACCCCTTCTCCAGCAGTATCGCAAAGCGCTGACCTGGATAAAGAAACTGTAATTGGTGAGATCGGTAATCCAGGAGTAGGAGATAGATACTTCCCTATGCTCGGTAATGGAGGTTATGACGTAACGGAATATGATCTTCAGCTTACATGGGACCCTAATCTCCGCTTTCTTTCAGGTTCCGCAACGATTTATGGAACTTCTAATATAAATTTGCTTAGTTTGAACCTCGACCTAAGCGGAATGAAGGTTCTGTCTGTGTCAATGGACGATGCTAATTTGCAATTCTTTGTTGAGGAGAATGAGTTGACAGTAGTTTTCCCCTCAGTGTTGATTAAGAATACTGACTTTTCAATAACAGTAGATTATGAAGGCACACCTGGTTTGATCAACGATTCCTTATTCCCATTTGAAGGAGGTTGGTTTAATAGCGCTCGAGGCGTTCTCGTAGCTGGAGAGCCATCAAGCAGTCAGGCTTGGCATCCTGTAAATGACCACCCAAAAGATAGAGCTCACTTCAATATTTCAATGACCCTACCTTCCGATTTAAGCTTTGTAACTAATGGAGTCCTTGTCAGTAAAAGCAGTGATGCGAAATCCACAACGTGGGAGTACGAAACAGAACATGAACAAGCACCTTATTTAACAACTATTGCAATTGGAAAATTCTCTCAGACGTTTGAACAGACTTTTGATGAAATACAAATCCGACATTGGGTAGAAGAAGGAGTCCAATTCCCATCTCAAGAAAATCTCAATTTAGAAACAATGATAATTATTTTCGAAGAGTTATTTGGCCCCTATCCATTTGGAGACTACGGAATCCTTGCAGTAAATGAGAATCTTGGATACGCACTTGAAACCCAGACTTTATCTATTTTCGGTAAAGACCTTGTTGGAAACCAACAAATACAAGCTCACGAACTTGCACACCAATGGTTTGGAAATTTTATTACTTTAGATGACTGGAGCGATATCTGGCTTAACGAGGGTTTAGCCACATATGCCGAACAGCTGTATCTTGAGAAAGTAAACCCGAATTATAATATCGATGAATCTTTCTTTGAATACTATTACAGTCTCTCTGACCAAGGTTACGAATTTCATGTAAAACCCCGTCCTGGCGACCCAGGTCCAACGGCATTGTTTAGCTCATCCGTATATATTCGACCGGCTATGGCGTTGCATGCTTTACGACTTGAAATGGGGGATCCATTATTTTTTCAATCCCTTAGGGAATACGTAAGAACTTTCGGTGGTAAGTCAGCCACGCCAGAGGGCTTTATAGAAACATTTGAAGATAACGCGAATAAAGATCTTGAATTATTTTTTCAACAGTGGCTCTTTGAGGACCAACTTCCACCTCGGTAAACCCAGCTAGTTAGTATTGATAGGTCTCGGTCACTGTTCTAATACCTTGCACATCATCAGTGATTAGCGAATCCACACCCAAATTAATAAGCGTGTTGGCAATTTCTTGATCGTTAACTGTCCAAACATTCACCTCTAAGTCGTTATCTTTTGCGACATGCATAAATTCTTTTGTTACTAGTGGATAATGAGGGTGAACAGCTTGAAAGTTATTCTCGGCAATAGTTTTAAATAGGCCGGAAGCAACCCAATTTTTCTTTCCAGTAAGGTAACCAATTCTGATTTCTTGCGAAAGTCTCCTGATACTCTGTAAAACGTTTATATCAAATGAAGATATTAATATCTTGATATTTGGGTCTATTAGGCTCAATTCAGAATTTATCTCAATAGCTTTTACAGCTAAGCGCTCAATTTGGGTCTCGGGTGAAGTTTTAAGTTCGACGTTTAGTGGCATTGTCCCACAGGTACTCAATACATCATTCAGATTAGGAATGAAATCAGGCAAATTAGCGAAATATGCGCTTTCTATGTCAATCCCCTGACAAACTTTGTCATGATGAACAGCCAGTTGGTTATCCGTCGTAAGCCAGACATCTAGCTCAATTGAATCCGCCTTTTGTGTCATAGCTGCCCGAAAGGCATCAAGGGTATTCTCTTTCGAATCGCAGCAAACTCCTCTATGGGCGCAAACCTCAATCATATGTTCTTATCCTACCCGATTCACTATTTCAGGATGTTAGAAAAATTGAACAAAATTAACATAACCCTCATGTGCCACTTGTCACACAGTAAGAAAACGTGTAACCTCTACTAGTACGGGTTATTAAATAATAACCTTATGGAGTCGCTTAGTGCTTTGCGGAGGGCCTGTGGCAATTCAAACATTACCTTATTATGATCGACAGAGGGATTGGCGAGAACTAGCTCTCTGTAAAGATACTAGTCCTGAACTATTCTTTCCTATTGGCAATACCGGAAGTGCACTTGATGCAATTTCCTTAGCTAAGAATGTGTGTTCACGATGCCCGTCTCAACTGGAATGCCTAGATTATGCTCTTGATTCAAATCAGGATAATGGTGTTTGGGGCGGAAGATCAGAAGAAGAGAGACGACTTATCAGAAAGCAACGCCGAGGTTAAACATCTCTTTTCATTTCTTCAAATTAAAAGATCAGAGTTTGCTTTAATTGTGAGGTATTTGGATTAGTGCCATTGTTCCAGATGGAGTATTTTTAATCAGTTGCATGTTCCCTCCTAAATCTGCCTCAATCAGATTCGCTACTATCGTCAATCCGAGACCGAAACTCTTATCGGCGAATTTTTCTGGCAATCCTTTACCATTATCAGTTACTGATATTTCGAAAAACCCATCTTTTGAACCGAAGTGAATAATAACTTCAGCCTTTTCATCGGGAAGAAACTCGCAAAATCCGTGCTGAATTGCGTTTTGTAGTAGCTCATTCAAAATTACTGCTAAAGCTGTGGTCTCTGCTGCTGGAAAATTAACGATATCTCCTTCAATTTTAAAATTAATAGAAATTTCAGGGTTTGTGAGACTCTCGGAGACAAGGCGTACCAGTGGCTTTATGACATCATCAAACCGAACACTAGCTTCGGGGTTATGAGAGAGGATCTCGTGAACGACAGCGATTGAACGTATGCGTCGCACTGAGTCGTTTATTGCTTCTTGCGCCTCTTGTGCCACTAATCGCCTTGATTGAAGGTGAAGCAGTGACGATATTGTTTGGAGGTTATTTTTAACGCGATGGTGAATTTCAGCAATAGTTGAGTCTTTTGATCTTATTAATTTATCCCTGCGTCTCAGTTCAGAAATATCGCGTATAAGAACTAGTGCGCCAGTTAATTCTGATCCTTCTATTAAAGGAATTCCCTTTAACGCAACGGTTTGGCCATGTTCGGATAATTCATCATCATAAGGTTGGCAAGTTGATAAAATTAGAGGAATCGAATCGCATTTAAGCTCATCTACTCCAAGCCTTTTCCCCTCTATTTGGGCAATCCTTAGCCTACTAAGAACTGAAACTGAGTTTGGCGAAGCAAACTGAACTTGGCCAGATGCATCCAACTCGATAACTCCGTCACTTACTCTAGGTGTGAATTCAGTTTCTGCTTCAATTCCTTTAAACGGATAGTTTCCTTGCGAAATCATTATCCCTAACCTTCTGAACAACGAAAAGTAGGTCATCTCCAATTCTCCAGCTATTCGTTGATCATCAGGGGAGAAATCACGGGAAAGCAAGGCTATGGCCTTACCTTTGTAATTGACTGGGATACTAAGTGTTCTTATTCGCTCTACATCAGTCTGGGATAATAGCCCTCCGTCAACACTTTGGAGTGTCTTTCGAGCCTGATCAAGCAAGGGGCGTTCACCCGATTGAAAGACCTTTCCCTCCATTTCGGTTCTATAAATACTCCTGCTTGTAGTTGGTCGAACATGAGCAGCAACAACATATGGAGAAATAGGTGCATTGTTCTCCGGGACGCATAATAAAAGATCAGCAAATGAGAGGTCCGCTAGAAGATCCCACGAACGAATCAGTTCATACAAATGAGCCAGTTCTTCTTCGCTTAACCGTTGCTCTAAGCCCTTTAGACTAGACATAACCTACAGCTAGATAGGATGCCTAGGCTCCGAAACCAATTTTAGGAGCAGACTGTGAACCAATATCTATAAACGTTATTTTTGCAGCAGGCACTCCGACTTCCCTTCCATCCTTGTCACTGAGCCACAGGGTTCCGGAAGAGCTTTCAATAACACTGTCAATATGCGATTTGAGTGCAGGTAAATCTGTACCCTCCTCCATTTCAAGTTGAACCTCCTTAGCCGTATCGCCTACACCTATTCGTATGATCATTTGTATCCTCTCTTCTCTATTGAAGTAACTTAAGTCCTTCGTTGTATCTTCTAGTTGGAGCAAGTTCAACGTCAATGGTCTCTACTATTTCAGCAAAAATTCTTCCCGCTTCACTATCAGGATTAACGGCAGCTATCGGTTTTCCTGAGTCGGAGCCTTCTCGAAGTTCTTGGACAAGTGGAATTTGTCCAAGTAAAGGAACTTCTAAGCGGTCAGCTAAATCCTTCCCACCTCCATGCCCAAAGATGTAATAGCGTTTATTGTCGTCACCAGTGAACCAAGACATATTTTCAATTACGCCTTTCACTTCAAGATTTACATTTTGTGCCATGAAAGCAGCTCGCTGAGCAACTTTTTGAGCAGCTGGTTGGGGGGTTGTAACAACATATAGCTCTGAACGAGGCAGAAATTGAGCTAAGGATAGAGCGATATCGCCTGTTCCAGGTGGTAGGTCAATTAACAGGTAATCAAGATCATCCCAGAAAACATCGGTGAGGAATTGTTCAAGCGCTTTGTGGAGCATTGGCCCACGCCATATAACTGGTTGATCTTCACGTGCAAAGAAACCCATCGATATCGCCTTAACCCCATGAACACGGGGTGGTATTAGTAGATCGTCAATAACAGTTGGAGGTTGATCAATCCCCAACATACGAGGAATAGAGAATCCCCAAACGTCTGCATCAACAATACCTACATTCTTTCCTCGGTTAGCGAGCGATATGGCTAAGTTTGCAGATACAGAAGACTTGCCGACTCCTCCCTTTCCAGAGGCGATAAGCAGGACCCTTGTTTTACATGAAGGATCAGCGAAAGGAATGACTCTCCCCTCTGCATGGCCATGAGCTGGCTGTGATCCTGCTGTTGAAGCTGGGTCACCATGAACAAGTTCACGGACTTTTGCTCGTTCTTCATCGTTCATAACTCCAAAATTAACTTTCACTGAATTAATTTCACTTTTGCCCAGAAGTGCGTCAGTTATGTCACTTTCGATTTTTGCTTTAAGGGGACATCCAGCTATTGTCAACGCTATTTCTATTGATACCTGATCATGATCAATAGTTACACTTTTAACCATTCCGAGCTCAACGATGCTTCTGTTAAGTTCAGGGTCTTGAACTGGTTGAAGGGCTTCATAAACTTCTTCAGTTTTGATAGTCATTAAATATCTTCCTACTTATTAACTCAGTGTACGCCGTTTCAAGTCTGTATCTCAACGCATGCCAACATAGTTGCATGTTATTTCCGAACCTCGTTTATTTCTCTTTCTCTATATTCGAACCTTCTCAGACTTAGCATTCTAGAGTTAGAGATAGATTATTAACTTGTTCTAATATCTGATCAGCGATTCCAGCGTTCTCTAAATCCGAAAGTAATAAGATGCTTACTAAATCGCCACATGCTGTTTGCAAGTCAATCCCAGCCAAGAGAGTAGCTCGGGTCAAAAGAGCTTCAATATTTTGGGGGTTCTCTTGAACTGCAATGTTAACTTGATTAATTGCTCTTTCGAACAGTTCTGGGTCCCCAGTTTGGGCCATTAGTAGAGCCTCTCTACTCAAAGCTTCTGGATTAGATGGATTCGCCGCTAAAACTGCCCGAAATAGCTTTAATGCGCTCACGCTTCTTTGTTGTTTCTCACTTTGGAGGAGATAGTTTGCTGACTGAAGAGCAACACTTATATTCATCTCCAAATCGTCTAGAGATGGTTGATTGCTTTCCCGCAAAATACTGTATTTTGCCTCGGCATATACTCTCCCGTATAACCCCTGACTTTCTATAACGCTTTCTAATTGCAGTCCTACATCGATCTTTTGCAACTCTTGCAACTGCGTTAATGCCTCTGGAAATCGTAATTCGTCTGCCAAAGCAATGGTGAGAAATACTATTGCATCAGCAAAATTAGGATTCAGGATCCGAACCTCATTCCATTCTTCGATAAGGGGCTGGATTTCGTTCCCTTGCCGATAATTTAGCCAGGCCCGATAAGTTATAGCTTCAACATTACTTGGTTGTTCTTCAAGCACCTCATCATAAAGTGAGATTGCCGCACTCCAACTAGCTGAGTCTCCGAGTAATTGCTGAGCTTGCTGAAGTTTAGAGATAGTACTTTCCCTAAGACTTCCGGTTAGAGATTCAGAATTTGACCTCTCCCCCGATGAATTAGCGATAGCAAGGCCTGAAATAGATGCCAAAGCGATTAGGAAAATTATCGTTACCCATGTTTTTTTTCCATTCTGCAACTTTGATTCTTTATTGGCGTTCTGTTCTCGTTTAGATAAACGAACAAGCCGTCTTTTATAGTTTTGGGTTAGTTGGAGGTAGTCTTTTTGGCTGATATCCCCGTTAGCTAGTTCTTCGTCGAGGTCGTCTAATGACTTGAGGAGGAAAATTTTCTCAAATTCAGGTTTATGGCGATTCACATTCTTTGTACTTAACTACTTTATTCTTCTATTACCGATTCAGTGTTTGTGGCAAACTGCTCTCGTATCGCTTTCACTTGTTCTTCTTCATCTTTCGTTAGCTCAATACCTGTTGACTCTGATTGCCTTCTAGCGAAAGCTAGCGTCAAACCACCTAATGCAATTCCTACAAGAAGAAATGGCGCTACCCAAACAATAGCGTCAAAACCACTGCTGCTCGGATTCAAATTTACCCACTCACCATATTGTTCAGCGTAATATGATCTTATTTCTCTATCGCTGCGTCCTTGATCAACTTGTGCTTTGATTTCGGCCTTGATCACTTGAGCTATTGGTGCTGAGCTCTCAGACACAGGCTGGCCGGAGCACTGAGGGCAGGCTATGGAAGCAGCTAAAGATGCTGCACGTTCAGCAGAAGTTTCAGTATCTTTTTCGTTAAGAGAACCGAATACAAGTGCGACAATTACGACAAGCGAAAGCAATATCCACGAAAGTGTTCTCGATTTAATCTTGGTTAGCATTCAATACCATCGGTCAATTTATCATAGGTTATCGGACCTACAATCTTTTTAACGACTAAACCGCTAGGCGCAACCAGAATAGTTTCCGGAGCAGTCATGACACTGTAGTCAATTGTAATCCTGTTAGTTCCTTCATCAAGAAGAACTGGCCAATCACCGCCGTATTTTTCAAAAAAAGTTTCTATATCTTTTTTATTATCATTAAAAGCTATTGATACCAGCCTAGTTTTGCATCTTGTCCCTGCGGCCGCGACTACACTCTCGCTATGGAATGTTAATAACTCATCATGCTCTACGATGCATCCAGTGCACCAACTTGCAAAGAAGTTAATAGCGACCCACACCTGATCTCGGGGAGTTAAAGATCTATTCTCTAGAAGTATTTGTTCAAGGTTAAACTCACTACCACTGATTGTTTGTGAAGAGAATAGGGGTGCTGGTTCTCCGACAAGATCGAAATTTGGCTGGTTAGATTGAGTACCACGGGTTGCTAATAAGGTTATAAAACCTACCGAGACAAGCGCAAGAATAACCATTCCAGCTTTTCCAAAACTCACTTTTCTATTCTTTCGTTACTTTGTTGATTATTGTCCAACTTGTTTGTGACTTGCCTTTGTTTCCTTGAAGGAATGGCAGATAGGATACTGCCAAGAAGCATCACAAATCCACCTATCCAAATCCAAACCAAAAGTGGCTGCTTGGTTATCTGGATTACAATTGATTGATCATTTTCCTCCGGAGGGTCCAAAAGTGCTACCTGAATATCTTTTGTGCTTGTTGATTTCGTCGTGGGAGATGGGACAAGTTGACCAGAGGCAGTGAATCTTTCTACAGAAGGTTCAAGAATGTCACCACCGACGGTGATTTTAACCTTCTCTTGAATTCGATTTGAGTAGGTAATCTGTTCAGCTGAAACATAAGTGACGTCTGAGTCACCGAACTTGATAGTTTGACCTGGCTCCAAGGTGTATGACGCTTGAGATACATAGGACGAACTAGCTATAAGCCCTATTGATAGGAGAACTACCCCTAGGTGAACAATCATTCCGCCATTTGATCGGCCTATTATTCCAGAGATTTTGTTGCGCCTTACGGATAGGGCTAGATGACGCAATGCACTAGTGCCTGCAAAACCTGCAAAACCAAAGCCCAATAATGGAATAAAACCTCGAGCCCCGGTTAACACAGCTAACACTAAAGCCAGTGCTCCACCCCATGCCGGCCATTCAACCCTATCTTTAAGAAGATCTGGGCGTGCTTTTCTCCAGGGCAGGATGGGGGCGATAGCCATCAGGAATAGTATTACAAACCCAATGGGCATTGACATTTTATCGAAATAAGGAGCCCCAACTGAGATTTGCCTGTTCTGCGTCGCCTCAACAATTAAAGGAAAAATGGTTCCAAGGAGAATGACAAAAGCGAATGCGCCAAATGCAAGATTATTAGCAAGGAAAGCCCCCTCTCTTGATAGAACTGAATCAATTCCTCCCTGCGATCGAAGTCTATCTCCGCGCCAAAATATCAACGCTAAGACGATTAAAAGTACTAGCGAGAAGAACCAAAGCAACCAAGGTCCTATGCCACCCTCGGAAAAGGCATGTACTGAGGCGATAATTCCAGATCGGGTTATGAAAGTACCAAGTATCGTTAGTAGAAAAGTTGAACACACTAAGGATAGGTTCCAGACTCGCAAGAGTCCTCGTCTTTCTTGAACAAGCACAGAATGAAGAAATGCGGTTCCAGTTAACCATGGCAACAAGGAAGCATTCTCAACTGGGTCCCAGCCCCAATACCCTCCCCACCCGAGTACATCGTAGGCCCACCAGGCTCCAAGGATTATTCCAAATGTTAAGCACGCCCATGAAAATAAAGTCCAGCGTCTTGTTATGAGGAGCCACCCTTCGCCTAACCTTCCAGTAACAAGAGCAGCTACGGCAAACGCAAAAGGCACAGTGAACCCGACATACCCTAGATACAGAATAGGCGGATGAAAGGCAACCAGAATGTGGTTCTGCAGAAGTGGATTTGGTCCCGGTCCGTCATATCCGGGGGGTGGATTGAAAGATTCAAAAGGGTTTGCTGGTCCCAGCATCAGCAGCGAGAAGAATGCTGTGACAAGGAAGATAGTTATTAAAGCCCACGAGACCATGGGGTCTGAAAGTCTTGCTGAAAATTTCTTTGCGACGATCGCCAAGTACCCTGCCAAAATTAATCCCCAAAGCAAGATCGAGCCTTCAAGAGCGGACCACATGGTTGCGATGTTATAAAGAGGGGGCGTTAAAGAACTACCTTGTTCGGCGACGTACTTTACGGAAAAATCTCTGGTTATTAGTGCTCTTTGCATTGCAAATGTTGATATGGCCATCCCGGCGAAAGCAAGCCAGGCATATTTAGCCCCTACAGTTCGTAAACGCTGCCGTGACTTCTTTAAGCCCACGACAATAGACAAAGAACCTGTTAAAGATGCTGCCAGAGTTAATACTATCCCAAGGGATCCGATTACGAGATTCATAACACTCCTAGGAGTCAGCCGCTTTCGGTATTTGCCCCCGTTCTTCCGCGTCATCTATACGTTCTTCGCGGTAGTCATTATCATGTTTGACTAAAATCCTGTCAGTTGAGAACCACCAACCATCATTAGCCCCATTCCTGAAAATATAGTCAGGGTCAGGCAGGGGGCCCTCAATCCATTTACCCTCAAGCACTACTGGAATTCCTTCGTCAAAAAGATCAGGTGGTGTTCCTGTACTGACAACATCTACAAGTACGCCATCAAACACAATAGTAAAGAAAGTATATTCATTTTCACTTATTATGACTGTCTGGTCTGATGTTGTTCTTGCAATTGGGGAACCCAAAATCTGAAATCTTCGTTCGCCTAATTCAGATCGTTCTTCAACTGCTTGATCAGCGGGCAAAAAGGATTGGGTGTTAGTTACGAGAAACCAGATAAGCACGACTACGGCTATAGCAATAGCCAGTAGCGCTACTAGGGGAAGCCATTTAGGGGTTACTCTAGCTTTAGGAACTCTGGGTGTGAGGTCCATCTTGACATTTTCTTCATCCATTACTTACCCTAATCTGTTGATGAGGTCATCCATCTTTGGCGATCCTTGGGGACTTGTGAGGATAACTTTTTTCCTTTTCTCACGATTCTCCATGCATAAATAAAAAAGGAAATTAGAGATATGGACCATCCAGCAACTAGGTAGCCGACATGAGTCATTTAGTTCCATCCTTTTGTTGGGGCTGTGAGTTTACGACGGTGGAATTCCCTTCGTTCAATCTCTCTTCTATGAGTTCTGCTATTCCAGCAGTTTCTATTTCAGTAGTCATCCAACCGACACGAAATCGGTGAGTCATCAGCCATAAGTAAGAGATGCCCACAACTATAAAGCCCAAGAAAAGTGTAAATAAAGTAAGATTCTCGAGTTTTCCATCGGTCAAAGATGACTTTTGGTGGAGTGTGTTGTTCTCCCACCATTCAACTGATCTGTTAATAATAGGTATGTTGACTGCTGCAATTATTCCGACGACCGAGGCGCGCTTAGCTCTCATTTCAGGATTAGCTGGAACTTGCCGTAATGCTAAGTAACCAAGAATCATAAGGAACAGGACAAGTGTCGTCACCAAACGCACATCTCCCCATTCCCACCATGTATTCCATGTCGGTCTTCCCCAAATACTTCCAGTTATGAGGACCAATCCACAAAGTATGAGACCGATTTCAGCTGATGCATGCGCAACGGTATCCCACCAGCGAGATTTTTTCCAAAGAAAGAAAACACTCCCAATACCAGTTGTAATAATCGCTACATAGGCAAATATTGCCATAGGGACATGCACATATATCAATCTCACAGCATCATCCATGTTGTCATCAGCAGGACTTAAAAGAAATGCGAATATCAGAAGAGTTGGGATTCCAATGAGCAGAGAAATTCCCATAAATCGGGTTCCTCGTGAAGTTGTGAATTCTTGCTTCTCTGTGCTTTGCATTATGTGTCCTCTAGTATATTCCCATATGTCAACATCCCCACAAGTGTGTAGACAATAGCAATCACTGAAAGCAATCCCAACCATGCCCATCCATCCGAACTAACTCTTCCAAAAGCATCACCAAATGCTCTTGTGGCTCCTATTATAGCTGGCGCAAGAACAGGCAAAAAAAGCACAGGGAGTAACGTTTCACGGACGCCTAGTCCAGAAGCAATCACTCCATAGAGTGTCCCTGAACTTGAAATAGCTAATGTCGTTAGAATGGCAGAAGCGATGATGAGCGGATAGCTCTCAACGGACATATCAAACAAAACGACCATAACTATGAAAAGCATGACTTCGAGAATAATCAATTGAATATATAAGCCAATAGTCTTTCCGATGTATATGGAGGTTGGTGATATGCCGGAGAGCATGAGTCTATCTATTGCTGAATCGGAGGTCTCTATATCGACTGACCGTTGGATAGCTAATATCGCAACGAGAAGCGTGGAAACCCAGAATAAGCCCGGCCCAGTATCGCGGAGTGTTTCAGTATCTGCGTCTAATGCAAATCCGAATAAGACTAAGATGAGTAATGTGTATGGAGCTATTTGATTAATAACTATTCTTGAGCGAATCTCGATAAGGAGATCTTTCTTCGTAACTAGCCAAGCATCACGAAACATGGTCATCGCCTTTGCTGGGTTCTTCGGGTTCAATAGTGATCCGTCCACCTTTAACCTGCAGAGTTCGTTGATCACTTTTGCCTATATTATTTATTTGATGGGACGCTATAAGCACAGTAGTGCCGGCTTCGACCGCTTGAAGGATGCACGAATTTACTAGTTCCCTTCCATTATCGTCTAAGCCCGCATAAGGTTCGTCAAGAAGCCAGATGCTCGGTCGCTTAATCAAAAGCAGAGCAAACGCAGTTCTTCTTCTTTGCCCCTCTGAAAGATTTTGAGATCGAACCGACTCCAAGCGCCCACTTAGCCCAAAGAATGCCATAGCTTTGTCAATTTCGTTATCGTTGGAGCCATATGCTGAAGCCCAAAATTTCATATTCTCTTTGACCGTTAGGTCAGGGTAAAGGCCAGTGCGATGTCCAAGCAACCCTATGTGCGGTCTTAATTCCATCCGTTGCCGTTGTAGATCAAAATTGAGTACTGTGCCTGTTCCACTCCTCATTGGAAGCAAGCCCGCACAGAGATGAAGTAAGGTTGATTTCCCTGCGCCATTAGGGCCTTTTATCAGTACGATTTCTCCCTGGTCTATACTCATTGTCACACCGGTCAATGCAGGGAATTGCCCCAAAAAAACTATGCTTTGATCTAAATTTATAACCGTCGACAATCTAAGCTCATTTCAAAAGGCGTCTAATTAAAATCTAGTGCGAGTATCTCATTTCCATCTATTTCTGTGTATTTAGCTTGCCAAAACAAATAATTATCTAACTGAGAAGTTATTAGAGATTCTTTTCGCTAACGTCATCTGTGATGTTTATTTCAAGAGTCTTTCAGTCCCTCGGGCGTGGTCTTGTTATCCTCGGGGGCTTAACCCTGCTATTTGTTGCTTATCAGCTGTGGGGAACTGGCGTGCTCACTGACCGTTATCAGGAAGATTTAGAGAAAGACTTTTCTGAGTTAGTTGAAACAGCGGAAAGTAGTCCAAGCGTGGACAGTGCCACGGATTCGGATGATGTTGAAAAGCTTGATTATGCCACTCTTCTTTGGAGACCCGAGGGGCAAGCCATGGCACAGCTAGTCATACCAAAAATGGGGTTAACTTCGACTATTGTCTCTGGAGTATCTTCTGAATCGTTGAAGAGAGGGCCAGGTCATTTCCCTGATACTCCTATGCCAGGGATGCCAGGCAACACTGCAATAGCTGGCCATAGAACAACTTGGGGTGCGCCATTTGGCGACATTGACAAATTAGAACCTGGTGACGAAATCAAAATTCAAACCATACAGGGAAGCTTTACATATATTGTTTTAGAACAAAATGGCGGGCGAGGTAATTTCATTGTGAGTCCTAAGCGGTTTGATGTCCTTGACCAGACTTTCGAGAGCTACCCTAATAGATTGACGTTGGTGTCCTGCCACCCGAAACTTACAGCTCGGAACCGAATCATTGTTGTTGCAGAGCTAGTAGGCGAACCCGCTGAGCCTTTTAAGAGACCAGATTATTTAAGCAAACCTACCTTTGTCTTTGCTTTTGATGAGGAGGTAGTAGCTGAGGCATTAGGTGAGAGTTCTGGCAAAGAGGTTCTTTCCAACAACACCAAGGAGAATCTAGACAAAGAGTTTATTGAAGAGCAAGAAGAAGAAGAGATCGAGTTCTACGACGAAAGATTGGGCGTCGTGCCGTCGCACGAGTTGATCGAGGTTGATGAAGATGGAGATCCAATAACGGAGACGGCGCGCATGACGTACGTCGACGAGGCGACGTGTGTGGGATGTACTCTTTGTGCAGGGATCGCTCCCTCAACCTTCCAAATGACCGATGATCATGGGAGAGCTAGAGTCTTCAACCAGGAAGGTGAAGATGAAGAGACGATCACCGAGGCCATTTCTACCTGTCCCGTCTCTTGTATTCATTTTGTCCC
>DDNP01000021.1 GCA_002341185.1 Candidatus Neomicrothrix sp. UBA2517 | reverse complement strand
CATGGCCGAATCATGGATGCGGACGTTGCCCTGGAATCAACTCGTTTCGCGAGGCAGAACGTACTCGTACAGGCTTCTGCCGCCATGGTCGCCCAAGCCAACCAGCTGACCAGCGTCGCACTCCAGATATTAGGATAACTTGATAACACGAATCAACTTTTTACATTCTTTGAAAAGCGTATAATTCAACACTATTTTGACACCTATTTTACATTCCAAGATTAGTCGCTGTATGGTTCGCGCAAAGCACCCCGTAATGGGTTCACTTTCAGCTCGATCCGATTGCGCACTGCCGCCTCCAATCAAGCGTCGGTACACGCACTCTCTTAAAAAAGGAGAGACATGGCGTGGCCGTCAGTTCAATTGCTGTTCGTTTACGGTGCGCGGACCTTATTTTATCTCTACAGGCCTAAAAGACACAAATGTTGCTCGTTCATACCCTGGCTTTCGAGCATGCCGTTCATCTGGCTCCCCAAAGGCATTCGCAACCCGTGAAAGCATAAATTTCCGTTTTTTGAAAAAGAGACCTCGGGTATATTCGAGCCATCCGGTTGGGTGCGCACCACCCGGAGGCATGGTTAACCGTTTGTTCAGACCAGGAGATCCAACAGATTACAGCGCCTTATTTGAAGTCGATTTTCAGCAGCGAGTAATTGGCGAGAGAAGACTTTCATTCATGCAGAGCCAGTCCAAACTCCTGGCCTCTGTGGTTCGATCCAGTGTTGCGTCATTTGACAATCCATCTGGTTGATATTTCAAAAGCTTTATAACCTTAATTTTAATGACTCTTAACACATACATACCCCATTAGATTATATTTTCAGACAGAAATACTTACTTTATTCGATATTGAAAACGAACCTTACATTGGCTCGGATTACACGACGGCGTAACTGTTGGCGAATTATCCGACATATCACTTATTTAGTATACACGTTCAAATGAAAACACTTCACAGAGTAAACGAAGAGTTCTTTACATTGGGCTCTGTTGACTGGAATCCCATTACGACCCTAACCCAAAAGGTCGCGATGGGTAGTATCACCGTTCACTTAACTGTCCAAAGCAGCATTCGGAATCTGTCCATGCCCTTCTGAGACCAATCTTACTCCAATATTTCTAAGGATCACATAATACATTCAAAAATCATATCATTCAAAATACATTATAAGTACACAAAGTTATATCATACTACGGCATCCTGAGTCTTAACCGACAACGCTTACCATCCGGATTAGTCTGCTTTTAAAGCTACAAGCGTTAGTCTGTGAAAGGAGGTGCATCCCAAACTGCGCCTATAGCAAAGGAGAACACATTCAATGCATTTTACTATTCATATTAAAAATTACATGTCACCCGACTGGAGGAGCCCATGAGCTAGCTCTTCATTAACAGAGGAGATCCTCGAGATCCGTTCACCGATTTTTCGAAACTCCTTTAAACTTATACGTCATATACTACAAAAAAATATTATCTAATAGTTAAGTTTAATTTAAATATTAATTAACTTAAAGTTATAAACCTATATATATCATGAGGAAATCAGATTGTTCTCTTCCTATAAGTATTCCTTTGGACTGCTCCAAAGTCTTAGATTCACCTAACCCATCCACTGCTCGTGTATTGAGTAAGGTCGCAAGAGATAAAACCTGCCGTAATCATTCGTTCAGTGAAATCTCACGATGGGAAGTAATTGAAAGGAATTTATCCGACGGATTGGGTTTTCTCAATGCACAGGACAGAAGTCTTGCACTCATTGGGTCACTTTTAGATCAGTTTCGAAAATCACTCATCGGTAGAGGTTCTATCATCAGTAAATGCCGCAAAACACAAATTAGGCTTATGCATGAAGTGTTTGTAGAGGGATTGAGGAACATTCAGCGTGCGACACATCGAGATCACCCACTTTTTGACGATGGGACTTCACCTCCATTAAAGTTCCATGTCATGACCCAAGGCCGACGAGAAACAATTGAGGTTTCTCGTGTGAACCTTAGTCAACCGGCTTTGTCCGCTCTTTCCTTCTGTCCATCCGGTAGAGTTCCAGGGGAATTTGTTATTCTAGATGCCATTCGTGAAATAGTTGAATTGAGAACCAACGTATTTAGGAACAGTTCAAGTATTACCGAGGCTCACAAGGATGTTTTGGCAAAGATTCGGTCGAGGAACTCAACTCGATCTTCTCTCTGCGTGTCAGGCAAGAATTCGAAGCGGTCGCAGTCGGTTTCCTGTAATTCCCTACGCCCACTCACCAGCAACAAGAAAAATCTCCCCTTTAGGGGGGTCCGCCTTTTCAGAAAGTTATTCCTTAGCGATGCTCGACTCTCTGAAGTTTGAAGCGCGACAAGATAATTTCAATAAACCACAAACTCTTACATAACTTTACGATCGGGTGTTCAACCCGACCCTATAAAATAATTTTCATATAACCAAATGGGGCCGCCCCCATAACCAAGGCGGCAAAAAGACGACAAGGACGTCGTCAATCAAATCAAGGATGATTAACAATGCCAATAGTAGTAAACACCAACTCGGCCGCAACCACGGCCTCGTTTAACTTAAGTCGATCAAATGAAGCCCTGCGTAAAAGCTTGGGGCGCTTGTCTTCGGGCCAGCGAATCACATCCCCTGCTGATGATGCAGGCGGACTAGCCGTAGCATACAAACTAGCATCTAAGACAAACCGAACGGAAGCTGTAATTCAAAATTCACAAAATGCGCTATCTTACTTGCAAGTGCAAGATTCTAGCTTGCAAACGGTGGGGAAAGTTTTGGATCGCATGGCAGAGCTTCGGACTATGGCTCAAGATGTTACCAAGAACACAGGAGATATTGAGAACTACAGTAAGGAGTTCATTGAACTGCAAAGCCAGTTGAAGCAGATCAAGAATGAGACCTTCAATGGTATCAGCTTGTTCAGCTCCGGTGCAGGTGGTAACGGTGCCACTAGCTCCACTATTCCAAATCTTGATGGCTCTGCTGATGCACTCACGGCAAGTATTGCCGGCACGGCGATTGGTAGTTTCGACAGGTATGGTCGGACGCTCTACACGCACCCCGGTGGTCAAACCAGCGATGGTAGCGTATCTCTCAACGTAGTTAACCTTGAGTACGTACTTGAGGTTGGAGCTATCGATGACACTCGTTATGGAGCTGTCTGGGGAGGCACGTCAACGAATGGGGCTACTGGTGTAAACCTAGGTAATGTGGACGGCGGTGTCGCAAACGCAACCACCGCAACTGCAGGAATGAATGCTGATGGTTTTGTATCCAGTATTCTCGGAGTATCCATGGCCCAATTCACTGCTGCGATTGAAAGGCTTGCCGATGTGCGTGCTGAGAATGGCGCAGAGCAGAATCGTATACTTAATTCCATCGATTTGCTTCAGAACAACATGACGAACCTCGAGGCTGCGCATGGCAGAATCATGGACGCAGACATCGCATTGGAATCTACACGATTCGCAAGATACAACGTCCTAGTTCAAGCTGGTGCCGCCATGACGGCTCAGGCTAATCAACTTACCAACGTTGCGTTGTCCCTGCTCTCATAACTGCGACGAATACCTAATCTATCTTATTCAGATAATCTTTGAGAAAGGAGTGCATTCAGCAATGAAATCGAATCAAGCTGCATTGGGACTGTCGGAGAATTGTTCTCCGAGGTCATTCACTGCTGCGACCTCGAGATTTGGTGTCTGCAAGGAAGGTGGAGGCGAAATGCCCCACCTTCCGCTCCCACTCATTGATGTGGAGGCTTTAGCTGAAGTGCTTGATCCAATCATTGCAGGAAATCTTTTAAGAACAAATAAAGCAGCTATTCTTTGTCAACAGATGGATCAAGCAAAGGTCCAATACTCGATACTGTTGAGGAGGGCATCGTGTTGAACTCGGCTCGGAATTCTATGCATCCATTTATTCTCGGTGCCCGAAATGGAGATCCTCTATCTGTTCTTTGCAAACCTCCCGTTTCGTTGCCTGTGGAAGCGCAATTGGATTGTCGTAGTAATTCGGGGGCGTCACCTCCTGAAGTGATAGTACGATCCGGCGCAATGAATGATCACAATAATATGGGTTGGAACAAGCAGGACTCTACTGTGCGATTCTTACAAAGTTGCTCGCACGAGCTATTTCTCCGGGGCGTTTCCCGGTGGTTAGATATCTTGCCGCGGGAGATTGGCCATACATCCGTGGATGAGCCTCGTCCGGCTGTGCTAGTGACCATGTGGGCACCGCCAAAGGAACCGGACCCACCGCCTAAAAGGATGCAATGGCGAGTAAAGCAATCAGATGCAAATATTCGATTACGAATGAATTCAGGCGCATGGTTGAAAGCGAATCCCGCAGGTGGGCGTTACTCTAGAGAGTATCTATTCGCGAACCATTCCGATGCTGTGGGTTACTTCGAAAGTACATGCATCATATGATACTTCAGCACGCTATCGCTCAAAAAACATTCACAGAAAACCTTAAACTCAATTGTACCCTATCCTTATGTATTAACCAGAAATGACGGCAAGATAGATGTCAATTTCACTTAACGCAGAGCTATTGCGGAAACCTTTAAATGAAAATTTTCAAAGGGTAATACCCAACGCAGTTTTGACTTAATCAGTAAAAGAAAAATGCACCTAATTTTAAACGTAATAATATGATATTTCGAATTCGTATGATGACCAATGGTGAAAAACCATCCATTCGGGCGATTCCATGGAGATCAATCAATGCCACTTCCTGTAATCAATAACAATTCAGCTTTGATCGCCTCTTACCACTTGAGAAATGCGAAAAACGGCCTTCATCCTAGACTTGGACATTTTTCCTTTAGGACTCTCCCGTCACCATCTGAAATACCATATACTTTTCGTAGTCGGAGGTTTCTTCAATGAGCACTCATGTCAGTCCAGTCATAAGTACTGTGCCTACACTTTTCGGAATGCAGAAACATGCTTTACACCTATCACACCAATTTTAATCACCACTTGATATTTATTAATTAAACCTTGAACAACCTTCATTTTCTCGGGTTCCAATCCTACTCGGAGTCCGTCGATTATTCCCAAAATGTATAACCAATGCCAATTGTAGTTAATACCAACTCGACTGCGTCCACTGCTTCGTTCAATCTGAGTAAGTCCAACGAGGCTCTTCGCAAAAGCCTGGGGCGCTTGTCATCAGGCAGGCGAATTATTTCACCGGCCGACGACGCAGGTGGTCTCGCCGTTGCACTGAAGCTAGCATCGAAGACTAGTCGAACTGCAGGAGTGATCCAGAATGTTCAAAATGCAATATCCTACATTCAAGTGCAAGATAGTTCCTTGCAGGCTGTGGGCAAGGTGCTGGATCGCATGGCGGAACTTCGCACCATGGCTCAAGACGTGACCAAGAATTCCAGCGACATCGAGAACTACTCGAAGGAATTCGTTGAGTTGCAGAGTCAGTTGAAGCAGATCAAGAACGAAACTTTCAATGGTGTAAGCCTATTCGCTTCAGGTGTATACGACGCATCCAACGATCCCACGATGGGACGTGCAGACAACGCCCTGACAGATGCTAAAAGCGGAGCTACGACGTTTCACAGATATGGTCGTACTCTATACACCCACCCGGGTGGTCAAACCGATGATGGCAGCATCTCGTTGAACGTCGTGAATTTGGAGCATGTTCTACAGGTCGGAAACTTGGACCTCACCAATCGTCCGTACTGGGATCCTACCAATGCAGTTGTTGGAGCTACGGGCGTTAACCTTGGAAATGTTGATGACGATCAGACTTTCGCTGCCGGCAACGGGCTTACAGCAGACGGATTCATAGAAAGCATTCTAGCTATATCCATAGGCGCGTTCGTCAATGCCATCGAAAAACTCGCCGACGTTCGGGCAGAGAATGGAGCCGAGCAGAATCGAGCGATGCAAGTGACCGATATGCTTCAGTCAAGTCTCACGAATTTAGAAGCTGCTCATGGTCGCATTATGGATGCGGACATCGCGCTGGAGTCCACTCGTTTCGCAAGACACAACGTACTCGTACAGGCAGGTGCTGCAATGACTGCTCAGGCTAACCAACTGACCAACGTCGCGCTGTCTCT
>DDNP01000013.1 GCA_002341185.1 Candidatus Neomicrothrix sp. UBA2517 | reverse complement strand
CAAGGTTCTGAAGGTGAACAAGGTCCTGAAGGTGAACAAGGTATTTCAGGCCCAAGTTCAATCACCTTTACTCCCACTGACATGTGCTGCACTCAAGCTGACAATGTGAGTGTCACCTCCGTCGTGCAAGATGGCTGGTACAACCAAGTACTCGTAATGCCTGAACAAACTGATGATTTCTCTACCGCAAAGATTCCTTTAGGACTTTCCCAGAGTTGGGCCGATAGCTCTGAGCTTCAAATGACTGTTTTCTATTCCGTATCGAGCGTTGGTGGAGAAATTTTTCTAGAACCAGGTATTGAGACCTACAACTCTGGAGACGCTTTGAGTTCAGAAGGGTACTCCCGATATAGTTGCTTGACTCCAGAAGCAACGAACACCATATATTCCGAAACATGGGATATGACGGACCAATTGGATTCCGCTGAATTCATGACCATTGGTCTAATGCGGTATACAATCGAAGGCGGAGCTAGCTATTGCGAGGACTCTAGCACTGCAGATGTTTATGTTCACGCAATATCACTTGAGTTTATACCTTAAAATGAAACGTAGAACTATTTTCGTAGCGATTGGAATCCTTAGCTTTTCGTGCATCCTAGCAAGCTGTGCTGATGAGGTAAAAGAAAAGGTTGATCAGGTTTTTAGGGCTGGCACAGATCTATCCGATGGTAGCGCACCCGTTGACAATGATTCCGAGACGCCCTCAAACGAAGAATTAGTACCAGGAGAGCAAACTTCTTCTCCCTCTAACAATGATGAGAGCAATGATTCCGAGACGCCCTCAAACAAAGAAATACTACCAGGAGAGCAAACTTCTTCTCCCTCTAACAATGACGAGAGCAATGATGAGAATATTTGCGAGTCCACCCCAACCTCCTCAAGAGTCACTTTTGAATCAGGAGATATTGGATGGACTGGCACAGGGACTATCGGGTCTAATGAGGAAAAGGTTTCATACCTCCTCGCTGCCGGTGCTGGACAGTTAATGAACGTAGCGCTTTCCGCAGGTAGTGAGGATACATTCATTAATATTTTCACACCATCATGTGAACGGATAAGCCATGGGTTCTCGCGGACACAAGTTCTCTTGCCGGAATCAGGAGACTACGTTATCGAAATAAAGAAAATTGACTTTATTCAAGGCCCTGTCGACTTTGAACTAGATTTTCTCGTCACTAACGCAACAACGGAACGTGTCCAATTTACAGCCGGAGATATCGGTGCGACAGTAAATGGAGGGATTCTTCGAGGTGAAAGTAGCCCCATTTACTTACTCGGAGCTACTGCAGGCCAACTGATGCAAGTTTCAATTTCTACTCTTGAAGAGAACGCTTCATTTGACATCATCTCCCCTAACGGACGAGAACTCGGAAAAGATTTGATAAATACAAAGGCATTGCTTCAAGAATCCGGCGACCATCTTATAATCATTAACCCTCTTCGAGGTAACGTTTCTTACGAGCTGAATATGCTCATAACTACTCCGAATGAGTACCTAGAACTGCAACTAGATCCAAAGACTTCAAGTACTGCAATTTCTGGAGGTATCCTACGAGGCGAAACAGGTCCAGTTTTCGGGTTATACGCATCTGCTTGCCTAGACATGAACGCCAGAATTTCATCTTTAGAAGATAACGCTTCCTTTGATATATACGCTCCAAGCGGCTTACCACTATCAACGGATGTTAAGGATTTCTTTGAATTACTCCCAGAGTCAGGTCTTTATCTAATCACCACAAACGCTATACGAGGTAATGTTTCATTTGACTTGAATGTGGAAATATCAGGCGGCGGATGTTGAAAAAGTTTAAGTATTAAAGCCCTGCAAACACATGTCCTCTAATACTTCTTCACATGTAGAAGAATCAGTTCTGTTCTAAAATGTAATGCTAGTTAAAAAGTTTGTTACGAGAGTAAGTGTTCAAGAAGCGAATTTAACAAGAGCTGTTATCCAAATCGAAATTAAGAACTAGGCACAGTAACCATCACAGAAGGTCATTTATTATATTTCAGATGGATAAAGTATGTCCGTTATTATTCCTCCTCTTATGTTCTGTACCAGACGAACTTGAACATCATCAATGCCATTCAGGCTTGAAAGGTTCCGGTGCAACTCAATTGCTAAATGCTCACCAAATATCCTTTGATTTCGATATTGAACGAGCCACAATTTCAATGACTTGCTTTCGATAGCATGCGTTAACGCTCGATAACTTAATGTTGTTTCATAGATGTCAGGTTGTATTCCTTCGACTGAGGGACATAACGCTTGTAGTTCCTTAGTGTAGAAATTGATCCTCATGGGTCCATCAATCTCGAACGTGTCGAGTCGCCCATACTCGTTTTCTTCAATTTCTCGGCCAAGCATTGTTTCATCCATCTTTTTCCCCTTTCGTGGAAAGACATTCTTTGAACTTTGACTGTTGATAATCATATTCTTGATTCCTTGTGAACACATAGCTTCTGATCCCCTGCATATTTAATAAAATCAGTTCTACGCCAAATCAGCTAAGAGGAATGAGATTAGGGGCTACGTCGGGTGCTTCGGCAATACCCGTTGTGGGTTTTCGCTTTTTTCTCTCTGTACTGCGACGGTTATTTTAATAAGTTCTTTTATCTAAACGTAGCCCATTGCGTCTCTTCACAATCAGTGAAAAACCTTGGCAGAAGCCATTACCTACTGGTCTGAATTGTCTTTTTCTACTTGAATGCCGAGTTGGCGGTATAGAACACTTGCATTCTCTGAGTTATCAAAACCGAATGATTTTTCTTTTTCATTTTGGGTTTCATCAGACTTTTCAGCTAACTCGTCAGTAGGAGGCCAAAGAACATCTTTAGATTCATCAATCACTTGTCTCCTCATATGTGCAGTATTAGAAGTGTACTTTCAACTTATCTCGGACTGTATCAGCCACGCTCTGTATTTGTAACTAAATCGTTATTCAATGCCCGACTGAGGAACGTCCAGTAGTTTTAGTGTGCAGGCGTTTAGCATGACGATTCAAACCAACAAGTTCAGTTTCTATACCTCGTTCCAAGAATTTATTTAAAACTGTGTCAATAGCTACGACCGCTGAAGTATCCCAAATTCGTGCCCCGCTTAAATCGATCTTTACCTTCTGCCCCTCAATAAAATCGTAATTAAAATCCTGAACTAAACCTTCTACAGAAGCAAAAAAAAGTTCTCCGGTAACTAAATACCGCAGTTCAGTACTGCTGGAACTATTTGAGATAGTAACGCGAACAACACGTGAAAGATTACGAACAAAGAATACTGCAGAGAGAAGAACTCCAACCCCTACTCCGTAAGCAAGATTATGTGTCATGAGCACAGTTCCTACAGTGGTTACCATTACTGCTGTTTCTGTTACTGGGACAGCTTTGAGATTAGCCGGCCGAATACTTGACCAATCAAAAGTACTGATTGAAACCATGATCATGACTGCCACTAAAACAGGCATAGGAATTTTTGCAACGAAGTCTCCAAATGCAATAACGAGGATGAACAAAAAAACTCCTGAAGACAAAGTAGAGAGACGTGCACGCCCTCCTGAACGATAATTGATTATTGATTGACCCACCATGGCACAACCAGCCATGCCGCCTAGGAATCCAGTTACGACGTTAGCTAAACCTTGTCCGCGAGATTCCATATTTTTATTACTACTCGTATCGGTAAGATCATCAAGTAATTGGGCAGTTAATAAGGATTCCAAAAGCCCAACTAAAGCTAAGGTTAAAGAATACGGGAATATTATTTTTAGCATTTCGAAAGTAAGAGGAACATCAGGAAAACTCAAACCTGGTAATGAATTTGGAAGCTCACCCATATCACCAACGGTAGGTAGGTCAATTTTAAAGAGAATAGCCATTAAAGTAACGGACACAATTGCAACCAGTGGAGAAGGAATAGCTTTTGAAAATCGTGGAAACAGGTAAATAATAAAGAGTCCAACCCCTATAAATACTAGATTCATACTTAAATTACCTCTATCACTTTGATTAGAGAGAAGGATGTGAGGAATTTGCGCCAGAAAAATAAGAATGGCTAGCGCGTTTACGAATGCAATCATTACGGTTCTTGGGATAAATTTCATTAAATCCCCTATGCCGATTCGACCAAAAATAATTTGTATTATTCCCGCCAATATTGTTGCTGCGAAAAGATAGGATACGCCATGTTCCTCAACAAGAGAAACAACGACTAAGGCCATAGCACCTGTCGCAGCAGAAATCATTCCTGAGCGACCGCCAGAGAAAGAGATAATGATCGCGACCGAAAATGATGCATAAAGCCCAACTTTGGGATCTACACCGGCGATAATTGAGAAAGAAATTGCCTCAGGAATTAGTGCCAGTGCGACCACAAGGCCGGAGAGTATCTCAGCTTTGGGATTTTGGAACCAATTACTTTTTGGGTGCAGTATTTTCGTAAACTGCGAAAAGAGGCGTAGTGATGTACGTGAAACCTTGCTTTTCATTAGCCCTCTCGCTCTGTAACGCCACCTGCGATTGGGCGCGGTCTATACGATACGACCTAATAGTCTTAATAGACCTGTTAAATCCGTCACAGTTGTTACAAACCCATGTAAATACGTGCTTCTAGCACTTCCACACACGCAAAAAGTAGTAAACCCCATATGGAGGAGGTTTACTTACGGGGGTGATTGCACGTTAGCGATAGTTCATTAGTAGTAAAGCGATGAGAGAACACTCATACAGCTAGCTAATCATCCAAAATACCCTGTAGATTGAATATGTGTACACAGCCACAGCATTCTTGCCATCTCATTTTTTCGTCCTATGAGCGGAGTAAAAGTATGGATCGATCAGGATCTTTGTACTGGCGACGGCATCTGTGAGGAGATCGCTCCAGCGATTTTCTTCGGGTCTGATGACGGTCTCTACTATGTGAGAGAAGCTAACACGGAAGTTCCTACAGAACCGACACACAGCTACCATGAACCTGTTGATGTTCCTGAAAACCTTTTGGAAGCAACCATTGATGCAGCTGAAGAGTGCCCCGGCGAATGTATCTTTCTTGACGTTGAGTAGTCACTAGTAATAGAGAAACACTGAATCCGTTTAAGTCTTGGAACAGATGTAGGGATAGATTATCTTTCTAAGAACAAATAACTGCGGACAGTGTCCCCTAGCGCCCCCACGGAAGGAAAAAAGATCTAGTCTTGCTGTACTCGCTGGTACGTATTAGTTATCTCTCAGGGACTCTAAAGGACTCAAAGCACATTTGGTAATCTCTCCAGCCAAAATGCAATTATGTCGGAGCTAGGAGAGAAATGCTAGTAGAAAATCAATACCAACCTCTCCCAAATTATCTGACCATTAAAGAATCAGAAATACACGGGAATGGCCTTTTTGCTTTATTGGACATACCGATTGGAACAGATCTTGGAGAAAGCCATTATCGTTGCAGCGAGTCGAGCGAAATTAAACGTACCCCTCTTGGAGGTTTCATCAACCATAGTGAATCCAGTAATTGTAAAAGAGTGGGTGGCCCCTCTTCTTTTCATATTATTACAACTAACGAAATCCGAGCTGGAGAAGAGTTAACAGTCACTTACACCTGGTACAGCCCTACTTAGATAGTTAGAACAAGAAGTACTGCAAGCACATAATTTCATACAATTAATAAAAAGTATGGACTAGCTTTTGCAATCAGGGTCGGTACAGCATCCTGAATTTACAGTCTTCGTTTTTTGTCCTTTTGGTTGCGTTCCTTTTGCTGTGACACGACCATTGGTTTTTCTCATTTTCGGAGGTTTGCCCATATAAAGAATTGTAATCGCCAACAGGTGAAACGTCACGAAACTCACTCTTATCTCTTAAATGAGTCACTGGTTCGCCGCTTCTATGTCTCTATTCTTTTACTTCTAATATAGCTACTTGTTCCAAGTCCAAAAAAGACAATGCACATACCTAATCCCTTTATCGCTGAAATATTCGCTTCAAGGAATAGAACAGCTGAGACTGTTGCAGTGACCGGCATAAGTAATTGTAGGATCCCTATTAGACTGAGCGTTGCTTTACCCTGCGAATAATTAAGCAATATATGCCCGACACCTGGAATGAAAGCAACAGCAAGTATTTGTGTTAAGTCACGTTGGGTTTGAGGCATTATCTCAGCTCCGGCAATGAGCATCATTGGGGTTAGAGTGAATCCGGACCAAATAAAGTAACCGGTCATAAATTCGGCGACTCCTAGTTTCGTTAATGCTTTTTTTGCGAAAGCAAAGTAGCCGGACCCGAGAGTTATCCCTAAGAGAGCAATAAGGTCTCCGCTTAGGTTTCCACTTCCTTCACTAGATCCTGCAAGCACTATGATGACAGCGCCGCTTATCGCAAAAATTGATAGACCGACGTCGCTTTTAGTGACCATTTCTGAGAAGAAGAAATAACTTAAGAAGATTATGATTAACGGTTGCAGTGAACTGATGAGACTTGCATTTATCAAGCTTGTAATTTGTGTTGACCAAAAAAATAACCCAATGGCGCTTCCGAAGCAGATACCAGCAGGTGCGCATACTAAAAAATTTTGCCAATTAAATCTTCGTTTCTGTTTATAGACCACATATAAGCCGAGAACAGGAACAGCTATCCAAGATCGCCAGAAAGCCATTGTCAAACCATGGACTTCTGAATCTGAAACAATCACTGAAGCTATTGCTATAAGTACATACCCGAAGCTACAAGAGATAATTCCTTCTTTAATTTTGTTTTCAGGAACTGAGCCTGACGTTTCCGTGTGAATTGTTAACTCATCTCGTCGGGGCCATCTCTGGCATTTCCTAAGGTTAGTTGCATTTACGTAGCCATGTGCAAACAGCAAAAAATGGAAGTCAAATTGATAAGAGCCTAAGGGTTTAACTATACATTAGGTTCAATGACCAAAAGATTCGTCACATGCATCATCGCCCTCATTGCTCTCGTAGGCGGTGTCGTAGCCTGCGGAGAAACACAAGTTGAGACGCCCTCTCCCGAACCAAAATCTATTTGGGAAAGAGCACCAGAAGAAGTTGGGGAACAATTCACTAACGATGCTTCGGACGTGCTTCCGGCACTCGCCCGGATCTCTATCATGGTAGATGACGAGGCCGAACCAGATGAATTCCCATACCAACGCGAGTGGATGCATGCTTCCATCAAGGTGTTTACAGATAACGATTCCATCTATGAAGGGCGCGCAGGGATCCACGTTCGAGGAAATACATCACGCGACTTTGACAAAAAGTCCTATGCTCTCGAGACCTGGGATGCTAACGATGAAGACCTCGATGTAGGTCTTCTTGGGCTGCCAGCCGAAGAAGATTGGGTACTGCAAGGTCCGTTCTCAGACAAGAGCTTAATTCGGAATCACCTGATCTACACGCTAAGTCGGGACATCGGTCGGTACGCTGCGCGTACTAGATTCGTGGAACTAGAAATCAACAGTGAGTATCGGGGCGTCTATGTATTGATGGAAAAGATTAAACGTGACGATACCCGAATGGCACTTCCTTCAGGAGCTGTACTCCTGAAGCGAGACTGGGTAGAGGGTGGTAATAGATTCATCCAAACGACATCCTGCAAAGATGATCTAAAAGTTGAATGGCCGGATGTCGTTGATGATATTGTTGCCCGTCTAGACGCTGTAGAAGCCGAACTTCTCGGTGGAAGCTTCGGCTCTATTGACCTCAACAGCTTCGTTGACCACATGCTGATCGTCGAGCTTGGCCGTAACGTTGATGGATATGTTCTCAGCACATGGATCACGTTGTCTGAGGATAACATCCTAGGGATGGGGCCTGTATGGGACTATAACGGCGCCCTTGGGAATGCCTCGTATTTTGAGGCCTGGATACCTGAAGGCTGGCACTACGAGAATCCCGAATTTCCTGGTGACAATCCTCGTGGGTTCTGCTGGTATGAGGCCCTATTAGGGAATGAACCTTTTCTAGAACTCCGCCGGGAGCGCTGGCAGATGCATCGAGCTGGAGCTTGGTCCGATGTAGCTATTGAAGCTCGCATTGATGAAGCAGTGGCTATTCTTGAGCCTGCCATAGATAAAAATTTCGAACGTTGGCCCATTCTTGGCACAGTCGTCTGGCCCAATGATTTAGATGCTCAGAGTCGGACAACCTTTATTGAAGAAGTGACTTATTTGAAGTCCTGGGTCAGAGAACGGACAGCGTGGATGGATCTCGCTCTGCGAAACTAGAAGAAGAACCCAGTTAGTAGTTTGTAAAACAAACGTTAAGAAATATAAATTAACGCAAATGACTTGCAGGAGTTAAATTCACTTTCAAGTTTTCTGGTGATCGCAGATAAAAACCTTTCATTTCCGGAATCTCATCAGCAAATTCTATTGATGAAAAGTTATTTAGAGCGTATTTCAATGCTTCTTCCATTTCTAGTTTCGCGACAAGTGAACCCGTACAAAAATGCGACCCTCCTCCGAAAGCTCTGTTGTCTCCGGCAGGAGTAAATTGAGCACGCTGATTGCTTGCATAGCGATCGACTCGAAATTCATTAGGATTTTCGAATACCTCAGGGTCATGGTTCGCTGAACCAAGTAAGCACATTATCTTTGCCCCCTCTGGAATATATTCGCCATAGAAGTCGGCATTATTTATTGTTTTACGAACGGCTCCTTGTACTGGGGCCCGAAACCGAAGTATTTCTGCGATAGCAGACGGGATTAAACTTTTGTCATTTTGTAGTTTCTTCCATTCAGAGGGATGTCGAATTAATTCTCTGAATAGATTAACGAGAGCCCTGTCCGTTGTCTCTATTCCTGCGGAGAGCAAAAATGCGCAGAACGATTTAATTTCTTCTTCAGTAAGCATTTCTGATTCGAATTCTATAGAACACAAGTCAGAGAATAAATCTTGTGTTGGGCATTGTTTTTTCTTCTCAATCGCAGGGTCTAGCCATTCAAATAATTCTTCTCGTGCCTTCATTCCGCGCCTATGTATTTCGGGGTCGCCGGTTACATTTGATACGCTCGCAGCAACAATATTGTGATACCAGTTAGGGAATGCTGTGGCTTCTTGCATAGCCATCAAGTCACCGATGACCTCTAACGGGATGATTGAAGTAAATTCTTGCTTGATATCAACTGAATGAGGTGCCCATTTGAGCTTGTCTCCGCAAGACTTGACAATGAGCTTAACCAATGTACTAATTTCGCCGTTAAGCTTTCGTGGGTTACGTAATCGTTTTGCAAGGATTGCTGATTTTTTTCTATGTTCCTCTCCTGTCATGTGCAAGATAGTTCGACCATATATTCCTGAACTACCTGCACCCGCTTCCATCGGTTCGAACTCTTCGTTGCTCTTAAGGACTCTTGAGACGTCATTCCACCGAGAGACTACCCAACCATCCATTGGTTCGCTGTAGAAGATTGGTAATCCTTGACGAAGTTGATCAAAGACCTGATAGTGGTCAATCTTTTCCCCGGATAAAAGGGTATGGAACTCTTCTATTAGGTCTGTGCTCATCTTAAAGAATTGTAGTCAACAGATAACTTCACACAAGATTAGAGTCCTTAAAAAGCGTTAGGTGTTGCCTCCCACTGTTTTAATTAAAAAGATTTAAGTATTGACTGAGAAATGAGAATTGATGACAGTAGCTAAATTTTTTATTTGCAATGGTAAATCTTTAGTGCTCGAAAACCACTGTTCGGTCGCCAAGAAGAAATGCTCTACCACTCGAGTGAGCTTTAACAGCACGCGAAAGTACGCGTCTTTCTATTTCGCGACCCTTTTGTTCCATTGATTCCGGAGTGTCGTTGTGAGTAACTCTTGCTATGTCTTGAGCTAGTATTGGCCCTTCATCGAGTGCAGGGGTTACATAATGTGCTGTAGCCCCAATGAGCTTTACTCCACGATCCCATGCTTGATGGTAAGGCTTTGCTCCTCGGAAACTAGGAAGAAAGGAGTGGTGGATGTTAATGATTCGACCGTGAAGTTGATGACAAAAATTTTCGCTTAATATTTGCATGTAACGGGCCAGGACAATGAAATCAATATCGTACTCTTTTATGACCTTGAGAAGTTCATACTCAGCTTCTTCTCGTGTTTGCGGGGTAACTGGAATATGTTGAAACGCCGCACCATTATCTTCAGCATGCTCTTTAAGGTCCGTATGGTTTGAGACAACAATAGGTATTTCTATTGCAAGTTCACCTGTTCGTTTTTTATAGAAAAGGTCCAGCAGACAGTGGTCGTAACGGGAAACCATAATAAGTACTTTCGGGAGTTGCTTTTCCTCCCGTAACGAAAATTCAGCAGAGAATTCTTCTGCTACTTTGCCCAATGCATCATTGATAGTATCTGGGGGAACTCCATCAATCTCAAAGCATGTGCGCATGCAAAAGGTATCAGATTTGATTTCTGTGCATTGAGCATTCTCAAGGATATTGCCGCCAATGTCAAAGAGGCGGTGACTTACCGTACCGAGAATGCCTTTCTGATCAGGGCATGACAATGTAAGAATATAGCGACTCATTACACTATTCTATGGACGTAAACTTCCGACAGCTACTGCAAACATGTAACCTCGGTGAAATTGATTATCGCTCAAATGTTGAAACAACTTCGAAATGAGATGTTTGTGGGAAAAGGTCAAGAACCTGAATCTCTCCTAATTGAAATCCCTTATTCACCATTCTTCTAGCATCTCTAGCAGCTGCCGCGGCGTCACAACTAATGAGAACCACAAATTCTGCTCCTGTTTGGTCAACAATGGATGGAACCTGTTTACTCATTCCGCTTCGCGAGGGGTTCGCTATCACAAAATCATGCGGTGAGGTTTCCCATTTTTCAACACGGGTACAGACATGGTTAACTGAATCACCTAAATTATGAATGGAGTCTTTTACCGCTGAAGCATTCTGTTCTACCGCAGTGACTTTGCGTCCAGACCCTATCGTCCCAGCAAAAATACCAACTCCGGAATATAAATCCAGCATTGATGCTGTTCTGGTTACGTTTTCGTGAATGATTTCGTTCACAGTCCGCACAAGTAGTTGGCTTCCTTGGGGAGATGCTTGAAAAAATGACTGCGCTGAAACTCTCCAGTCCTTATCGCAGACTCGTTCAATAATGTTTGCTGACTCTCCTTTTTGAAGCTTCTCATAACTAGTCACTTGGACGTCTTCAAGAGTTTTGACTCCTTTCGGCGAAGTTGAGACGACCGCTAAAGATTTCCCTGTCAAGGTACTTGTTCGGATAACTACTTGTTTGTTATTTCCGAAATGGCTTTTCGTCATTATTTCTTCAACCCGTTCGTGAGCTATGCCACAAGAATTTAGAGGAATATGGTCATGACTCCGGAAACCCCTCATGCCAGCTTTCCCATCATGTACTGAACAACGAATAGTTGTGCGGTACCTTACCGGCTCTATAGAACCGCCATACGAAACAGTATGGTCGGTAAATTTGCCTATACGTTCAAAAGCCTCCTGAACGATCCGAAGTTTCATTCGCTTTTGAAGCTCACCGTCTGCGTGTTGAAGATTACATCCCCCACAACCATTTTGAACATGGTTGCAGAAGGGATCTATTCGTTGGTCATGTGGTTCTAGAACAGCGACAGCATTTCCGCGAAGGTATTTAGGTTTTTCATCAGTTACGGCAATGCTAACTTTTTCACCGGGTAATGCGCCTCGGACGAAAATGGCTCTGCCGTCAGCACAGCGCCCTACACCATCTCCTTCTTTCGCTAAGCCGTCGATTGTTATGCGCATTATTTCCCAATCGTACTAAACAAAAATTGCAGTATCGCCTAACTCAGCGAAGAAGTGAACAGATTCAATATATGAGGAATCAATAATCGCATATTCTTAGGAGAGATTAACCGGTAACTTACAGAGTTCTTGCTTGAGAAGAATAAATTGGAAGAGTTGATTATCAGAGAAAAACAATCATGACGTCTACCCTAAAATCGGTGCTTCCGAAAATTTTTTGATCGCCGTAGTGATCTTTCCACTTGGGTGTCGCTCAAGCGAAACATCTGCACCTTTAGTGGAAGATCAATGACGAATATCAAACAAGCGCTCAAGGGTAAAGACCCTTCCTCAAAAGTGCTATTTTGTGAAGGTCAAATAAGCTCGTTAGCGTTTCGTTGGTTGCAGGTGCGCTCGCCGTGCTTTCCTGTTTGGTTTACCTTTATGGTTTCCTTTGGATTTTCTGCTGGCGCCATTTGACTGAGCATTCTTAGGACCCTCATTATTTGATCTACGTTTTGGGTGTGAGGAATTAGATTTTCTTGAATCCGAGTTCTTATTATTCGGGCGTTTCTTGGAAGACCCTTTTTTATGACCACTGTTTGATTTCTTTTTCTTATTTTGTGAAGAGCCACCTGAGTGCTTCTTTTGATCATGTTTAGGTTTCGGCTTCTCTCCTTTTCTCGTATTTTGTTGAGAGCCACCTGAGTGCTTCTTTTGATCATGTTTAGGTTTCGGCTTCTCTCGTTCTCCCGTATTTGATTGGGAATGCAATTGAGACAGTTCATCCGGGTAGATTTCACGAATAGATTCTTCAATTCCCAAACGTTTCTGAAGTTTCTTCGCGATTTTCTTTTGTTCAGGCTGAATAATTGAAAAGACTATTCCTTGATTCCCCGCTCTAGCTGTTCGTCCTGATCTATGGATATAGGCTTTATGGTCCTCGGGAGGATCATAATGGATGACTAGAGCAACTCCATCAATGTGAATACCTCGAGCAGCAACGTCTGTAGCGACAAGCGCTTGAGCTTTACCGGTACTGAAATTCTTTAATGCCCTTTTGCGTTGATGCTGACTTTTGCCACCATGGATAGATTCTGCATTAATTTCTAACCTATTAAGTTGTTTGACTAAACGATCAGATCCATGACGTGTCCTACAAAAGATAATTGCCGGCCAAACTGAATTAACTGCTTTTGCCGCAAACTCTGACTTAGCTGCTTTCTTCACTATTGAAAATGCGTGAAAAGCATTTGTAATATCGGGTGTCTTCTCCCCTACCTCTCTTACCAGTGGATTTCGTTGGTAATCTTTTTTGAGTTTTTTGATGTCTTGGTCAAGCGTCGCTGAGAAAAGAATCGTTTGTCGATCATCGGAGGTTTGATCAAGAATTCTCTTCACGGCAGGCATGAATCCCATATCTGCCATTCGATCAGCTTCGTCAAGAACTACTTGCTTGACCTCATCTAAACTTAACTCATTCTGTTCTAACAAGTCTTCGAGGCGCCCTGGGCAAGCTACGAGAATATCAACCCCTTTAGCCAAAGCCTTTCGTTGAGGTCCATAACTAACACCACCATAGATAACGGAAACGTTCCTCTTGCCGCTAAAAGCTCGTAATTCTTTGCAGATCTGGTCTGCTAATTCTCGTGTTGGAGCTAGAACTAAACTTTGTGGTTTCCTTGGCTTCGATGCTTTTGTCCTTACGACAAGAGGTATCCCGAACGCAAGTGTTTTTCCTGATCCTGTTGGGGCCCTGCCGCAGATATCTTCACCGCTTAAGCCTTCTTTGATCGTTATCTTCTGGATTTCGAATGGTTCAGTTATCCCTTGCTGTGCTAGAGCTTCGGTTACCCAGTCCGGAACACCGAGTTTAAAAAAAGTTGATGACATTACAGTTCCTATTCATTCCTTTTAAGAATTTCGTACCGTTGATGCAAGCATTAAGAATCTCTTTGTGCAGCAAACTGATAGTTCGAACCTACGAAGTAGCAGCAAATGCGATACGGCTATCTGATCATAGCTACTTATTATCCTAGATCCTCTTCAATCTGGTCTAACAGAGGAAAATCTCTGATACCAAATATTGAGTTTCAAAATCATTTAATTTATCGTTTGACCCATTCTTCACAGCCGATACTTGTAAAGCCGATGTCGCTTAACTGTATATCAACAATCGCGTTACCGTCTGTTAGTCCTGCTGTGATGGTTTCGCTTATGGTTCCACCTAGCCCGCTTAAGCGTTCCCAAGAACAAAAAGGGTTGTTAAATGGCACACTCGTGTCTCTTCTAGAAACGTAGGTTCCAGCTTCAATATCAACCCCAATTTCCCATGTTCCGCTTCCGAAAGCCGCCGGAAATCCTGACTGTGATACAGCATCAAGATTGGTAGAGGATCCGTTACCTGATAATTCTTTAAGTTGTATTAGTTCAGCTTTCGTAGCGTCAAGTTCAGTTTTCGTAGAGTCAAGTTCTGCTTTCAATTCAGCTATCGCATTAGATGAGTTACTACAACCAAATATGACGATCATTAAACCTACAAGCGCAATGGCAATGAACTGACGCATCAATTTAAGATATCACTTTCGAACCGTAATCTTCTATTCAAAGAGACCAGTTATAAATCATTAGGTTAGACTGAATTCTAGATATGCATGATTTGATTATGTTGCTCAGCGGTTTAGTCGCAGGCACAATTTTGTTCCACTCAGCAGTGGTTGCCCCAACCGTCTTTCGCACTTTGGGAGAAGCCGACGCAAGCATTTTTCTACGTACAATCTTTCCCAAATTTTTTCTATTTCTGAGCTTCCTTAGTGCAGTGAATCTCTTTTCTGCGATAATCGATAACCAACCGAGAATAGTGATTGTTGCGGCACTGAGCACTGTTTTAATGGGGGTAGCTTACGCTTTGATTCCAGCGACTAATCGAAGTCGTGACGCTGGACAGCAGCAACGTTTTAAACAACTCCACAGGGTAAGTGTGTTACTAACTGTTTTAGTTTTGTGCATCAACATATCAGTTATTTTTATATAGGCGTAACCAAGACTCTATACTTTCTGACTTGCTTTAATTTAGTGATAGTAATTCAGAATACGCTTGGTGTTAGGGTTAAGAGGTGGAACTACCTGTACCAATGCATCTAGCTCCGAAACCTGTGTTTCGAGGATGGTCTCATGGAATTGCACTAATAATTGCTATTGCACTCTCCCCTATTCTTATTGCTCTTTCGTCTAATGCACGACTGCTTTCTATCCTGTATTCAATGGCAGTTATAGGACTCTTTGGAGTTAGTTCGTGCTATCACGGGTTCTCTTGGAGCGCTTCAGCTCATGATCTCCTCCGGAGAATTGACCATTCAATGATCTTCATAACGATTGCAGCGACCTACACTCCAATTTCGTGGCTTCTGCTTCCTCGTTCAGCGGCAATAACCGTACTCATAGCAGCCTGGGCGGGAGCGGCAATCGGTGTTTTAATTATGATCTTCTGGCCGAAAGCGCCTCAAATTGTTCTAGTCCCAATATTTCTAATTGTTGGGTGGAGCGCCCTACTCGTAATACATGATTTTCTCGCTTCTATGAGCGCAACTGGTTTCATCTTCTTGCTCTTGGGAGGTTCATTTCATACTATTGGCGCAGTCGTTTACGGGTTGAAGAAACCTGACCCGTGGCCGAATACGTTTGGCTTTCATGAAGTCTTTCACTTTTGTGTAGTGTGCGGAGTTGCGTCGCATTATGGTGTGATTGCATTCATAGCTCTTCCAGCAGCGTAAACGACGAACACTTCACCTCTTTAGGTTGTGTAATTCCTAGATAAATTACCTTTTCGTAACTCGGTGCGTAGTTGCTATAAGCTATCAAGATGCACACAGGCCGGAATGATGATATGAAACGCGCTCGGACTCGGTCAGCGGTACGATTGCTTCCTGATGCAAGCGACAAAAGTACTGGATTTAACGTAAACGTTGATTTTGAGGGGTTTAGTCAGGTTAATGATGTCTTTTGCCGGTCACAATATGACCCAGAGGTTAAAAGCTCAAAAACTGAACGCTTCTATGATATGTACAGGAAGCCTTTGGCGGATTGGCGTGGGTCTGATGGCTACCAGCAACATGATTATGCATTTCGGAATGCGACCTGGCATGTCGCAGACATTTTTGCTGAATTGCGAGAGGTAGATGACCGCCGAGACGGCTTCTTAGATCCACTATCGTTACTAAAAGACGGACCTGAAGAGCAGATAGAATTTGGGTCAATTGAGGAAACTACTCGGATAGTTAAGCAAGCAGCAAAAACTGTGGGCGCTGACCTTGTTGGGGTAGCTGACGTTGATAGTAGATGGTCCTATACAGAACTCTTTTCGATGCAGTCTAAGGCACCCAAACCCAACAACATTGATGATGGCCTTTCATCTGTCATTGTCATTGGGCAGTCAATGAATAATGAGCTCCTTGATACAGCTCCATCAGCACTATCAGGGGCAGCTACTGGAATGGGCTACTCTCAAGATGCCTTGGTGCTACTCACCTTGTCACAATTTATTCAAAATTTGGGTTATCGAGCTGTGCCTTCAATGAATGATTCCGCACTTGCAATCCCCTACGCCGTTCAGGCGGGTTTAGGCGAGTACGCCAAACATGGTCTAGTTATCACTCCTGAATTTGGGTCAAGCGTTCGTTTCGGGAAAATCTTTACCGATATGCCCTTAGAAGCGGATAAGCCTATTCGTTTTGGGGTGAAAGAAATGTGCCAGCTTTGCAATGCATGTTCGAAAGCATGCCCAAGCAAAGCTATCCCCGATACTGAACCATCGCCGGTGACGTTCAATCGTTCGAATGTTTCAGGTGTAACCAAGTGGACTATTGATGGGGAAGCATGCTTTTCGTACTGGGCTAAAATCAATACTGATTGCGCCGTATGTATTCGTGTCTGCCCATTTACACGCGACTACACCAGCTTCTGGAATCGAGCATGGTTGAAACTTGCTGGATCACGCTTTAGAAGATTTGCGCTACGACTCGACCAGAAATCCATTAGGGGGAAACGAGTAAAGACGCTCTTGTGGTGGTTCCCCAAAAGCAAAACCTAAACAAGTAGTTATCTCAAAAGCTTAAATAGTAGAAGACACCTGTTTTGCGTTTCCCTAGAATTGAATGACCTGGTGCGCCGATAACTAAATTCCCATTAATGACAGCAAACGAGGTTCCAAATTCTGCATCTGCCTGAGATTTACCAGTGAACTCATTTTGTCGTGCATAAAGAATCTGATCCGCTCCTGTTGATATTCGACCATTCAGTCCAGGAAGTATTGCTACCCCACCAGCATCAAGTTTTCTAGCTATGGATTCTCCGGGAACTCCGATGAGGATATCTAATGATTGATCTCCGATAATGTCAGCGAGAAGTATGTGAGCTCCGAATCTATCTTTGACTTCAACCGTATTTTTCACTCCATTGGAATTTTGGTGGAGCGTTTGGACTGATTCCGCTGCGTCGGTCCACCCTTTGGGATTGTATTTGATTTGGACCATGCCGGCTTGGGTTCTGCCTCGTGAATAGCTTTCTCCTGGGACGCCGACGGCGAGATCAGCTGTTCCATCTCCATT
>DDNP01000010.1 GCA_002341185.1 Candidatus Neomicrothrix sp. UBA2517 | reverse complement strand
TAGATACTTATGGCCAGCTTGATATTTGGGTAAGTAATGCCGGAACCTCTGATCACCCAGGCTCATTCGCATTTGAGGATTTCCCTGCCTGGCATTGGGATCAACAAATTGCACTTAACCTCCGCCCCCACTTCGTAGCTGCAAGGGCCTGTGCTGAAGTTATGGAACCTGGGTCATCAATCATTGGGATTTCGTCTATAGCCGGAATACGGCCCGCTGTTCGCTTCGCAGCATATGGCGCAGCGAAAGCAGGAATGAATAACCTCACTGAAACCCTTTCTATCGAACTGGCACCTAAAGGTATACGAGCCAACGTTGTATCGCCGGGGCAAGTACCTACTGAAGCAACCACTCGTGTCGGGGGGGTTCCTCCTGAAGAGTTTAAAAATTTAGGACAACGAATTCCAATAGGACGTGTTGGAACACCTATCGATATCGCAGCTGCAGTTCTTTATCTCGTTTCCGATGCTGGAAGTTGGGTAACCGGACAGAATATAGTTGTCGATGGAGGCGTAACGTAATCTATGAAAGTTTGGATCTAATAGAATCTAACCAACTTTGAGCCTTATCCAAGGCAGCATTAGATTCTTCACGAACTTCCTCTGCATGGTCACCCGCAGCAGGATAAGAACCTAAGAACTTCACACGCACATCCTTTGTTTGCAGTGTCTTAAGACAATCGGCCATAACTGAGTCAGCGATATGACCTTCTAAATCTAGAAAAAAACAATATTGGCCAAGTCCTTCACGTGTTGGACGTGACTCTAATTTCGTCAAGTTGATTGAACGCGCAGCAAATTCCTGAAGAATAGCCAATAAGGAACCTGGGCGATCAGATTGTTGAAAGACAACCACACTAGTTTTATCGTGACCTGTAGGAGCAGGAATACCATCTTGGGCAATTAGAACGAAACGAGTCTTATTTCCCGAATGATCTTCAATCGCTTCGGCTGCTATAGCAAGACCGTATTTCTTAGCGGCAAGACTTGTACCAACAGCAGCGATATGCGAATCATCGCTTTCAGATAATAGATACGCAGCATGAGCAGTAGAGTTTGCTGCTTCCAACTCTGCATCAGGAAGATTATCGCGAAGAAAAGACCGAACCTGCGCAAGCGCATGAGGGTAAGAAATAACCTTTTTAACTTCAGGCAAACTCACTCCTCTTTTAACAAGAAGATTCATCGTTATAGGAATCACAACCTCCCGCTGAATCAACAACTCACTATCAAACGCTAAAGTATCTTGCACAACGTTCACGGTGCCCTCAATTGCATTCTCAATGGCGCAAAACCCAAAATCAACCTCACCTACCGACGTGTTATGAAGAACATCTGAATGACTTCGATACAGAATATGCTCGGCCGCCGCTAAGTCAGTCTGCGTAAGCAAAGCAGATTCGGTAAAAGTCCCCGATGGACCAAGGTACCCAACTCGTAAACTCGTAACATCTCCCACACCTGCAGGATAGAGGAGGAACATAGAGACAACGCCTTAATTTCCATAGAAACGCCGAAATCACTGATAACACGCCTAAAGTTTTTATCTATGTCAGAACAACAACTATATTTTCGGCAACTTTTATCAGGTAGAGATGTAGGAACTGAAGATCAAATCGCGCGGCAAATGATGAACTTCATATACCTAATAGGCGATCGAACAACAGGAGAAGCTGTTGTCATCGACCCAGCATATGATCCACAAGGAATCATTAACATTCTTGAAGAAGATGAAATGAATCTCACCGGAGTTCTCGCCACTCACTATCACCCTGACCACGTAGGTGGCGATATGATGGGCTTTAGCATCTCAGGAATTACGGATCTACTGAATCTTGTTTCAGTCCCAATACATGTTCAAAATGAGGAAGCGGAACTTGTAGATAAGGTAACAGGAGTAGGGCACGACAACCTGATCACACATTCAAGTGGAGATAAAATAACAGTTGGGTCCATTGAAATTGAACTCATCCACACTCCCGGGCATACCCCAGGCAGTCAATGCTTTCTTGTTCAGGATAGGTTAGTAGCAGGAGACACATTATTTCTTGACGGTTGCGGGAGAACAGACCTGCCAGGTGGCGACCCAAGACAGATGTATGAAAGTTTGACAACACGACTCGCCAAAGTCCCTGATACTGCAACTCTTTTTCCAGGGCACCTGTATTCCCCGAAACCTTCCCAATCAATGGGCGAAACCCGAGAACATAACTATGTCTTTGCTCCTTCTTCTGCTGAGCAATGGATGGCTATGTTCGGAGGGTAGACGAAAGGCTACAAGTATGAAAAGAGTTGACTTAACTTCTGAAATGGCAGAATTCGTGACCGAACGCCACCTTGCAACGTTGACCATAGTGACACCGAACGGAAGACCTCACGTCACTCCAGTTGGTTTCACATGGGATAAAGAACAAAAGCTAGCCAGAGTCATCACGTGGGCTGGAAGTATGAAATCTAAATTATTAGAAAAAGCGGAGACTCCTCTTAAAGCCGCAGTCTCGCAAGTCGATGGCGGACGATGGATAACCCTTGAAGGCTCAGCTATCGTAACGGCTGATACAGACAAATGTGTAGAAGGAACTCGGAGATATGCAGAACGATATTCAGAACCTAAAGACCGAGGAGATGATAGACGAGTTATTGAGATAACTATAGAAAGAGTTATGGGACGCGCTTAACTTCATCATGCTAACCAAACCTGCGAATACGTGTTCCTAATGCTATCTAATCCGATACGATCCATTGATACTCGCGCGAGTGGCGGAATTGGCAGACGCGCAGGCTTCAGGTGCCTGTGTCCTTCGGGATGTGAGGGTTCAAGTCCCTCCTCGCGCACAAACCATTTTCACTCGAAGATAAACAATACAGCATCAAAACTATTAGTAGGATCCTTATTCATTCTCTTTTCCCTTTTTGTGGCAACGGAAGCATTCGCTCAGAACGGTGCTCGGCAAGGAAAGAACACAGAAATACTGTCGTTAGGCCCTGATTTCAATGGCGATGGCTATGGAGACATGGTCATAGGAGCATCAGGTGAACGTTTCGGCGATGCAATAAGAACGGGCGCAGTGACAATATTGTTTGGAGATTCAAATCAACTATTTTCAGATAGCGTAATTTTGCATCAAGGCCTGCCAAATATCGTTGGGGAGAACGCCCCAAATGATAGATTTGGTTCAAGAACAACATATGGGGATTTCAATGGTGATGGATTAGATGACCTTATAATTTCCGCTCCTCAAAAAGATGTTGACGGGATCGAAGACGCAGGAATGGTCTGGGTTCTTCCCGGCATCTCCCAAGGGATGGGAATTATCAATATTGCTTTTGCCCTTGACCTCTCAATGTTTATAGACAAAAACAACGTGTCTATGGGAGACCAATGGGGAGCAATGATATCTGCAGGAGATTTTAATGGAGATGGATTTGAAGATCTCGCAATAAGTTCACCATACGCAAATATTTGCGATGACGATGACGCCATACTTACTGTGTATCTCTATGGGCCCTCGAATACTTTATGCAATAGAGATAACGCTGGACTTATTGTGATTCTCTATGGAAGTACAGACGGTCTACAAACAGATAGCTCTCAGGTCATTAATCAAACCACATCTGGTATCCCAGATTCTAGTGAAACCGATGACATGTGGGGGGCAACAATGACATCTGGAGATTTCAATGGAGATCAAATATCAGATCTTGCTATTGGTGCACCAGGAGAAAAGTATGGTTTGTTTAAGTCATCAGGTGCAGTAACGGTAATATATGGAAGCGATGAGGGGTTAAACCCAGAAACGTCGAAGAGATTCCACCAAGATACTTCAAGAGTGCCAGGTCGAAATGAGGAAAATGATCAATGGGGTTCGTCTCTAACTTCCGGTGATTTCAGCCAAGATGGCATAGACGACTTAATCGTAGGGTCCCCCAATGAAAGCATTGGGAAAAAACTACAAAGCGGAAGCATAACTGTTTTATATGGATCTCCGGATGGTGTAACAGCTACGAGATCCAGAAGAATACATCAAGGTAGTTTTGGGGTGGATGATAGAAATGAGCCATATGATCGATGGGGGTCAGTTCTTACCACCGGCGATTTTGATGGTGATTCCCGAATAGACCTTGTGGTAGGGGCCCCAGCCGAAGGGACAGAAACACTCATCCGCACTGGAGCAATAACGATAATTCCCGGTACAACAGTTGGGCTCACAAGCAGAGACGCTAAAACAATTCATCAAGATGAAATACCACTTAATCTTGAGGCTAGCCACGCAGACTATTGGGGTGATGCATTAGCAAATGTAGATATTAACGGTGATGGAAAATCTGAATTACTCGTAGCATCCAGTTCTAAATCAATAGGTACTCAATTTGATTCAGGCATTATCACACTCTTTTGGGGAACTAATCAAGGCATAATCCCGCAAAGTGTGATGTACCTCGATCAAAATATAACGGGGATACCCGATGATAACAAAAGCATGGATTACTGGGGTCGTTTGGGAACGTCGAGCGAACTTACTCTTGAACGACCACCTGTAGCCTTAACCACACTTTCGGGGGTGAACGTTGTAGTTATGGCCGAGCTTCCTCAAATAGATAAAGAATCAATCCCTCAATACATTGTTCGAACTCCTTGTGGAAGAGCAGAAAGAGTATTTGGTGGTGAATTAATAAAGGATATTCAGATTGTGATAGATCCTGGTCATGGAGGTATTGATGGAGGTGCTGGATACTTTGGACTCCGAGAGCATTCAGTCAACCTTTCAGTGTCTGAAGCACTTCAAAACGAACTTACCTTACGAGGTATAAAAAGCTACTTAGTTCGTTCAAGTAATTATCACATTCCACTGGCGTCCCGAGGCTTATACGCTGACCACCTCCAAGCTGATGCAATGATATCTATTCACCATAATGCACCAACAATTGCTCCATCACGGAATCCCGGTACCGAAGCATTTGTCCAAAGCAACTCAAATAATTCTTCAAGGCTCGGCACGCTAGTTTATGAATCTGTATATGAAGCTCTCGATAAGTTCTCATGGATATCTTGGACAAGTCAATACGATGCAGGAGTTATAAGAGTTTTAAACAACCGAGGAACAGACACCTATGGAATGCTGTCTCGGCCAAGAACACCTACCACACTGGTCGAACTCGCATATTTAGCAAATAGAGCAGAAGCAAATCTAATAAAATCTCCGGACTATCTGCCCACTGTCTCAGTTGCAATGGCCAACGCAGTAGAAGAATATTTAACTTCACCGAGTGAGAAAGAGTACTCGTCCTCCGTCCGAAATTTCACAGCAGCTGACGCACCCGGATACAGCGTATGTAAAGACCCAGATCTAGGGTCCCCTCTGATGTTTGGATTTTCAGAGGATACGGTTGAGAAAGCGCTACTCTCAAACGAATAAATATATGCCGAAGTAGACTAAAATCAAGCACGTAAAAACAGTTGAACTGTAACGAGCCAAGAAAGTTTTAGATTCTTGTTTTTTGAAAGATAGAAATTGATATGGACAATCAAACCGTACTTTATAAACAAACAGGGAATATTGTCACCATTACGTATAACCGGCCAAATCATCAGAACGCAATAAATGGACAAATGCGTCAAGAACTAAATGATGCTTGGAATAAATTCCAAAATGATGAGGCCGCATGGGTAGCAATTCTTACTGGAAGTGGTAGTACTTTTTGTGGAGGAGCGGATTTACGGGACTCAACTGGAAGCACAGGTGATTTTAAAGGGACATTTTGGGAGAAACCCACTATCAATAGCTTTGAGAGTGGAAAGGAAGTCTTCAAACCAGTAATAGCAGCAGTTAACGGGCCATGTGTTGGATATGGATTGACTGCAGTAACATTCTGCGACTTTGTTCTTGCTAGCGAAAAGGCCACTTTTTGCTATCCTGAAGTCACTATTGGGATACCGACTATTGTTGGTGCAATTCGTCTCCCTCAAAGAATTAATTGGGCAGATGCAATGGAATTATTACTTCTTGGAAAACCGATATCAGCCACAAGAGCTAAAGAAATGGGGTTTGTCTGGAAAGTCTGTGGATCGGAAGACTTAATGGAAGAAGCAGAAAAATTAGCTCAAAATTTATGTCAGTCAGCACCACTTGCCGTTAGAGCAACAAAAGAGGTAGCTACTAGGACGCGAAATATGGGGTGGGTAGAAGCGGTAAGATTCGGAGAAACAATGAGAATCGTAGCGAATCAAACAGATGATGCTACGGAAGGCAAAACTGCATTCAAAGAAAAAAGAAAACCCGAATGGAAGGGTAATTAACGTATCCCGAAAGTTGAAGTTATTCTCAAAAGGTCAGGATATATAAATAGAAAAAAGCAAAATGGTTGCGATATGAGCGAAAAGAATCTCCAAACTTCGGATAAAACCCAATCAAAATTTTTTAACTTGGGCGCAACTTCGCATGTCGGCAATATCAGACTCTCAAATCAAGATGAATACGGGGCCACACCGACCATGGTTGCTGTTGCCGATGGTATGGGCGGACATAACGGTGGAGAAATAGCTGCTGAAATCGCTATAGCTGTCATTACTTCGGCTAACGAATTCCAATCAAATGAAGAATTAGCTCAACTGGTTCAAAAGGCAAATGAATCAATTAAAGCTAGAGCTGAAGAAAACGTTAATCTTTCAGGAATGGGGACAACCTTATGCGCTCTTTCACAAATTTGCATTAAAAATACTTCAGCACGAATCGGTGCCGTCAATGTAGGTGATTCACGGATCTATATCTTTGCTGATAATCAACTTCATCAAATCTCTATTGACCATAGCGTTGTCCAAAATCTTATCGATAGCGGTCAAATAAATGAGATTGAAGCAAAATCTCACCCAAACAGAAATCTAATTACCCGTTCCCTAGGAACTCAAGAAGCAGTTGAAGTTGACTCATGGGAAATCGAAGCAATAACTGGAGATCGATATTTATTATGTACTGATGGTCTTACGAATGAACTTTCAGATTCTGAAATAGCAAAAATCCTTCAAGAACAAAATGACCCCCAGCTAGCTGCAGACAATCTAATACAAGCAGCGTTAACGAACGGGGGATCAGATAATGTGACAGCTGTAGTTCTAGATATCGTTTTAGGTGAAGAACAAACGAAGCAACGGAACTTTCACTTTGAACTCCAGAAATTTTTAGATCAAAGAAGTTTGAAACCTGCACAACGAGATCGTTCGAACAAACTGAAAATGATCCTCAATAAGATGAAAATGAGTAAAGTCTCTGAAATTTAAACAAATCAACCAACATAATACCCAAGTTAAATGTTTAATATTTGTGAAGAATGCTTTGACGTCACCAAATCTTCATTTGAAAAACTATAAAACCTTACGTACTAAGCATTACATTTCCATGACTGCTTTAATGGGTGAACGTATTATGCATTCAAACGCTATTAAACTCTCTGTTTATGTCTGAGAAGGACTCAATAATCTTCGGTGGAAGATACGAACTTAAAAAACGACTTGCTCGTGGCGGAATGGCTGAGGTCTTTCTTGCAGAAGATCAATTACTCGGTAGACCTGTTGCTGTTAAAGTTCTCTTTCCAGAGTTCGCCAGCGATCCTAATTTCGTTGAACGTTTCAGACGAGAAGCCCAGGCAGCTGCTAATCTCAGCCATCCAAACATTGTTGGTGTTTTTGACTGGGGGAAGGAACGAAACACCTACTACATAGTGATGGAATATGTAGAAGGGCGAACCTTATCTCAGTTAATTCGAAAAGAAGGACCGCTGCCAGCAGCGCGTGTTGCTGAAATAGCGGACGGTATTGCCTCAGCTCTTGGCTTTGCTCATAAGGGCAACGTTGTACATAGGGATATGAAGTCTGGGAATGTTATCATTTCTGAAACTGGGCAAATAAAAGTTGCAGATTTTGGTATTGCTACTGCCATATCAGCAGAACCAGAAGCGGACCTTACTCAAGCAGGCGCTGTCATGGGCACTGCAAATTATTTTTCACCAGAGCAGGCACAAGGATTGACGCTAGATGGAAGGAGTGACCTCTACTCGCTTGGAGTGGTGATGTATGAAATGCTAACAGGGACTCCACCGTTCACAGGTGAAACCTCTATTTCGATAGCCTACAAACACGTACAAGAGCAACCAGAACCTATTTCAGTAAAACGTCCGGGTGTGCCTCAAGCTTTGCAAGCGATCACAGCGAAACTTCTGAACAAAAACCCAGCGAGACGTTACTCCTCAGCAGGAGAGTTACAAAACGATCTCCAGCAGTTTATTTCGGGTCGATATTCACTGGACGAATCTAATCTTGACGAAATTAGTGACAATTTTGCAACAGAAGAAATGCCTCAACGAGTACCGGCCGATATCCATGTTGAAGATAAATCTGGCCCTCCTTACCCCCCAGAATACTATGAGCCATATGAACGGCAAGATAGACGAGTCTGGCTCTGGGGAGTACTTACATTAGGCTTACTGGGAGCTTTAGTGGCGCTCATAATTTTGTTAGTTGATTTTATTCAAAACACTACTAATTCAGAATCAAATGAAATTGCTGTAGAACAAATCGAGCCAATCTCTCCCACTGGGATTATTGTCCCTCTACTCATTGACTTGGATAGAGGGCAAGCAGTTGCATTATTACAATCACGTGGTCTTCAGATTGGACGCATAACTACTGAAATCAGAGATGACGTGCCTTCAGAGAGAGTTCTTAGCCAATTCCCATCACAAGGCGTTGAATTGGAGGAAGGGGAGACCGTTGACCTCATCGTCAGTGTCGGACCTGAATCTATTCAAGTACCAACCGTAGTTGGGTTGCGACAAGAGGAAGCCCTCAACCGACTCCAAAATCAAGGGTTCATGAATATAGAAATACGTAAAATAAAAACGAATGAATATGATGCGGGTGTCGTAGCGGAACAAGAACCAGAAGCAAGTTCTTTTATAGAGCCAACTTCTATTTTGAACTTACGAATTGCAGATGGTCGAATCAGTGACCTAGTCCCGAACCTAGCAGGGCAAACTTTATCAATCGCTCTCGATGAAATCGAAGAATTAGGTTGGACCACATCTATTGAAGAGATAAACAGTGATTCTATAGCTGAGGGAAGAATAGTTACTACAGTCCCAGACCCTGGAACAGATCATGATTTAGACGAAATTGTAGTGATCCAGGTTTCGATAGGCCCATCATTAGTAGAAGTGCCTTCCGTCATTGGAGAAAGTCCCGCGATAGCCGCCAGTATTCTGGCTGGCAATGGCTTCATGGTCGCACCTGCTGAAGAATGCCCTATTGAACCTGATGATCCAAATGTTGGAAATGTTGTTTCGCAATCTCCACCCGCAGAGGAATCTGTTGAGCCCGGAATAACAATAACTATTTGTATAGGGGTAGCAACAGAGCCTGAGCCTGAGCCTGAGCCTGAGCCTGGGCCTGACCCTGGCCCTGGCCCTGAGCCTGGGTCTCGTCTGTGCGTGAGGTTTTGGAGCTGGTCCGAGCCG
>DDNP01000006.1:84965-95909 GCA_002341185.1 Candidatus Neomicrothrix sp. UBA2517 | reverse complement strand
TAGGAGTAGGAGGAGGAGTAGGAGGAGGAGTAGGAACCACGATTTTATTTTCGGTTCGCGCTACTTCGTTTCGGTCATTCATTCCATCTGTACATGCAACCACTGCCGTCAAGACGAACAACATAAATGAAGTCTGCGCGATTATTAATTTTAATTGAGTGTTTCGCAAGGTTTGACCTACTCCTTCTGACCTCAAGAATAGTTTTTTAAAATGATTTTTGTTTGAATTCCCTATTGATTTAATGTTTGCGCTAGTTTCTTGCTGTGTATAAATCACCAAAAGCGAACAGTAATCTCACATCGATAAACGGCCAATCCTTGCCATTAAGAAGTTGGGTTACAAATTTCCATTTACTCCTTGTGGTAGTTGACCCATTTTCGCATGAAAGTTCTTGGATAATTAATACAGCATCTAGGGTACTTGAAAACTTTACCGGCGCTGATTGTCGTGTGGGGTGGCTTGTAATCGGCGACGCCGATCAAGCTTCAACCTTTCTTGGGCCGCATTCCGACGCGTTCATCACGTTTATAGACCCTGACGGCGATTTCGTAAAAGAAGTTGGAATAACACAAACACCTGGCATCATACACATAAATCAGGCGCCTAAACTTGTCGCAGCTACGCAGGGCTGGAACCCTGAAGAATGGAAAGCGATTGTCTCAGGATTAGCGGATCACATGCAATGGTCTCGACCAGCAATCCCAGCTGAGGGAGACCCGACACCATACGCCGGCTCAAGTATTGGCGAGCAAGGACAAGAGGCTGATATTACATCAACTTCAGGATGCGGTAAGTGCTCGGTATGCCGAGCTGGCAAGCCCGAGAAGTGCCAGATAATTTAGATCAAAAAAGCGACAGTCTTATTTTTTTGTGAAACCAATGTTGAGTTTTTTCATTGGCCTAAGGAAGAAGCTGAAATGATGCACATCTTCTTCCATTTCATCAATAAGATGTATGTCACCGATACGTTCCAAAATGGCCTCAAATGCGGCAAGAAGCTCAGCTCTTGCCAAAGACGCACCCAAGCAAAAATGGTTTCCAAGCCCAAAAGCTACATGCTGGTTAACATTGTCTCTCTCGATGTCAAACGTATCTGGATCGGTAAATATTTCACTGTCACGGTTAGCGGATGCGAATCGGGGCATGACAGGAGCACCCTCGGGGATTTGTGTTCCGGAAAGTTCTGCGGGGCAAGCAGCAGTTCTCCATAGACCCGCCACGGGACTATCGAAGCGAAGGCTTTCTTCAATAAAGTTTTTTATCAAAGATGGATCTGCACGGAGCTTTTCCATTTGTTCGGGATATTTCAAAAGCAGCAACATCGATTTTGATAGAGCAGCGGTTGTGGTCTCAAATCCTCCAGTCACTAATTGATGCATAAGGTCCTGCAATTCTTCCATGGTGAAGGGTTCCTCATCCTGGTGGGCGTGAACAATCAACGAAATTAAATCATCAGAAGGCTCTGCCCTCCTCTTCTCAAACTCACGTGCTAGGTGATGCTGGGCTTCAACCTCTAGTTCAGCTTGTATTATTGCTTCTTCGGGCGAAAGGGGCCGTTGCGACATCGCAAGCATTGCATCAGCCCATCGTTTGAATGTTTCATATTCTTGGGCTGGTAAACCTAACTGCTCACAGATAAAGATTCCTGGCAAGGGTAAAGCGAATTCTGAGACAAACTCGCATTGTCCCCTATCTACAAATTGATCAATCAGCTCATGGGTGAGCTCATTGATTCGTGGTTTCATCTTCTCAACATTTCTATTTGTAAAAACTCGCCCAAGGATCTTTCTATAGTGCGTATGTTCAGGTGGGTCAGTACGTTGGAGGGTTCTTGCCTTCACCCAACCTCGCTCAGCGAAAACAGCAGCATGCGCTTTGGAGGCATCATTTGCTCCGCCAGCTCCTGCTCCGGGTCGGCTTGAAAAAGTTTCAGAGTTAGTGAGGGCCTCTCTAACATCTGCGTAGCGAGTAACCATATATAAACCGGTTTCTGGTACTTGATAGACGGGGCAATGTTCTCTAAGTGTTGCGTAACTCTCAAACGGATCGTCTTGAACGGCAGGGTCTAAGAAGCTGTTCTCTAATTCGAATTCCTTCTCCTCTATTGCCATTCCACAAGAATAGCAATAGATCCGCAATTGCGTTAATTAGACATAATTACGAACCGATATTGGTTACAAGGTATCATCAGGCTATGAAATCTCAGTTGAAAGTCAGAATAGGATTTGGGCTCGGCACGCGATCTGAGGTGAAAAACCCTAGTGATTTGGGTGAATTAGCTAAAAACTTAGAGCGTCTGGGGTTTGACTCACTCTGGTTCTCAGAAAGAGTAGCTGGTTCCAGTCTTGATCCGCTTGTTTTGATGAGTTGGATAGCAGCACGTACACGAAAACTGAAATTTGGCCCCTCCATAATGGTTCTCCCAGGAAGGAACCCTGTGATTCTTGCAAAATCATTAGCTAGTCTTGATGTAATTTCTGAGGGTAGGTTGCTCCCCGCATTTGGTTTAGGTGCAGCTGATACTGCTGAACATCAGGCGTTTGGGGTAGAAAGAGAAGATCGAGCCCCATGGTTTAATGAGGCCTTACCGTTGATGCGGAGACTGTGGGAGGAAGACAGGGTGACTCATACTGGTCAAAGGTTTTCCCTCGAAGGAGTGAGAGTTCTTCCTAAGCCGATTCAAAGCCCGCTTGAAATTTGGTTAGGAGGGTTAGCACCAAGTGAACTTCGAAGGGCGGGAAGATTGGGTGACGGGTGGCTTCCTAGCTTTTGTACCCCGGATGATGTCGCTGACGGTATCCCCATTATTGATGAACATGCTGAAGCAGCGGGAAGACCCATTATTGATCGCGAACATTTCGGATCGCTCATCGTCTATACATCCGATGGAAGTATGCCGGAGCAGATCGCACAAGCAGTTAGGAAACGCCGGCCCGAACTTGACCCTAGACAGGTAGTCGTTCAGGGCCACCAAGGTCTTGAGAATAGGATAAAGGAATTCATTGACGCCGGTGCGAGCAAGTTTATTCTTGTCCCCTACATTGAACCGGACGATTGGTTAATGGAGTTAGAGAGCTTGGCGGAAGCCACACTTGAACTACAAACTTAGGATCATATAGCATTGGTCAACTCATGGCCTGATCAAGGTCACTGACAAGGTCATTGACTGATTCGATCCCGACTGACAACCGTATGAGAGACTTATCTACCTCTAGTGGAGAACCCTCAGTTGAGAGATGCGTCATTGCTGCTGGGATTTCAATGAGTGACTCAACAGCGCCCAATGATTCAGCCAATGTAAAGATTTTGGTTCCCTGCGCTATGCCCCGTGCCTCTTCTTCTCCACCATTCACGATGAACGAGATCATTCCGCCGTATCGTTCCATTTGCTTTTCAGCAATGGAAAAGGTTGGGTGAGTATCTAGACCTGGGTACAGGACTTCCTTTACCTTATTGTGATTGCTGAGAAATTCGACAATCTTTTCTGCGTTGTCGCAGTGGCGATCCATTCGCACACCCAAAGTCTTTATTCCTCGTAACAGCAAGTAGCAGTCCCATGGGGCTGGAACAGCTCCCACAGCATTTTGGAGAAATGCCAACTCTTGATCAATTTCAGGATTGTTTGTAGCGACGAACCCACCCACGACATCTGAGTGACCGCCTAAGTATTTCGTAGCTGAATGAATTACAAGATCTGCACCAAGCGAAAGTGGCCTTTGAAGGTAAGGGGTTGCAAACGTGTTGTCTACGACCAATAACGCCTTCTTGTCATGAGAAAGCGCTGCGAGCAGTTCAATATCAACCACTGATAAGAGCGGATTCGTTGGTGTTTCGGCCCATACTATTTTCGTCTTTTCTGTAAAGGCAGCTTTCATTTCGGCAGGGTTCGAAAGATTTGTTGACGAATATGATATTCCGAATCGTGTGAGTACTTTTGATATGAGCCGGAATGTTCCCCCATAGGCGTCGTTACCCATGATGACATGATCACCTGGCTCAAGTAGACGCAAAATGGTATCTTCGGCTGCCATTCCGCTGGCAAATGCTCTACCGAAGTCAGCTCCTTCTAGAGCTGCGACACTAAGCTCCAAGGCTGAGCGAGTGGGATTACCTGTCCGTGAGTACTCATAGCCCCTGTTTTTTCCGACCGCATCTTGTTGGTACGTGCTTGTCTGATAAACGGGAACGGTAACGGCTCCTGTAACAGGGTCAGGTCTTTGTCCAGCATGCACAGCTTTCGTTCCAAACCCCCATTCAGAATTATTGTTTTCAGTCGCCATCTCGTAATTTCTCCCTACTACCCTTCATATCTAATGTAGTCAGAAAATGTGAGGACAGTACATGGCTTACCTTCATCCAAAACAAGAAGTTTAGTGCCCTTCTGAAGAATAGATTTTACGGTATCTATTGATTCACCTATTCCAATAAATTCAAGAGATTCATCCATCACAGTTGAACATGCAATATTCAGGTCCGGATCTTTCAAACTTACTTTCTTAACGGCGTGGGCGGTTAGGGTCCCCTTCACTTCCGCTGCTGATAATGGTAGAGGACCTTGAGCAACAATTACTTGAGAAATTTGATGCTCTTCCATAACTTTCTTAGCATGCGCAACGGTGTCATCCGGTTGAACGTGAACTATTCTGGTGCTCTTTTCGCCCTTTTTATCCAATATTTCTTTTACGAGTGCTCCGTCCTTGGATAAGAAGCCGTATGTAGTCATCCAGTCGTCGTTGAAGATTTTTGAGAGATAGCCTCGCCCTGAATCAGGCAAGAGGACGACCACCATATCCTCTTCAGTTAGTTCACCTGCAACGGTAAGTGCAGCATTCACTGCTGTTCCACAAGAGCCCCCGATGAGAAGTCCTTCTTTCTGGGAGACCTCTCGTGTTGTTCTGAATGAATCCGCATCCGATACGGCGATTACGCGATCTATTATCGAGGGGTCATAGGTTTCTGGCCAGAAGTCTTCCCCGACTCCTTCCACGAGATAAGGCCTTCCATCTCCGCCGCTGTAAACAGAACCTTCCGGATCAGCGGCAATGATCTGGATAGAGGGGTTCTTTTCTTTGAGATATTTCCCGACGCCGCATAGTGTCCCACCAGTTCCTGCTCCCGCAATAAAATGAGTGACTTTTCCATCGGTTTGTTCCCATATTTCTGGTCCAGTTGTTAGATAGTGAGCATGAGGATTCGTTTGATTGGCGTATTGATTTGGTCTGAAGGAATCAGGGGTCTCTTTTGAAAGCCGTTCAGCTGTTGAATAGTAAGAACGAGGGTCATCAGGTTCAACATCCACGGGGCAAACAATAACTTCTGCCCCATATGCTTTCAGGAGATCAACCTTCTCAGGACTAACTTTATCAGTCATAACAAAAATACAGTTATACCCTCGTTGCGCAGCTACGATCGCTAAACCGACTCCAGTATTCCCTGATGTTGGCTCAATAATGGTTGACCCCGGCTTCAGAAGACCTTCTTTCTCTGCTGCTTCAATCATTGCTAAGGCTGGCCTATCTTTGACGCTCCCGCCAGGATTTGTGGTTTCAACTTTTGCTATCACTGGACATGGAATACCCTCATTGACACGAACAAGGCGAACCATAGGAGTTCGTCCAATAAGTTGAAGGACGGAATTTGCGATATCCATGTAAATGACCATAGTGGAGGCAGTTATAACCTCCACACGTGGAAGAAAGAATTCCTTGATAGAAAATATGATTCTCAGAAAAGTTTCGCCTGAAGGCCCTCGGGAAGGCCTAATTGCGGTAGAACCCCAGAATTGGCGCCGGGATGCTTTAGTTTCAGCTGTTGAGCGTGGTGGGGCACGAGTATGTTCAAGTAGTGAAGCAACTGCATTGATTTGGGCGTCTCCAGAGAAACCAGAACTTTTATATGACTTTATCTCTGAGAACCATGATTGGGTTCAGCTACCTTACGCGGGAATTGAGCCATTCGTTAATATGCTTGACAAGCAAAGACTTTGGACATGCGGGAAAGGTGTCTACTCTCCTGCTGTTGCAGAACATGCGCTTGCGATGATTCTAGCAATGCAAAGGAATCTCGTTTCATACGCTCGATTAGCGCAATGGAGTGAGGGTACTGGCAGAAACTTATTCGGAGCTCGGGTAACAATTCTTGGTGGCGGCGGAATAGCGGAAGATATCATCCCATTGCTTGAACCATTTAGGTGCGAAATTACGATCATCCGCAAGACATCTTTACCTTTACGTGGCGCTAATCAAACACTGAAACTAGAGGATTTGAAAACGGTACTTCCAAGTACTGATGTTTTATTAATAGCGTTGGCACTTACAAAGGAAACTGAGAGCCTGATTGGGAAAAGCGAGTTAAGTCTACTTCCGAACAATTCAATCATTGTCAATGTCGCTAGAGGTAAACATATAGTCACTGAAGACCTAGTACGGGCCTTGCGGAACAAAGAGATTGCGGGTGCAGCCCTTGATGTAACAGACCCAGAGCCATTACCGCCTGAGCATCCTCTATGGGGCCTTCCAAACTGTTTGATTACACCTCATACAGCGAATACACCAGAGATGGGCATTGAACTACTTTCTTCGCGGGTAACAGATAATGTTTCAAGGTACATTAAAGGCCTTGAATTAACGGGATGTATCAATATCGATGAAGGGTACTAACTAGTATTCCCACACTTTCTGATAAACCATTTCGCCCTCAACTTGTTGAAGGACTCGCAAAACCCTTGTTATTACTGCTTGAGTCCCTTCAAAACTTATTGGTCCTGAAGCTGCATCAAAATTTTCTATTGATTTGATCTCGTCAGCCACTGCCAAGCTATTTGCGGTTCCAGCTTCGTTTACTGCGTATACCCAAAGTTTCGCAAGGTCTGCACCAAGAATAAATCTTCCACTTGCAGGGGGGACACCATCTATTGAGACGAAATTTATTGCAGCATCTCTAACCTCAGGAAAGGGATCATCATTATAAGTAGAAGCAAAACTAAACATACGAAAATCCCCAATACCGGATACATCCAAAGGTCTGAAAGCAGCGCTGTCCATAGTAACCCCAGCTATGACTGGGGTTAACCAACCAGCTCCCCTAATTCGTTGAAGAGCTAAAGTCCCAACACGATTAAAGGAACATAAAACTATAGAATCTGCATCTAGCGTGCGGGCCCGATCTCCTGCGTTGATGATGTCGGTTGCTGTAACCATGTTAATAGCTGAGTCAATAGTTGTTCGACCACCCAGTTGGCGCCAACGGTTCCTGAATGCGCTACATTCTTGGATTGGCTCTGGCGCAGAGTTATCCCACAGAACCCCTATGTTTCTTTTCCCTTCATCCCATAGAAGATTTGCTAGCTCTACACCATATTTTTGTGACTGTGTAGTCATAGAAAAGGCTAATTTATCTACAGCACCGGTTCCCCATTGTGTTTCAGTAGCGCATGGCGAGATAACAAGGACTTCCGCTTCTTTGGCCCTTGTTACTGCTGGCACTGCGTAATCTAATTCACATGTCAATACAAGAAGTTGAGCTCCTGCCTCAATCAATTTCTTAGTAGCGTTGTCTATAACAGAAAGGCGTGACTCACTATTAACTCTGATAATTGTGATTTTCTTTCCTAAAAGCCCTCCAGCTTCATTGAGTCTTTCTATCTCCCCTACGAAAGCGACGCCTGGTTGTCGGTCGTGAGGTGACATGAGATTTTCCTCATCAATGATTACACCAACAACGATTGTGTCTTCTTCTCTAATCCTTTCAACAAATATTTCACTAGTGTCTTGAAATACAGTTGCCGGGTCATCGGAGGTAGTGACTGTTACATCACTTTGGACTTCCTGGTCATTGTCTTCAGGAGCGCAAGCTACGATATGAAAAGTCATCAGTGTAGCAATTGCTAATGTCGTTAGATATTTCACACGCAAATACTACCTAACATGGGTGCAGGAATGATGCCGGTATCTCAAATCGCTGAAGTTTCGCGAAGCTCTGCTATCTCTTCCCAGCTGTAGCCCAACTCAAGCAGTATTTCTTCAGTATGTTGGCCTAGCTGAGGAGCTTCGGCAGAAACCTGTGGTGGCGTAGCTGACATTCTGATAGGAGACCCAACTACACGCCTAGTATTCCCGCTTGAGTCCTCAAGGTCGACAATGTAATTATTCTCTAGAACTAAATGGTCGTTTGCCGCCTGTTCATAGTCATTTACAGGAGCGTATCTTACTTCCATATCATCAAGAATTTGCCCCCATTCCTCTGTAGTTCTCTTTCTAAAACCGGGTGCTAGCAGTTCGAAAAGAGATTTTCGAATTTCGGTAGTATAGATAATCGGTGCGAATCTCTCGTCATTAATCAATTCGGGAACACCAGCTGCTTTATAGAATGCTTCGCGCTTATCTGGTAAGACCCCAACTAATGCGATGTGACCATTAGCAGTCTTGAGAATCCCATATGCCATTGGTAACAACGGATGCCCAGCATTACTTCGACCTGGTATCTGCCCTGTCATAAGATAAGCGGTGTACTCAGATGCTTGGGCATATATCTGTCCGCCAAGAAGAGAAACATCTATTCGTTGACCTTGTCCGCTGCTTTCCCTTGAATAGAGTGCAGCCAAAATGCCAACCGTCATATTCATACTCCCAATATGGTCCGCGATTGTTGCCCCAACTGGAGTCGGGTCTTCACCATCAAAGCCTGTTGTGCTAATGAGTCCACCAGCAGCTTGACCTGCCAAATCAGCGCCCTCTCGTTGGGACCCCTCGCCTTCTGGACCGAATGTTGATCCCATCGCATAAATTAAACCCGGATTGGATTTGCTAAGCTCCTCGTATCCAAGTCCCCAAGCTTCTAATGTTCCAGGTTTAAAATTGGCTAGAAGAACATCTGCACTATTGACAAGTGCACGAAAGATCTTGGCACCTTCGGGAATTCGTAAGTCAACTGTTATGCTTCTTTTCCCGCGATTACATGCTTCATAATATGGCGTCCTCAAGTCCTCCATTGATATCGGGATCCACCTCGCCATGTCTCCCATCAGTGGAAGTTCAACTTTTATTACTTCTGCGCCTAAGTCACCTAATGTTTGTCCTGCTTGAGGGCCCTGTACTAGAAGTCCCACGTCAATAACGCGTATCCCACTTAATGCTCCCAAGTCTTCTCCTCCAATTGATAGTGATGGAAATGTTAGAGAATTTTTTTGCAGCCTTCAAGAAAACGTAGAGATATCTCCGTATTTGGGGTTGCCTTAAATCGCAGTTTAGTATTGCCTGAGCTAACCTCATGTGAGCAAAGAAATACAGGAGATTCGAAATGGCAAAACTTGTTGAAGGCAAAGTGGCACTAATTACCGGTGCAGCTGGTGGTATCGGTCGTGAGCATGCATTAATGCTCGCTTCACATGGAGCGAAAATTGTTGTGAATGACCTAGGCGGAGATATGTCCGGACAAGGAGAAGATTTAACCCAAGCCCAGAAGGTTGTGGAGGAAATCCAGGCCATGGGGGGCGAAGCTGAAGTCAATGGTGGAAATGTCGCTAGCTTCACAGATGCCAAAGCAATGATTGACCAAACAATAGATACATATGGAGATCTCAATATTCTCATCAACAATGCTGGCATCCTCCGTGACAGAATGCTCTTCTCGATGACAGAAGATGACTGGGACTCAATCATGAGCGTCCACTTAAAAGGAACGTTTGGCCCCACCCATCACGCTGCTGTCTACTGGAGAAACAAAGCTAAAGCAGGAGAAGAGACATATGGGCGAGTAATTAACACTTCTTCCCCATCTGGAATCTACGGAAATATCGGACAAAGCAACTATGGTGCCGCTAAAGCTGGCATAGCTGCTTTCACTGTTATAACAGCTATGGAGTTAGCGAAATACAATGTAACCGTCAACGCTCTGGTTCCTGCTGCTTTATCGAGAATGACGGCCGGTCTTGTAGGAATGGATAATCTATCAGATGAGCAGAAGGAAGCCATGTCCCCGCGGTGGCAAGCTGTTACCGCCGCATGGCTTTGTAGCGAAGAGGCTGAGAAAGTTACTGGCCGTTGTTTCGACGTACGTGGAAACCAGATTGGGATTTCGGAGGGTTGGGTATTAGGACCTACTGGAACTCAACCAGATGATCCGCAAGACCTTGGCCCACTCATGGCAGAGCTTATGTCCAAAGCAAGACTTAATGCCAACATGGGTGGTAATCCAAGTGGTGGAACAGGAAGACCGGAAAACGAAATTTAACTGTTCGATGTAGGAGCGATAACTTCAATTCCTAACTCTACTGCTGCTGATATATGGGCGTGATCAAAAGTTAGGTATTTAAAGGGCCGTGGGATTCTATCGATAGAAGCCAAATGAATAGCATCTAATACTTTTAAACCGAACTGGGCTCCGAACTGAGCTGCTCGATTCAGGCACTTGCTATCAATAGGAATTACATAAAATGACTCCCAATCAGATCTGAAAGATCTTGCAATAGCATCGTAATGGCTAGAAGAAACAGATCCATGACGAAGCGCTAATAGCATTTCAGTCTTTACCAGCTCACTAGCTATCCACTTTTCTTCGGTATCCATTTCTTTTATAAGAAACTCCCTGTTCTTTCCCGGTAAATAGCGGTATAAAAGCGCAGAAGTATCAATGGCAATAGAGTTCGTCACCCTCTCACCTCGCGAAGAATTGCTGTGACATTGCTATCAACTGGAAGTATTACCTCTTCAGGATCCTGTAGAGGTTCATCTCGCAAAGGCTTATTTACCAATCCACCAGCTACAAGGTGCTCTATTGTGATTTCGTTTTGGGCCTCCAATGGACCTAACGCTGCAAATGGTTTGCCATCAACAGTTACGATTACTTGTTCACCTGAATTTGCAATCCGCAAAAAACTGGCGAGGTCCTTGCGGAGTTCTGACATAGAAGTTTTATGTTTTCCGTCCACGCCTCCACCATAGTCA
>DDNP01000006.1:38397-84623 GCA_002341185.1 Candidatus Neomicrothrix sp. UBA2517 | reverse complement strand
TGTACATATTTGTACATATTATGATGTGCAAGTGTTTGAGTATGGGTGTAGATTAAGCAATCTAAGGAGAACAATATGAACTTTGCATTTTCAGATGAACAAGAACAATTAAGAGAATTCGTTAGGAGCTTCCTGGAAGAAAAGTCCGATGAAGCTGCTGTTCGCGAACAGATGGAGACCGAACAGGGATTTGATTCAGATGTGTGGCAACAAATGTGTGATCAACTTGCGCTTCCAGCCCTGATTATCCCTGAAGAGTTTGGTGGCCAGGGTTATGGCTATGTTGAACTGATTGTTGTTCTTGAGGAAATGGGTCGATCACTACTTTGTGCTCCTTACTTCTCAAGCGTAGTCCTTGCGGCCAACACGCTCATGCATTCAGGAGACGAAGAAGCTAAGGCAGAATTACTTCCGCAAATTGCTTCAGGAACCATTGCCACTCTCGCTGTGACCGAAGAGAACGGGAAATGGGATGAATCTGGGGTCACGATGCAAGCAAATGGCTCAGGCAAAGATTTCACTTTAGACGGAACCAAAATGTATGTGATTGACGGGAATAGTGCTGAAATTATTTTAGTAGCTGCTCGAACTGACAATGGAGTAAGTTTATTCCAAGTAGATGCGAATGCCGAAGGACTGACAAGAACGTCTTTAGCGACAATGGACCAAACACGTAAACAGTCTCGCATTGACTTCGCTGGCACCCCTGCCAAACTTATCGGTGATGAGGGGTCTGGCTGGGAAACTCTTTCTACTGTTCTTGATCTCGCTGCTGTAGCTTTAGCTGCTGAGCAGGTAGGTGGAGCGCAAATGTGTTTAGATATGTCAGTTGAGTATGCAAAGGTACGCGTCCAATTCGGGCGCCCGATTGGGTCCTTCCAAGCAATCAAGCACAAATGTGCAGACATGCTTCTTGAAGTTGAGTCTGCGAAATCAGCTGCCTACTACGCTGGCTGGTGTGCTGCTGAAATGAATGATGAACTTCCTTCGACTGCCAGCCTTGCAAAGGCTTATTGCTCAGAGGCATACTTTCATGCCGCAGCAGAGAACATTCAAATTCATGGCGGAATTGGATTCACGTGGGAACACCCTGCTCACCTTTACTTCAAGAGAGCAAAAAGCTCAGAGCTGCTTTTCGGAGACCCCACCTATCATCGCGAGTTACTTGCACAACGGATAGGTTTGTAAGTTATCTTAGATTTAATTTCTGAACTACCGCTTGAGGATACTTTACAGTAATTTAGGCATATGCGGGTAGCTGTAACGGGAGCCACAGGTTTTACTGGCGGACACACCCTTAAAGAATTAATAGCTTCAGGCCATGAACCTGTTGCCTTTGTTCGAAGCCGTTCAAAATTAGATGCTGTCATAAAGTTACATCACCTTCCTGACATTGAATGTGTTAAAGGCGACATCACTTCTCCTGAATCTTTGCGGCCTCTGCTAGGAGGTTGTGAGGCTGTCATTCATACAGCTGCAGTAGCCGCAACAGGTAAAAAAGCTATTCCATTGATTAAGAAAGTGAATGCTGCTGGAAGCAGAAATGTTCTTGAGCTATCTGTCGAGGCTGGTCTTGATCCAGTTATTTACGTATCCTCCCAAAGTGTTTTGCATCCAGCACCAGGAGGGGTTTATACAGACGAGTGTCCTATAAGCCAATCCCCCATTGATGAATATGCAAGATCTAAAGCTGAAGGTGAGCTTGTCGCTCGCAAACTTCAAGGTCAAGGGCACCCAGTGGTTATTATTTGGCCATCGGGGATTATTGGGCCAGATGATGTCGGGGTGAGTGTTGCCGCTAAGGGAATTGCGAGATTACTGAAGGCACCTGTAATTCCGTTACCTAGAACAGGTGGTATTTTAATGCATGACGTCAGAGATCTCGCTAGGGTTCTATGTCGTTGCTTGACAGCTAATGAAGGACCCCGAAAATACGGAGTCTTCGGGCATTATCTAGACTGGCCTGAAACAGAGCACTTTCTTGAATCAGTTACCGGGAAGCGACTACGCACAATTACTCTTCCAAATTCTACATTTCATGCTTTTGGAAAGTTTGGAGATCTTGTCGGAAATCTTGGAATAGATTTTCCACTAGACCTTGCTACTTCAAAGTTCATGACAAGCTTGACACCTGGCATTGACGCACGAACCAGAACAGATTTAGAAATTGAGTGGAGACCACTATCAGAAAGCTTTATCGATACTCTTCGGTGGCTTGTTCAGGAAGGGAAGATTCCTAAGCGGTTAGTGCCAAAGCTTGAGAACTGAGAGCCCTTATTAAAGGTTTTCATTATCTACTGATGTTTGAATCCGGTGAAGAATGTCGGGCATAGCTGACATCGCCACAGACCAAGATGGAATGAAAGGTTGCTCCATTGGATGCATCAGATAATCTTCACCTGCTTTGGTGATTGCTCGCGAAAAGAGTTCGATGAGATTCTCTTCGGAATGTCTATCAATTAAGTACCCATTCATTTCTGCATCATGCTGATAACGGTCTGAGAGGTCAAGGGCTGTTCGATAGTAGGTAGCTTTTAAAGTGCGGAAGAATCCCTGAGAAAATACTTCTCCGTTAATTGCGAGCTTGCGGAAGATTGACTTTGAAATATCGATTGCCATTCTGTGGAGTCCTAGAGAGGGGTCGCCTTCAGAGACAGTTTGATGTTTATGTGAATAGGAGTCAGCTATATCTACTTGGCAGATACGACTTGTTGTGTAGTTCCGGTAAACCTCGGAGAGAACACCTACTTCAAGACCCCAGTCAAAGGGAATACGGAGTCCTTTGACGAGGTCTGCATCCATTGAGAACTCACCTGCCAATGGGTAGCGGAAACTATCAAGGTAGGTAAGAAAATCATCCTCGCCTAGTATTTGCTTTATGGCTCGCAAAAGAGGGGTGAACAGTAATCGGGCAACTCTCCCATTAAATCCGTCACTGTCAGTCCGGAAGTAATACCCTTTACAAAACGCATATCCAAAGGTTGGATTAGCTAATGGATAGAGTAATCGCGCTAACATTTCGCTTTGGTAATTCAAGATATCAGCGTCATGCAAAGCTAGTATCTTTCCCTTTCCGGATGCAAGGAAATATCCCATGGCGTACCAGACGTTGCTTCCTTTTCCGCGTTCTAGTGGAGCTAGGCCTTCGGCTGCTAATTCGCTTTGAAGGTCTCGCATCACGGGACCATCATTCCAGATAACTTTTACGTCGCAGGAGATATCTTTGACTTGGTCCTTAACCATTTTGAACTGCTTACTATCTGCACGATCCAATCCAATTATTATTTCGCTGAGATAACTTTTGGTCTCTAATTGAGAAATTATTCCGGGCATGGCTGGCCCCTCAAATTCGCTGTAAAGAGATGGGATGATTAAAGACATCGGTCGTTCATGAGACCACCCTTGAAGATCTTTCTCTAATTCCGCCACAGGGCGATCAGCAAGGTTATGGAGGGTTGTTATAACGCCATTTTGGAAAAAGTCGCCCACTATTGGCCTTTCTTCTTATTTTGAGTTTCGCACATGAGGTAGGGGGTGCGACAAGTAAAAGAGCTAAAGAGACCAGTCAATTTTCGCCGAACCCTGCTGTCTCAACAGTTGATTGATTCTAGAAAAGGGCTTACTACCTAAGAATCCTCTATAAGCGCTGAGCGGTGAGGGGTGCACTGACTCAATGCATGCATGCTTTGAAGCGTCTATAAGGCTTTTCTTTTGCCGTGCGGATGCCCCCCATAAAACGAAAATAATATTTTCTTTCCTTTCGCTAATGCTACGAATGACTTCATCAGTGAAAGTTTCCCAGCCTTTACCTTTGTGAGATGCAGGTATCCCCTCTCGTACTGTAAGGGTGGTGTTCATGAGCAAGATACCTTGTTCTGCCCACGAAGAGAGGTCGCCGCTGTGTGGTTTCGCAACTCCCATGTCATCTTCCAACTCTTTAAAAATATTGCGAAGAGACGGAGGGAAAGAAACTCCAGGCGACACAGAGAAACACAGGCCATTAGCTTGCCCTGCACGGTGATACGGATCTTGGCCAAGTATCACGACCTTTACTCCCGCGAAAGAAGTTAAATGAAAAGCACGGAACACATCCGAATGTGCTGGAAAAACCTTATGAGAGGCACGTTGATCAGAAACATAATTTTGAAGTTCTGCCCAATATGGCTTGTTAAATTCTTGATGAAGAATCGGGTCCCAATCAGTCTGCACACTATGCAAGCTAGCTGAATTCTTTAATATCTTGTTGAACCTAGCTATAAGTAATAGGTCTTACCTGCACTTGTGCGTAAAGCGATGTTCTAGATAGCATGCCCAAGTGGGTAAAAATCTTGAATCTTTAACAACTGGCATGCGGATTCCGTATGGAGGGAACAATGTTGCGACAGTGTCTGAAGAGCTAGCTTCTGAATTCGAGAGTGGCGATAGGTTGATAGTGATCCAAACAACAGGGGATCTACTTCATGTTCCTGCAGATGTGTGGAACATTTCTTCTAAAACAGTTGAGCGGGCTCATAACGCTTTTTTAGAAATTGGTTCCGTTGATAATGAATCGATTACACAGTTCTTTAAATTATTTGCAGATTACTTATCAGATGAAGAGAGATTCTCCGCTATTAAAGATGCAAACAATGAGGATGTACGGGTAGCTAAGTCTAAAGGACGGTCGACAACACGGTTAATTCTCTCTGAGAAGATGAGAGAAGACATGGTTGATGGTTTACGTTTATGGGAAAACACACCATCTCAAAGAGGGGCAATCAAAGAGGAAATCACTCATGACGGGTGGAAGGTTAAATTAATGATGGCCGGGCTGGGAGTTGTCGGTTTTATTTTCGAGGGCAGACCCAATGTCTTCGCTGATGCAACTGGCGTTCTTCGCTCAGGTAATACGGTTGTGTTCCGCATTGGTTCTGATGCTCTGCTGACAGCAAACGCTATTGTCGAGCAAGCTTTAGACCCTGCCTTAAAAAAATCAGGGTTGCCAATCGGCTCGGTAAGTCTCATTAATAGTGCAGAGCGATCTGCTGGATACGCTATGTTCTCAGATCAACGGCTAGCTTTGGCTGTAGCCCGAGGCTCTGGACCAGCCGTAGCTCAATTGGGTTCAGTTGCCAAGCAATCCGGTATTCCGGTGAGTTTACATGGAACAGGCGGAGCCTGGCTGGTTGGCAGTAGCAGCTCTAGTCCTCAGATGTTTAAATCTGTTATCTATCATTCGCTGGATCGAAAAGTCTGTAACACACTTAACACGTGTTGCATCACTAAAGAAGCAGCATCGGTCTTAGTTCCAGAGTTTCTGACTGCGTTAACTGAGGCCGGCGAAGCGAGGGGTGCAAGTGCTAAATTACATATAACTGAATCAGCTGATCCCTTTATCCCCGATGAATGGCGGGAAACCGTTGCTATTAAACGCTCTGAAGGGGAAGTCGTTGAGCCTCAAACCGAAGAAATCAAGATCGAGGAAATTGGCATTGAATGGGAATGGGAGAATTCGCCAGAAGTCACTTTGGTGGTAGTTGAGTCCGTTTCGGAAGCCATCACACTTTTTAATAGCTACTCTCCGCAGTTTGTTGCGAGCTTAGTTACTGAAGACGAAAAGGAATTTGAAGCATTTTTTGATGGAATTAATGCTCCATTTGTTGGTAACGGCTTTACTAGATGGGTTGACGGGCAGTATGCCTTGAATCGGCCAGAGCTTGGATTATCTAACTGGCAGTATGGAAGACTTTTCGGAAGGGGTGGGGTCCTTTCAGGGGATTCTATTTTTACTATTCGAACACTTGCGATCCAAGAAACTTCTGAGATAACTCGGCGTTCATAAAAAGAACTTCTCAGTCACATAGCTTATTCAGAATTAATTAAATACTTGACCCATAATAATAATCATTATTATTATAATAAAGTTATCGAAGTTCTAGCCCTAAATAAAATATGAATCCCCCAACAACCTTCAAGAAAGCAAAATTCCCCTACCCAGAGTTAGGTTTGACAAGTTACACCAATGGACGTCGCAAATATCATATGCTTAATATCAACAAACCTCCCACCGAGATCACCCAATACGATCATTTCAATTACGCGCAGAAATTAACAAAGGCAGGAAACTATGCATAAGACCAAAATATTACAAACATCAGGGCTGATAGTACTCACATCACTTATGGCAATTTCTTGCGGTAGCAACGAGAGTTCTGAATCCTCAAATGTCATTATCGGACAGGGTGGCCAAGTAGTGATTGATACTGACGCAGTGAAGGCGGCAGAAGATAAACAAGCCGATGAAAGCAGTGGAACAGAGACCCTTTCTGTCGAAGACGTTGACGTAGAGGAACTCAACACGGAGACAGAAGCGGTTGAAGAAGACGATGGCATTGATGTCGCTACTGCAGACGAAGATCCGCTAGACAACTTACTCAACACCGTTGCACAATTTCAGGGCTGCCTCGAAGACGACGGATTTGAGTTTATTGGGGCACCAGGTCAACCTGGCCCTGACGGAGAAACTGTTGACCCCAGTTCTTTCACACCTGACTACATTGCCGCACTCCAAAAATGCGCTACGGCAACAAACATTCTCGACGCCTTCACATCTTTTAGCGAAGCTCAGGAAAACTTGACCTCAGAAGAGATTGCACAAAATAACTTCGGACTTCCAGTATTTGGAGAGTGCCTAGAGCGACTTGGATGGGAAGTCGGCGAAATAACGCCCGATGAACGCGGACAGCTCGGATTTGGAATAAATGGTCAAGGCCTTACCCCCCCTGACGATTCGGAAGGCATCTTCCCTGCCGGTGATATAAACACTTGCAGGCAAGAAGCTGAGACATACGTTCTAGAGAATTACGAAGCGAGTGAGGAGTAACTCAAAAGTGATTAATCAAAAAAAAGTTTCTGCAGGAGTAGGAATAGGACTTGTACTCGTTTTGCTAGTTGGTATTTTCGTCTGGCCAGGTACGGGGGGAAATAGCAATAATGTCCAAAAAAATGATGGCCCCACCTACGTCGTTGCCCCTGTTGAGAGACGAACTTTAACTGATGAGATTACTGTCCGAGGAGAAATTCGTAGGGATCAACTCCAAAGAATAACAGCCAACGTTGATGGGCAGGTAAGTTCAGTTCTTGTAGATGACGGAGATACTATTAACGCCGGAGATGTTCTTTACGCTATCGACGGACGTGCTGCTGTTGCTGTCGATGGGGAGTTCTCCTTCTTTAGAAGATTAGATGTTGGTTCTGATGGCCCAGATGTCCTGCAATTAGAAACAATTCTCTCAGCAAACGGATATGAGGTAGGAACAGTAGACCAACTTTTCACCGAAGAAACAAGATCCGGTTTGCGTGACTGGCAGATAACCCGCGGATACGGAGGTGCCAGCCCAGAACCCAACGAAAATATCATTATCTCATTGAGTTCCAATACCGCAGGATATTCAATAGGGGCACAGAATACAATAGCCATAGAACTTCAACCAAGCGTCCCTGATCAGAGTATGACATCAGCAAACAATAGTTGGGAAAATCAAAGTGCGCTTTACTCTGAGGAGACAATGCGCACCCACGAATTCATTCCTGCCACCTTTGCTTTCCAGAATAATGTATTACAAGATGACAGACCCATCATAGAGGTCACTGTAAATCCCGGTTCTGTTATAGAGGGAGAAACTGCGACCTTTACCTTCACATCAGACGTTGCGATGCCATCAGATACAGTTATCGATTACGTGGTCGCAGGTTCTGCTACTGCCGAAGACGACTACGATGATGGCCCATTAGATGGCTCATTTATTTTTCCCGCTGGAGCACAATCATTTGATTTACAAATAGAAACGTTGACTGATAATGAAATTGAGAGTGCTGAAGAACTTATAATTGAGGTTGGTGAAGGTTTCAGCGTAAGTGACAACCTCCCCTATCGACTTGGGGCGCTTCGGGAAGCAAAATTGGAAATTACCAGCCCTGCCGGAGATGTACAAACAATAGAAATACGATCTATAACCCCTACTGTGTCTGAGGGTGGCAACTTAACCTTTGAGTTCCAAACAGACAAAATAAGTAACGAAGACACGATAATAAAAATTTCTGTGTGGGGAACTGCGACAAGTGGATCAGACTTCATAGCTGAAGACCTAGAAGTTGAACTACCCGCTAACGAGAAAACTGTCAGCCTTACCTTCCAAACTAGGAATGATTCACAGGTTGAAACTGATGAAGAGCTCTGGGTCACCATTGTTAATAACCCTAACGAGACATACGCTATCGGATCACCAAAATCAGCTTTAGGATTAATAGAGTCAAATGATCTGCCTGAGCTAACGATCTCAGGGGGTGGAGGCATCGGTGAAGGTGGAAATGCAGAGTTCGTAATCAATGCTAATCAACCTGTCACTGAGGACACCTCAATCAATTACTCGTTACGTGGCAGCGCTACTGCAGGTAAAGACTATAAGGAACTACCCGGGACAGTAATTATGCCTGCAGGTCAAAGTCAAGTAACTGTTCAGATTGAAACTATTGACGACGATGTCCTCTTCCTTCCCGGAGATATGGTTGTCGCTTCTTGGCCAGCAAGAATTGGGACAGTGTCTGTTGATGATGGAGAGTTCATTCTCCTTGGACAGCAAGTACTTACGCTTACAGAACCTGACTTCACAATCACATTGACACTCAACCCTACCGATAGAGGAAATCTAGAGGTTGGAATGGACGTGGAAGTTGAACTGCAAGCGAGTGACCAGGATGCTGTCCCAGGCGTAATTCTTGAGCTTGATGAAACTGCAACAGTTACCGCAGATGGCTCCGAAAGATACGAGGGCGTCATCCAAACATTTGAGGATCTAGACGCCGTGGATGGTGCAAATGTTAATGTTGATGTAACGAGAGAAGAAAAGATAGACGTCATCACCGTTCCAGTTGCCGCTGTCTTACAGGACGGGCAGGGTAACGATGTCGTACGAGTAGTTCTCACTGATGGAACAACTCGTCAAGTACAAGTAAAGGTAGGCCTTTCTGAAGGCGCTTACGTGGAGATCACAGAGGGGCTTTCAGGCGAAGAACTTGTACTGGTAGAAACCTAATGAATACTTCAGTGGTACCACAAGCTAGCGCTACAAGTAGAAGGAATTTATTTCAACTACGAGACGTGTACAGAATCTACGGGCAAGAACCCGTTGCTGTTCATGCTCTTGATGGGGTATCTCTTGACATCCATGCAGGGGACTTTATGGCAATTATCGGACCTTCTGGGTCTGGCAAGTCAACACTCCTTGGATTATTAGGTTGCTTAGATTTACCGACAAAAGGATCAATCAAAGTTGACCAAACGGAGATAACCGACTTAGAAGACAGCGAGCGCTCAAAACTCCGAGGCAATTCAATAGGTTTTGTCTTTCAACAATTCCACCTAATTCCTCACCTTACAGCTTTAGGAAACGTCTCAACAGCCCTCCTCTATCGAGAGCTAACGAAACCTGAAATAGAAGAACGCTCCTTAGCCGCTTTAGAGATGGTAGGACTTGGGGAGAGGCATGATCACCGTCCGATTGAGATGTCAGGCGGTGAGCAACAACGTGTCGCTATTGCAAGAGCTTTGGTCACTGACCCTCTTATGATCCTTGCTGACGAGCCTACAGGTGCTCTAGACACGAAAACTGCAACGATTGTCATGGATATATTCAAAAACCTTCAGAGCCAAGACCGTGCAATCGTGCTCGTTACACATGACCTAGAAATAGCTGAACAAATGGATCGTGTGGTTTCGATGCGAGATGGAAAGATTGTGGCGGATGACCTTCGGAGCGAACGAACTGACGCTTTAGAAGACAGGTTTTGGGAAGCGGGAAAGAACGGCAAGTTAGAGTAGCTATGAATTGGTTTCGAGAAATACTCAGCGTCGCACTTAGTGGCCTAACAGCGAGAAAAGTACGTACCTTACTGATTATGCTCGGACCGGTCCTTGGGGCCGCTGGCATAGTAGCTGCAGTTGGCTTAAACGAATCAGCAAAAGGTGATGTACGACAAACCCTAGAGAAACTGGGCACTAATTTAATAGTCGCTTCGGCTGATGGAACCTTCTCTGGGGGGGAGGCACCTACACTTCCCGAGGAAGCTGTAGAACGCGCTATGAACGTTTCAACTGTCAACCGCGCTGCCGGCATTACTGAAATAGGAAGTCTTACTGTCCTGCCTTCGCAAGGTGGAAGAGATTTCTTTAGAACAATACCTGTCCCAGTACTTACTAGTGATCAAAATCTCCTCGATGTACTAGATGCCCAGATGCTGTATGGTCGTTTCATTAACGGAGCAGATGAAGACAATACCTTTAGAAGCGCTGTAATTGGGCAGGATCTTGCAAGTGACTATCAATACCTTCCAGGTGAGGCACGAACAATTGATGTCAATGGCGAAACTTACGGAGTGGTAGGAGTTCTAAAGAAAGTTGCTCTAGTCCCCAAGTTAGATACCGCAGTAATTATCCCAAAATCTTCTGCTGAACAAGATTTTGATGTTGAGCAAAAACCAACGACACTGTACGCACGAGCGGTTGAAGGAACGGTTGATTCTACTTCTGAAGCTTTACCTGTAGCCATTAACCTCGGCGGACCTGAAGGTGTTGTGGTGGCCATCCCTTCTGACCTACTTGAAGCTCAAGGAGCTGTAGATACCACACTACGAAATATTCTCTTCCTTATGGGAGGCTTGGCTCTCCTCGTTGGAGGTGTTGGTATTGCCAATGTTATGTCGATATCGGTGATTCAACGGTCAGGCGAAATTGGTATTAGGCGTGCTCTTGGTCATACAAAAGTAACGATCGCCATGCAGTTTGTTCTCGAAGCCTTATTTGTGGGTGTTCTCGGAGGTTTAGCCGGTGTTCTTGCAGGTGTGGGAGTTATCTATCTCGTATCAGCAGTTCTAGGGTGGGTCGCTACCCTCAACATCCCATTATTCCTTGTCGCTGGAGGCATGGCTCTAATTGTGTCAATAATTGCAGGCCTTTATCCAGCCCTCAAAGCTGCTCGGCTCGAGCCATTAGAAACACTGAGGCTTGGCTAAAATTTACTCAAAGCGCTTTCCCTCTTCTTTGAGGAAATCAACCCACTTTGATCCTGCGAAATCAGTCAGGTCACCAGGCAGATATCGCACCGTTCCCAGTAGACCTGTGTACGAAAAATTCCGATACTTTTCATATATCTCCCAATTAACTGGAGACTTACGATCAATTCCTACATCAATACCCTGGAAAGGAGCCATAGCAAGTAAAGCCAATAAACCCTTATGGCTGGCCGTAACTACCCCATTAAGCGATATTTCTACATCCCAGTGCAAAAAATCAGGAGGTATCACAGAGAGAATAATTTTATTATGACCATCAGGGATCGCACCACACCGAATATTAGTCATTTCACCATAACCATTATGAGAAAATAAAAGATTGCCATCCAAAACATAAAGCGCGTACCCGCCGCCTTGATCACCATGAGCAAAGAGAGTCCCTTGGTCAGCGTGTTTATAGTCAAACTCTACTTCAACACTCCAGTTCCGAAAACTAATTAATTGCTGCGATTTCCACCGCTCAACAGTTGGAGTTCCAGGGTAAAGAACCATTTCCTGAACAAGTTTTTCATTCCATGGAGGGCGAAGAATATTCTTAACGTTGTTCCCTTCATCCAATGGAAAAACTTGATTGTCCCAAGCAGCTTGTTCCCATTTTTCTTCAAGTTCTTTTACTTTCTCTGGAAATTCATCCGAAATATCATGGATTTCTGTCGGATCATTTTCTAGGTTGTGGAGTTCCCAGCTTTCTTCAGAAAATGGGGTTTCAATTTTGCGAATTGTTGATGCGGACCAACCTTCGTGGTACATTCCTCGATGCCCAATCATTTCGTAATATTGTTCCGTATGAGTTGAATCAACTTCTGGTTTGTGAAGAGATTCAATAAAACTACTTCCTGCAGGTTTTGGAAGTTTCTCACCTTCTTTTTCCGTGGGAACTTTGATGCCAACCAAATCGCAAATTGTTGGCAGAAGGTCAGTTACATGCTGATATTGCGACCTAAGAGGGTTATCCGCCAATAATTTTTTCTGCCAAGAAATTATGAATGGAACTTGTTGCCCACCTTGATGCGTATTGGTCTTATACAGTCTGAATGGCGTATTGGATGTCATCGCCCACCCCATTGGGTAATGAGCCAAAGCTCTTGGACCTCCTAAGAGGTCAAGGCGGTCATGATCAATGTCTGTACTCTCTAAATCGGTATGCCCGGTAAAAGCCAGCAGCGTTCGAAAGTAGGCTGATGTGCCTAATTCTTGACCCTCTCGCGAACCACCATTATCAGAAGTGAAAACAATAATTGTATTTTCCCACTCCCCCAGTTCTTCTAAACCATCACGTAATCTCTTAAAATTTTGGTCAACGTTATCAACCATGCCAGCAAAGATTTCTTGATACCTAGCAAACAATTCCTTTTCTTTGGGCGTTAATTCATCCCAAGCCTTTACTGCATGCCCCTCTTCATGATTACGTTCAGGAAGTTCTACATGCGGTGGGATCACTCCGATTTCCTTTTGCTTTTTAAATCGTTGTTCTCTAATTTGATCCCAACCAGCTTCGTATTTCCCACGATACTTCTCTATGTCTTTTTCTTTCGCCTGAAGCGGGGCGTGCACGGCCCCATGAGCGAAATACATAAACCACGGTTTCGCAGGATGAGAACTTCTAAGTTCCCTTACCATTTTTAATGCTTGGTCAGTTAAGTCGTCTGTGAAGTAATAATCCTCAGGGTACGTATCAATATCTAATGCATGATTATCTTCATATAAGCGGTGAGGGTGATGAAAATTAGTGAAACCTCCCAGAATCCCATAGAAGCGTTCAAAGCCTTTCTGTAAAGGCCAGCTATGTTTCGGTCCGGCTTCAGAAAGTTGAGAATCTTTACATAGATGCCATTTGCCGACCATCAAACTCGCCCATCCATTGACTTGGAAGAGATCCCCCATCGTTACTGCGTTCTCTCGCAATTCCATCGCATATCCAGGGAACCCGGGATCAAAATGAGCGACATGACCCATGCCAGCCATATGCGAATTAAGTCCAGTTAACAATGACGCTCTAGTTGGTGAACACATTGGGTTTACGTGGAAGTTTGTGTAGCGGATGCCTCCAGCGGCAAGTGCATCAATATTGGGTGTGTCAATCTCAGATCCGAAACATCCAAGATCTGAAAATCCTAGGTCATCGACAAGCATAACTAATACGTTTGGTGAGCCTTCAGGTGCTGTCGGAGGTTTCGGCCAATCTGGTTCAGATGTTGAAAATATTTTCCCCACCTTCCCAGCGAAACCACCGTAGGACTCGTTTATTTTTTTCCGCATTTATGATGCCTTTACACGATTTACTTGCGCCCTCATTCTGACACTAGCCATAACTAGATTAGTGTCTGCAAGTAGTTCCTAGCTAACGAAAGGCAATTTTAGCGTATGGGTAATTCGAAATCCCAGAAAATTTATCTGGATCTTCTCGACTACACACAAGAAATGATTTTCAACTAGTGTGACTTTCATGAGTTCTTCAACAGATACTGTAATTAGGTCTTTTTGTGATGCTTGGTCCGAGGGGTCCCTTGAAGAAATTATGGGATTCTTTGATGAAAACGCCATTTACCATAATATCCCAATGGAGCCAGCGGAGGGATTGGATGATATTCGCACATTCATAGAAGGCTTTTTCGCTATGGCAACTTCAATTCAATTTGAAATTCTTCACCAAGTAGCTACTGAAACAATAGTCATGAACGAACGAATTGACACTCTCGTTATTGGCGGTGACACCATAGTGCTCCCAGTTATGGGAACTTTTGAGCTTAAAAATGGAAAAATTACTAAGTGGAGAGACTACTTCGATATGGGTCAACTCTCCGGAAATTAAGAAAGTTCAGCTTCTGACTAATCGGCCTGGACGATTTCCTGTATCTTGATCAAATTCTCTAGCTGAGACTCCATTACATAATGTATTGATATAGCCAGTTACCGGTTGCATTAGGCGAGTTCCGCCAGTCGGTAAATCGTTGTGCGGCACAGGAGGTGAAACTCTCAGATTATCCATATCAATCACATTAATATCCGCTTTCTTTCCTTGCTCAAGCGACCCCCGGTCATCGAAACCATAAAGTTGAGCATTCAACGCTGTTTGCTTACGGACAATAAACTCAATTGGAATCTTTTCGCCCTTTTCTCTGTCTCGCGTCCAGTACGCAAGTTGAGTTGTTGGCATACTTCCATCACAAATTAGAGTTACGTGAGCGCCTGCATCACTTAATCCTGTTACCGTGTCCGGGTGGAGGAGCATCTCTTGCAAAACTCCCATTCTGGCTGGAAGATCAACAGCACTCAGAGAAGCGAAACGCGTTCCACCTTCTTCAAGAAGGAAATCATACAAATAATCAATTGGGTCAACTCCAGCGATTCCAGCTCTAGCCCCTAAACACTCGCTAATGTCTGGTTCATAATCTACTGGGTTGTCAAGTGGGTAAAGAGCGGGAGCTGCCATCTTGAAAAGTCCATAAACATTTTCCATTGAACCTGGTGCATCAGGGGCTATATCCTCTTCACTCATTATTGCCGCCCGTACTTCAGGTTTACTCATCAAAGCTACTTTTTGGTCAAGGGGAAGGTGCGCTACTTCTCTTAGATACGTCGGTCTTCGCATGAAGGCGTGGTAGCCAGCCAACCCGGTCAGGAAACCAATCGGTCGTGACGAAACTTGCGGATAAATTTGTGCACCCTTACTATTGGCATCTTCGGTTAAGGAAAGAATCTCTCTCCAAGTGTCTGGGTCATAGTCTGGTGACTGGACCAGTGTGAATGTAACTGGCCTACCACTTACCTTCGAGACACGTACCATAAGGGCATGTTCTTCCTGCTGGGTGAATTTCTCCCCTCCAAGGCTTTCCATCTTCCCAACAGTTCCTGCAGGAATCATTTGGAAAACGCCTTTACCGGTTTTTTTCATAGCTTCGGCTATGGCAAGAACTTCATGATCAGGCGCAAAGGTTCCAGGGACAGGCTCACCCCATAGAGAACGATGACCCACAATTCTTGACGTGCTGAATCCAACTGCTCCAGCTTCCAAAGCTTCTGAGACAAGGGTCGCCATTTGGCTTATATCAGATTCAGTTGCATCCTCATTTAGTCTTCCACGTTCTCCCATTGCAAAGTATCGCAGTGCCCCATGTGCAATTTGAGCGCTTATATCTAATGCGAATTCCCGTTTCGATAAATAGTTCAGATACTCGGGGAAGGTTTCCCATTGCCCCCATTCCATTCCCTCATGAAGCGCCGCTCCAGGGATATCCTCAACGCCTTCCATAAGTTCGATTAGTTCCTTCTCCTGACCATCATGAACAGGAGCGAAGCCAACGCCGCAATTTCCCATAACGGTAGTCGTAACTCCATTATGAGACGATGGAGCCATCTCTGTATCCCAGCTAACTTGCCCATCGTAATGAGTATGAAGATCAACCCACCCAGGTGTTACAACCGCTCCGTCTGCATCAATTGTTCTTGATGCAAGAGCACTGATCTTTCCACCTGCTTCAGCAATAATGCCATCTTTGATAGCTATGTCACCAGTTTCAGGTTTCGTGCCTAACCCGTTGACCAGAGTTCCACCTTTTATAATGCAGTCAAACATTTGCTCCCCTTACAACTCATATCTTACTGAGATATTAGCTTATGTGCCCGAGGTGGGACTTGAACCCACACGCCCCTGTTCGGAGCCGGGGGGTTTAAGCCCCCTGCGTCTGCCTATTCCGCCACTCGGGCCTTAAATCACTATAGAAGTAATATTTCATCTGTAGCACATGAGAGCCAATTTCAATCAGAAAGATTTCACAACCTGTCCTATAATCAAACGAACGAAAGGAACGTAGAATGGGAAATTTAGAAGGAAAGATAATTCTTATAACCGGAGCTGCAAAAGGCATGGGAGCAGTCGAGGCTGGAATGGCGGTGGAACGTGGGGCAACAGTAATACTGAGTGACGTTATTGATGGCCAACTTGAAGCCACTGCGAACGCTCTGAATTCACCCTTTGCTCACCTTGATGTCACATCAAAAAGTGATTGGGGAAATACCATAACTCAAATGATGAATGATTACGGAAGAATAGATGGGTTAGTCAACAATGCAGGAATATTTATTCAGAAGACTTTATTTGACGACTCTGCAGATGCATTTGAGGCAATGGCAAAAGTCAACCAACTTGGAACCTATCTCGGGATTGAATGTGTAGCACCTATTATGAGAGAGCAAAAGTCTGGAAGTATTGTAAATATTTCTTCAGTAGCGGGCCTCAGAGGACAACGAAACATTGGCTATGTCGCCAGTAAATTTGCAGTCACAGGTATGACTAAAGCTGTAGCCCTACAACTAGCAAAATTCAATGTTCGTTGCAACAGCGTTCATCCTGGAGCGATTTCAACAGATATGGCTTTAGGACTTGGTCCAAGTGATGTTGAACTCCTTACGAGCAGAACACCAATGGGCAGAATAGGTGAGCCAGAAGAGGTATCAGAAACAGTAATGTTTTTGCTGAGTGATGCAGCTAGTTATCTTACAGGCGCAGAAATTGCCGTAGATGGTGGCTTTATTCTCTAGTCAAGCCGCCGAAGATATGGCATGGTTCTCTGAAAATTCGAAATCAGTCTTTTGCAAGTTATTGCTTGCAATACAGTCCCATAACATATTTCTAATCTCTGCGTCTTGAGCTAATTTAACATTCGCTACCACAAACCCTTCAACTATGTCTGCGAGCACCGCCAACCATGGGCGCCCTCTTATGACAATTGAGATACTTAGATCATCGTTATTTCGCCGAACTGATCGTTGGTATTTCGCCGAAGGTGGTGGGCATCGAAATTGAGGTGTTTGGTAGCCTAACTGATGCGCTATTCGCCCGAGAGTTCTTATGGTAATTGAGAATTGAATTGAAACTGATTCCGCCATATTTTTAGTATGTATTGCTGGTGGGACATTTCTCGGATTAACTATCTTCACTTACACTTTTCTTGGAGGCTACATTGGGGTTGTGGATCATGACGAAGTCCTTAACCCCTCACAACAGAATGTTCTTGAGCACCTTGGAGCAAAGCTAACTGATAGACCTTTATTTAGCGAAAAGCTTCAAAATGAATTAAGGGAAGAACTGTCTCGGCGTCTCAATAGGTTCCAGTCTTTGATACCAGAAACTGAAACATTATTTGTTTCAAAATTTCACCTTAACCAAATCATGCGATGTGAGCGACAATTTATTGCTGACCGAGAAGCCACTTTTGAGTGGTCAGTTCCAACAGCTCGAGGTCTTATTTCTCATAAAGCAATTGAACTTTCTGTTTTTTGGGCGCAAGATATTGACCCGCTCTCATTGGTCGATGAGGCTGTATCTCGTTGTTCAGCTGGTGATGATGCTCTTGCTAAATGGCTGCTGAGCCTCTCAGATGGAGATCATTCACAGCTTCGAAGTGACATCAATAATCGTGTAGCTAGTTTCCTTGAATCATGGCCTCCACTTAGGAAAGAGTGGAGACCCATGCTTGAAGCCCCGATCAGAACTGAGTTCGCCCAGGGGTCAATAATTCTTTCAGGCAAAGTTGATCTTTCTCTGGGCAGGCCTTTGGGGAATACTGCTGGCAAAGTAATCGTTGATTTCAAAACTGGGGGTTTCTATTCGTCTCATCGCGAAGACCTGAGGTTTTATGCACTCCTTGAATCAATTCGTCTTGGAGTGCCCCCTCGAATGGTGGCCACATATTATTTGGATCGCGCTGAATTTTCTAGTGAGCATATTACAGAGAATGTCCTAGAATCCGCTCTCTTTCGCGTTGAGGACGGTATTGAAAAAATAGTCAACATTATCTTCAAAAAAGAAGAACCACAGAACTGTTCTTCTGAGTGGTGCGGTATATGTTTCGGCGAAGTTACTTAGACGTTTAAGTCAAACTCTTTTGCCCGTAACATTAACATAAATAAATTTGGAGGAATTCATGCGTTATATCAATACTGAAATTATGGATGGAGTTGCCACTCTTACTCTTAACGATCCCGATAAGCGAAATGCGATAAATCTTCAAATGAACGACGAGATATGTGCAACATTGGACCAGCTAGAAGAATCTGCTGAAGTAGGGAGCCTAATAGTTACCGGAGCGGGGAAAGCATTTTGTGCTGGTGCTGATCTAGGAGATCTTCTTGCTGCAAGAGAACGTGAAAATATTCAGGACATTTACAGAGGCTTTCTCCGTATTGCTGACTCTACTCTTCCAACGATTGCAGCTGTCAATGGTGCAGCTGTTGGTGCCGGAATGAATATGGCTCTAGCTTGCGACATGATACTGGCTGGTGATTCCGCAAGATTTGATAGCAGATTCTTGGAGATCGGCATCCACCCGGGTGGAGGTCACACATGGAGATTGCTATCGAGAACGAATGAACAGACCATGCGTTCAATGGTATTATTCGGTCAAGTTTTATCTAGCCAACAGGCTTTCCAGCGCGGTCTTGCTTGGGAGGTCTTTCCAGATCAAGACCTAATGAAAGAAGCGAAAATTATTGGGAAAAAAGCTGCGTCATATTCAAAAGAACTAACAAGGTCTACTAAAGAAGCATTTAAAGAATTACCAACAATTGATAATTCAACAAATGCTGTTCAACATGAAGTCGTCCCTCAAGTCAAGTCAATGGAATCTGATGCCTTTCGCAATTTAGTTACTAAATTGCAGAAAAAAATTAGCTCTGGGAACTAGAAACAAATTTACTTAAGAGAGGATCGCCACGTTCTTTCCATTCCTCAGATGTAATTGCAAACCGAATATGGTCTTCCCACTCACCGTTTATCTCAAGATACTTCTCTGCAACGCCTTCGTTACGAAGCTCTAGCTTTTCGGCTACTCGACGACTCGAATGATTTCGAGGGATTATCGCTACTTGAACCCTGTGAAGTTTGAGTGTTTCAAAGGCAAATTGTAGCAAAACTACAAGGGCTTCTGGGGTGTAGCCTTGTCCTGCTTTCCTATGGTCAATCCAGTATCCGACATAGCAGTTTTGAAAAGGTCCACGTTGAATTGACGAGATATTGATTTCGCCGCTGAATTGTTCATTCACAAAAATTCCAAACCCGTATCCAGAGCCTAGATGCCTTTCCCTGTTGCGTGCGTTGCATCGAGAGGAGAAAGCAACTTTATCAGATAACACATCCGGTGCGCCACGGGGTTTACTAGGTTCCCATTTCGTTAACCATTCTTGATTTGCGTTCCTTACTTCCGCCCATTCGGCGAAATCTTCAGCGACTAACGGTCTTAGAGTGATACGGCGACCCTCCAACAGTTCACTTTTTGATATTGTTGGTGGGCGGAAACGAGTTACTTTCATAGTTTTTTCAATCTTTTAATGAAGTATTTGAAACCATAGTCGGCAATAAGCCTGATAGACGACTCGGTTTTAATGTTTATTACAAAAGACTTAGTACCAAACCGTCAAGAATGTCTTTTTCCGAAACTTGCAGTTCCTCAAAATCGAGCTTTCTCATAATTTGAACCAAGATGCACAGGCCACCTACGATCACGTCCACGCGACCCTGTTCCATGCCAGGGTTTGATAATCTTCCTTCACGACTATCCGTAGCGAGGAGTCGAAAGACTTCTTCTATGGATTGCTTTGACATCACGTGATTGTGAACTAATTCAAAGCTGTAATCATGAAGTCCTTGTTCAATCATAGAAGTAGCACTTATAGTTCCTGCAACACCTATTATGTTTTTCGCTGAGTGAATCGCTGGTATTTCCATTAAGACATCATCTAGGTGAAGATCAATAAGTGATTGCGCCGCTGAGAGTTCCTCCGGTAATGCAGGATCGTTCTCAATAAAGCGTTCTGAAATTCTGACGCACCCGATATCTGCCGAATGTGACAGTTCAAGCTTTTCATTTCCAAAAGCGAATTCGGTAGACCCTCCGCCAATATCAATTACTAGACTAGGCCCTTCAATATCAGGGATACTTTTGGTTGCTCCGACGAAAGAGAATCGTGCTTCATCGTTTCCATCTAGAATTTCAGGTTTTATTCCGGTAATTTCTTCTGCAGCCTGTAAAAATATATCTTTGTTGTTAGCGTCACGAACTGCTGATGTAGCTACAAACTTGACCTTGGAAGTTCCATATTTAGAAATCTTCTCGGCATAGTCGATAAGCGTTACGAGAACTCGATCAATAGCACCTTTTCTAAGTTCTTTGGATAAGTCAATTCCTTCACCCAATCGTGTAATCTGCGTTTCCCTTAGGAGAGTTTCATACTCCGAAGGACCTTTTTGTTCCACAATAAGTAGTCTTGTGCTGTTCGTTCCGCAATCAATTGCGGCTAATGTTTTGTTCATTTAATTCTGTGTCTTGTTGCAGTTTTCTTCGGATAGTTGATTTTCAATCCATAACCCAACTGGGTCATTGCCCCCAGCTAGAAACCAAGCGTAATGGGCATGCAGGCATTTGATTCCTTTTCTAGTTCCCCCGACTCCTCCTGACGGTCTAGGGCCTTCATAGTCTCTGTCTATCGACTTATCGCGTTGCTGTTCGTAGGTAAGATGAATTTCTTTTAATTTTTCTAGGCCGATTTCTCTTTCAGCTTCATCGATAGCCCCTGTTGACTCAAGTCTACTTATGAGCAATTTATCAACTGGGTCTATTAGCCAATATGTGGTCGGCATAGGAGTTCCGTCATTGAGGAAGGGTGCATTTTTTATTACTCTTGGTGTGCCATCTAGCCTTCTTACTGCTATCTCGTAGTCACCTTGAGGTTTTCGCCCTAAAAGGCTTTCAACTATGCAGTCATCTTGCGAGCTATCTAATGGCATTTGGCTGTCATCTTACAAAATGGCGTATCTAATCACCATAAATACAGCAACAGCAAGAGCCGCAATAGGAATTCCAAACCGCTTAAGAATCGGGATAGCAACTACTGATAGAAGATTTAGCTCGCTATCAGTGGTTTGTGAATCAATGCTTTCTCCATCGGTTTCTGTTGATTCTATTTCTTCTGTTGACTCAAGGAGCTTTTCAAGGTTTTGTGCAAATTGTGTCATGAGCTTTCCACTGACGTCACTTATTGCTCCTCTGCCAAATTGAGCGACCTTTCCTGTAATGGTTAATTCCGTGCGAACATTTACGTTAGTAATACCAGCTGAGACTTCGGAAAGTTGAGCAGTAATAGTTGCACTTGCATTACCCGCTCCACGTGTGTCTCGCCCGTCGCCTTTTATAACGACTTTTTGCCCTTCTTCATCTTTTTCAAGATATGAAGCAGTTCCTTTATACTGTGCGGTTATGGGACCTACCTTGATCTTTACTAAGCCATTAAAGTTATTACCATCAACTTCTTCTAGTTCGGCCCCAGGTAAGCATGGCGCTATTCTTTCAGGAGTGTTGAAAGCATCCCACACCTCTTGAATCGGTGCATTCACATCAATTTCATTATTTAACTCCATCGTTCCAAATCTCTCCTTGTGTCAATATCTATAGGGCTTCCTTCGCATGGTATCTCATTCAGCAAGTCTGGCCTAAGCCGTAGAAGGGAACGCGCCCCTTCATCACCTGAGATGGGTATGAGCGACCATAATTCTTGATCTATTTTAACTGGTGGTCGATGGTTCCCTGCGAATGAGGCTGTCACTAGTTTCCCTTCAGCTTCAGAAACAGATTTCCAGGCTTCTGTTGGGACAAGGGGCATGTCTCCAAGTCCGACTGTAACTACAGAATGCCCGTCATACGCTGCAATTTCTAACCCACTTCTAAGTGATGAGACCTGCCCTTCAGCATAATTATGGTTCTGAACGATTGTAATTGCTTCTGATTTAAGGTTCAGACTCTTATGCTCTTCAAAATTTATTGCCCCAGAAATAAGGTAGATATCGTCAAATTCTGCTGCTACGACATTATCGATTGTCCATTGCAGAACAGGCTTCCCTTTGAAATCTGCCAAAAGTTTATGGGTGCTTCCTTCAAACCGCTCCCCTTTCCCAGCAGCTAAGATAATCGCAGCGGTCCGGTCTTCTTCGGGAGAATTTTCATTTTCATTTATGAGCACTTGTTTATTCTAGGGATGAGCTTTCCCATTAAGGGGTTATGGCAAATATTTCATCTGTCTGCATGTATTGGACCCTCTCCTATCTTGAGGTGTGGTGCTGTCCGACCAGTACGCATTGAAATAATCTCAGCACATATAGAAATAGCTGTCTCCTCGGGAGTTCTTGCACCAAGGTCTAAACCAATTGGTGACATGATCCGTTTGAATTCTTCACTTGTTACGCCAGCTTCGATGAGCCTTTCGGTTCGGTTTTCGTGAGTTTTTCTACTACCCATCACTCCGATATAGCCAACTTTTGTCTGTAGAGCTGAGGTAATAGCAGGAACGTCAAATTTGTTATCGTGAGTTAGTACACAGACAGCATCACGAGGACCGAGACTCTCACCAAGCTTCTTCATTAATTCGTTGGGCCATTCATTTTCCACGGAATCGGCTTGCGGAAACCTTGCTTTAGTAGCGAACACTGGACGAGCGTCGCAAACTATAACGTTATACCCGAGGACTTTGGCGATTCGCACCAAGGCCGCTGTGAAGTCAACAGCACCGAAAATAATCATTTTGGGTGGCGAGGCGAAACTCTCAATGAAGATTGATAGCGTTTCTTCTCTTGCTTCCCCTTCAATACCGTAATGCCGGATACTCGTTCGTCCAGCCGCTAGCTCCCCTGCCATATCTCGTGACAGTACTCGGTCTATCTTTTTATTTCCTAATGACCCGATGTGAGAACTATCTGGAAGCAGGAGAAGTTTAGCCCCTTGCCCTGGCCCTTTGATAATAGTTGCTAGAGCCATAGGTAGTCCCTTGTTAAGGTTTTTTTTGAATTCATCAAATAAATTTGTCGCCATGTTTACCAATCAAATGGCTCTAAATAAAGATTTATTGTTCCTCCACATGTAAGCCCTACTGCGAATGCTTCATCATCGCTATAACCAAACGAGACGGTTTTTCTATCGCCAGACTCAATTATTTGCAAGGCTTCAGTGACAACTGCTCCTTCAACACAGCCGCCTGATACTGACCCTGAAACTGCACCGTCTTCATTTACAGCCATTGCGGCTCCTGCGTCGCGCGGACCGGATCCTTCAAGGGAAATGACTCGAGCTATTGCAACTCGTTTCCCTTGTGCTGCCCATTTCTCTATATCTTTTATAATTTCTCGCATTATTTCTCACTCTGATAATAGTTCAGCTAACTCAGTTAAAGATTCTAGACTATGACCCTCAATAAATTCATCAATATAGGGAAGAGCAGCCGCCATTCCTTGTGCAAGCGGTTCATAGCCGGGTGAGACTTTTAGAGGATTTATCCAGATTATATTGTGTGTAATTCTTTTGAGTCGAGCCATTTGTTCCGTCATAATGTGACTTTCGCCCCTATCCCAACCGTCGGAGAGGATGACCATCGTTGCCCCTCGTGCCATTCCACGTTGCCCCCATTGGTTAAGAAATTCTCCGATAGTTTCTCCTAAACGAGTACCTCCTGACCAATCGGTTATTGATTGAGAAGTAAGATTAAGTGCCTTATCAAGGTCCTTGTTTGATAATTCGTGAGTTACTCGAGTTAAGCGCGTTCCTATTGTGAAGGCTTCTACTCTCCTTCTGCTGATGACAGAAGCTTGAATAAAACGAAGGAGAGCTCTCGAATATATCTCCATTGATCCCGACACATCTAAAAGGAAAACTATTTTTCTGATCTTGCATTTTTTTTGCTTGAAGTATCTTTCTATAGGTTCCCCACCAGTTTTGAATGATGCTCTGATGATTCTTTTAAGGTCAGGCGCCCTATTCTTCCTTGTTGAAGCATCTGATCTGCGGCTTTTCTGAGTAGCCCCAATTAATTGCACTAGTTTCATTAACTCATATGATTCTGCTAGTTCATCTTCGGTATAATCAGCAAAATCTTTTTTTCGGAGAATTTCAGAACGAGAGTATTTAAGGGTAACGATATTATTTTCCCTGTTTTTCTCTAGTTCCTCACCTCCGTCAGTGTCCTGTGTATCCGTTCCCAGATTAATCTCTTTCTCATCTTTAAGATTGACAGTGTCAAGAACGAGAAAATTTTCCCAGAATGCATGGAAAGCTTCGTCATAGACCGGAATGTCCTCAGGACAAGTGAGTAGTGTCGATCGCCCAGCCCAATAAACATCCGTACGGTTTGAAATCTTAACGCGAGCAAGTGCCTGGAAAAAGATAATAGTTGATGAAATCGGGACACTAACTCCCATTCTCCTGAGAAAAGTGATAAAGCTTTGTGCCACGTATTCAGGCTTGGCAATTCCCGGGTCAGTATCAGACTGCGCGAGCATACGCATCTTTTACAATTCTTCCAACGCCGTGTTCCGTCACTTTTTGTTGATCTTCTCGGTACTTGAGCAGAGCCCCAATCGTTGCTTTGACACCATCTTCTGTTAGATCACTATTTCCTATACGCTCAAGTGCCATAGCCCAATCAATACTCTCAGAGATTCCCGGTGGCTTGTATAAATTCATTTCTCGTATCTGCTCAACTGCGGCAGCGATTCTTCTAATTAACTTCTCAGAGACGTCCGGCGCTTTTGCTTTGAGTATCTGAATCTCCCTTTCATAGCCAGGGTGATCGACCCAGTGATAGAGGCACCTTCGCTTTAGAGCATCATGGACATCCCTTGTGCGATTTGATGTGATTACGACGATTGGTGGAACAGATGAAGAGAACTCACCTAATTCTGGAATCGTCACAGAATAGTCAGATAACAACTCAAGAAGAAAAGCTTCAAATTCATCGTCAGCTCTATCTAACTCATCAATTAGAAGCACAGGAGGAATTTCCCCAACGTAATCTATAGCTTTCAAAAGAGGTCGCCGAACAAGAAACCGCTCATTATAAAGTTCGTCTTCAAGATCTTTCTCATCAATCCCTTTGGCTCTTCCGGACGCTTCGCTAGTTCTTAAGTGCAGGAGTTGCTTGGAGTAATTCCATTCATAAATGGCGTGAGATGCGTCTAAGCCCTCATAGCATTGGAGTCGGATTAGTTCTGACTGGAGCCAACTGGATATAACTTTCGCAACCTCGGTCTTACCTACGCCTGGAGCTCCTTCCAGAAAAATTGGTCGCTGAAGGCTAATTGCTAGAAAAACTGCGGACGCTAGCCCCTCTGAAGGAAAGTATCCTTGCCCTTCTAGAGCACTTTGAACGTCTTTTATGCTTTCTGGATGCTTATATCCCACATCTATAATCTACAGGGTGCGGTTGAGGGTGGCACATGAAACGTTTTGGTTCGTGTCTTAGAGCCCAGCTTCTTTGAGTCCTCGCTTAATTAGTACTCTTGCTAAATGTTTTCTGTACTCGACGGAAGCATTAATGTCTGACGTTGGCTCTGTCCCAATCGCTGCCTGCTCACTTGCTTCTTGAGCATCTGCTCCTCCTGCAATTGCATCTTCCACGGCGGTCGCTCTAAAGGGTGTTGAATGCATATTCACTAGTGACACGCCACTTTGTCCATTATTAACTAGGACAGAAGCTCCAACGATCGCCCAATCTTGAGCTCTTCTGTTAAATTTTTGGAATGACCATTTCGCGTCAGGAACACTAGGAACCTTTATTTGCGTTAGCATTTCATCTTCTTTTAAGTCGGTTTCTAAGAAACCGACAAAGAAATCATCAATTGAAATTTCTCTGGTTCCGTTTGGACCCATTACAACTACTGTTGCGTTAAGAGCGAGTAAAGCTGAAGGAATATCAGAAGCTGGATCTCCATGAGCAATCGCTCCGCCGATTGTTCCCCTGTGCCTAACTTGCGGGTCTCCGACATGATGAGTTGCTGAAGCTAGGAGGCCAGCATTCTCCTTTATTAATGAGTTGCTTTCAATATCACAATGACGGGTTAACGCACCGATGATAAGTTGTCCATCTTCATCCTTCACATATTTAAGTTCATCTAATCGATTTATGTCAACAAGATATGCGGGTGCGGAAAGGCGAAATTTCATTAGGGGAAGCAGTGAATGCCCACCAGCAATTAGTTTTGCCTCATCTCCATGTTCTTGGAGTGCGTTTAATGCCCCCTCTACAGAATCAACACGTAGGTAATCAAAGTTTGCGGGAATCATCTACGCCTCGCTTACTTCTAGAACTGCCTTAACAATATTGTGATAACCGGTGCATCTGCATAGATTACCCTCTAGGCCTTCTCGGACTTCACTTTCGGTAAGGTTTTGATTTTCCTCAACAAGCGAAACACAGGCCATGACCATACCGGGGGTACAATAACCGCATTGCAAAGCGTGACATTCGTGGAATGCTTGCTGCATAGGATGAAGCGTTCCATCAGTTTGCGCAAGGCCTTCAATAGTGGTTACTTGCATCCCATCGACTTGAGCAGCTAGAACCGTGCAAGATTTAATTGACTCACCGTTGAGATGGACTGTGCATGCTCCACATGATGAAGTATCACACCCTATGTTAGTTCCGGTCAGGCCAGCATCTTCTCGGATGAACTGAACCAGAAGTGTTCGAGGTTCCACATCGTGTGACTGCTCGACGCCATTAATGTTTAGAGTTATTTCCACAAACTTCCCCTTTGCTCTAATAAGAACCTAGTACAACTGTTAGGGGGAACACTAAATCAATTTAGATATCAACTTTACGGTAACAACCCCTAGCCCAAATACCAGCGCCAGCCATCAACAAAGCTATAGATATCAGCCCTGGTTGTGTCCCTGCCCATGTCACATCTCCAAGGAAACCTTGACGACCCATTCGTATCACATGTGTTATAGGGTTGTATTTTGCAACATGGTAGAGCCAACCTTCAATGGCTTCAAGCGGTGCCTGCCCTACTGACAAAAACATCATGCTAAACATTACAACTTGGGCAACAGCAAGGGATTTAAGAGTTTTCATCTTGAATACGATCCCTAGGACAAATAGTGACATAACGGCTGCTATTGCTATGGCTGTAAAGTACGCAATGACGAAACCCAAGATACCGCCAGGCATGTCTGCATCTAAGACTCCGAATGAAACTATCAATACTGCAGTAGTTGGGAGTGTCGCTCTAGTTATGGAATAACCCACAAGTCCAGCAATAAGTGATGCTGGAGTTATGGGCGCAGCACGCAACCGGTCAAAAAAACCATTTTCCAGATCCGTAGCCGTTAATCCACCTCCCCCAAGACCAGAAAATGCTGATCCTTGAAGGATTGCCCAAGCCGCCATCCAATTTACTGCCTTGTTAGTATCGTAACCATCAAGTTGTACTACCGATGAAAACGACCCGCTAAAGGCAATTACGAAAAATATTGGCATGATTATCGAAGGGATCAAAAGTGATGGAAGCCTTCGCATTCGTAATAAGCCTCGTTTAGTGATAGCTGCTGTTATCAACCACTGATTAGACCAGTATGACGACAATGAAGTCATGATGCCATCGCCAATCGTCTTTTTAGTTGCCGAATTGAGGTTGCGATACCTGCTAAAGATATCAGTGCAATCACACTAAATGCTTGCAAAAGTACTTTCCACGAGAATCCCTCAATTGTGATGACGCGAGTCCAATCAATAATCCATGTCAAAGGATTCCACTCTGCGATCTGCCCATACCATCCATCCATTAACTCAACTGGAAAAAAAGCTGAACTTATAAATATGAATACAAAAATTACAGGGAAAAGGGAGTTTACGACTTCTTGCGAACCTGTTTTGAGAGCTATCGCTATCAAGAAACTACCGACTCCCATTGAAAGGAAGGAAGTTATAAGAATAAGTGCTAAAGCGCTTCTTATACCTCCGGAAAGCTCAGCTCCAAAAGCAAAAAAAACTAAAATAAGGATTGTTGCCTGAACTAACCCATAGCTAAATGCACTTGTTAAGCGGGCAATTAGGATAGACGATCGCGATACTGGAGAGGAAAGTAGCCTATCCATAAAAGCGTTTTCAATGTCACCAGCTAAATCAGTCGCACTGTTTGTTGATCCGAATAGGACACCTTGTATGACGCAAGCTGGAAGGATGAAATCCAGGAATGTCACGTCGGGGTAAGGAAATTCAGGAAGGCTGACTGCTTTGCTGAATTGCGATGAGTAAACGGCTGCTAGGAGAAGAGGGAAAAAGAGGGTTGGAGCCCAAGCCTGAGGCTGACGAATCATACCTAGAATACTCCTATGAGAGAGTTGCATTACCTGGGGTATTGAGTATTTAACACTCATGATTAGCCATCACGTATCCCCACCGCCCTCAAGTCGCCTACCTGTTGCATCAGCAAAGACGTCATCTAAACTTGGCTCATCAAGTTCCACGTGTTGTACTTCAATATTTTGATCTTCTAGAGCTTTCAAAACAACCGTGATCGCTCTTGTCCCTCCTGTAAGACCAATAGCGATTCTTCCTTTTCTTGCGGGTCGCTCTTCACCTAATTCCGTCATGACTTGCTTGGCTATCTCAAAGTCACTGTCAACTACATCAACTCTGAGAGTCGGAGCTCCAACATCTGATTTTAACGCTGCTGGACTCCCCTCTCGAACTATCTGACCATTGTCAATTATGGCTATACGTTGAGCTAATTGATCTGCTTCTTCTAAGTATTGGGTCGTAAGAAATACTGTCGTCCCTATTTCTTTGTTTAGTGTCCGTACCTCTTCCCACAGTGCAACTCTGCTAGTAGGATCTAGCCCAGTTGTTGGTTCATCCAGAAATAGTACTTTAGGTCGATGTACCAAAGATAGGGCAAGATCAAGCCGTCGTCGCATACCGCCTGAGTAAGTCCCAACTCGCTTATCTCCGGCTGCTGTGAGACCTACTCGCTCAAGCAGTTCTGGACATCTTATCTTTGCGTCCTGTCTCGTTATCCCGTGAAGCACTGCTTGCAATTTCAGCAATTCGTTACCTGTCATCAGAGGGTCAATCGCTGCGTCTTGAAGTGCAACTCCGATTTTTTTTCTTACCATACTCGCTTCCGACGCAACGTCGTAACCTGCAACCTTGGCTGAACCACCTGAGGGCTTCAATAACGTGGTCAGCATACGAACTGCTGTAGATTTTCCTGCACCATTGGGACCTAAAAACCCAAAAACTTCACCTTCATTGATAGATAAATTAATGCTGTTTACAGCGACTAAATCACCGAACACGCGGGTTAGGCCTTTTGCCTCTATTGGATTATCCACCTAACCTCCAAGAGTTTGGGCAAGGTAGGTGAACGGCCAATTTGAAGGAAGTTTTACTGGTTCAGGAGCTGGTGGTGGGACTGCGAACGCCTCTTCACCTGGTCTGACAAATCCATAATTCTGGCGTGCTAGTTGCTCAATTTTTTCTGGGGAATACAAAGCGTCTCTCTTCTGCTCAAGTTCTGCATTCTCAACTGTTACCCCTAATAACTCTTGTTGTTTCGTTGTTAGTTCTTCTCCTTGCTTCAACCAAAGTTGGAAGAGATCGAAACTCCACCAAAGAACTAGAAGGGCAACAATTGTGCAAACTATCCCAAATGCTATTTTTCGTGTTCGTTCTGTAGCCTTCATTTCGTTATCAGGTACTTCGGTCAGAATTGCCATATCAACGAACCTTTAAAGCATTAACTCCTCGGAATGCCGCTGCATCTCCGAGTTCTGATTCAATTCGTAATAGTTGGTTATATTTTGCGACTCGCTCACTCCGCGCTGGAGCTCCAGTTTTAATTTGGCCGCAATTCGTTGCTACTGCTAAGTCAGCTATTGTTGTGTCTTCAGTGTCTCCAGATCGGTGAGACATCACAGATGTGTAACCGTTTTGCGTGGCGAGATCGACAGTTTCAAGCGTCTCTGTCAATGTTCCTATCTGGTTTACTTTAATAAGTATTGAGTTCGCAATGTTCTTTTCAATTCCAAGTTGAAGTCGTTGTGTATTCGTGACGAAAAGGTCATCGCCGACGAGTTGCACATTGTTTCCTATTCGGTTTGTTATTTCTAACCATCCGTCCCAGTCTTCTTCAGCCATCCCATCTTCAATTGAGACAATTGGGTACTTTTTTGATAAGTCAGAATAGTACTCAGCCATTTCTATTTGGTTTAGTATTCTCTTTTCACCTTTAAGGTGGTAATTACCATCTTCATAGAACTCAGAACTTGCAGGGTCAAGAGCTATTGTGATGTCTTCCCCAGGCGTAAATCCAGTTCGTTCAATCGCCTCAACTAGTAGCTGAATAGCTGCTTCATTTGAATCTAAGTCGGGGGCGAACCCTCCCTCATCTCCAACTGCTGTTGATAGGTTCTTTTTCTCAAGCACAAACTTGAGTGTTTGGTAACATTCTGCACCCCATCTAAGGGCTTCCGAAAATGAAACAGCACCTGTGGGCATGATCATGAATTCTTGCAAATCAATATTGTTAGTAGCGTGTTCCCCTCCATTGAGGACATTCATCATAGGGACTGGGAGAACGTGTGCTGATGCACCGCCTAGGTAACGATACAAAGGTTGTTTGAGTGATGAAGCTGCTGCTTTTGCAACCGCTAAAGAAACACCCAACATCGAGTTAGCCCCCAAGTTTGCCTTGTTTTCTGTTCCATCAAGAAGCAGCATCGCTCTGTCAATCGCTCGTTGATCTGTTGCTTCCATACCAATTATTTCTGATTTTATCGTTGTGTTGACATTTTCTATTGCGAGATTGACGCTTCTACCTAGGTAATATTTGCCTTCATCTCGTAATTCAACTGCTTCATATTTTCCTGTTGATGCTCCAGAAGGTACAGCAGCCCGCCCTGTAGAACCATCATCTAATTCAACATCCACTTCAACGGTGGGGTTACCGCGAGAGTCAAGAATTTGCCTTCCAACGATATCTCTGATTCTGTGCCCGGCCATGGTAGTTCCTCTGCAGTTACATTTCTTTTAAAGGGGTTTTATACAAAATACCCGTATTCAAAGGAAATGTTGTTGATGTGGGCATGATGTAATCTTGTTTAACAGGTTTGAGACTATTTCAGATTTGGTTTTAGGCCAGTTAGGTAGTCCGTGATTTCTTGCGACGCTTGGTTAATTTCTGGAATTTTTAGAATCAATTCCTCATTACCTTCTTTATAGAGAGACCCTTCGTATAACCTCAATGTTCTAACTCGTTGTGATGGTCTTAGGGATAGAGGTGATAGATGGATGTTCCATTCAGCTTTTCCAAATCCTGGGATTTTTTTCGCAATAATCTTTTTGATTCCCAGAGTGCGGGCAGTGACCCTTAGGTACGCAATTTTAAATAAATTAATTGCCTCATCAGGTATAGGGCCATAGCGGTCCAGCCAAATACGCTGAATATTTTCTAGATCTTTATTTAGCTTGGCATCAGCAATAGCTCGGTATGCCTCTAATTTGGCATCATCTCTCGTAATGTAATCCTTGGGTATAAATGCTGTCATGGGAATGTCGATCTCTACATCCTCTAAGTCCGCTTCGGGAATCTCTTTTAATTCTTCAACTGCTTCCTTTACTAGTTTGCAGTAAAGGTCATATCCAACAGCTGCTATGTGCCCTGACTGCCCTGTACCTAGCAGATTACCAGCACCACGAATTTCTAGATCTCTCATTGCAATCTTAAAACCAGAACCCAATTCAGATGTTTCGCCTACAGTTTTCAATCTCTCCGTTGCATCTTCACTTATTTTTTTGCCTTTCGGCGTAAGGAGATATGCGTACGCTTTTGTCCCTGAACGCCCTACGCGTCCTCGAAGTTGATGAAGTTGGCCTAGCCCCATTCGGTCTGCATTATCAACGATTAGAGTGTTGACAGAAGGCATATCAATCCCCGATTCGATAATTGTTGTGCAGACTAAAACGTCATATTTTTTCTCCCAGAAATTGATGACTGTTCGCTCTAAGGTTCCTTCGTCCATTTGACCATGCGCTGTAGCTATTCTTGCGGAAGGAACCTGCTCACGTATTTTTTCGGCAACTATTTCGATATCTGATATTTTATTATGAACGAAGAATACTTGGCCATCTCTAAGTATTTCTCGCCTGATAGCTGCTGAGATAATAGAATTCTCGTACTCTCCAACGTATGTCATTATGGGTTTTCTATCTGTTGGGGGTGTGTTGAGAAGCGTTAAGTCCCTTATCCCTGTCAGGCTCATCTCTAGCGTTCTAGGTATAGGAGTAGCTGTGAGTGTCAAAACATCAACATTGCTCTTTAAAGATTTAATCTTTTCTTTGTGCGAAACCCCAAATCTTTGTTCTTCATCAATGATTAACAACCCTAAGTCCTTAAACTCAATATCTTCTGAAAGTAACCGGTGAGTGCCTATGACAAGGTCAACTTTTCCATTACGTAATTTAGCGATGACCTGTTTTGCTTCTTTATCTGAGAGGAACCTACTGAGCGTTGCTACTTCGATTGGAAAAGGGTCTAACCTTTCTGTAAAGGTTTGATAGTGTTGTTGCGCAAGTAAGGTTGTAGGTACAAGTAAGGCAACCTGCTTACTATCCTGCACCGCTTTAAATGCTGCCCTTAAAGCTATTTCTGTTTTCCCAAATCCAACGTCACCGCACACTAGGCGGTCCATTGGCATTTTTTGTTCCATATCATTCTTTACATCGTTCATTGCCGTGATTTGATCAGTCGTTTCAATAAATGCGAATGATTCTTCAAGTTCTGTTTGCCAAGGTGTATCGGGTGAGAATCTGTAGCCTTCTTTTGATTCCCTTTGTTGATAAAGTGCTACTAATTCTTCGGCAATTTTTTCTATTTCATATCGAACAGCGGTTCGTGTCCTAGCCCAGTCAGAGCCCCCCATTCGACTTAGCGATGGTGCGCCTCCGCTATTATATTGACTTATCTGATGCACTTGATCAGTCGGAACGTAGAGTTTGTCTCCTTTCCGATATTCAAGAAGTAAATAGTCTCTTTCAACGTGACCAAGAGATCTTTTGACGATGCCGCGGAAAACAGCAATCCCATGGTGTTCGTGCACCACAAAAGTTCCTGCTTTTAAGTCCATGAAGGCGCCATTGCCAGGTTGAGTTTTTCGTTTTATTTTATTTGAGCTTTGACGCTTTCTTGATAATTCTCGCTCATTAACGATTGCGAATTTATATTCTGGGAAAACAACACTAGAAATGTTACCTCCAGTAGTTATTGCTATTCCGGAAGTCCTTATGATCGGAGAATCACTTTTATGAATCGACGAGTTTAAATTATGCTGAGATAGCTTGTTGAATAGTGTTTCTACTGCTTTCTCATTTTCTGAAAGTATAACTACTTCATAATTCTCTGAAATAAGTTTTTTGAGAGTATCGATTGGGTCTCTATTGAGTTCTGGAAGAGAGACAGTAGATATATCTGGCTCCTTTAGCTCAGCAACAGAGGGGTCAATCTTTACCGTTCTGCATTTGCCACTTTTAAAGATTGCATTGAATTCGAGATGTAGAGTCTGTAAGTTCCCATCCAGATTGAAGCCTTGTGTGTCAGAGAGCATGGAGCTGATGTTCTGCTCCTCAGAAAGCAAATTAGTTATTCTCTGTTCTATTTCATTTGAGTTGAATAGGAAAGCCGGTGTGGTGGAAGGAAGGAGGTTCAATATCGTTTCACGTTTTGAGGCTAACCAAGGCAGAAGATTCTCGAGGCCATCAAATGACCCTCCCTCTGAAATCAATTCCCAATATTTCGTGCCCCAGGGCATATCATCCATTAGATTATTCGCTCTTGATTTAACATCTTCCGTGATGCAGAGTTCGGTGGCGGGGAAAATCGAGATAGTTTTTAGTTGCTTCTTTGAGAGTTGATCTCTGGCTGAAAAGGTTGACAATCGTTCAACTTCATCACCCCATAGCTCCATACGGATTGGCTCTTCTAGTGTTGATGGGTAAACGTCAACAATAGAACCTCGAATAGAATATTCTCCACATCGCTCAACCTGTGAAGTTCGTTTGTATCCGAAAACTGCTAGTTTCTCTAACAATTTTTCGTAACTTGTCTCATGGCCGTGTTGTATTTTGATTGGATCTTGAAAATTTTGCCTCGCAACGATTTGTGATATTGATCGCGCAGTGGCGACTATAACGTCGGGATAGTCTCTTGTCTCTAATCGCCATATAAGTCTATTTCTCTGTCCCATAACTTGGATTTGTGGGCTTATCTTTTCTAAAGGGAATGATTCCCATGGCAGTAAGACCTCCACATCAATATCATTATCGGTTTGAACTAGGTCCCCCGCTAGTTGCTGAGCTTGTTCCAAGCTTCGGGTGACTGCAACCACAGGCCCTTTCCCTAGATTCTTGATGTATGCGTTCAAGATCCAACTTTGGGCAGTTTGGGGGATGACTAATTGAGTTGTTGTAGGAAGCATCATTTTCGCTATTATTTGATGCTGGCTTAATTGGTTTATGTAATTATTGAATTTCACGATTGAATTCGTTCATTGTCGTCTCGTAGCCGTTAACAAGGATTGCTTCAATGACGTCAGTCGTTCTCTTGATGCAATCATCTATTTTTATCTTGTCTGTTCTACTAGGAGGTTTAAGAACATAGTTTTTCCCAAGTTGCCCTTGAGAAGGTTTTCCAACACCTATTCTCAATCGGGCGAAATCATTTGATTTTAAATGTTTCGATATGGACTTCAAACCATTATGACCTGCCAATCCGCCATATAATTTCAGCTTTAAGACGCCAGGTTTAAGGTCTAGTTCATCATGGATAATTAACAGTTTATCTAGGTTCTCTATCCCATACTTTCGCACTAGTTTTTGAACTGCAAGACCTGACTCATTCATAAATGTTGTTGGCTTTGCGAGAATGATTTTCTCATTGTTGATACGTATTTCACTGCAAAATGAGAGTTCCTTTGTGCGCTTGAACCGTCCTTCGTGCTTGAGAGCGAAATGATCTAAAGCTTCAAAGCCGACGTTATGTCTGGTGTTCTCATATTTCTTGCCAGGGTTTCCAAGCCCGACGATGAGAAGATGAATATGTGTCGTCGAGTGTTTGCGCTGTCGTCGCAGCACGGAGTTTATTCGCTGTCCTCGGACGAAGCTTCTTCAGTATCTTCAGAGGTTTCGCCTTCTAGTTCTCCATCGGCATCAGCTTCAGAAGCCTCTTCAGCAGCCATTGATTCCATTGTCGACCTAGTGACGGTTCCGACTGCTATTGCTTCTTCAGGTTCCACTTCAGTTCTAACTCCTTGAGGGAGCGCAATATCACTTACCCTGATGGCGTCATTAATTTCAAGTTCGCTAATATCTGCAGTTAATTCGTTCGGAATTGATTCTGGCAGAGAGAGAACCGTTAGGGAGAACATAGTTTGGTCAACCATCCCATTCTGGTCAGTTACGTTCTTTGCGATTCCTTCAAGAATAATTGGAACTTCAACTTCTAGTTCTTGTTTGGGATCTACGCGGACAAAATCAACGTGGGTTACTTCATCTTTAACTGGATGTCTTTGCAGTGTTTTCAGAATTGTGAGTTGGTTTGACCCATTAATGTTTAGCTGGACCAAGGCATTTAATCCAGCTTCGGTTGTTAGAGCTTCTCTAAGTTCACCATATTCAACACTGAATATCTCAGGATCTTGCCCCAAACCATATAGGACACCAGGAACCTTTCCAGCTTTGCGCAATCGCCGTGATGATCGACTTCCGGTTGTTAATTTTTTTTCAGTGTTTAATACTAAATCTGCCATTTTGTTACCCAAATATGATCTTCCAGATGCTAGATCTGTTGAAATTACGTCAGTTCAGAAGTGTACAGGTGAGTGAGTCGTGAACCACCTATTTGCCTTAGCTAAGATGCTTTCCGCCAAAAATTTCGCTGACGCTAGTATCTTCAAAGACTGCATCTAAAGCTGATGCAATTATTGGAGCCACTGAGAGTACTTTTATTTTGGAAATCTGTTTGTCCTGTTGAAGCGGAAGTGTGTTCGTCATAGCAATTTCTTTTATCACAGAATTTTCTATTCTCTCAATTGCGGGGTCTGAGAAAACGCCATGTGTTGTGCATGCATATACTTCTTTTGCGCCTTTCTCTGCCAATAGCTCAGCAGCGCCGACTATGGTTCCACCCGTATCAATCATGTCATCAATCAGAACGCAGACTCGCCCATCTACATCACCCATGACGTCCTTTGATTCGACCACATTCTTTTTGTTTTTTATTCGGCGCTTATGGACGATTGCTAAGTCTGCAGCTAGCTCGCTTGCGTATCGTTCAGCAACCTTTACGCGTCCAGTATCGGGAGAGATAACGACAAGGTCGTCCCCCAATGATTTCATATAGTCAACTAGCACCGGCATTGCTGTTAAGTGATCGACTGGTTTTTCAAAGAAACCTTGTATCTGCCCTGAATGAAGATCCACTGAGATCATTCTGCTCACTCCTGAGGCAATGAACAGTGTTGCTAATAACCGAGCGGTTATTGGCTCGCGCCCTTCCGATTTCCGATCTTGCCTAGCGTAGCCATAGAAGGGGCACACAACCGTAATTCTTTTAGCAGAAGCTCTTCTTGCAGCATCAACCATTATTAGTTGTTCCATTATTGAATCGTTGACGGTCATTCCTTCCGATGCGGAATGGCTTTGGATTATGAACACATCTCCGCCCCGCACTGATTCAGAGAATCTGCAATGGATTTCACCATTGGCAAACTCGGCGAGATTCGGTTCGGAAAGCGCAACTCCCAAATGGTCCGCTATCTCATTGGCGAGAGGCAAATTAGAACGACCCGATATTAGGTGTAACCGTTTTTTAGTTATGAGTTCCATAAAGCCCCCTATAGGATTTGCTGGCCCGGCAGGACTTGAACCTGCAACCTCCTGGATCAAAACCAGGCGTTCCGCCAATTGAACTACGGGCCATTGTATTATTCCGAACATATCGCATCTGATGTGTTTCTATGCACTCAGAAGTTGATTTGTGTCTTTTATTTTTTCCTTGATTTGTTTATACGTTACTTTGGGCAAGCAAATGAGAAAAATCCATAGAAATCTCTTGAAAACACCCCATTGTTGGATTATTCGGGTATTCTGCGAGAGCTATGGGTTCATTAATTAAAAAGCGTAGAAAACGGATGCGGAAGAAGAAACATCGCAAGATGTTAAAAAGGACGCGTGCGCAGAGGCAACGCGGTAAATAAATTTAATCTGGTTTTTCTAGTTTAAAAGTTCTCTTTAGTTGTTTGAGCAACTACGAATCCTTTTGCTGGAAAGTTTCCTTCAACAAACCATGTTGATCCGCTACCTGCGAGACGTGCTGTTTTCCCAGTGTGGTCCTCTAAAGCCATTTTCCATTTGCCTAATTCTGGGTATAGTTCCAGAGCTGCCGGTTCTAAATCATTTCCATTACATGATTTGGGTCCGCCCATTTCATCCCATTTCCTATAAACGTCAGCTGTTGAGCAACCAAATGGTGGGAGGATTAACGTAAATACCCTGTCCTCATATGGTAGGTGGGTTATTAACTCTCCAACTCCAGCGACACTGGCTCTGCCGCCTCTGATATTAAATGGAACGTCTGAACCTAAAAGGATTCCACCATTTTTATCTTTGAAGTTAGCCCATCGTAGTATTGCGGCGGCATTGGCTGAACCTCCACCAAGTCCCCCTCCTGGAGGGATTCTCTTGTTGACATCTACCTTCATTGATTGACCTACTGTATTTAGAGCTCTAACGATAAGGTCCTCTTCCGGTGGTGGGGAGATTGGATAGTCTCCTCTGTAAGTTACCTGTGTCTTACCCTCTGAAAGCCTGATTGTGTCAGCCAAAGTGATTGTTACCATTTCAGCTTCTAACTCGTGCAGGCCTGATTCTTGTATACCAGTTATGATTAGAGATAAAGTCAGCTTAGCTGGGGCATTCAACTCATACATTTAAGTCGCCTCCATTACCTTCTACAGTAGTTAAAGTTTTGGTTAGCTTTACCCAGTCATCCACAGAAAGTTCCTCAGGTCTTGCTTTAGGATCTATTTCAGCCATAGAGAAATGACTAGTTTCAATGAATTGAATTAGCGATTTACGAAGCATCTTTCTTCTGTGCCGGAAAGCCGTTTTGACTAGGAGACTGAATTTTTGATAGTCAACTGCTAGAGGTATTGATTTTCGGCGAATTTTCAATATTGCAGAGTCAACTTTAGGAACAGGTAAAAATACATTTGGAGAGACTTTTCCAAGAACTTTTACATCAGCCCAGTACTGTGTTTTCACGGAGGGAATTCCGTATGACTTTGTTCGGGTTGAGGCTGCGAATCGCTCAGCAACTTCCCATTGAACCATGACACATATTTCCTGTAGTTGAGGTGCATTCTCAAGCATCTTTAACAGAAGCGGAGTTGCGATATTATATGGGAGATTCGCAACCATTTTCCATTGTCCAGGCCTTGATGAGAAAAAGTTTTGCCAATCTATTTTCATAGCATCATGTTGAATAATTTCTACATTTTCTTTCGTTCCGTATTGATTTAGTACACTCTCGAGAGCAGGGATTAGGTAACGGTCAAGTTCAATAGCTAATACTTTTGCATTAAGTGACAATTCAGATGTGAGACACCCTAGTCCAGGCCCGATTTCTATGATTTGTTCGTTGGTTTTTATATCAGCGTCTCGAATAATACGGTGAATTGTATTTGGGTCAATAACGAAGTTCTGGCCCAAGGATCTCGAAGGACTTAGATCATGTTGTTTCATGATTCTCTTCACCTCTGTTTTTCCTAAGACCATTAATCGTTACCCTCTTTGGCTTCTTCGTACCGTCTAACAGCACTGATATTAGATTTAATTTTTAATTTCGGCATGACTTATTGGCAGACCCAATGTTGCCAACCCCCTCCTGAGGCTTGATAAATCAACCATGCGCTTACGTTTATGTTTGCTACGGCATCGTAGGGGCTATATCCGGAGTAGCCTGCAGAAATTGCTCTCTGATCCCAATATTGAGGCATATGTTGCATGAGTCCAGCTGCGCCGCTTGATGCGTTCGTGGCTCCTGGTTGCCCCATGCTTTCACACTGCATTATACGAAGGAATCTATTTGTATCTGATGCAGATCCACCGTAGCTAATGATTGCACTACTTACAGTATTCCTCCACTGCTCAACTGCAGGGATGAAAGTAATTGGGGGAATTACTGTTTCGTCAGGGGAGGGTTGAATTGGTTGCTCTATTTCAGGGTTTGCTGGTTGTCTAATTACAGGTTTTGTTTTAGCGGGTGTGAAACTAGTTATAGAACTGATTAGGTTCCCTTTCGGAACAAAATTTGGCGTGTAAAGGTCTCCAGTCACTGCTTCAAGTCGGAGTGTTTCTCTGTATTCGTTCTGTATCTTTTCAATGTCGATAGCGCCCGCTGACAACGGTCTGGGTCGCTCCTGGATCTGAGGTAGCACGTCGTCGGGTACAGGAGTGATGATGTCATCGGCTACTAGGTCTGCACTAAAGGCGCCAACTAGTTCATTCGCGTCATCAGGCCCAGTAAGCGATACCACGACTGAGACAATAGCTAGTAGCGTTATAGCTATCGCCACTATTGGGTAGCGCAACGAATATAGAATCCGGTATACAACTTCTTCTTGCAGGTCTCTACCTCCGCCCGACTGCTCTTATTATGATCCGGAGTGGACCCAAAAGGCAACCTTCAACTACTCCGTGGTTAGTTTTAATCAGTTGAGAGATCCAAATTATAAAATTTGTGCGTGTTTGACCATGTGATATCAGAGAGAGTTGTTAGATCGAGTCCAAGTTCGTCGGCGATTTTTACGCCGATGTGAGGAAGATATTTAGGGCGATTTTTCTTTCCACGATTCGGTTCAGGCGTCAGGTATGGTGAGTCAGTTTCGATCATTATTCTTTCTAAAGGAGTTATTTTCAATGCTTGTCTGAGTTCATCAGCATTATTGAATGTGACTATTCCAGAGAAAGAAAGTAGGGCTCCTCTCTCCAATGCCAATTCCGCTTCTTGAGGACCTCCGGTGAAACAATGAAATACCGTTTTAGGTGGAACTCCCATCTCATCTAAGATGCTAAAAGTTTCAGGCCAAGCTTCTCTAGTATGGATAACTAGTGGAAGATCATAGTCATGAGCAAAAGTAATCTGTTGACGAAATACCTTCTTTTGCTCTTCCGGAGGAGAGTGGTCGTAATAATGATCAAGGCCGCATTCCCCCACTGCGACAAATGTGCTCTCAGCTAGTAATTCCTTAATGCCACTTACCCCATGGATTGCCTCGTGAGGGTGAACCCCCGCTGTAGCATATATTTTTCCGCTAAATACTTGTGCGAACTCTTGAGCTTTTCGCGATGTTTCTAGATCTGTTCCTACCACTATAAATTTTTGGACACCTTGACTTGCTGCTTCATCAAGGTCTTGCGATATGTCATCGGCTTCTTCGAAATGGCAATGGTTATCGACCCATTTCAATTGGTTTTCGTTACTTTCAGAATTCATTTACTCGACTTTTCGAAAGAGGGGTTTAGGTTTTGCTAGAGGCGTGCCGGGGTTTAGGTCCTGCCGAATCCAACCTTTTGTTTCTCCCAGTATGAGGTTAAGTTCTTGAGTTGAGAATGGAAGGAATGGAGCGAACATGACTCTTATTCCATTAATAGCGCTTAGCGCCACAAAGAGAATCGTTAGTCCTCTTAGGTGGTCTTCTTTTACTACCTTCCAAGGTTCAGTTGCGTTAAGGTACTTGTTTGTTTCTTTGGCCGCTTCCATCGCTGTTCGCAATGCTGCACGAAGTTCAACCTGATCGAATTGTGAAGCTGCTGTCTCTAATGCGCTGTCTACGAGTTGCAGTAGCTTGTCATCGTCTTCTGTTAATTCTCCGGAAGAAGGAATAGCTTGTTCGGCGTTTTTATAGGTCATTGCTAAAACTCTGTTGACTAGGTTTCCCCAATTAGCAACAAGTTCTTCATTAATCCTTCTTGTGATTTCATCATTAGAAATTTCGGTATCGGCTTGTTCTGGGAAATTGGCTGCTAACGCATATCGAAGAGCGTCTGGCTGATATTTTTCCAACCCTTCAGTAATCGTTAAGCCCACACCTCTGCTTGCCGAGGCTTTGCCACCTTTGAACGTCACATATTGATTTGCAGGAATGTCATCGGGTAGATGTAACGATGAACCTCCTATTGAGTCCTGAACTCCCATTAGTTGCGCTGGCCAAAATAAAGCGTGGAACGGGATATTATCTTTCCCAATAAAATAGACGTGGCGTGATGAATCATTATGCCACCAATCTTTCCAGTTATCAGGGTTTTCTGTTGTACTTGCCCATTCCTGCGAAGCCGAAAGGTAACCGATTACTGCGTCGTACCAGACGTAAATCCTTTTCCCATCCCCCAAGTCATCAACAGGAAGCTTAACTCCCCAATCTAAATCTCTTGTGATGGCCCTATCAATAAGACCCTCTTCATTAACCCATCCTTTAGCAAAGTTAAGTACATGATTACGCCAACCAGTTTTTCTTTCTAGAAATTCTTTTAAGGCATTATTAAAATTTGAGTATTTAAAATAAAAGTGTTCGGTTTCTCTTGGTTCTGGTATTGCATTAGAGAATTTTGACCTTGGGGATATTAACTCAACTGCATCATAGGTTTTCCCGCATTCATCGCATTGATCACCGCGTGCCTCCTCATAGCCGCAGTGAGGGCAAATTCCTTCTACGTAGCGGTCTGGGAGGAACCTCTTTGCTTGAGGATCATATAGTTGAGTTGATGTTCTTCTATCAATATGGCCATTAGCTAATTGAGCGAGAAACATTTCTTGAGTTACGTTTGCGTGGTGTTCTGTTCCTGTTGTTGTGTAAAGATCCCAACTAATCCCTAATTGGTCCCACTGAGATAAGAATTCATTGTGATACTTGTCAACGATATCTTGAGGAGTAACTCCTTCAGCGTCAGCTCTTACTGTGATCGGGGTGCCATGAACATCTGAGCCACTAACCATTAGAACGTTATTTCCTATCATTCTTTGATGACGAGCAAAGATATCAGCCGGAAGGTACGCGCCTGCTAGGTGCCCAAGGTGACGGGAACCGGAAGCGTAGGGCCACGCGACAGCGACGAGGACGGGTGTATTCATGTGTATAGACTACCGTTTCGTATCTGCGTTGTGGGCGTTATCAGTATCAGTCAGATATTTCGATTGAAAGCTCGTAAATTCTTCTTTTGCTAATGGAATATTTGCCTGCCAGTTCTTTGACTGCGTCTCGCTTTGTTCTACCTGTGTTAATAGCTTTGCGCAGCTCTTCTATTAATGTTGCGTCATCTATATCCGTATTGATTTGGGAGCCTGAAATTACCAGCACGAACTCACCTTTGTTGGATATTGTTTGAACTTTTTTGTTCATAGAAGATAAGTCACCTCGATGGATCTCTTCATGGAGTTTGGTTAATTCGCGTGCGATGACAACGTCACGTGCCTCACCACACGTATTCTTCAGATCTTCCAGCGTTCTAGCAAGTCGCTTGCCGCTCTCAAACATTATTGTTGTCTTTTCCTCGCAAGCTATCTCAGTCAGGCGTTGTTGCCGTTCTATCCCCTTCCGTGGAAGGAAACCCTGGAAAACAAATCTTGACGACGGTAACCCGCTAGCTATTAGGGCTACTACTCCAGCGGTGGGTCCAGGAATTATTTCTAATTTTACTTGATTCTCAATTGCATATTTGATCAGGTATTCACCTGGGTCAGCTATTCCAGGCATTCCAGCGTCAGTGACTAAAGCTATTCGTGACCCGCTTTTTATTTTTTGTATTATTTCTCGGCTTTTTATTTTCTCTGTATGTTCGTTTAGCACACTCAGGTTTGGGCGCGGAACTATGTCCAATAATTTAAGGAGCTTCCCTGTGCGTCTCGTATCTTCACAACAAATCAGGTCAGCTTCTTTTAATTCTCTTATGGCTCTATCAGATATGTCGCCAAGGTTTCCAATCGGAGTTCCTACAATGACTAATGCTGCACCCTTTGTTGTATTTTGAGTTTCCATCGTCTGCTTCTGCCAGTTTTGTGTATTTGGAGTTGTTCGTTTGGACTCTTATTTGATCATACGTTAAATCTAAATTCCATTACATCTCCGTCTTGGACAATGTAATCTTTACCCTCTACTCGAATGTTGCCATCCTCTTTAGCTTGAGCCCATCCTCCTGCATCTAGTAGGCGGTCCCATTGAATGGTTTCTGCTCTAATAAATCCCTTTTGGAAATCAGTATGTATTCGACCGGCTGCTTCAGGTGCAGTTGAACCTTTTCTGAACGTCCATGCTCTGCTTTCTTTTTCACCGGTTGTGAGAAAGGTTCGTAACCCAAGAATATGATATGCCCGTTGAATGAATCTAGGTAACGCTCCTTCTCCTAAGCCAAGTGCATCCAATATTTCGGCACGCTCGTCTTGAGGAAGTTGGCTGGTTTCCGCTTCTAGCTGTATGCAGACTCCGATAACGTCCGAATTTTCTCCTAGTTCTGTTTTTACTTTCTTGACAGGATCTTGGTTAGTTATGTTATCTTCTCCGACATTGACAATCGCCATTACAGGTTTTGTGGTTAATAGAAAATAAGGATGAAGCAGGTCTATCTTTTCCTGCGAAAGGTTACCTCTATAGAGTGGGATTCCTTCTCCGAGAGTCTCAAGTGCCTCTTCGAGAGCGCTGACTTCATCAACTAATGATTTGTCAAGCTTGGCGGCTTTGATTTTTTTCGTCGCATGTTTTTCGACTGATTCTAGATCAGCAAGGGTCAACTCAATTTCTAAAACTCGGAGTTGCTCCAGAGGGTCAGAGATCCCTGGCACGTCTTCGTCCTCAAATGCACGTAATACATATACGATCGCATCTACTTCTCTTATGTTTCCTAAAAACTGATTTCCTAAACCTTCTCCTTTGCTTGCCCCTTCGACGAGACCTCCAATATCTGTGAATTGAACGCTTGCAGGTACTACCGATTTCGATTCGCTCATTGATGCCAATTGATTAAGTCTATGATCTGGAACTTTCGCTACACCGACATTTGGGTCCGTTGTTGCAAAGGCATAGGGCGCTGCTAAAGCTGAAGCACCTGTCAATGCATTGTAAAGTGATGACTTGCCAGCGTTGGGTAATCCAACGAATCCAAACTTTTCCATTGTGAGAGGCTACCCGCACAAGTCGTCAGTTGTTGATAGTCCCGATAAAGTAATATGAGATTCGGAGGGATCATGTCAAAGCGAACACAGAAGAAGAAAGCCAATGCGCGTCGGAAGAAAGCTAATCACGGCCGCAAACCTAATTTGGGTCGGAATTCATAGTTATTGGATTTGATCCGACTGCCCCGATACGTGTGAGACTTTGGGACGTTGATTTTTTAGCTTGGGTTCGAAGCCAACTGCTCGTCATCAATTGAGAAAGTGGAGTATTCCTCTCCGGTATCTTCAAGATGCTCGAGTTCTATGACTCCTATTTCTGTGTATTTTTTTCGAAGCCAGCCGTCTCCAGCATCAAGAAGACCAAGTTTCCTGCAGTTAGGGACAATCTTTGAGAAAAGCAGTTGGTTAAAGAGGTCATCCTCTTCAGGAATGTCGAGTCCATGCTTCACGGCTTTTTTAACGTCGCATCCCATTCTGTCCCATACTTCTTGTTGGAGGAGTCGGTCTCGCATCCTAATTCCTGCTTCAAATGCAAACTCTTGTCGCTCTCTGATTTCTTTCGCTGTCATGTCTTGGTAAATCTCTTGGAGGCTAAGAACACCGAAGGCTACGTGCCTAGCTTCATCGCTCATAACATATCTCAATAATTTTTTGAGAAGCGGTTCAGTAGTTACTTGGTGCATCATACCAAATGCTGCAAGAGCAAGACCCTCAACCATTATTTGCATACCAAGGTAAGTCATGTCCCACCGACTGTCATTGATGATGTCATCAAGAAGTAGTTGTAAATGAGGGTTTACCGGATATCGAACTCCAACTTTTTCATCAATATATTTCTCAAATACCTCAACGTGTCGTGCTTCATCAACAACTTGTGTCGCTGCGTAATACTTTGCGTCTATCCATGGAACTGTTTCCACAATTTTTGCAGTGCAAAGCAATGCGCCTTGTTCGCCGTGTTTAAATTGGGACAGTCTCCAAGCAAAGGATTCTATGCTGAATTGATCCCATTCTTTGTCTCCCCAGTTCTTGGCAGGAGAGTCTGGATGCTCTGTCCAATGCCCTGTGTTGACATTCGAGGATTCAGTAAAAATGCTAAATGCTTCAAGCGGGTCAACTTCTATTGACCAGTCAAGGTCAGTTTGTGCATTCCACTGCGAGACTTTTGCCTTTTCATAAAGCTTGTCAAGCCTTGGCCTTTCACCTTTTGAGTAGTCCCACGTGAACAGTGCATCTGCCTGATCCTTCACGGCATGCAGAACTTCTTCGGGGTCCGGATTAAATTCAGCGATTGCATCCACATCATCTATAAATTCTCTATCAAGAATTTCTTGTTCGGTTCTAGGCTCAGTTGTTGTCATTTGTTTCTCCTGCTACGTTTCGAATACCGTCTTGTGTTTGCTTAATTACCTGTTGCCAATCGTCTTTCGCAGGCATTTTGTAATTCACTGCTCGCAAAATAGAAAACCCCAAACTCATTGCGATTATATAGGTTTTGAGGGCATCAGTATCAAATTGTGAGCTAACTCGTCCATTTGCTTTGAGTGCATCAATTCTTTTGCTAATAAATACTGCACCGTTCTCAATTCTTTTATTGATCATTGTTGCTATTTTTTCATCTCGGCTACTTGCGACAACAGCTTCTAAGAATAATGCTTCATGCGTAGTTGAGACCTTCTCCGTCATATCCCCAATTAGCCCAAGCGGACCAAAACCACTCTTGTCCTTCAGATTGTTTGAGTCTTCAATAGCCATTGCGAGAATTTCGCCGATATGCCTCGCAAAAGATCTGTTTATAGCTTCCAAAAGCAACTCTGACTTTCCGGAATATCTACTATAGATAGCACCAGTGGTGACACCGGCTCGCCGAGCAATCTCAGCAACGCCAGCGCCGTCATAACCACGTTCAGCGAAAACCTCAACTGCGGCATTTATTAGAAGATCTTCATCTATGTGCTTTGGCATTCATCCTCCTTTACAGATAATAATGACTATTATTTTCTGATGTCAAGCAAGATAATTTCATGTAACACAACGTTCACAAACTTTTTCTCGTTTGATAGGCACGATTCAAATA
>DDNP01000006.1:37870-38002 GCA_002341185.1 Candidatus Neomicrothrix sp. UBA2517 | reverse complement strand
AAAAATGCGTAAAAATTGGAAGTTGATGCTTGCCCTTCTCGCTATATTTGGCATGATCGCCGCTGCTTGCGGAGGCGACGATGATGACTCAAGTAGCGGGAGTTCAAGCGATAGTTCTAGCAGTAGTAGTAG
>DDNP01000006.1:1069-37538 GCA_002341185.1 Candidatus Neomicrothrix sp. UBA2517 | reverse complement strand
GAAGGTGCAGCAGAGGAAGAGGCTAGTTCGGGAGATCTAGCTACTTGCCCAGATCCATTAGTGATCCAGACAGACTGGTTTCCAGAGTCAGAGCATGGAACCATGTATGAACTTTTTGGTAGCGGTGCATATTCAATTGATTCAGAGAATCTGATTGTGTCAGGTACTTTGCATGATGGCGCAACGGATACTGGTCACGGATTAGAGGTCCGTACTGGTGGTCCTGCAATCGGTTTCTCACCGGTAGCTAGCTACATGTACACAGATAGCGATATCACTCTTGGATATGCCAATACTGAAGCTCAGGTCACGTTCTTTGAAAGTGCCCCAATGCTTTCCGTTGTTGCTCCTCTTGAGAAAAACCCACAGATGGTTATGTGGGATCCAGCGACGTATCCTAATGTGAACTCACTCAAGGATCTTGGTGATGAGGGAATAACGATCAGCGTGTTCGGCGGTGGCGTGTTCGCTGAAGTATTCATTGCTCAAGGCATTTGGACTCAAGACCAAGTTGACCCATCTTATGATGGTGGTCCAGCGAATTTTATTGCTAATGGCGGATCGATCGCTCAGCAAGGTTTCGCATCAGCTGAGCCTTATGATTACCAGAATGTGTTTACCGATTGGGGTAAGCCGGTGAAGCTTCAGTTGCTTCATGATGCTGGTTTCCCTGTGTATTCACAAACCATTGCTATTCGTTCAGGTGAAAAGGATGCATTAGATAGCTGTTTGAAGGCTCTCGTGCCTGTGATTCAGCGAGCTACAGTGAGTTTCGTGACGAATCCTGATACCGCTAATGGAATTATCATTGACGCTGTCGATACGTTTGGTAGCTCCTGGGTTTACAGCGAAGGACTCGCTGACTTCTCAGTTAATGCACAAAAGCAACTTGGATTGGTTGGAAATGGACCTAACGACACCGTTGGTGACATGGAAGAAACACGAGTTCAAAGCATTATTGACATAATGGACACCGCCGGTATTGAAACTGGTGGAATCACCACTGCAGATATTTACACGAACGAATACATTGACCCATCCATCGGATTCACCGGAGATGACCTATGTGTTGACCAAATCGGCGTGAATATTGGACTTGTTTATGACATTGGTGGTCGAGGAGACCAATCATTCAATGATTCAGCCTATGAAGGTATCGCAGAAGCAGAATGCTCCTTGGGTATTTCATTCACCGAAGCCTCACCAAACGATGATGGTTCAAACAGAGCTGAGCTACTTCAACTCGCAGCTGACTCAAGTGATCTAGTTATTGGAGTCGGATTCTTGTTTGCTGGCGATGCTGAGGCAGTAGCTGCAGTAAACCCAGATACAAACTTTGCTGTAGTTGATAGTGCAATGATTAACTTTGATACCGGAGGCCCATTAGCAGATAATATTGCTGGGCTAACGTTTGCTGAGCAAGAAGGATCCTTCCTAGTTGGAGCCGCAGCAGCACTCAAGACTGGTGTTGACAAGATCGGCTTCATAGGCGGCGTTTGCTGCTACGGCGGAATTGAGCCATTTGAAGCTGGATACATTGCTGGAGCAAAAGCTGTTAATCCAAATATTGAAATCCTGTCACAGTATGTAACTGATGCACCGGACTTTGATGGATTTAATGCACCAGACCGTGGCAAAGAAATCGCTCTCGCAATGTTCGAAGATGGTGCTGATATTATCTATCATGCCGCCGGTGGAACAGGAGCAGGCTTATTCCAAGCTGCATTAGAACATAGTGAATCTGAAGGCTCAAAAGTATGGGCAATCGGTGTTGATAGCGATCAGTACAACGTTGTAGATGACGCTCTAAAGCCTCATGTACTTTCATCAATGCTTAAAGAGGTTGGAACGGGAATTTACCTTGCTATCCAATCGCACATCACAGATAGCTGGTCGGCAGGTCAGGTAACGTACTCGCTTGAAAATGGTGGCGTAGGCTATGCAACCTCAGGTGGATACGTTGACGACATTGTCAGCCAATTAGAAGCCTTCAAGTCCCAGATAGGCAATGGAGACATAGTGGTTTCTAGAAATCCTTTGGATTACTAAAACTAAGGTTTTAAAAACTTAAAAACACTTGAGACTGGTTCAACCCCTTGACTTTAGAAAAAGTTAAGGTGGTTGGGCCGGTCTTATTTGTTCGGGAGTACACGTGTCAATAGCTGTTGAATTATCTGGAATTACCAAATCTTTCCCTGGTGTCATCGCAAACGATGACATTAATCTTCTAGTAAAGCAGGGCGAGATCCACGCCATCTGTGGAGAAAACGGCGCCGGAAAGTCAACTTTGATGAAAATCCTATACGGGATGATCCAACCGGATTCCGGAGAGATGAAGGTCAACGGTGAAAAAATCAGATTCTCTTCCCCAGTAGAAGCCATTAAGTGCGGAATTGGGATGGTTCACCAACATTTTATGCTCGCAGGTCAGTTGAGCGTGTTGGAGAATGTGATCTTGGGATCTGAGCCCACCAAACAGATAGGCAGACTCGACTTCAATAAGGCTAAAGATCATTTAGAAGTCGTTTCTAAAGCATACGGCTTAACTGTTGAACCCATGGAACTTGTTGAAACACTAGAAGTAGGTGAAAGACAACGTGTAGAGATAATCAAAGTCCTCTACAGGGGTGCAAATATCTTAATTCTCGATGAACCCACTGCTGTTCTCGTTCCACACGAAGTTGAGGAGCTATTTAGAAACATTAGAGAACTTCAAGAAAGTGGAACAACAATCATCTTTATTGATCATAAACTCGATGAAGTCCTTGAGATAGCAGACACCATTACGGTGCTTCGTGCAGGGAAAACGGTAACAAGCGTTCCCGCAGATGGTGTAACCGCAGCAGAACTAGCTGAGTTGATGGTTGGATCTGAGCTCCCCTCTCCTTCAATAGATACTTCCGTGAATACTTCTTCAATTGGTTTAAAAGTAGAAAACCTAACAATCACCGGAAGCGATGATCGGACAATAGTTGACGACGTCTCCTTGGATGTACATCGCGGGGAAATAGTAGGCATTGCCGGAGTTGAGGGAAATGGACAGCATGAATTGGTCGGGGCGATTCTTGGTACACAAGAAATCACAAATGGACATATTTTCCTCGCAGACTCAGAGATAACCCAAAAAGATGTTCGTTGGCGCAGAGAAAATGGTTTGGGATATATTCCTCAGGACAGGCAACATGAAGGGTTGCTTTTGACAGCCCCGTTATGGGAAAACGCTGCTCTTGGATACCAAACAAAGAACCCGTTTGCGACCGGTTTGCTAAATTGGTTTTTCAGTAGAAAAGGGTCACGAACAAGAACAACAGAAATCTGTGATGAATTTGATGTTCGCACGCCAAATATTGAAGTTGCAGCTCATGCATTGTCCGGAGGCAACCAACAAAAACTTCTAGTAGGCAAAGAGCTACTATCAGACCCAACAGTTTTGATAGCATCTCATCCGACAAGAGGAATCGATGTCGGCGCACAAGCTGCAATTTGGGGCCAAATAAAGTCTGCTCGTTCAGATGGATTAGCAACTCTTCTTATCTCAGCGGATTTAGATGAACTAATCGGCTTATCAGATGTCATAGTCGTCATGTTCCGAGGCAAAATCGTTGCGAAATTAAATCCTAACAATATCTCCCCTAGAGATCTTGGGGGTTACATGACTGGTAGCTCTGTTCAGGAGCAAATGTCATGAAGAACAATGTCCGATCGGTAGCACTTGCCTTAGCCGCTCCAACTGCTGCTTTAGTTTTCGCAGTTCTTGCGTCCTCTATTTTCTTACTTATTGCTGGCAGTAACCCTATAAATGCCTACGCTGACATGATCCAATACGGAAGCCAATTAGAGATTCAGGTAGATATTCTTAACCGAGCAACTCCTCTCTATATCTCTGGTGTAGCTGCAGCAATAGGATTCAAAATGAACTTATTCAATATTGGCGTTGAGGGCCAATACAGACTTGCGGCATTATTTGCAGCTTACATTGGTGCTTTGGTCACCTTGCCGCCTGTTTTTCATATCGGATTAATGCTGCTCGTGGCTATGGTAGTTGGTGGAGCTTATTCTGGCATAGCTGGTGTGTTGAAAGTTACCCGTGGCGTCAACGAAGTTATTTCAACTATCATGTTAAATGCAATTGCCATATCGGGTTTAATCGCTTTTCTAGTAAAGGAATGGCAAGCAGGTGGAGAAATCCAAATAGATTCAGCTAATCGAGTTGGGACAGAACAAATTCCCGAATCTGGAATCATGCCGAATATAAATAGTTGGTTAGAAGTCTTCACGCGTGAAATCGAAAAAGGTAAGGAATTAACTGGTTTTCTCCTGGTTGCTGTAGCGGTTGGTATTGTCTACCACATTGTTATAAATCGAACTCGTTTCGGATTTGATCTTCGAGCTAGTGGAATCAATCCTTTTGCTGCTCGATCTGGAGGTGTGAAGGACAAAAGAATGGTTTTAGGAGCCATGGTGTTGTCAGGCATGGCTGCAGGACTTGTTGGGATGGCTGAGGTAGCCAAGCTCGGGAGCTACAATCCGAATTTCGTCAGCGGCTTGGGATTTGCAGGTATAGGAGTGGCCCTTTTAGGCAGAAATCATCCCGGTGGTATTGCGATCGGCGCCATAGTTTTTGCGTTCTTAGATATCTCTTCCGGCGTACTCCAAATAACTGGGTCTGCCTCACGCGAAATCGTATACATAATGCAAGGGATTATCCTACTTGCAGCTGTGATCTCATATGAGATAGTTCAACGTTACCGATTAAGAGAAGAGGCGAAACAAGCAGGAGATGCATTATCAGAGAGTGTCACGTCATGAACTTCTCTACTGTTCAGCTTTCAAAAGTGCCTGCGTGGGTCAGATGGCCGCTCTTTGCAGCTTTCGGAATCCTTGTGTTAACTCTTGTTCAAGAATTGGGTCAAAATGAAACTAGTCGATTAACAGCTACTAGCACCTCCCAAGCAATGCTTCGGTGGTGCGTTCCTATACTGCTTGCAGGATTGGGGGGACTCTTTTCAGAAAGAGCCGGAGTCATAAATATAGGCCTTGAAGGAATGATGATACTAGGAATGTGGTTTGGAGCATGGGGAGCTTTTAACTACGGACCCTATTGGGGACTTTTAATCGGAGCTATCGGAGGGGCCATAGGTGGGCTTCTTCACGCAATAGCAACTGTCGGATTTGGCGTTGATCATATTATTTCCGGTGTAGCGATTAATATTTTGGCACCATTCGCTGCGCGTTTTCTTTCATCTGAGATATTCACTCAATATCAAGGCGGATCCATAACACAATCACCTCGTGTTGAAAGTGCAGGTGAGCTCACCTTACCTTTCTTAGCTGGGGGTTGGGGGACACCCAATCTATTCAAGGCAATGCGAAATACAGATATCCCATGGCTAAGCGATATTGGAAGTGTATTCCTGGGACTTACCACGAGAATTTCATTGGCTACTCTCATCGCCCTCGCTTTGGTTCCTATCAGCACTTGGATTTTGTGGAAAACTAAATTTGGACTTCGTGTTCGAATCAGTGGAGAAGACCCGTGGGCCGGAGAATCTCAAGGTATTAATATTTACTGGTACAAATACCTTGCTGTAATAATTGGTGGCGGATTAGCAGGTTTAGGCGGAGCTTTCATTACGACTGAATTGTCAGGAATTTACCAAGAAGGAGGAAGTAGCGGAAGAGGTTTCATTGGACTAGCTGCCTTGATTTTTGGTAACTGGAGACCGAGTGGAATTCTTGCAGGTTCGCTTATCTTCGGTTACCCATTCGGACTCGGGCTTAGAGACTTAGATGGGTTTGCTTCACATGCGCTGCTACTTGTCAATGCTATTGCATTAACCGGAGTAGCTATTTGGGCAATACGAAATAAAAGAACCTCTGATGGCATTATTGCATTAACACTTGCTACAGGGTCGGCGTTTTGGTACTTCTATAGCAATACCGTGCCGAACTGGTGGATAAACATTCTTCCATATGTAATAGTCATCGTTGTCTTAGTTTTTTTCGCTCAACGATTGCGGATGCCTGCTGCAAATGGGCAAATATATCGCCGAGGCCAAACATAAAAGAAATTATGAATGTTATAACGACCGATCAAAAAAATTCTTTCAACGAAAACGGAGTACTAGTTTTACCCGAATTCTTTTCTCATGAGGAATGCGATTCGCTAATGAACAGAATGTCAGTCATCATCCAAGAAGCCAACTCACATGAGGAATCTACAGTTTTTTCAACCACAAACCGGACTCACACACAAGAGGATTATTTCTTAACATCGGGAGACAAGATACGGTTTTTTTATGAACAGCAAGGTGACAACTCTGAGCCATCCGAACTTTCTTTAAATAAAGTTGGGCATGCCTTACATGACTTAGACCCAGTCTTCTCTGACTTTGTTCGCCAAGAAAAGATGACTCTTCTTGCAACAGAAATAGGATTTGTAGAACCACTTCTCCTCCAATCAATGTACATCTTTAAACCTCCTCGTATAGGAGGGGAAGTTGTATGGCACACCGATCACCCCTTTCTTTGGACCGATCCTCCATCAGTAAAAGGTTTCTGGGTAGCTCTTGAAGACGCAACTACAGAAAATGGTTGCCTATGGTGTTTACCAGGATTACATAAAGAAAGCCCTAAAGAACGTTTTCGCCGAAAGAAAGGTGGAGGAACTGAGATGATAACTCTTGACGACTCTGACTTTCCGACTGAGAATAAAATTCCTCTTGAAGCTCCCAAAGGAACGGTAGTAGTTCTAGACGGGTTACTTCCCCATTGGTCAAGCGCTAACCTCTCCGAAACTTCTCGCCATGCCTTCACGCTTCACGTGATTGAGGGCTCTGCTCACTACCCTAAAGAAAACTGGCTACAACGATCTGATGATATGCCGCTGAAGGGGTTTGCAAGCTAAAACATTATGGTGGTTCTCGATATCACAGAAGATTCTCTAAGAAATTATCCTAAGGTGCTACTCCACGATCACTTAGACGGGGGCCTCAGGTCTGAAACCATAATTGATATAGCAGGCGAAATCAATTATCAGTTTCTTCCTAGCTATGATCCAAAGGAGCTAGAGAGTTGGATGCTTGCGACCGCAGATCAAGGCAAACTGGAACTATATTTAGAGGCGTTCACTCACACGATTGCTGTCATGCAAACTGAGGATTTTCTATTTCGTATAGCGGAGGAATGCGTTATCGACCTAGAAGCAGATGGTGTCATGTACGCTGAAGTTCGTTTTGCTCCTGAGCTATTTCAACAAAATGGATTATCGTTAACTCAAGTCGTTAGTTCTGTTTTGCGAGGCTTCGAATCAGGTTCAGATGGTAAGGAAATAACAGTTAAAGCAATCCTGTGCGCTATGCGCTCAACTACGAGAAGTTTAGAAATTGCTGAAGTCGCTGCGACTTTTGCAGGACAAGGAGTCGTTGGATTTGATATCGCCGGACCTGAGATCAATTTTCCACCTCGGCTGCATAAGGAAGCCTTTAATCTAGCTCATGAACATAATGTGGCCATCACGATTCATGCAGGAGAAGCCGCAGGCGCTGAATACATTGAAGAAGCATTGCAAATAGGTCATGCCTCACGAATTGGTCATGGAATTAGCATTAGAGACGATATTTTTGTGGAAAAAAGCAAACTCACGTTAGGAAGTATCGCTTCTCTATTAGTGCGCAACAATATATCTCTAGAAATCTGCCCCACGTCAAATATTCACACAGGAATAGTTGAGGTTATGGAGGATCACCCTGTCAATACTCTCTTGGAAGCAGGCTTTCAGGTAACAGTTAATACTGATAACCGCCTAATGTCATCAACATCTTTAACGAATGAGTTTCTTCAATGCAGAAATGCTTTTGATTGGGGTTGGAAAGAAATAAGCGAAGTAACTTCAAATGCGATTTCTCATTCTTTTCTACCCCCAAGCGAGAAGGATAAACTGAGTATGAGACTAAAGTCTTGGGAAGACACTAACGGGATTTCTTACCAAAGGATGAAATGACTGAAATCAAACTAATAGGAATCGATGCAGATGACACGCTGTGGCAGAGTGAAACGTTCTTTGCAGAGGTTGAGGAAAAATTCCTGAATCTTATGAGTAAATATTCTTCAGATACGAGTCTTGAAAAATCTCTTTCCTCTAATGAAATTACGAACCTGCGAGTCTTTGGATACGGAGTCAAGTCATTTACACTTTCAATGATTGAAACTGCGCATCTAGCTTCTGGAGGAAACATATCAAGCTTAGATATTAAGCAGATTATTTCTTGGGGAAAGGAACTCCTTCAACATCCCGTTGTTCTTCTTGACGGAGTCGAAGATGCAATTGCAGAGTTAACTCGTGATTTCACTGTATTTATTGTCACGAAGGGAGATTTGCTTCACCAACGAAGCAAAATAGAGGAGTCTGGTTTGGATAAACTAGTTGCTGGTTTCGATATCTTCCACGAAAAGGACCCTGAATCATACCTAGATTTCCTTTCAGAGCGAAACGTAGATCCTGTTAACTTCTTGATGGCGGGAAACAGTTTACGAAGCGATGTCCTGCCTATTGTCTCTATTGGGGGTCACGCTGTGCATATTCCGTATGAGTTGACATGGGATTATGAAAAAGTAGCGGAAGGAGCTGTCCCAAAATCTGGTTATAAAGTAATTGAAGGTATCACAGAGTTACCCAACCTTGTAGTTGATTTACATGCATAGTTTCGTAGCCCAAACTAAAGGATGATTGAATTATGCGAAGCAACAATCCAATAAGACTTTCAACAGAAGTAGCAGAGGCAAAAGCAAATGGTGCGCCTATCGTCTGCCTTGAGTCAACTGTTTTTAGCAAATTAGGTTTACCTTCACCTTCAAATGCTGAAGCATTAGAGTCATGCATTTCTGTGTTAAGGGAAGATGGCGTGGTTCCTGCTGTCAGTGCAGTGATTGATGGAGAGTTACGGCTTGGGCTTGAAGACTCTGAATATGATCAGATTTTCTCAGCGTCAACGAAAGTTTCCGTTCGAGACCTTCCGATAGCTGTCGGGAAAGGTTTAGATGTCGGAGTTACGACTGTGTCTGCTTCACTGGCTATCGCTCATGCGGCAGGTGAGCGAGTCTTCTGCACAGGTGGTATCGGTGGTGTTCACAGAGGAGCAAATTTGACCGGAGATATCAGTGCAGACCTACATGCCTTGACAAAGTTTAATGTTCTATGTGTGAGCGCTGGAGCTAAGGTTTTCCTTGACCTTCCTGGCACCCTTCAGCTCTTAGAAACTTTAGGAGTTCCCGTACTCGGATGGCAAACAGATAAATTCCCTGCGTTTTATTTACGAAATACTGGTTTAGAAATTAAGAGAGTCGACTCTGTTAAGGAAGTGGTATCCATCCTAGATGCTATTGACTTACTTGACCTTGGCCATGGAGTTTTACTGAACGTCCCGATACCTTCTGAAGATGAACTTGATGCCGAAAAGATCTGGACTGTAATTCAAAAATGCATTGATGAATGCGAAGAACAAGGAATAAGTGGCCAAGAAGTAACTCCATTTATTCTCGAAAGACTTGCAGCTGGCACCGAGGGAGAAAGCATCCCTGCAAATTTGGCATTACTGGAAAACAATACCAAGGTGGCTAGCCAAATTGCGCGATTCATTTATTCATAATCTTGCGCTTTGCGGTGTTCAATTCTATTCGTGCCGTCGTAAAGACCTGGTAATTGCGGTTCAGCCATACCTAACTTTTGAGTGACTGCTTCAACCACGAAGCGTTCAACTTCTTCCCATGTCTGTGCCCGAGGACCAGTCAGGTGCCGGTTGTAAGGTTGGTCAAAAATGACAACATTTCTATTGTCATTTTGAAATGCCTCAATATTATGTGGGCCATCATCAATATAGAGATCAGCATGCAAAGCCGATTTTGCTCCTATGAAACATAAATCCCTATAGGGAATATTTGCTCTATCTAACCAGTCAGCTGTATCGCCAGCAGCGGTAGCATGTCCCCAGTTTACATATAACCTATGGCTAATTATCCTGATCCAGATTCCTTGATCAGACAAACGCCACAAAACTTCGGAAGCACCAGGTATCACAGGCATATCTCGGAACATTCGATGTTCAACAACTGCCTTTTCGTGTAGCTTTTCAAAATCGCTACTGGAGAGACCCCACTCTTCAAAGCCCCAACTCCGCTCTAGAGTCAGTGATTCAGGTTCTACCCCTAATTCTTCAGCGACGATATTCCTAAAAATAAGATTATGATCACCACAGACTCCATCAAGGTCAACTCCGAGCACAAAGGAATTTTCGATTAGCTTTCTCCTTTTGAATTCTTTCCTACATAAGAATAGCCTCAGATACCGTAGGCAACAGATATGGTTAATTAAGATAACTAATGAATGTTGAAATCATAAATCATAATTTAATACTTGAGCGACTAAGTACTCTTCGTGACTCTCAGACTTCTAACAAGTTGTTCAGGCAGAATATTAGAGATTTATCTGTGTTTCTCGTATACGAAGCTCTCAGAAAAACCGAATTAGAAAGGCGGGAGATAGATACTCCCCTGACAGCGACTAACGGGTGGGCCCTTTCTACGTCTCCGATACTTGTCCCTATCGTTCGTGCAGGACTGGGAATGCTGGACGGCGCATTGAGTGTTCTCCCTGATTCCAACGTTTGTTTTTTGGGTGCTCGACGCGATGAAGAAACGTTTCAGCCAGATGTATATATGAATACCATCCCTGCTGAACTTAACGGAGCAGATGTAATTGTTCTTGACCCAATGCTTGCGACTGGGGGATCTCTACTTCATGCCTTACAAGTTATTGCAGAGTCGGGAGCCGGAAGAATTACTGCGATCAGCATTTTGGCTGCGCCTGAAGGCATTGAGGCAGTTGTGTCAAGTGGCCTAAACGGTCACCTTTTTGTCGGCGAAGTTGATGAAGGGTTAAATGAGTCGGCTTTTATTGTTCCTGGATTGGGTGATGCTGGAGATAGACAATTTGGGCAAATAAATTAAGTCAGACTAATTCTTTAAAGAAATTCTCTATCCAAATACCGGTTTCTTCTAGGACGCGCTTTCCCTTTTGGCTCTCAGATGACAAGTCTCGCCTATTCAAAATTGTGACTACCTTTTCCATGTATAACTTGATCATTGGTTCTGTTCCGCTTGGCCGAATTGAGACCCTCACATCATTTTCAAGATGAAGTACCATCAGGTCTGAATTTGGTAAACCAGTTTCAGGTTTCTGCAATAGATAATCTTCTATTTTAAGTACATTCATTTCATTAACAGCAGTTACAGATTTATCTCTGAAATCTTCCATTATCTTTGAGATGATCTTCTTTGGTTGATTTGATTCAAAACGTATTCTCTTTGTTTCTGTAACATGATGACCGTAAGTCAAGGACAGATCAACAAGTTGGTCTTCAAGGCTCCTTCCTTGCTCTTTTAGAACTGCAGTGAGTTCTGCCATGATAAGGGCTGCTGAAATTCCGTCTTTGTCACGTACGGCGGTATTAGTTGCGTACCCGAGTGCTTCCTCGTAACAGAATATGGGTTCTAGTGCGGTGTCTTCATATGCAGTTGGAATAATCCACTTGAATCCTGTCAAAGTTGATTTGTGATGGATGTTATGAGAAGCAGCGATTTTAGGAACGAGGTCAGAGCATACAACAGTTGTTACTACTTTTCTATTATCGCCTTCCGACTTTTTTGTTATGTGACTAAATAGCAGAGCCCCTATTTCATCTCCTGTTAACGTCCTCCAGCTACCCGTCGTTGTCGGGATAGCTACAGCTAACCGGTCACCGTCAGGGTCATTAGCAAGCGCTAAATCTGCATTAGATGATTTAGCTAGATCTATGACAGCATCCATAACTCCTTGTTCTTCGGGATTAGGGAAATGGACAGTAGGGAACTCTGGATCTGGGTCCTTCTGTGATTCGACTGTTAATAGTTTGCCTGCTTTTGTTTGGTTAAAGACTTTACTAACCAATTTCATGGCAACCCCATGAAGAGGAGTATATGCGATTAGGATTTTTGAGTTTTGCTGAGTTACAGAACTCGTGATCGCCTTGCAATACGCGTCTTCAACTCCTTCATCTATTTCAAAGCGCTTTCCATTCCCTAATGGAAGTTCAATATGTGGAAATTCTGATTCTGATACTAATTTATCTATTTCTTCATCTATTGGTGCCCTGAGTTGTGCTCCGTCATTTAAGTAGACTTTGCAACCATTATCACTACTAGGGTTATGAGATGCCGTAATCATGATGCCCATATCTACTTGTAGATAACGAACAGCGAATGCTAGGAGGGGGGTAGGAATAGGCTTGGGGAATACAAATACGTCAATATTATTTCCAGTCATGATGGCAGCAAGATCTTCAAAAAAGTCATCACTTTTGTGACGGGCATCTCGACCTATTACTACTTTTTTCTTTGTACCTAGGTACTGAGCAAGTCCGATTGCTAGTCGCCTCATGGTGAGTTGGTTCATTCTGTTTGGCCCAGGGCCAAGTGCGCCTCTTAAACCCGCAGTACCAAACTGTATTCGGGACTTAAATAACTCTTCAATCTCCGAAGAATTTGATTCATTCAATAAACCGACTAATTCTGCTCTCGTAATTGGGTCTGGATCATGCTCCACCCAGTGTTTCAACTGTGATTCGGCTTGGTCCAGTGTCATTAGTTGCTAAGTTCAGATTCTATGAGATTTTTAAGCGGGGTGAGCGGGCGAGCTCCTGTATGGGCAATTATCTCTGCGGCAGCTATCGAGGCCAATTCACCACAGACTTTTAGGTCGAGCCCCCTAGCATAACCAAATAAGAAACCAGCAGCATAGAGATCTCCTGCTCCTGTTGAGTCAATTACTTGGCTTACTGGTTTAGCCGCTATGCCGATTATCTCCTCTGCAGTAACAATTATGGATCCTCGTTCAGCGAGCGTAAGGCAAGCTACGGTAACTTTTCCCTGAATCCATTGGGCTGCTTCACTTAAAGTGTTACATCCACTTAGTTCTTTGATTTCGTCCTCATTGCCGAAGAGAATGTCAACCTGTTCTTCAATGAGTTCTATCCATTCTTCTTTATGTCGCGAAACACAAAAACTGTCTGAAAGCGTAAATGAAATAGTGCGATTAGCACCCCGCGCAATAGCTATTGCTGACCTGATTGTTTCTTTTGTTGTTTCTATATCCCAGATATAGCCTTCGCAATATAGGATTTGAGCGCTTTCAAGCAACTTTATGTCTAAGTCATCCTTTAAGAGATTCGTACTAGTTCCTAGATAGGTATTCATTGTTCGTGATCCGTCTGGTGTAACTATAATCATTGAGCGAGCAGTTGGAAGCCCTTCAGATGCTGGGTTAACGGAGAAATGAACACCGGCGGCGTTGATGTCATGGGTAAAAAATTCTCCTAAGTGATCATCTCGTATCTTTCCTATATAGGCAGCTTTCCCGCCAAGTGAAGACACCCCGGCCATGGTATTTGCTGCTGAACCTCCAGATGATTGCACGGTTGGGCTCATCTCGTTATAGAGGTTTACTGCCACGTCAGTATCAATCAATGCCATTGAATCTTTAACGAGATTATGGGCCTCGAGAAAACTTTCGCTTTCGTGACTGATTACATCAACAATTGCGTTTCCTATACCTACTACGTCAATGTCAGTTTTAGGATTGGTTCGATTTGGACTGTCAACCATAGCACTTAGCTTTACGACTGTTCCTTCGCATAGTTGAGTGCATCATCCCAACTGGTTCCTTCGCTGATCATCTGTTTATATTGCATCACATGGCGTGGGCGGTTAAAGCCTAGGATTCCTACAAGCTTTCCATCGCGTCCGTATGCTGTAGCGAAGCGGCGTTCCTCTACAGAGCCGGTTATTACTTTGATTTCATCAGTTGGGCGTGTTCTCCCCGCTAACTGGATTTTTCTATCGAATTGATCTGTCCAAAACCATGGGGTTGGAGCGTAGGGATCCATTGATTGTCCGCCATGTAGCAGCCTTCGTGCTGCATAGACTCCCTGTTCAACTGCGTTATCCCAATGTTCAACACGCATTTGTTCGTTGAAAAGTTTATTTGGCCATCGAGCGACATCTCCTGCTGCAACGATTCCTGGGCCGGCTTGGCATTTTTCATCACAGATGACTCCATTATCTATTACTAATCCACTGTCTTTTAACCACTCAGTGTTGGGCCTAACTCCGATGCCAACAATTACGACATCAGCGTCTAATTCGGTTCCATCGCCGAGAACGACCTTCTCGACTCTTGTTTGTCCTTTGAAGGATTCAACTGGAGTGCCCGTGATTACGTTAACTCCGTTGTCACGATGAACATCAGCTGTTACTGTACCCATTTCAGCACCCAATACTCGTTCAAAGGGGATCTCAGCTGCTTCTATCATTGTTACATTGAGCCCTCGTTGGCGCGCAGTAGCTGCGACCTCAGCTCCTATGAATCCTGCTCCAACCACAACTACGTTTTGTGGACTGTTATCGAATTCAGACCGAATTGCTATTGCATCATCTAAACCTCGAAGGGTATAAACCCCCTGCAGATTTTCTGCCATTCGAAGTGAAATACATCTTGCCCCTGTTGCGATAATAGCGCCGTCGTACGCAATGGTCTGTCCTGAATCTAAGGCAATCTTCTTTTCTGCAATGTTTAGTTGCGTAGCTTTGCTACTCAAATGCCACTCAAATGATAGATCTTCGTTTTTTTCTGGAGTTGTTAAAGCTACGCGATCTGGTTGCCAGTCTCCAGCGAGTACCTGTTTCGATAATGGAGGGCGGTCGTATGGTAAGTGTGGCTCATCTCCGATGAGATGAATTGTTCCATCGAATCCTTCACTGCGAAGTGTCTCAGCAGCGCGCAACCCCGCAAGAGAGGCGCCTACTACAATAATTTCTTTCAGTTCTCAGCCCTCTGCAATTGCAATTGCCTGTTTGGGGCACCTTTGAGCGGCTTCTTCTACCTGCGCTTTGATTTCATCGCCAGGCTCTTCGTTCAGGATATAGAGAAAGTCGTCATCGCGAACTTCAAAAACTTCTGGAGCTATTTGCATGCAAATAGCGTTGCTTTCACAAAGATCAAAATCAACTTGAATCCGGTAACCCATTTGTTCTCCATTCGTAGGTTCTTTTATCATAGTGCAATTTCATTAGATGATGCTCAATCAGTTAATTCGATTTCTTCGGTTGAACAAATAAGTTTTTCAGAACTTCTCTCAAGCACTGGGTTATCACCAACTTGGATACTTATTGTTCCCTCTAATTCTTTAACGGCGTATAACCATAGGCTGAGCGCTTGACATAATGATTCTGCTTCTCGAAATCCTGACCCTAAGGGTAGAGTTCCCTTGATTCCAACTGTCTTGATTCCATTGAAGATGACCTCGACGTTTGTAGTGGAATTCCAATTTGTTTCATCATAGTTTGTGGTAAGAAATTGATTAAGTTCGGTTTGAGTTTCAGTTTGTGTTGCTGAGACAAGATCCTCGACAACTGCTGCGTTGATATCACAATTCTGGGAGTTATATAATTGGAATGAATTTTGTGCCTCAATTGCTTCAGGGTCAAATGTTGCTGCAAAAAGCTGGTCAAGTTGTGTTATTTCTGCAACATCTGCCGAAATGTTGCGTATTTCTGTAGCTATTTTTTTAACTTCTGATGGGGCTAGCGAAATCAAGAGATCGAGTTGGTCAATAGGCAAATTCGTATCGGGTTTACCTAAATCAAGGTTTGTTGATATTACGTCGCAATATGCATCCAAGTCTCCATCTGTACCGCTACTACAAGAGGGCGCTATGAGCAGAACTGTTATCATGATTGAAGACAGCATTAGAGGAATTTTTCCAATTACTTTTAAATTGTGGTCCAACATTATTTCTTTATGTTTCTAGGTTGTGGGTTTATCTTTTCCTACGACCCACATTGCAAAGTATTGAGCACCTCCGCCATAGGCATGCCCCATAGCTTTTCGTGCACCTTCTACTTGGTGTTCACCAGCCATTCCTCTTACTTGAAGCGCTGCTTCTGCAAATCTGATCATTCCAGATGCACCAATTGGGTTTGAAGAAAGAACACCTCCCGAACAATTTACTGGAAGGTCCCCACCGTTTATGTGGGTTGCGCCGGATTCCACAAGTTTCCACCCATCCCCTCTCTCACAGAAACCCAAGCTTTCTAGCCACATCGGCTCATACCAACTAAATGGAACGTACATTTCGACTGCATCAATTTCTTCCCTCGGGTTTGATATGCCAGCTTGATTCCACAAGTCTGCTGCACATTCTCTGCTGGCTTGTGGATTAACTTCGTCACGGCCAGGGAAATTATTTGCTTCGCTTCTCATAGCGCCAGCATGGATCCATGCAGGGTTATCAGATTTTTCAGCTTCGGTTTCATTTACGATTACCATTGCGGCAGCTCCATCCGATGAAGGACATGTCTCGGAGTACCTAATTGGTTCCCAAAGCATTGGGGACTCTACTACTTGATCAAAGGTTAAATCTGGTTGGTGAAGGTGTGCGTATGGATTTAATAATGCATGTTGACGGTCTTTGAACGCAACCATGCATCCGATGAGTTCGGGTGCTTGAGTTGCTTCCATGTATTGCCTAATAATGGGAGAGAAGTATCCTCCTGCTCCAGCATTAATGGATACTTGGAAGGGCTGTTTGAGACTGAGAGCCCACATTGCGTTGGATTCGCTTTGTTTCTCCCAAGCTACAGTCAGCACCCTGTCGTGTACTCCTGAATGGACGAGTGATGCTGCCACTAATGCAGTAGAACCGCCCACGGAACCGGCCGTGTGGACTCGGAGCATAGGTTTTCCAACCGCGCCAAGTGCTTCCCCAAGGAAGATTTCTGGCATCATTACACCTTCAAAAAAATCAGGGGCTTTCCCCATAACTACTGCGTCTATGTCCCCCCATACCATTCCGGCATCTTTTAACGCGCGTTCGGCAGCTTCACGGACTAGTCCAGGCATTGAAACATCACCACGAGTCGCCGAGAATTTAGTCATTCCTACTCCAATAACCGCTGCTAATTCTCCTCCTGCCGCCATTATCCCTTCTCTCCTGATAAGACGCACATCAGATTTTGTTGCATTAATGGTCCTGACGTCGCATGAGCAAGAACTCTGTTCGCTTCTTGTTCCCAAATAGCCCTTGCGGCTTCAGCTATGCGAAGAAGTCCTGATGCCATAAGCGTTTCAGCTTTAATTGGATGATTTTTTGAACTTCTCGTTGGATCTAAAGGCAAATTCAGTTCTTTCCGTAGCAAGATATCATGAACCGTGTAAGAAGTATGAAGTTCTGCAAGGTCTATACCGGCGTCGTACACACCAGCTTTACTGGCGGCTTTCTTTGCTGAAGGGATAGCAGAAAGGTCTCGTACGCCGAAATGATGACTATCGATCCTATGGTCTATTCCAGTTATCCAGGCAGGCCTTTCACAGAGTTCCTCAGCTTTACCTTCAGCCGCTAAGATCATGGCTACTCCCCCATCTGCATAGGTAGGGCAATCAGCTTGTCTCAATGGATCTGCAAGCATTGGTTGATCAAAGTATTCTTCTTGGCTCTGTACTGTCCCCGCCCGAACTGCGCAATTGGCCAAATCTTCATGACTAATCTCATCTTGCTCCAGAAGATGTCGAGCTTGAAGAGCTGCAATGGAATGAGCATCTGGCCAAAGTGGGGCTATGTAATATGGGTCAAGCTGAGTAGAAAGTACATCTTGCAGAGAGCCCGGAGACGGTTTTCCATAGGAATAAACTAGGGCTGTGTCTATGGCACCCATTTGGAATTTGACCCAGGTTTCGTAGAGGGCCCAAGCTCCATCCATTTCTACATGACTTTCTGATATGGGAGGGACGGGGCCGACTGCGTCTAGTGTCATAACGAAAGAAAATGCCTGACCGGCAAGGAAATCAGAACTCCCCGAACATGTGAACCCGATTTCTGTTTGGTTCAATCCAGTTTCTTCTCTCACTTTGGAAATTAATGGGATCATCATTTCAACTTCAGTATCAAGCATCTTTTCTTCTTGCCTGCTTGATGCGGCGACAACTGCTACCTTACGCATCGCTGTCACCATGCTTTCGTACATGCCACCCTCGAACTCCAGCTTCGTCAAAAGGTAAATCTGGTTCTCCAGTTGGTCTCCAATAGAGGATATTTTCGGCTGTCATTCCAATTTCATCATCTGGTTTCCATACCGCTTCAACTCGCATACCTATCCGACATTCTTCTGGCGGACATTCAGCTACTAAATTAAGGAATCCTATGTCAGCTCCGTCAAGGAATATCCACGCTGAAATGTAGGGTAATTCTAATTCACGGCCAGGTATTGGAACATTTGTTACGCAGAAGGACCCGACATGTCCGGTGTGAGGCATTTCCACAAATTCATCGCATAGCACCCCATATCTAGGGTCAGCGCCGCGTGGAGGTACCAATATTGCTCCATCAACAGGCGATACGTTACCCAATATTTTCTTGTTGCCAAATTCTCGTAAGTATGTTTGGGCTGCAACTCCAGGCGTAAATGTGTACTCCATTCGGATGGGTGTTCGCACGGATTGTACTTGTTCAAGGTTTCTAATCGAGGACGGGATCTGTATTTCAGTCATTGCCGTTCCCTTCTGGGATAAATCCTTCAATATCTTGGATATGCCCTTCCGTTTCTTCTTTCCATTTAATTGACACACGCATTCCAGTTCTCATTAAGTCCGCATTGTCAACAAGCACAGCATGAATGAAAGGTGTATCTGCACCATCGAGCAAGATCATCGCTAATGCGTGAGGGCTATTCCATGGAGATTGATCCCGTGGCTCTTGAACCCACGTCCATGTAGTAACTTCACCGCTTTGCCCGATTTCAACCATTTCTGTCAGATCTTCAGAGGTTTCTGGGTCATATTCAGTTGGTGGAAGAAGAACAGACCCATCTTTTCGCTTGATACCAAGCAGAACTTTTTCTCGTAATCCAGTCATAAAAGCCCCAATTACTGGTCCTGTTGTTCGTGTGAACGGATATTCAAGTACTAACGGGGCGCTGAGGCGATCTTCAGGATTCACTTAATGTCCTTTTTTTGGAGAATATAATCAGAATTCTATGACTTGACGGATAACCTCGCCTTTTCGCACAGCCTCAAGAGCTGGGTTAATTTCGTCAATTTTGATCCGTCGTGTGATCATTCCTTCAAGGTCAAGTTGTCCTTGCTTATATAGTCGGAGCAATTTATGAAAATCACTTCTGACATCTGTACCTCCATAATAAGAACCAACTAGGGTCTTTTCCATAAAGAACAATTCAAATGCGCTGAATTCAACCATTTCTTCTGCTCTTCCGACTCCGACAATGCATGCGGTACCGCCACGTCGGATTGCATCATACGAAGCGCGCATTGTGAGAGGCTTTCCTATACATTCCAGAGCGAAATCGAATCCATCACCACCTGTAATTTCTAACTTTGCCCCATCTACATCTTCAGGTTTGACGGCATGCGTAGCCCCGAACCTTCGAGCATCATTAAGTTTCTCATCGTTGAGATCTACAGCAACAATCTCTGCAGCGCCAGCAATACGTGCACCTTGGATAGCAGCTATGCCTACGCCACCGGCCCCATATACGATCACTGAAGAGCCTGGGGTTACTTTGGCGGTATTTAGTGCCGCTCCTGCCCCAGTCATCACACCACACCCTATTAGTGAGGCAATATCCAATGGAATATCTGGGTCTATTTTTACCACTGCCTGTTTCGGAAGAAGCGTTTTTTCAGCAAATGTGCCTGCACCTGCCATAGCATGTACGTCTACGTCACCTTCTTTGAAATGTGGAATCATCATGGATCCGAATTGCACTGTCATGCAAAGATTCGGACTTGAATGATCTATGCAAAATTTGCATCCGCCACAGGGTGGAGACCATACAACTATGACGTGATCACCGACAGCGACTTCAGTAACATTTTCGCCGATTTCTTCAATAATTCCTGCTCCCTCATGTCCAAGCACAGCAGGTGCTGGCTGTGGAATAGTTCCGTTCATTGCTGATACGTCGGAATGGCAGACTCCAGTATGTGTGATTTTGACTATTACGTCATCTGGACCTGGGTCATTAACCTGAATCGTGTCGGTAACTTCTAGATCTTGATCACCGGTGTTACGCAAAACTGCTGCGAGCATAGTGGGCTCCTATCTCTTTTCTCTTTTACGAAAATAGGCGGGATGAGCGCAAATGTAAAACTGTTGAATGAATAACTGACCTGATATCCGAAGCTCTATCATGTAGTGGTGAGTGATTTTGATCTTCCAATGAGAAAGCCTAGATCCCTACTTTGGAGAGGCCTGATCAAATCTTGTCCTGTTTGTGGAGAGCGGCGTTTGTTTGAGAAATGGGTGAGGATGGTTGATAGGTGCCCTAGCTGTAATCTTCGATTTGAGAGAATTGAAGGGCATTGGGTTGGTGCTGTGGGCATAAACACCATTGTTTCCTTCACTTTGTTGTTTTTTGGATTGGCAATTTTCTTCTTTGTTACCTATCCGAATATTCCAATGGGCGGATGGGTTTTTGCGTTTGCTGTAGGGTACGGCTTCGTACCTTTGCTGTTCTATCCGAGTTCTAAAACATTGTGGACCGCTATCGACATTATGATGCGCCCCCTTGAAATTACAGATTTTACTGACTGAACAGAGCCAATAAATGTTTCTACTATGTGATTTGATCAGTTGAGTAGATCCTTTTTTATATGAAGTGATAGGTTACCCTTAATGAAAATAGATGTTCTTTTAAGTGGCGGATTGACTGAAATAGGTTCTCTTTCCCAGGACCTAGGTCATGCGGGCGCCGATGGCTTGTTCACCTATGAAGGGAAAAGTGATGTTTTCTTTCCTTTGGTGAGAGCAGGCGAAACAACTGATTGCATGTTATACACAAATGTTGCGATAGCCATTCCTCGGAGCCCAATGCATCTTGCCTATCAGTCATGGGATTTGCAACGATTGTCTGAGGGAAGGTTTGCTCTTGGACTGGGTTCTCAGATTCGTCCTCATATTGAGAGACGCTATGGAAGTGTGTGGGATAGTCCCTTAGGGCAGATGCGTGAAATAATTGAAGCTACCAAAGCCATCTTCCATAGTTGGCACACTCAATCTGATATTAATTTTGTTGGGAAATGGACTCGTCATACATTATCTTCTCCGATGTTGACCCCTGACCCGTTGCCATGCGAACCTCCGCCTATTTGGCTGGCTGCATTAGGTCCAAAAATGACCGAGCTCGCAGGTGAAGTAGCAGATGGTCTTTTGATCCACCCGTTTACGTCACAATCACATTTGGAAGCCCACACTATTCCAAACCTCTCTAAAGGTTTATCGAAACGATCCGGTGAGCCCAAAGATTTCGTAGTAACAGTTGGTGCGATTGTAGGGATACATGATGGTTCTGATGAAGGAAGAGTCAAAGCTGAGATGACTGTCCGAGGCTTGCTAGGTTTCTATGGTTCTACGCCAGCGTATAGGCCCGTTCTTGATACGCATGGGTGGGGTGATTTGCAACCGGCGCTTCGTCAGTTAACTAAAGAGGGGCAATGGGGTAAACTCGGTTCTCTCTTCAATAAAGATCAAGTTTCCACGCTGTCTGTAATTGGGACTGCGGAGGAGGTTGGTAAAGAGTTAAAGAGGCGCTTTGGCGGCGTTGCTGATCGTCTGGCATTATCTATTCCTCAAGGAATTGATACTACTGATTTATCTAATCTTGTTAAGGAGGTAAAGCATTAACGCTGAAAGTTTTCGTCTTTGAACTGTTCTTGAAGAACATTTTTTGTGATTTTTCCTGATGGGTTTCTTGGAATAGCGTCAACTATTTCTAACTGTTCAGGTATTGCATTTCGACGTAATCCCGATTCATCGAGATAGGTTTTCATAGCTTTTAGGCTAAGAGGTACAGTGCTTTCATTGACTGCTACTACAGCACATGCACGCTCTCCTGTGACGGTATCCGAGAGGCCTATCACGGCAACATCTTGGACAGATTCATGCTGAAATAAGATGTCCTCTACTTCTTTGGCTGAAATATTTTCTCCATGTCGTATGATCACGTCCTTTAGGCGACCTGATATAACGACGTATCCATCTTCGTCTATAATGCCTAAATCTCCTGTACGGAAATACCCATTATCGTCGAATGCATCTTGATCAAGATTTACATCTAGATATCCAAGCATAAGTTGCGGTGCTTTTGCTCGCAGTTCTCCTTCATTTCCGGGTTCCACCCTTTTACCGTTAGGATCTACAGCGATTAATTCGACTCCTGGCATTGCCTTCCCTTCAGTTAAGGCAAGCTTAGAATCAGGGTCGGTGCTTGCACCCATGGTAAGGATTGGTGCCTCTGTTAGCCCCCAACCAGATACGATTCCGGCCCCTCCTAATTCTGCTTTAACTTCGGAATGGAGTTGGACTGGTTTAGGTGCTCCACCTCCTGGAAAGTTTTTAACATCTGGGAAGAGTTTAGCTTCAGGTTGTTTCCGTTGCGCTGCAAGATATGCCATGTGGAAAGGGGTTCCGGCACCTGGATGTGTGCAATTTTCTGCAGATAGGAATTCAGTAGTTGTTGAAGGATCAAATGCTGCATCACATAGTAGTGTGGCTCCACTTTGCAGGGCTGTGAAGAGCCACGTCAGACCCCCTATATGTGGGAATGGAAAAACTAATGCTGGTCTATCCCCTTCTTGCACATCAAGTCTTTTGCCCATGCTGTCACCGATCGCTGCTATTGATGCATCTGTGTGTTTTGCTCCCTTAGGATCTGCGGTTGTTCCTGAGGTGTAACATAACCATCTGAGTTCATCTTTTCTTGGGGCGCGGTATGGTTGGAGATTCTCCCTTGGTCCTAATGGGAAATTTTTTGGCTCAACAACAATATGTATCAATTCAGGAATATCAGCTTGTATTTTTTTTCCCATTTCACCAAAATCGAATCCTCGAAAATCGCCTGGTGTTATGAGCATCTTTGCTCCTGCTTGGCGAGCGCAGAAGCCGACTTCTCTTTCTCTGTAGATAGCAATGATTGGGTTTTGAATTGCCCCTATTCGACTTAGTGCTGCTGCGAGAATAACGGTCTCAAGCCAGGTAGGTAGTTCCCATGCGACGACATCGCCTTCTTGTATGCCATGGTTTTGGAGACCTGCGGCCATTTCTTCTGCCTGTTCTCGGTATTCCATGAACGTTAACCGACGGCCCTGTTCGTCAACAAGCATTTCGGCATCTGGGCTGAGTTCAGAACGTGATAGTACGAGATCCCATAAGTTTGTGTTATCAATTCTCATATTTGTCCTCTCGTTGGGCATTCTATTCATGGATTCTTTGGGTCGTCGTTATGGTTGTATTTCGATGTGTGCCTGCAAATGTGTTTGACTTTCATTAACCCAACCTTTTGATTTGGCGTAGGAGACCATATTCTCAAATTGTTCTTTCCATTCACTATCGTGTTGGTGCTGAACTTGGTTGAGTATCCAGGTAATAGAGACCCAGATGTGGTCACTATCTATGATGGTAGATTTGTTACCTATTATTCTGATTATTTCTTCTGGATCTGGTTCTGAAGACCTAATTTCAAATGTGTTAAGAATTTCTGATTGATGAATGGTTGCTTGGTTTTCTGAAACACTTATTTGAATAAACATGGGTTTGATTCTAGGGGCAAAATGCGATTGGGGACCAAATGGATTAATGTGCTGTCATGACATTGAAACAAACTGATATAGCGAGTGGCCTTCAATTCCCTGAGGGTCCGATCGTAATGGATGACGGAAGCATCGTGATTGTTGAAATAGCTGGGCCTCGACTTACACGGATCTTAGTTGATGGGACAGTTGAAGTTATTGCTGAATGGGATGATCCTGAGTCGGCTGGGCCTAATGGTGCTGCTGTTGGGCCTGACGGGCATATTTATGTCTGTAACAATGGCGGTTTTGTATGGTCTGAAATCAATGGAATGCAGTTCCCCATGGATCGTGAGACGGGTGCGAACCAATCTAATTCTTATATCTCTGGTTCAATTGACAGAGTTGATTTGGCTACTGGAGAGATCGTTAGTATCTATAACGAGTTTCAAGGAGACAGGTTATGTGGGCCTAATGACATAGTGTTTGATAAATTTGGTGGCTTTTGGTTCACTGATTTAGGCAAGCAACGCAGACGGGAGATTGACAAGGGTGCGGTCTATTATGCTCTCCCAGATGGATCTTCAATAAAGCGGGTTATTGATAATATTGATCACCCTAACGGGTGTGGATTATCTCCTGATGGTCAAAGACTGTATGTTGCTCAAACGACAACTGGTCGTTTGTGGGCGTATGATATTTCTGAGCCTGGAGTCTTGGTTGATAATAAGGGAGTTTGCATCGCTAACACCTTGGCTTCTCTTGATTCAATGGCTGTTGAAGCTGATGGGACAGTTGTGGTGGCTTCCCTGAGAGATGGGCTTCTTGTTGTTCGACCTGATGGGTCGTATGAATTTTTGCGTGTTGATGGACCCTTGATAACGAATATTGCATTTAGTCGTGAAGGGGATAATGTGGCGTACATCACTGAATCTGCGTTGGGTTCATTGATTGCTATTGAATGGCCTCGCGATGGTTTAAGTCTCGCTTTTTCTTGTTGATCCTTTTATTTGCTTCGTACAGATTTTCGGCCGGAGAAGGCTATGAACTGTTCAACTGGGTCGTCTGAGTTGGTTTGGTAAGGGGCGCTGAACCTACCTGGTCCTCGCATACTGTCAGACTTTGGTTGCATTATTTGGAGTGCTTCAACAGCCATCGCTGAGGGGATTCCATGTTCTACGCCGCTGGCATCGGCAATATCCCATGCATGGGTGAAAGTATCGACCCATATGATCCCGAGAAATTCGTCGACTGTCATTTCGCCGAATGGTGATATTACTTTCTTGGATAATGTGTCCTTTGTGTAATGGGTTTCTATTTCTACCCTAAGTTCTTTGATTAAGTCACCCGCTTTTTCCCTTTCTTGTGAGCCTTGGGTTTCAGTATCGATATTATTGACCATTGCAAGTACCACTTCTGCGTGTTCAATGACATCGGAGACTGTCCAGCCTTCGCAGCATGTCATGGCATCATGTGAAGATTGATTTACGGCTGAACTTAGGAGATCAATTGCGTATGCGTATCGTGCCGCATTGTAGGAAGCAAACTTTTGCGTGTGGGATTGCGGCATGTACATGTTGGTTCGCTAAGCAACTCCTGCGGCGACCTTGGCTTTGGTTGCGATAAGTTTCCCTAGTTCGGATAATTGTGCTGAACCTCCGCCAAGCATGTTCTCGAGTTGTTTGACCCATAGAAAGTAGCGGTGTACTGGGTAATCAATGTCTGCTCCCATGCCTCCGTGGAGGTGTTGCACATCATGTACGACTTGCTGTCCAATTTCGGCTGACCACCATTTTGCTGTTCGTACCTCTTCAGCTGCGGGGTATCCGCTGTCGAGTCTCCAGGCTGCTTGCCAGAGGACTAGTCGCATTGCATCTGTGCCAATGTAACAATCAGCTGCTCTTTGAGTCACGGCTTGGTTATGTGATAGTGGTCTTCCGAATTGCTCTCGTTCGCTTGTGTATTCAGCCATCATTTCTGTTGCTTTTGCGCAACAGCCAACTGCGGAAGCTGATATTGCAGTGTGGATACGTTCAAGGGTCCAGATTAATGCTTGCTTTCCTTCAGCTACGGTTCCTAGAAGTTCAGCTTGATGTTGATTGAGTGTAATTTCTCCGTGAAGTTCCCGATTGGTTGTTGAGCTATTGGTGATTGTGAGGGACTCTCCTTCTGTGGGAATTAAGAAGAGCCCTATTTCGTTTGTGCTTGTTAATGCAGGAGCCACTATGTATGTAGCTATGTTTGCCGCTGGGACTGCGGGTTTTGCCCCGGACAATATCCATTTACCATCTTTTTCTTGAGCTTTAAGAGAAGTGGAGAGAGAGTCGTTGATACCCCATTCTTGGAAAGCTCCGGTGAGAACGTATTCTCCCGTTATTACTTGTGGCAGAATCCGGTTTTTTTGATCATCGGATCCAAATTCTGCGAGTGGAAGCGCACCCATGGCTAACGTCTGAAGCAGAGGTATGGGTGCCACAGATCTTCCGTGCTCTTCAAGGACAATGCAGAGTTCTAGAAGTCCGAAGCCGAGTCCTCCATGGTCTTCTGGTAATGCGACTCCTAGAAGGTTTGCGTGTGCTAATTCGTTCCATAGCTGCGTATCAAATCTGTCTTTAGTCTTCTCAATTTCTTCTACGCGGTCCTGGTTTGAGGTTCCTTCAAATATTTGGGCGCTTAGTTCTTTGAGGGCGATCTGTTCTTCTGAAAAGTCAAAATTCATGTTTTAGCGTTTCCCGCGACTCATTCCAAGTCCCATCCATGCAATGATTTCTCGCTGTATTTCATTGACGCCTCCACCAAAAGTATTAATTTGTGCTGATCTTCCAGCGGCTTCTAGTTCGCCTCGCAGAATAGAACCCGGTGTTCCTCCTCGGAGGTGGCCTGCTGTTCCAATGACGCCTAGTAGGAGGTGGTAGACATCTGCGACGCTTTCTGTCCCATAGACTTTAGCTGTTGATGCGTGGTAAGGCTGGAGTGTTCCTGCTTCTACTGCTGTGGTCATTCTCCAATTCATGAGGTTTAGTGCATCTAATTTTGCTTTACATTTTGCAAGATCCATTTGCACCCATGGGATGTCTATTACGCGTGTGTTGGTATCAATTTTGGTTGTGGCAGCCCATTCAACAACGTCATCAAAAAGACGAAATGACAAGACGCTGACAGCTGCGAGACCTACCCGCTCATGATTTAGCTGGCTTGCGATGAGTCCCCATCCCCCATGTAAATCTCCGACTAAATTACTGTACGGGACTCGGACTTCGTCATAGTAGGTTGCAGTGGTTGTTGCTTGTCCAACTGTGACGATCGGCGTGAAACTGAAGCCTGGGTCATCAGTGGGGACAATAATGATTGATATACCTTTGTGTTTTTTTGCATCATGGTCGGTTCTGCATGCTAGCCATACATAATCTGCCTCATTGGCACCACTGGTCCACATTTTTTGTCCGTTAATGACCCATTGGTCTCCGTCTTTATCTGCGCGTGTAGTCAGAGATAGAAGGTCGGTTCCGGCGCTAGCTTCACTGTATCCAATAGCGAATGTTATTTCACCAGCGAGTATTTTGGGAAGAAAGACTTCTTTGTGTTCTTGACTACCCATCTCCATGAGCGTTGGCCCTACGGTATTTAATGTTACGAAAGGCATAGGAGCATTTGCTCTGACTGATTCATCGTAGAAAATGAATTGGTCTGTGGGGGGTCGGCCTTGTCCACCGTATTTCGTTGGCCATCCGATACCGAGCATGCCATCTGATCCCATTTTCCTGAAAAGTTCGCGTCTGACTGGTGAGGTTTCGTGAGCGCCGCGCAGTGCGTCTCTTATATCGTCAGTCATTAAGTCAGCGAAATATTCTCTGGCTTCTTTTCGAAATGATTGCTGTTCTGGGGTTTCTTGTAGTAACACTTTTCCACCTTAGGGAGGCACACCTCTACTGTAGTTTCCATTGAAGAGGGATGAAAATTTCTGTTACTTATTGATGATACACAACGAGCAGGCGTTTATGTTAGAGGGCTTCGTTACCCTCTTCACCGGTTCGTATCCTAACGAGGCGATCTACGTTTGAAACCCAGATTTTTCCGTCACCGATTTTGCCAGTACGAGCTGCACCTAAGACAGCATCTACAGCTTTATCAGCATCGATATCTGAAACAACGATCTCTAGTCGTGATTTAGGAGTAAAGGCTACTTTGTACTCGGTCCCTCGATATGTTTCGGTGTGTCCTCCTTGCCTTCCGAATCCTTGGGCTTCAGTAACAGTCATTCCTTGCACACCTAAAAGTGCTAAGGCTTCCTTAACCTCTTCTACCTGGTGTGGTTTGATAACAGCTGTGATTAGTTTCATCTGATACTTCGCTTTCTCTCCAAACGGTATTGAAGTTGTTATTACATTAACACCATCATCTGCGAGACATACCAAAATTGTGTTACCAGTATGTTAACTTTTCGTAGGCTCGCTGGTGACCGTTATGCCCCGTAAACGGTTTCAGGTGGCTGTGTGTTCTTGATGCTTTGATGGACAAGTTTTGCTACTTCTTCGGCTTCCATTCTTCTATCTCCTACTGATGCAACTGCTCCGTGTTGCCATCCATCACAGACGTTGAGTTGGCCTGCCGTAGCTTCGAATGTTCTTCCGCTTATGTCGCAACCATGACTAATGAGCCACGCTACAAGGGGAGCTACATTATCGGGGGATTTTTCGTCAAATGTTCCTTCTTTGACATCGTCGGAAGAGTAGAAGATTCCCTCGGTCATTCGTGTCCTTGCATCAGGTGCTACTGCGTTGACTGCAACACCGTAGCGCTCCCATTCAGCGGCTTGCTGAACTGTGAGTAATGCAATGGCTGCCTTTGCTGCTGCGTAGTTCCCTTGCCCGATTGATCCCATGAGTCCAGCTCCGGAACTTGTGTTGACTATTCGCGCTACTACTTCATTTCCGCTTTTAACTTGGTCTCGCCAGTATGCAATGGCGTGACGGGCAGGGGCGAAATGGCCTTTTAGATGCACACGTATGACACTGTCCCATTCTTCTTCATTCATGCTTGCAAGCATTCGGTCTCGCAGGAAACCTGCGTTGCAGACTAAACCGTCTAACCGCCCCCAGGTATCAATTGCTTGGTGGATCATGTCTTGGGCTTGTTGCCAGTCAGCGACATCGGCTGAATTGACCTCGGCTTGACCTCCAAATGCGCGTATGTCATTAACGACCTGTTGTGCTGGCCCGTTACTACCTTGGCTTCCATCTCGTTCAACTCCGAGATCATTAACGAGAACTTTCGCTCCTTGTCTTGCTAATTCCAGTGCGTGGGATCGCCCTAACCCTCGGCCTGCTCCTGTAACGATGACTACTTGGTTTTCGCAAATCCCCATTATTTCTCCCTTAATAGATATTTACTTTTTATCTAGTTTTACTTCTGCAAGAGTAGCACTGGAAATTTGAAGAAGGTCATCTGGTGAGATGGGGAAGCATGAATTTGGTGTTCCGGCTGCAGCCCAGACTTCATCAAAAGCCGTGAGGTCTTCATCCATGAGTGTTTGTATTTTTTGGGTGTGTCCAAATGGTGGTGTTCCCCCTATAGCGAATCCAGTGTGAGATTGGACTACTTTTGGGGCTGCCATTGTGATGGCCGTTAAATTAAGGATTTTTTTGATTTTGTTTTCGCTTACTCTGTTTTTGCCTGAGACGAGGAGAAGTACAGCGCCGTTATCTGCTGTAAAGACTAGAGATTTGACGATTTGGGAAACGTCGCAGCCTACTGCTGCTGCAGCATCTGATGCTGTTTTTGTTCCTTCAGGGAAGAATTGTATGTCTGGTTCGTAGTTGAAGCTTTTGCATGCTTTTCGGAATCGGTCGTTGGCTTTCACAGCTAATGCTACCTAGCACCTCGAATCAACCGGCCGGGTCGTTGCCCAGTATCTTTGCCAAATTGTCTTGTAACGGTTCCTGCGACAACTGTGTAGTCGTACCCTGATGCTTCTTGTAGGAGTCTTCTTCCTCCTGCTGGAAGGTCATAGGCCATTTTAGGACCGTATAAGGTAAGCGCATCGTAGTCTATTACGTTTATATCTGCTCTCTTTCCGATCTGTAGTGTTCCTCTGTCGTCTAAACCGTAGAGAGAAGCTGTGTCGTTGGTCTGCTTTTTGATGATCCATTCGAGTGGAAGTTTTTCTCCTCGAGTTCTGTCTCGCGTCCAGTGACTGAGCATAAATGTTGGTATTGATGCGTCGCAAATCATTCCGCAATGTGCGCCACCATCTGAGAGGCCTGAAACCGCTTGCGGGTGAAGGAGCATTTCTCTAATTACGTCATGGTTTCCGTCTACGTAATTGAAGATTGGCATCATGCCCATTGCATGTCCATTATTTTCTAACATGTAGTCAAAGAGAACTGCTTCTGCTGTCGTATTTCTTGCTTCTGCTAGCGATACGAAACTTTTGTTTGGGTTAGGTTCATAGTCCGGTATTTCTCCCATTGGGTAAAGACGGTGAAGCATTGATTGGATCATCCGGCTCATTCCGTCAAATAGGATATTTGGATCTGGAGCGTTATCAGTTTCGTTGAGTATTGCGTCTCGCACTGAATTCTGCTTTAGCTGGTGCACTAGTTCATCGTGCGGTAGGTGTGAGAGATTGATGAAGCTTGGCCTCTTTGCGAAAGCGTGATGTGTTTGCAAACCTATTAGCAACCCGAATGGTCGTCCTGCTACTTGAGGAAAGCACTGACTTCCTTGGTTTGCGGCTTCAAGTGATTCTTCGAGAAGTTGTTTCCAAAGGTGTGGTTCTGTTTCATTTTGAAGAAGCGCGAAAGTAACTGGGCGTTGAATTGTCGCAGATAGTTTTTTCATCCATTCCATTTCTTTTGGTGCATTAACTAGGTCCTGGCCATCTGCTCCAGCGGGTGCGAGCTCAAAAACTCCTTGACCAGCGTCTTGAAGTGCTTCACCCAAACCGTATAGCTCGTCTTCCGCTGCGAATGTTCCAGGTACAGGCTCTCCGTTCATTGCGCGGTGGCCGAGGACTCTTGATGTTGAGACACCGAGTGCACCTGCATCTATTGCTTCGTGAACGAGTTTTTTCATGTGCGCAATGTCAGTCTTTGTTGCGGGTTCGTTGTTTGATCCGCGGTCCCCCATGACGTATGACCTGATGGCTCCGTGTGCGACTTGAGATCCTATATCAATGGCGTATTCTTTCATATCAAGTGTGTCGAGGTATTCGGGGAATGATTCCCAAGTCCATTCGATTCCTTCAGAGAGCGCAGTTCCGGGGATATCTTCAACGCCTTCCATTAGTTGTATGAGCCATTCTTCCTGTCCAGGGCGTACCGGAGCGAACCCTACTCCGCAGTTACCCATAACTACTGTTGTGACGCCATGCCCAGATGAGGGTTCCAGAAGGCCATCCCATGTGGCTTGTCCGTCATAATGTGTGTGAATATCAACAAAACCTGGTGTAACAATCTTTCCCGAAGCATCAATGACCTGTGAGGATTCTGCTGGAAGGTTTTTCCCTATGCTCTGTATCTTGCCGTCACGTATTCCTATATCGGCTTGGAAGGCGGAGTCTCCAGTACCATCGACGACGTTTCCCCCTGTGATGACTAGATCGTATGACATTTTTGCTCCTCTGAATTATTTAATAGTTTACATATTGACCGCATAAGCTTCTAAAAGACATGCAAGATTTCATCAAGTTCCTTGCGTTGAAGGTCTGGAACTTTGATGCCATCTAAAGGGTACCCAATCGGAAATAAGCAAAATGGACGTTCGTTAACTGGCCTTTCCAATATTTGATTTAGGAATTTCATTGGCGATGGCGTGTGGGTAAGCGTTGCGAGTCCCATGCGATGGAGGGATGCTATGAATAGTCCGGCAGCTATACCGACGCTCTCTTTTACATAATAATTTTTTCTGTGTGAGCCATCTGATGCTATTTCATAACGTTGTTCAAATAGCACTACTAGCCATGGCGCTATTTCTAAAAATTCTTTGTGATAGTCGGTTCCTAGCGGGGCGATAGCTTCTTGCCAATCGGCATTCATTCTGTTTTCTAGGTAATTTTTTCTTTCTTCTTCTTCGGCTGCTTCACGAATCGCTCTTTTGATTTCACTATTTTGTGTTGCTATGAAAGTCCATGGCTGTTTGTGAGCGCCCGATGGTGCCGTTGAAGCAGTTCGCACGGCTAATTCTATTAGGCGTGTCGGAACTGTGTCTGAGCTAAACATTCTGATGCTGCGCCGCTGATTCATTTCTTCGAAGAATAACGACGCTCTCTGCTTCATAATTTCTTCTGGGAGACGTTGATGCTCATATGGATAGAAAGGGTAACGAGATTCAAGTTCTGTTGAAGGGTATGGGTATTCGTAATGATCTGACATGTTTCTGTTGTAGCAGAGAAAATCTTCATAGGGTCGTTAGCCCAGTTGAACTGCTCAAATATATGTTCTGTTGAGGATTCACCTAATCGATGCAATGCCCCTAAGCTATGGGAATTACGTTAGGAGTAATGATGCCTGGACCTATGGAAGGCGTGCGTGTAGTTGAATTGGGAGTGTGGGTTGCTGGACCAGCTGCTGCAGGCCTGCTTGCAGATTGGGGCGCTGATGTCATCAAGGTTGAACCTCCCTCAGGTGACCCGGCACGGTCATTTCAGCGAATGCTAGGTGGAGACATGCCCAATAACCCTCCGTTTGAATTAGATAACAGAGGCAAAAGGTCTGTCGTTTTAGATTTGAGCACTTCGGAGGGTCTTGAGGCGGCTATGTCTTTGATCGGAAGCGCAGATGTTTTCATCACGAATCTTAGAACAGGTGCATTGAAACGCCTTGGACTTGACCATGAAACATTGCTTTCCCAAAATGATCAGTTGATCTATTGCGGAATTACTGGGTACGGGAATGAAGGGGCTGACGCAGATAAGCCAGCGTATGATGTCGCTGCGTTTTGGGCACGCTCAGGCATTGCCAGTCTTTTAACTGCCGATGATGGTAACCCTCCGTTCCAACGTGGCGGAATGGGAGACCACAATACCGGAATCTCAGCAGCGGCAGCTATCTCAGCTGCATTGTATTCGCGTGAGAAAACTGGCAAGGGGCAGTTTGTTTCGACGTCTTTGTATAGGCAAGGTGCGTACACAGTTGGTTTTGATATGAACATTGCTTTGTTATGGGGCATGACATTATCCGTTGGCAATAGAGAAACAATGGGGAACGTTGCAATAAATAACTATAGTGCTGGAGATGGAAAGCGATTTTGGATTGTTGGGTTAGAGGGACTTCGCCACTGGCCACCACTTTGTAGAGTCGTTGGGCATCCAGAATGGATGGAGGATGAACGTTTCTCCGATCCTCGATCTCGAGCAATCAACGCTGGTGAACTCATTAGCCTACTTGATAAAGAATTCGCGAAAAAGTCGTTGAGTGAATGGGAACCTATATTTGAGTCAGAACCGGATTTTTTTTGGGCGCCCATAAATAGTATCGATGATGTCTTAGCTGACCCACAAAGTGTTGATGCGGGATTGTTTGTTGATGTCCCCGACGGGGTTTCGTCCACGCGTATGGTATCGACTCCCTGTGATTTTCAAGGCACACCCTGGGAACCTTCACACGTGGCTCCTGATTTAGGAGAACATACCGAAAATGTTTTGATGGAAATTGGTTTTACCGAAGACCAAATCCGTCAACTCTCTTCAGAATAGTTTCATACAATTGTGGTGAGGGATGTCAAACGACTAGCAGTTACATTATGTATTCTGTTCGCTTTTGTGGCGTGCAGTAGCAGTGGTGAAAACATTCCTTCGGTTTCCACTGAGTTGGCTGCGGTTAACTCAACACCTGAACAGGTAACTGCAATGCCGACTCCTGTGGCTACGCCTAGTGTGGGCCCAACACAACTGGAAGTAGTGCGAAGTCAGCTAGTAGCAATGCGAGTAGTTGGCACAAGACCACATGATGAAACTGCTTTCACACAGGGGTTGGAGTTCTATGGAGAGAGACTCTTTGAAAGCCGCGGGCTTCGCGGATCATCAGGCCTTACAGAAATTGATGCATCCAATGGAGAGGTGCTCCGAGATATTCTTCTTGCCCCCCAGTTTTTTGGGGAAGGAATAACAATCGTTGGCGACACTGTCATGCAGTTAACATGGACAGGTGGCAAAGCTTTTGTCTATGACATCGAAACATTCTCTCTTATTGAACAATTCGAATATGATGGCGAGGGATGGGGGTTGTGCTTTGATGGCACTTCACTCTATCTATCAGATGGAAGTGATTCGTTAACTCTGCGTGATCCGGAAACATTTGAAATCACTGGATCATTGCAAGTCACAAGCGATTTGGTAAGTGTGAATAGGTTAAATGAGCTTGAATGCGTTGATGAGCATGTTTATGCGAACATGTGGCAAACAAATACTATTATTTCTATTGATAAGGCATCTGGTCATGTTGATAAAGTCATTGATGCTTCAGACCTGCAAGCCTATGAAGGCGTAAGTGATGCAAATGTCTTGAATGGAATCGCGTATAACAAAGAGTCGGCCAGTTTTTTGTTAACGGGGAAGTTATGGCCGCTCATGTTTGAAGTTGTCTTTGATTAGTTTATTCAAGTCCCATGAGAGTGGTCAGTCCGTACCAGTGCCCTGCCGTGTACCCGCCATCAACTGGCAGAGCAACCCCTGTCACGAATGATGAATCATCGCTGATTAGGAAGTAGGCTGCGCCAGCTATTTCACTGGATTCTCCCCAGCGGCCAAGCTTGTGTTGGTCTTTTATCTTTTCGGCTCGTTCTCCCATCAACGAAACCGTTGCTTCAAACATTGGTGTGCGAATGAAGCCGGGGCATATCGCATTTGCTCGTATCCCAAGCCTTCCATAATCATTGGCAAGATTTTTGGTTAGAAGAATTACGCCGCCTTTAGATGCGTTATATGTTGACCCACCTTCGCATCCTTCGATTCCCTCAATGCTTGCGACGGTGACGATGCTCCCTGAACGCTGCTCCATCATTGTTGGTAACACGGCTTTAATCGTCAGCATTGTTCCGGTGAGGTTCACATCTTGGACGTGCTGCCAGTTCTCCAAATCAATTGAATGAACAGGTCCACCTCCTGCTATTCCGGCGGATGTGATGACGGCATCAATTCGGCCGTAAGAGTCAACAATATTTGAGACAACGTCTATTTGAGCTTGTTCATCTCTAACATCGAGTTCAAAGAAGGACTCTTGACCAGCAATATGCTTACTCCACTCGTCTGAGGACTGGAGGTCCGAGCCGATGACGGTAGCTGATTCGGCACTAAGCCGTTCGGCGCATGCCAGTCCGATTCCCGAAGCAGCACCAGTGATATAGCAGACTTTGTTTTTTAATCTTCCACCCATCTTTACTCCAAACTTTAGATAATAACCCGTACTGGATATCCATCTTTATCGTAGTCGTCCCCGCCTAGTATTAAGGATTTTCCACGAACGTATCTCTTGGCTGTCCAAGCTGCCGCACAAGCATCCAACGCGTCATCGATTTTGCACTTTTTGGGAAGTTCATCCAAAACATTATGAAGATCTGGAATGAACTCTAGAAGTAGTTCCATACGTTGGCGGACTCCTTCATCTGTTTTCTTTGATTGTAAAGCGGTGTGCGTCATCGCTGCAAAGGATGATTCAGGATGGCACTCCAAAAACTTGTCGGTGTCTGAGGGCCGTATTACCTGGCGTACTTGGCGTATTTGAGGCACTAAGTTCCAGGCTTGTATTGATATGCCTTTCCCCGTGATTTCACGGTTTAGTTTAAGGGCTTCTTCATAAGTATTAGCCTTTAACACTCCAGTTGATGGCGTTGGGAAAAGAGATGACCTTCTCTCCCCGAGTCGTTTTCGTAATTCTTGATCTATTTCGTTATTCGGTTCATCTGATAAACCCATTGGCATATCAACGGCTGTAGCTAAACAATTCATGGATTCTATAACTGCTTTTAGATCACTAAAATGCTCGTACCTTTCTAGATGCGTGCCTTGACCTTTTCGGAGTGGTACATACGCTACGACCCAACCCTTCTGTGCTCCATCTACACCAGCAACCCATTTCCTACCTGCCATATTCCAACACTAATATGAGTTCAGTACTCGTTCCTATAGCTGAAGTCCTTAAAGTAGGAACTTATTCTAAAATGGGTGTGCGTTCTGCTTCAGGAAATGGCATCCTTAGAGAACGATTTAAATCAATGGAGAGAAATGGCCTTCAAAGTAGGTGACAGAGTCGTATATCCTCATCATGGGGCTGCGATAGTCGAAGAGAAAAAAGTAAAGACAATATTTGGATCACGCAAAGAGTACTTGATTCTGCGAATGGTGATGGATGATATGACTGTTTCCGTTCCAGTTGAGAAAGTAGATGAAGTAGGTATGAGATGGCCTATCAGCGGTGAGGATGTTGAAGACCTCTTTGATGTTCTTAAACGTAGAGATGTTCGAGAGCCATCAAACTGGAGTCGAAGATTTAAAAACCATCAGGAAAAACTCAAATCAGGTGATGTTTATCAAGTCGCTGAGGTCGTGAGAAACCTTGCTCTTCGGGATCGAGAGAAAGGTCTCTCAGCTGGTGAGAAGAGCCTCTATAATAAAGCAATGAATGTTCTTGTGTCAGAGTTAAGTTTCGCTCTTGAAGTATCCGATGAGGAAGCCATAGGCAAAGTAGAAAAGGCACTTGAATAATAACGAATAGTATTGGTATTAGATGCTTTGATAACAGATACCATTAATTTCACGGGACGTGGCGCAGCTCGGTAGCGCACCTGCTTTGGGAGCAGGGGGTC
>DDNP01000006.1:0-671 GCA_002341185.1 Candidatus Neomicrothrix sp. UBA2517 | reverse complement strand
AGTCTAGGTTCTGGGGCTTTTTGCGTCTTGGGACAGTCTGGGGACAGTTAAGAAAAGAAATAAACCCTACAGGGGTAGGTCTTACAGTGTTTAACACAACCCCTAACCACACCTTTACCAGCATTATGTAGCGCTGATAGTGGGGTGATGTGCCGTGCCACCCCCCATAACTAGTTATGTTATGTGTCTGTTAGTTATTTTGGTTTTAATTATATTCGATGAAGTTTTTCATCTGTGACACATTTGTTTGCTATCTTCCTTTTATGGCAGAGAAACTTAAAAGTGAAAAAGTAGTAGTTCAAGCACCTATGTCCTTTAGCGGTAGTGCTCAACGGTGGTGGAAGATAACGGGAAGTAACCCAATTCAGAAAGTCCTGTTAGCTCTTCCAGCGCTAGTACTCATACTGTTCTCCTGGGTGTTCATTCTTGGTTGGTATCTATGCTTCGGCATTTTACTTGTCCCGTACCGTCTGTTGCGTAGGGGTAGCCGTAAGCGTAAAAAGGAAGCGCGACAGCATAGGGAAGTCTTGGACAAGATAGCTGAGGAAGCTCAAAAGAACGCAAACGGATAGAACTTTACCGTTGAGCGTCAGTTCTTTCCTTATGACATACATAGCCTCTAGCGCCTCTAGCACCCCCACACATGTAACAAAACCTGATCTGCCCTAAAC
>DDNP01000007.1:35582-81215 GCA_002341185.1 Candidatus Neomicrothrix sp. UBA2517 | reverse complement strand
GCAAAGAAAGCTCCAGCAAAGAAATCGCCTTTTGATAAAAAATTCTTGTCTGCGCAAAAGCAATCTCTTTTGCTTGAAAGAAGTAAGTATGTTAAATCCGCAGCATCTTTCAAAGCTGAAGCTGACTCTTTGATAGAAGGTCGGGAGCCTGGAGATGTTGACTTCGGAGAAGAGGGCGGCGAAGGTGATACTCTAGCTGTGGAACGGGAAAGAGACCTTGCTCTTAGCGCTCATGCTCAACAAGCAGTTGATGAAATTGATGCTGCACTAGAAAGACTAAAAAAAGGAACTTATGGAATTTGCATTGTCTCGGGTAAAAATATTCCAAAAGAAAGATTACGAGCAATACCTTGGGCCGCTGAAAGAGTCGAATATAAAGCCGGCGGAATGGGATTCAGGTAAAATCTTTTGAGGTTCTCTAACCACAAGTTGTAGCTTATTTATTATGAGCGTAATGCTATTTACAGAATAGAAAGTCAACAAATGCGCGGAAAAATTCAATTTTTCGTCCTACCGGCGTTTTTAGTTTTGCTGGTCGACCAAATAACAAAATCAATAGCGGTATCTGAGTTACACCCAAGCGAACCCATCAGACTATTTTGGACTCTGCAGTTGAATATCATAAGAAATCCTGGTGCTTCATTTTCTATAGGGAAAAACATAACTCCCCTGATAGCAGCGGTTGCTATTTTGGCTTCAATTGTTATCGGCTATTTGGGGCTTAAGGAAACTTCGCTGAAGCTTAAATCTTTGTACGGTGTAGTCCTCGGGGGTGTTTTAGGCAACGTCATGGATCGAATTTTTAGGAAAGGTGACGGCTTTCTTAGTGGAGAGGTTGTCGACTTCATTGATTTTCAATGGTGGCCAATCTTCAATTTTGCTGATATGGCTCTCGTCACTGGATTGCCACTTTTGCTCTATTTCCGATACCAAGATGAACGGAATTTACCGAATGGATGAGAATAAAATGCATTACCGCCTTTCGATCCATCATGATGGAGAAAGAGTGGACAGAGCCATAGCATTTTTTTCTGGCCTGAGTAGGTCGAAGGTCTCTGATTTGATCTCCAGAAAGGTTATTTTCCGAAATGGTATACCAGTTAAGAAAGGTTCTGAGCTAGCACGAGCGGGTGATGAGATAGTTATGCCTAACCCGTTGAGTGAAGTTACTCAAGAAATTGAGCCAGATCCGACAATAGAGTATGAAGTTGTTTATGAAGATAAATCGTTCATAATCATAAATAAGCCGTCAGGTCTAGTTGTGCACCCTGGCTCAGGCGTGCCCAGTGGGACATTGGTCAATGGGTTAGCAGCGCGATTCCCAGATTTGAAAACAATCGGTGATCCTTCTCGGTTGGGTTTAGTCCACAGACTAGATAAGGGAACTTCAGGATTGTTAATAGTTGCAAGGACTGAGAAAGCTTTGGCTAACTTGAAATCACAAATGAAAACGAGGAAAATCCGCCGACAATATTTCGCTATAGTCGCTGATCACATTGAATCTGACAAAGGGGTTGTTGACGCTCCGCTAGGCAGGGACCCCAGGAATCCTCTCAAAAGAGCAGTTATTCAAAGCGGGAAATACGCTCGAACTCACTACGAGGTAGAGAAAAGGGCTAGTGCGCCTTTCAAAGTTTCAATGTTGGTCTGCCAACTGGAGACTGGGAGAACACATCAAATCCGAGTTCATCTCTCGGCTATAGGGCACCCTGTGCTAGGTGATGAGTTATATGGGAGACGATCAGAATTCAATATAGAAAATCGTCTTTCCTTACACGCACAAATGATTACTTTCTCGCATCCTGAGACAGATACGGAGGTTGTAATGGAATCTCCATTGCCAATGAACCTCATGGAGTTAAAAGGGTCGTTTTCGTGACAGAAAATTTAGTAATTCCCGATTACGCTGGCGCCTGTTTAAGCAATATTACCCCTGCTCTTCTGGAACATGACGTCATCGGGTCAGGGTGGATTCCTGATAGCATTTTGAAAGCTGAAAAAGTTGTACTTGTTCTTGTCGACGGGCTTGGTTACGAGCAATTTCAAGCTTCAGGAAAGAAGGGATTATGTCCAAATTTAACAGCTATGGATTTGCAGAGAATAATCACTGTTGCTCCATCAACAACTGCTACGGCTCTAACGTCACTTACGACAGGTAGGCCACCCGGAGAGCACGGAATTGTCGGTTACAAGGTCAATGCAGGGAATAAGGTCCTCAATACACTTCGTTGGACAGCGGGGAGGGGGGGTGTAGCAGATGAGATAGACCCGAATTCTTTCCAACCAGTGCTCCCATTTCTAGGTAAAGGGGTTTCCGCTATCTCACCGGCCGAGTTCGCTAACAGCGCTTTTACCTCAGCGCACCTTCGCGGTGCAGATTATCAAGGTTATTACTTGCCGAGTAATATGCCCGAGTTAATATCGAATTCGCTGCGTAACAATAATCGCCTTGTTTATGCTTATTATGACGGGTTAGACAAAGTTGGCCATATTCATGGAGTCGGCCCTTATTTTGATGCAGAAATAGCTTTTATTGATTTTTTGGTTGGCACAATATTCCAGGCACTTCCCAGCAATACCGGATTAATCGTAACTGCCGATCACGGAATGGTGAATGTCGCCGATTCGATGATCTTAATCGATGATGGAATTATGGATCAAACAAGTTTTCTTTCCGGAGAAGCTAGATTTCTTTGGTTTCACACTGAAAGGGGATGTGAAGAGAGCTTCATATTTGATTTAGAGGATTTATATGGTGATTGCGCTTGGATAAGAAGTAGAGAGCAAATTCTAGACGAAGGGTGGTTTGGGAGGCAGGTTTCAAATGAAGCAAAGCAAAGACTAGGTGATGTTGCTTTGCTGGCTAGGGATCCTGTTGCTTTTGCGGAAAAAGGTAGGACTGGGCCCAAACTTGTCGGTCGTCATGGATCTTTGACTAAGGCTGAAATGTATGTGCCATTAATCACTATGTTCAAAGATTAAGCAACGATAATAGATGCTGTAGAGTATTGACATGGAACAAATACCTGAACATGTAAAGGCTGATGAAGCAGAAATAGTTGAGAAAGAAACTGATGTTAAAAAAACTGACGGAGAGTTCATAGAACAGCCAGCAAAGGTCATGAGAGTGGGCTCAATGTTGCGCCAACTTTTGGAAGAACTTAGAGAAGTCGAGTTGGATGAAGGTAGTCGCGATCGTATGAGAGATATATATGATACTTCCGTACAAGAACTTGGATCAGCCCTTTCGCCAGAATTGCAGAAGGAACTTGATCGAATAACTCTTCCTTTCGGAACAGATGAAATACCAAGTGAAGCAGAGCTTCGAGTCGCGCAGGCCCAACTTGTTGGGTGGCTTGAGGGGCTGATTCAAGGGATTCAGGCAACCCTCTTTGCTCAGCAAATGGCTGCCCAACAACAATTAGCTAATATGCGTGGTGGCGGGGAACTGCTTCCAGGTGTAGCCGCCGGAACAGACGATAAGGAAAGCCAGCAGGACCCTCAGGGGAGACCCGGAACTTACTTATAGTCATTGGCAAATTTAGTAATCTTGATGTAGACATAGGTGACTGCAAATGACAAATGTGTAGTTTGCTCCTAGCTAGGTAACCAAGGCCAAACATTATCAAGATATGACAAATTCGTTCACACATCTCCATGTTCATACCGAATACTCAATGTTGGATGGCGCATCCAGACTAGATGAAATCGTTAAAGCAGCAGTTCAAGATGATCAACCAGCGCTGGGAATCACAGATCACGGGAACATGTATGGAGTACTTCCTTTCTATCGTGCGTGCAAAAAAGAAGGAATAAAACCAATCATAGGGACTGAAGCTTATATGGCGTACGAGTCACGATTTGAACGGCCAAGGCGCGGGCGGGGGAAAGCCTCCGAATTTCCTGATTCAGGGGGCAATACTGATGAGGGGCGAAAGCTTTATTATCATTTGACTCTGCTTGCCGAGAATAATACGGGCTACAAGAACCTGATACAGATAGCAAGTCGTGCTTATATGGAAGGTTTCTATTATAAGCCAAGAGTTGACTGGGAAGTTTTGAATGATCATAGCGACGGGATTATAGCTACAACAGGTTGTTTAGGGGGGCAAGTTCTCCAGTCACTCCTTCGCGGCGATGAGGCAGAGGCATTAGCCAAGGCTGGGAGACTTCAAGAAATCTTCGGCAAAGATAATCTTTTCGTGGAACTTCAAGACCATGGAATCCCTGAGCAAAAACAAACAAATCCAGCGCTAATGAAAATCGCAAGTAAACTTAATGCACCTCTATTGGCAACTAATGATTGTCATTACACTCATCAACATGATCACATAGCGCATGATGCACTACTGTGTGTACAAACCGGTTCATTGATAAGTGACCCAAACCGTTTCAAATTTCATGGCGACCAGCATTATCTAAAAACCGCATCCGAAATGCGCTATCTCTTTAATTCCGTAGAGGTAGCATGCGACAATACACTTTGGATTGCAGAAAGAGCGGATGTTGAGATTGAGTTTGGGAATCCTCTACTTCCGGACTTTCCTTTACCGGATGGTTTCAGCAACGATGATGAATATCTTCAGTACCTCACTCTAGAGGGAGCGAGAGAAAGATGGGGAGAGAAACTCACTGAAGAAATATCGGACAGGTTAACTTATGAGCTAAGAGTAATGAGCGATATGGGATTTTCTGCTTATTTTCTTATTACTTGGGACTTAATCCGATACGCACGAGAACAAGGTATCCGTGTCGGTCCTGGAAGAGGCTCAGCAGCAGGAAGTGCAGTAGCTTATGCACTCAAAATCACAGATTTGGACCCGATTGAATACGATCTGCTTTTCGAGCGATTTCTTAACCCTTCAAGAATATCAATGCCTGATATTGATATGGACTTTGATTCCCGTTACAGAGACGCAATGATCAGCTACGTGGCCTCGAAATACGGACGGGACCATGTTGCTCAGATTATTACATTTTCTCAAATAAAAGGAAGAGCAGCGGTAAGAGACGCAGCAAGAGTATTAGACAAACCTTATATTGTTGGTGACCAAATTGCTAAAGCTATTCCTCCTCCGGTTATGGGAAGGGATACACCGTTATGGGCATGTCTGAGCAAAACTGAACCTTATCAAGATGGTTTCAAAGCAGCTGTTGATTTGCGTCAAATGTATGAAAATGACCCTGTCGTTAAAGAAGTAATTGACGTTGCCTTAGGCCTTGAAGGCTTGCGTCGACAGGACTCAATCCATGCAGCTGGAGTGGTTATTACCAAAGAGCCTTTGACTGAATATCTCCCTATTCAAAGGAAACCAGAAAAGGATAAGGATATTGAGGATGCACCAGTCGTCACTCAATATGAGATGCAATCTGTAGAGGATTTGGGTCTTCTTAAAATGGATTTTCTTGGCCTGAGGAACCTTGATGTTATCACTGACACGCTAGAGCTAATTTACGATACAACAGGCACACAGTTGGATATTGATAATCTACCATTGGACGATGGAAAGACTTTCAGTCTTCTCGCTGCCGGTGATTCCATAGGGGTATTTCAGTTAGAGTCTCCACCTATGCGAGCATTGATGAGGGCTCTGGCGCCCTCAAGCTTCGAAGATGTAGCTGCCTTAGTCGCTTTGTACCGACCGGGCCCAATGGCTGCGAATATGCATAATGATTATGCAGACCGAAAAAACAACCGGAAGCCTGTTGAATATTTTCATCCGGATGCTGAAGAACTTCTGCGGGATACATACGGCTTAATGATCTATCAAGAAAGTGTTATGAGGGTTGCCCAAAAGTTCGCAGGCTATACGCTTGCCCAAGCTGACAATTTGCGTAAGGCAATGGGTAAAAAGATCCGTGCTGCTATGGAAAAAGAGCGAGAACGATTCACAACTGGCATGCAAGAGATGGGCTATGAACTTAAATTAAGTGAAGATGTGTTTAAAGTGATTTCTCAATTTGCCGATTATGCATTTAACAAGAGCCATAGCTACGGGTATGGGCTAGTGGCGTATCAGACAGCATATTTAAAAGCTCATTATCCAGTGCAATATATGTCTGCTCTCATGACTAGCGTCAAGGGAAGAAAGAAAGAGGACTCTGCAATTTATTTAAATGAGTGCCGTCTCATGGGTCTTGATGTATCAGTTCCTGATGTTAATTCTGCTCAGATAAATTACCATCCGCTTATACCCGATGATAAAAAAAATCAAAGAATAGTATATGGACTTTCAGCAATCAGAAATGTCGGTGAGGGAATCGTTTCGCTACTCATCTCAGAACGAAATTTAGAGGGGCCTTTCTATGACTTCTATGACTTCTGCGAACGAGTTGATATACAAGTACTCAATCGGAGAGCAATCGAAGCCTTAATCAAGGCTGGGGCATTTGATTCGCTAGGCCACACTAGACAAGGTCTGCTCGCCAGCTACGAGCAAATCATCGAGCAGACTGTGTCGAGGCGGAGGGAAAAAGAAATGGGGGTCATGACACTATTTGAAGTAGCACCCGGGGATGAAGTTGAGGTGTTTAATGAGAAGATACAGATACCAACAATAGAGTTTGAAAAGCAACAAAAGTTAGCTTTTGAGAAGGAAATGCTTGGTCGATATATTTCGGATCATCCTCTTCGAGGGTATGAGGGGACTATAAGAAGAAAGTGTGATGCGACGAGTCTAGGTATAGGAACTTTGGATGAAGGCAAGATCGTAAAAGTCGGCGGAGTAATTACTGAGGTAATCAAGAAGCAGACACAAAGAGGGGATCTGATGGCAATTGTCTCTCTTGAGGACTTAGAGGGGGAGATAGAGGTTGTTGTCTTCACTAAAACTATGAATCAAGTTGGCCATAAACTTGCTACTGATCGTCCCGTAATAGTCACCGGAAGAATAGACCGAAGAGACGAAGCGAATACCAAAGTGATTTGTCTTGAAATTGATGAACTCAAGAGTGATGAAGATAGCAGGGTCACATCAATAGAAGTTAAAATACCTTCTACCGGAACAACAACTAAACATCTAGAGAATCTTTCATCTCTTTTGTCTGAACATGCCGGAAATTGTGACGTTTACGTGCATCTGGGGTCAAAGAGAATTTGGTTAGGTGCCGATGTCCGCGTCAATCCTGATAGCGGTCTTCTGGGGGAGCTTCGTGTATTATTTGGAGCCGATTGTCTCTCGCCTTAGAAACTGATTACTTTTAAGTTGCGCAAAATTGAAATACCGACTGAAATGGAATTGGGGTAGTTAAGAATCATACAGTTTGGGGCGGAAATGGGATTTGAAGTAGAAACGAAAGATTGTACTGCTGTTACAGATGCAGAACTAGGAGAGCTTGAAGCCTTGTCCTCTGATTCGCCACGCTCTTTCTCCATGGGTGTCCTTTCCAAACAAGCAGAAAAATGGGTTCTTTTAACAACTGCTAGAGAAAATGGAAAACTTCGGGCATATGTGTTTTGTACGCTCGAAAGGATAGGCGGAACTCCTGCAGTAATCATAGGATTAGGTGCAGTAATACGAAATAACAAGAGAAATACTACTTTAAAGGCTTTAATGTCTGAGCTTTACCACAGAGCTTTGATGGCTTTCCCCGATGAAGACGTAATCTTTGGAACGACAATTGTTGATCCAAGTGGCTTTGAAATTTTCAAGGATCTTACAGATGGTCTTCCAAAATCTTCCTATAGGCCATCTGGTGAGGAACGTGCCTGGGGCCGTCGGTTTGCTAAAAGACTTGGATTTTCTCAACTTGGATTCGACGATAGAAAATTTATTGCAGTGGGTGACGGTTCAAAGCCATGCATATTCGATCACGAGAGTCTAAAGCCCGAGAAGATAGATAAGGACATACAGGGTATGTTCGCTGATCTTGATGAAGATAGTGGTGATGCGATAGTCGCAGTTGCCTGGGCTATGGCGGAAAAACTTGAAAAACTCGGGTCCTAAACCACCATCTGAATCCCAAGTTGTAACTAACTTATTAGCCAAGCGGCGAATGGTACGTGATTTCACTAATCAACCATTGTTGCCAGAACAGGCACGAAGTCTTATAAAATTGGCAAGATTAGCGCCAAGAGCTGGAAATACGGAAGGAGTACGATATTCGCTCCTTGAGGATGAGAACGTAACCGCTTATTGGGATATAACTTTAAGTGGAAATAAAAGAGAAATCTTTCCATGGCCTGGTCTGCTTAATGCACCCACTTTAATTATCGTATGGGTTAGCCCAGAGAGTTACGTTCAACGATATGGGGAAAATGATAAGAAAAGTACTGGTCTAGGCAAGGGTGAAAGCGAGTGGACAACGCCGTATTGGTGGGTTGATGGGGGAATGGCTGCAATGTCTATTCTATTAGCTGCTGAGTCACAGAATTTAGGCTCACTATTTTTTGGTATTTTCGATCACGAAGCAAGGGTGAAGAGCGAATATGGAATTCCAGAGGAGTATAAGGCAATTGGAACGATAGCACTTGGTCACCCTGCGAAACAGCAGAGACCAAGTAAGTCGACCAAAAGAGACCGAGCGACTTTAGATGAACTAATATTTGACACTTAGAATGTGAAATTTACGTCTTTCCATTAGAAAGATATATTGTTAAATACTGAAGAGGTTGGAGCTAATTTGAAAATGTACCGAAAGGAGAGACGATGAGTAGTACTACCCAGATCCCGTTCGTCGATTACCTAATTCTTGATGACCCCCCTTATCTACAGGCTCAAGAGTGCAAAAGCTGTGGTGCACGATATTTTGATAGAAGGAACGCGTGTGCTAATTGTTTTGCAAACAATTTCCAGCCAGTTGCGGTTCAATCAGAAGGTGTAGTGACAAGTTTTAGTATTATCCAAATGGGTCCCAATCCGTACGTTTCTGCAATTGTTGATTGCGGCGGGACTAATGTTAAATGCACGATTATGAAGGTTGAACCTACCCCTGACCATGTAACTTTAGGAATGAGAGTGAAGCTAATGACATACTCAATGGGGGAAGATAATGAGGGTACGGAGGCTGTGGCTTTCGGCTTTGAACCAATTTAGATAGGGAGGAATACTAATGGGAACAGATGCAATTTGGATTATCGGATCGAATATGACGAAATTTGGCAAGCATCCTGATAAGGATGTAGTGGATCTAGCTGCAGAAGCAAGCCGTGATGCTCTTCAAGATGCAGATATCTCGTTGTCTGAAGTTGGCGTGCTTGGCGTAGGTAATTTAATGAACGCTAGCGCTGGAATTGGTCAACAATTACAAAAGCAGATTGGCCAGACTGGAATTCCGGTATTTAATGTTTCTAATGCATGTGCAACCGGTGCAACTGCTCTACGCGTTGCAATAATGGCTGTGAAAGCAGGAGAAACCGATGTCGGGATGGCAGTTGGGGTCGAGAAATTAGCCGGTGCAGGCTTGCTAGGACAACGAGGCCCTAAACCAGAGGCAGAGACTTGGCAACCAAATGGTCGCTTCGGAGCGCTCTCTTCAACGGAAGGCAGAATCGGTACAAGTATTATGCCAGGCGTGTTCGCTCAAGTAGGGATGGAATACGGGCATAAATATGGAGGAGCAAGTTTTGAACTCTTCGCTAAGATTTCTGAAAAGAATCATGCACACTCAACCCTTAATCCTTTAGCTGCCTACCAGAAGAGATTTACTCTAGAAGAAATAATGAATGACGTTATGATTGCTTACCCAAACACAAGGCCAATGTGCTCTGGTAATTGCGACGGAGCTGCTGCAATGATTGTTGTAAGTGACGAGAAGATGAAATCAATGCCCTCTGAAGTTCAGAGTAGGGCTGTAAAAGTATCAGCCTCAGTGTTAACTTCAGATCCATACGAAGATGGATGTCAAATACTGCCGGATGTGAATACATTAACTAAAAATGCGGCATCTCAAGCATACGAACAAGCTGGTGTTGGTCCCGAAGATCTAGATCTCGTCGAACTTCATGACTGTTTCGCAACTGCAGAACTTGTGCATTACGATAACTTAATGCTTTGCGAAGAGGGAGGCGCAGTTGATTTCTTCCAATCTGGAGCCCCGTGGCGTGATGGCACTAAGCCCGTAAATGTCTCCGGAGGTTTACAATCGAAAGGGCACCCAATCGCAGCGACTGGAATTGCTAACATTCATGAAATCGTTATGCATCTTCGTGGTGAAGCTGGCGATCGCCAAATTGAAGGGGCGAGAGTCGGGTTAGCTCATGTAATTGGTCTGGGATCAGCTTGTGGTATTCATATTCTTGAAAAGGTAGCTTAGTCACAATTCGTTCTTTGTACTCCTACGATCGTTAATAAACGAGCATCAGGGCTCGCATCATTAACGATAAACATGGAATAAAATCAATAATCATGACAAATGCGCGCAGTGGTGCTCACTACTGATGACAGATCATGGTTTTTGGTGTAATTATCCCTAGGCCAGAATTTCTGCTCGGAAAATTCGCCTAGTGAAGAAGAGGACCATTAGTTTTAGCCATATGGAACAGCGTGTAATCTAATTAGAAGCTAACTATCGGAGTTGAGATGAGCAATGTAAAAAAATTCTACATAAATGGCGAATGGGTAGAGCCCACTGGGTCGGATACCGTCGACGTTATTAACCCTGCAACTGAAGATGTAATTGGAACAATTGCTCTGGGTACGCATGAAGACGTTGATGCAGCTGTCATAGCAGCACAGAATGCATTTGAAACGTTCTCCCAAACAACAGTTGAAGAGCGGCTTGAACTTTTGAATAAAATAACCGAAATAATCGGAGCGAGGTCTGGGGATTTAGCCTCAGCGATAACTTCGGAAATGGGAGCCCCTAATGGTCTTGCTAAAGCAGCCCAAGCTGGAACTGGTCTATTTCATTTTGCTACCACAGCTGGTATTTTGGCAAATTTCCCTTTTGAAGAAGAATTAGGAACAAGTTTGATTGTAAAAGAACCTGTCGGAGTAGTGGGAATGATCACCCCATGGAACTGGCCGATAAACCAGATTGCGTGCAAGGTAGCTCCAGCTTTAGCAGCTGGTTGCACGATGGTTCTTAAGCCATCTGAGGTTGCCCCTCTAAATGCGATAATATTCGCTGAAATAATGGACGAAGCTGGAGTTCCAGCAGGCGTGTTTAATTTAGTGAATGGCGATGGGCCGACTGTAGGAGCGTACTTATCAAGTCACCCAGGCATTGACATGATGTCATTTACTGGTTCAACAAGAGCAGGAATTGAGGTAGCAAAAAATGCCGCAACCACCGTTAAGCGTGTAGCTCAGGAACTTGGAGGTAAATCTGCAAATATAATTCTTGATGACGCAAACCTCGAGGAAGCAGTAGGTCGCGATGCTTTCGGAATGTGCATGAATTCAGGGCAATCCTGTAATGCCGGAACAAGAATGCTCATTCCTAATTCAAAGATGGAAGAAGCAAAAGCAATTGCGAAAGCGTCTATGGAAGTAGTATCTGTAGGAGACCCCACAAGTGATGGAACTACTATCGGTCCTGTTGTTTCAGAAACGCAATGGAACAAAATACAAGGCTTAATTCAAGCAGGTATCGACGAAGGGGCAGAGTTGGTTTGCGGAGGCCTAGGAAGGCCCGAAGGGCTTGAAAAGGGTTATTATGTGAGGCCAACTCTGTTTGCAAATGTCACTAATGACATGCAGATAGCCCAACAAGAAATTTTTGGTCCAGTCCTAGTTCTAATAGGCTATGAAGACGACGATGAAGCAATCTCAATAGCTAACGACACAGTCTATGGATTAGCAGGATACATCTCTGGAAGTCACGAGCGAGCTGTACAAATAGCGCGACAAATCCGAACTGGAAACATGCATGTCAACGGAGCTGGCCCAGACTTCAATGCCCCATTTGGTGGTTACAAACAATCAGGCAATGGAAGAGAGTGGGGTACTCATGGCTTAGAAGAATTCATGGAGGTCAAAGCTATACTCGGAGGTCTTTCGGCCTGAGAGTTATATGAGTCAACTCCCAAAACTAAAACTATGGTTTGAAGGCTCGCGCCCAAAGACTATACCTGCAGCATTAGTTCCAGTTCTTGTAGGGACTGCATCAGTAGAAACTGGCCTAATCGCCTATAGATTTTTGCTTGCTCTAGCGGTAGCAATTGCCCTCCAGGTCGGAGTTAATTATGCAAATGATTACTCCGATGGAATTCGGGGAACCGACCAAGATCGGGTAGGCCCAAGACGACTTGTGGGGTCCGGGCTCATCAATGCTAAACATGTAAAGTTAGCCGCTGGAATATCATTTTTAATAGCTGCTATCGCAGGACTTGTGCTCGCAATTGTGACAACTCTGGTGTTAATCCTTATTGGGTGCTTAGCGATCATAGCTGCATGGTTCTATACAGGAGGGTCAAAACCATACGGGTATTCAGGGTACGGAGAGATTTCAGTTTTTATTTTCTTTGGGTTGATAGCGACTGTGGGGTCTTCTTATGTTCAAAGCCAAACTATCGAATCAATCTCTATCCTATGCAGCGTACCGGTAGGTTTTTTAGCGTCAGCGCTCTTGGTAGTTAACAATTTCAGGGATATTGAAACAGACTCAGAGACGGGCAAACGAACATTTGCAGTTCGACTCGGTAAAGCAAAAACTCAAATGTTCTTCGCGCTTTTACTCCTAGGATCTCTAGGGATGTATGTGTTGATAGCCGTGTTTTATACCTACCTTGTACTCATAACGCTTATAGTCACCCCCGTAATTCTAAAATTAATTTACGATATGTACTCTAAAGAGAGTGCTCAAGACCTTATAAACATTCTTGAGAATACAGCAAAGCTTCATTTGTTGGCTGGAATTTTGCTCTCAATTGGCCTGGCAACTGGGCTTTGAACTACGAAATTTGATGAATTTCAAGACGATTTCCTGCGGGGTCATGAAGAAAAGACTGAAGTGAGGAACCTATTGATTTCGGGGAAGTTACGGTTACCCCCGCATCAGCAAGTAGATCGAATGTTTCTTTAATGTCCTTTACTAGTAGCGCAAGGTGTTGCCCATTGTCTGCAGGGACTTTTGCTTCCTGTATGTGGATTTGTCTGCCGTCATTGGCCTGAAGCCAAGCCCCCGGTCTGTCATTAGGCTTAGCAACTTCTCGGAGGCCAAAATACCTGGAATAAAAATCAACAGCATCTTCTACGTTGTTGACGTTTATAGCAATATGGTGAATCCCCAACGCCATCAATCCCTAGGCCTTTTCACCTGTAAACAACTGGGCTGAACCCGGGGCAAACAGTTTCCGTTCAACTTGCTTAAATCCCGCTCTTTCGATCATGGCCACTATCTCCTGATACGGCGGCAGGTAAGAAACAGACTTCGGAAGATAAGAGTATGCGGACTTATCAGATAAAAGAGCTCCGACTTTTGGAACTATTCGGTCAAAGTAAATGTGGTGACCCCAGTTTAAGAATCTGTTCTCGGGCTCGGCCACATCAAGAAAGCCAATTCTGCCACCTGCTTTGAGCACTCGAGAAACTTCAGCGAAAAATGGTTCTAGTTCAGTGAGGTTTCTCAAGGCAAAACCACATGTCGCGCCATCAATTGAAGATTCCTTGATCGGTAAATTAAGGACATCAGATTGTGAAAGTGGAGAAGAAGATCGACCTGCCTCCAACATCCCCATTGAGAAATCAAATCCAAGTGGGACCATTTTTGCTTTTTTAAGCTCGGAGCAGAAATCTCCAGTGCCACACGCCAGATCAATGACGACTGACCCCTCTTTGAGCCTGAGAGCTTTGACAGTTTTTTTACGCCAACGTACATCTAGCCGAAAAGTCATGATCCTATTAACAAAGTCATATTTTGGAGCTATGCGGTCAAACATGCCCTGAATTTTCTCCGCTTTTTCAGTTCCAGTTGGTAGGGCCGGATCTAAATCCATATACCTATCGTACTAAGATATGTAAGACTAAGCACGGTTTTGGTATGCCCTATTTGTAGAAAAGTGTGTAAATCCAATCTCTTCATAAATTCGAATTGCCGGCGTATTATCTGATTCAACATAAAGCATCCCTAAATCCGCCCCTACGCTCATGAGATAGTTTAGTCCAGCAATAGTGAGCGGTTTACCGTAACCCCTTCCGTGGAAGTTGGGGTCTATAGCAATAGCGTAAATTTCACCTAACACCAGACTTTCTTCGCGATGCACTTTAGTCCAACAAAACCCAGCGAGACTATTATCAATTTCAAACAGGAGAAAACCTTTACTATCAAACCAATCCTCAAGAAGAATCTTTTCTAGCTGTTCAGGAGTAAGTCTGCCTTGCTCAGGATGCCAAGAAAATGCGCGTGAGTTCACTGCAAGAAATGCGTTATTGTCAGCACCTGGAATAAAGGGTCTGGTAAAAGTTGCCTTCCCAAGAGGAGGAAATGAACAACGCATCTGCCAAAGGTCGCGGTAATTAACAAAACTAATGTTTGCCATCAGTTCATCATCGTGTGGCTGAGAATCTTCTAGCCAAATTTGAACAGAAGAATTCTTGTCAAATGAACTTTGTCTTAGGACTCTATCTAATTGATCAGGTAATAGGTCACGGTTAAACCCTCTTGGGACAGTCAGAGAGAGGTCAAAGCCCGAGGGAGTATCATGGGAAACAAGAATATTCATATCTCTAAGTTAATACCCACAACCCTACTATGTTGTGAACATGGGTAAACCACGGACTGCTGTAGGAAGATGTTTAAGAACCCACGAAGAATTGAAATCTACTTTTCCTGATGCTAGATGCGAACTGGATTTTGAAAGCCCATTTCAGTTATTAGTAGCGACAATACTTTCAGCTCAAGCCACGGATAAATCCGTCAATAAAGCTACTCCGAAATTATTCAAAATCTATGACACTCCCGAGCGGCTAGCTGTTGCAGAAATTCCAGAAATTGAAAAGCTAATCAAATCTATTGGTCTCTTTCGGTCAAAAGCTAAAAATTTAAAAGGAATGGCAAGAAAGTTAATAGTCGACTTTGATAGTCAGGTCCCTAACGGTATGGATGATTTAGTCAGCCTTCCAGGTGTAGGAAGAAAAACCGCCAATGTGGTTCGAAGTGTCGCTTTGGGCTTACCGGGACTTCCAGTTGATACTCATGTAACTCGGATAGTTCAACGTATGGGGATTACTGGAGAAAGTGACCCAGTCAAAATTGAAAGAGTGGTAGGGGAGATGTTGCCTTCTGACGCTCAAGGTGAATTTAGCCTCAGGGTTATATTGCACGGAAGGCAAGTATGTTTTGCCCGAAATCCTAATTGTACGGAATGTATCTTGAATTATTTTTGTCCGAATGCATTTAAAGTCTAAGTTCGCTGGTTGCGCGTCTTAATCTTCGTGTAGCTGCAATTAGGGACCTCTCTACTTCAAATAATTCATGAGAACTAGTTTCCAGGCCTATCATTTCCAAGGATTTAGCGGTATTTGTAACCCTGCTGATAAGGTCATCAATCTGGAAATCAATGGACGATAGCTCAGCTATGCTTTGCTGTTTGATCAATTTATCACTAGACATATTAACTTCTTAACCTAAATTCCGCCACAAGTCACTTTGTAGGGGTATACCGTGTAAGTGTGCTTAAACGTATCGACCTCAGGCTAGAAGATATAGATCTAATTAGTTCAGCTCAAAGTGCGGTTTCATTAGGTAATGCTGAGGTAGAAGGGACTGTATCAAACATTATTAACGATGTGAAGGCTCGCGGAGATGAGGCATTAAGGTTCTATTCCGAAAAGTTTGATGGCTATGTTTCGGAGTCATTCAAGGTTGATGAAGCAGAGATTGATAAGGCATTTGATGTTTGTACTAAAGAATTAGTTGAAGCACTGGAAACAGCTGCCTCACGAATCAAGGAATTTCACGAAACTCAATTACAAGCCAATAAGTCTTTTATCAAAGATGGTATTGAAGTCGGCACCATGCACCGGCCTGTCACTCGAGCAGGGTGTTACGTTCCTGGAGGAAGGGCTTCATATCCATCTACAGTTCTGATGACAGTAATTCCTGCGGTCGTGGCAGGAGTGCAGAATGTCATTATCTGCAGTCCTATTGGAGAAGGGAATAAAATTGATCCCTCAGTATTAGTAGCAGCGCGAATTGCAGGAGCTAGCTCTATTTACGCAATAGGAGGAGCTCAAGCAATAGCAGCTATGGCATACGGCTCTGAGGAATTAGAGCCGGTGGACGTAATAGTCGGCCCCGGGAATATCTATGTAGCGACTGCGCAAAGAATGGTCTCTCAGGACGTTGGTATAGCGGCAGCTTTTGCAGGTCCTTCAGAAATAGTTGTAATAGCTGACGGCACAGCAAATCCCTTATTTGCTGCAATCGACCTGATAGTTCAAGCTGAACATGGTCCTGATGGGCAATCATGGCTGATTTGCTCGGAAGGCGAAATTCTAGAGGCAATCCTTAAAGAAGTTGAAGGCTTGGTACTACGGTCACAAAGACGGGAAGAAATTATGTCCACATTTGAGGCAGGCGGTTTTGCCGTGCTTGTCAAGGACTTGCCTCAAGCTTTTGATGTAGCAAATCAAGTTGCTCCCGAGCACCTTCAGTTAATGGTTCAGAATCCTGAATCTTATTTATCTCTTGTCCAGAATGCGGGAGCAGTGTTTCTCGGAAATATGGCTCCCGCTTCAGTAGGTGATTATTTTGCTGGACCATCGCACGTTTTGCCGACTGACGGTAGCGCTCGTTTCGCAAGTGCTTTAACTGTAACCGATTTTATAAAAGATATTCACGTAGTATCTTTAGGCGAAGATGCTCTAAAGCAAGCGGCTAAAACTATAATGGCTATCGCTGATGTTGAAGGATTAGAAGCGCACTCAGAATCTATACGTTTGAGAATCAAGGAAATGAAATGATCTGGCCCGACATTAGGGAAGACTTAAAGTTGTTTGACGGTTATCACTCTCCACAACTTGATGTAAATATTCGGCTCAATACAAATGAAAGCCCCTTACCACCGCCTGAGCCTTGGATAAAAGAACTTCAGCATGTGGTATCACGCATTGAATGGAATCGTTACCCTGACAGGCATGCAGAAGAATTGAATTCCCAATTAGCTACTTATCATAATGTTGATGGAAGTAACATCGTATGTGCTAACGGGTCAAATGAAGTTATCCAATCGGTTCTTCTTGCATTCGGGGGCAATGACCGATCTATGATGCTTTTTGAACCGACCTACGCTCTGCACTCTCATATAGGTAAAGTGACGGGCACCAATGTCATTGCCTTGGATAGAAATGATTCGTTCCTGTTCGGAGAAGAGGATTTGCAAAAGGTTATCGATGGAAAGCCAAACATGGTATTTCTCTGCTCGCCAAATAACCCTACTGGAATCATCGAATCGAAAGAGATGGTAACAGCCCTATTAGACAGCTGCTCTAAAACAGGAACACTTCTCCTCGTAGACGAAGCATACGGCGAGTTCTCAGACTGGTCGGCAATAGAACTAGTTGAAGATAACGCACCAATAGTCGTTACAAGAACTTTTTCAAAAGCTCATGGATTTGCCGCTGGGCGACTCGGCTATGCTGTGGGAGCTAAAAGAATCGTAGATGGATTGAAAGAGGTCCTACTCCCATACCACTTAGATTCATTTAAACAGATAGCAGGTATTACCGCTTTGAAGTACCAAGATGAGATGATGCAAAGAGTGCAGTATTTAAAATCTCAAAGAGACCAAGTTTCAAAGGAACTTAGAAGTCTTCCTTTTAGTGTTTGGGAAAGCGGAGCAAATTTTATCTTATTTAAAGTTGAAGAAGGCCTTAACCTAACAGGTCGTCAACTTTGGGAAGCGCTTGCAGATAGTTCCGTTCTTGTCAGAGATTGCTCAAATTGGCCAAAATTATCAGATTGTTTACGGGTTACAATAGGAACAGAAAAGGAAAATAAATCGTTTATTGACTCACTAAAGGCGATAATAGGGTAATGAAGAAAAGATTGGCGACATATAAACGTGAAACAAAAGAAACTGTGATTGATGTTTCCTTGTGTCTAGATGGGGACGGGTCGACAAATATTGATACCGGAATTCCTTTTTTTGATCACATGCTTGATCAATTAGGACGACATGGGAATTTTGATCTTGACGTTAAAGCGAAAGGGGATCTTGAGATAGATGCCCACCACACTGTGGAGGATGTGGGTATAGCTTTAGGAAAATGTTACCGGGAAGCAGTAGGCGATAAAATCGGCGTTAATCGTTTTGCAAATGCATCTTGCCCACTTGACGAAGCTCTAGTTGAAGTCTCCTTGGACCTATCTGGAAGGCCGTTTCATTATTATGAGATTGAACCACCCGGTCAGAAAATTCTAAGTGACCCTCCATTTGATCCGCAACTTATTGAAGAATTCTGGAGAGCTTTTGTCATGACGAGCGAAATAACAGCACATCAAGTCCTAGTGCGAGGTAAAAATACACATCATATTATTGAATCGTTATTTAAAAGCACTGCGAGAGCTCTTGGAGAAGCAACCAGAGTCAAGGGGGATAGCCTACCTTCGACTAAAGGCGTATTGTAAATGGCCAAAATCGCTGTTCTCGATTACGGAATTGGGAATTTACGATCAGCGCAAAAGGCATTTGAAAGATCTGGAGCAGATGCCTACTTAACTGCTGATGAAGAACTAGTTTTGGCTTCAGATGGTGTCGTACTTCCTGGTGTGGGTAATTTTGGGAACTGCGCTACTGCACTTACTGATTCTGGTGTAAGAGAAATAGCTTTTGCGGCAGTGGAAAATAAAATTCCCTTTCTTGGTATCTGCGTTGGAATGCAACTTCTCTTTGATTCATCAGAAGAATCCCCAGAAGCTAAAGGCTTGGGGCTCATCAGCGGGAAAGTGAAATTGCTAGTCGAGGCTCCAAAGGTACCTCAAATGCAATGGAATCAAATAAATTTAACTAATTCTTCGCCTCTACTGGAAGGACTGGAAGGCGAATGGTTCTATTTCGTGCACTCATACGCATTAGGCCAAACAGAAGAACAAAACATAGCGATAGCGACATGTGACTACCGATCACCTGTAATCGCTGCCGTTCAAAAGGAATTAGTCTTTGGAACTCAATTCCACCCAGAGAAATCAGGCAAAGCAGGTCGATTACTTCTCAGAAATTTCATTTCTATTTGCGAAAATTTAATATGAGCTTCATCGTTTATCCAGCTATTGACCTGATTGATGGAAAATGTGTTCGCCTGTACCAAGGAGATTACTCGAAAGAAACAATTTATGAGAATGACCCAGTTGCGCAGGCACTAGAATTTGAAGCTCAAGGAGCTGAATGGGTTCACTTAGTCGACCTTGATGCAGCCAGAACTGGGTCTCTTAAAAATACTTCTGTGATCCAACAGATTTGTGGTGAGCTAAAAATACCTATTCAAGTAGGTGGGGGTATACGGACATCAGAGACCGCAAAAATGTTATTTGAAATGGGAGTTGAAAGAACTGTTATTGGTACGGCAGCCGTTGAGGATCCTGAGTTAGTATCAACCATTGCAAACGCCGGCCATCGGGTAGCTGTCGGTGTCGATGGTAAAGACGGATATGTAGCTACTCGCGGATGGAAAGTGACTACGGAACTTAAAGTAGCTGAGCTTCTTAAAAGACTTGAATCAAGTGGTGCTGAAGTTGGGATAGTGACCGAAATACAGAGAGATGGTACTTTGCAAGGTTCAGATTTGAAAGGCCTCACAAGCGTCCTATCACAGGTCAATATGCCCGTAATAGCCTCAGGTGGTTTAGGCTCAGTGCAAGACCTTCATCATCTATTAGAATTAGAAGTAAAGGGTTCACAATTAGCTGGAGTGATAACTGGGAAAGCCTTATATGAGAGGCATTTGATACTTGGAGACTTAATCTCTGAAGTTAAGAAATTTTATAGCAAGGGCGCAAAGGATGACTAACGTGCGAATTATTCCATGCCTTGATGTGGCAGATGGAAGGGTAGTCAAAGGGACCAACTTTCTCGACCTCAAAGACGCTGGTGATCCAGTCGAGCTCGCCTCGAAATATGACCAAGAGGGGGCCGACGAAATTGTATTCTTAGATATAACCGCATCATCAGACAAACGAAAGATAGTATTTGATCTGGTTCGTCGATGTGCAGAGGAGGTTTTCATCCCGTTCACAATCGGTGGAGGAATCCGTAGCGTTGGTGATGCAAGAAAGCTTTTGCGCGAAGGGGCAGAAAAGGTTTCAGTAAACACTGCTGCCGTCAAAAGACCAAAATTAATTTCTGAAATAGCATCAGAATTTGGAAATCAGTCAGTTGTGTTAGCAATTGATGCAAAAAAATCCAATGCACATGAATGCAAATCTGGTTACGAGGTTTATGTAAACGGTGGGAGAACATCAACTGGCTTAGATGTAGTTAGCTGGGCCCAAAGGGGTGAAGAATTGGGGGCTGGAGAGATTCTGCTCACTTCTATGGGGCGCGATGGGACTAAAGATGGATTCGATTGTGTATTGACATCGTCTGTTTCACGATCTACTAGCCTCCCGATAATCGCAAGTGGAGGGGTTGGGGAATTAGAACATTTCTTGCAAGGGGCATTGGAAGGAAGAGCAGATGCATTGTTAGCTGCGAGCGTCTTTCACTATGGCGAATTAACTATCAAAGAAGTTAAAGACTATCTTGCAGGATGCGGAATTTCAGTGAGACCTGCGTAGGGATCTAAAAGGTTTTCGCCTAAGTCGTTACTTGTCTTAGATCAAGATAACTTGAGAACGTGACGGAAAAGAAAGAAACTACAAAAAAATCAAATTCGACTAAAAGCACCTCTGGGACAACGCCAAATCCAAAGAAGACTAAACAAGATGTTCCTTCGCCTTCTGAGAGACTTCCAGTGAAGATGTTAAATGACAGAATACTCGTGGTGATGCCAGGAGAAGACGGGGAAAGACGTTCATCTGGAGGAATTCTTATACCAGCAACAGCACAAGTCTCCCGAAGACTAGCCTGGGCTGAAGTTAAAGCAACCGGGCCAAATGTAAGGACAATGGAAATAGGAGATCAAGTTTTGTTTAACCCTGACGATAGATACGAAGTCGAAGTCAGAGGAAGCGACTACATAATTCTTAGGGAAAGAGACGTTCATGCTGTGGCAGCTGAACGTCTTGATCAGGGATCAACAGGGCTGTACCTCTAGAATGCAATCAACGCTCGAACAATTCATTGAGCATTCAAAGGAACATACTGTAATACCTGTCTGGAGAGAGCTAGTTGCTGACTTAGTAACCCCTGTGTCAGCTTTTGAAAGAATTGTAGGCAACAACTCTGGATTCCTTCTTGAGTCAGTCGAACATGGAGAAAGATGGAGCCGTTGGTCATTCATTGGAAGAAACCCACTTCTAACGATCAAGAAAATAAACAGTGAACTTGTAATCGAAGGTGATAACCCCCTTGAGTTTCAAAATGATGGACAAATTCTTGAATTTATTAGAACACTGCAACAGAAGCTATCAGCACCACTGATTGACAACTTTCCTCCGATGTTTAGTGGCCTGCTCGGCTACCTCGGCTACGACACTATCAGAGAGATTGAGGATCTACCCACGCCTGCAATTGATGATCTTCTAGTGCCGGATGCGATATTATCTGTCATCGGAGAAGTAGTAGCCTTTGATCACTGGAGTCAAAGAGTTTTTTTAATTGTAAACACCATTATTGATCCAGTAAGCACAAAATCTGAAATCACAGACTCATATAATCAAGCAAAATCCCGCTTAAATTCGTTGATGCTTGACGGAGCAAAACCATTATCTGAGCCCTTGTTGGACCCACCTCAATTAGACGAAGATTTAAAAAACATTTCTAAAACTATGTCAAGAGATGAGTACTGCGAGATTGTAGAACAAGCTAAAGATTACATCGTTAAAGGTGATATTTTTCAAGTGGTGCTTTCGCAACGATTTAACTTTGATCTCGATGCTAACCATTTCGATGTGTACAGAGTCCTGCGGCAAATTAATCCAAGTCCATATATGTTTTTCGTAAAAAATGCAGAAGTTACCCTTGTCGGCTGTTCCCCTGAGCCGTTAATCCAATTAAGAGACGAAACGGTAATAAGTCGCCCCATAGCTGGGACAAGAAAACGTGGATCTTCACAAGCTGAGGATCAAGCCCTGGCGGATAGCCTTAGGGAAGACCCGAAGGAATTAGCGGAACATATTATGCTAGTTGATCTCGCTAGAAATGATCTAGGTAGAATCTGCGAGTATGGAACACTTCAAGTTGATGAGCTGAAGACCTTGGAGCGTTACAGTCATGTAATGCACTTGACATCCCAAGTTTCAGGCAAGCTAGGAAATACCTACGAACCGATTGATGTCATAAAGGCCGCTTTTCCTGCAGGTACAGTTTCTGGTGCGCCTAAGGTCCGTGCAATGCAAATAATTGATGAACTGGAAAAGAGTAAGCGGGGTCCATACGCCGGAATTGTTGGATATCTGGACTTCAATGGGAACTTAGATAATGCCATAGCAATTAGGACGATGGTTATTACTCCTCAAGGAGCTTCAGTTCAAGCCGGTGCTGGTATCGTCGCAGATAGTGACCCAATTGCCGAATATAATGAATGCTGGGAAAAAGCCAAAGCACTTATATCCGCAGTTAAGCCTGCAGAAGAGATGACACGAGTCCGAAATAATGGAAGCTATTAAAAAAGTCTTACAAAGCTATGAAGAGGAGACAGTTGCGTTCGGATTAGAAAGAGATGTAATCCGAGTTGTAGGGCCTGAGGCCGGGAAATATCTTCAAGGTCAACTCACACAAGATATTTTTACAATGAAAAAAAATGAATCACTCTGGTCATTCCTCCTTAATCCTGATGGGAAAGTTAACTCATGGCTAAGGGTTACCATGGTTAATGAGGACCATTTTCTCCTTGATGTCGATCAAGCATTCGGACAAGGGGTACTTTCAAGACTCCTTCGGTTTAAAATAAGAACTGACTGCGAGCTTTCTCTTGAAAAATGGGATTGGGTTTCAGTTTGGGGAAGAAACGCATACTCCTTTTCTGAAAAGTCAGGTTCGCAGCAAATTTCAACTCAATCACCATGGTCGCTCTGCGATAGCTTTGATTTGATCGGGCCGAATGCCAGACTGATCTTTCAAGAATTTCCGGAATCGCAACGATCTTATGATTTTATGAGGATACTTAATTGCGTTCCAAGAATGGGCTCAGAATTGCATGAGAAGATCATTCCAGCCGAAACCGGATTAATTGAATTAAGCGTTTCATTTACGAAAGGTTGCTACACCGGTCAAGAACTTGTTGCAAGAATTGACAGTAGGGGTAATAACACCCCCCGTAACCTTTTGTTAATTGCATCTAATCACAATTTTTCAATAGGAAATCAAGTAGAAGTAAATGAGAAATTGGCAGGAGCAATTACCTCAGTTGCTAAAGAAGGTGACTTAACAGTAGGGCTAGCATACCTATCTCGAAATGTAACGTCACCTACGGTTGGGAAAATAGAAGGAAAAGAAGTATTCGTAAATTCGCCAAAAGACTTTCTAGGCTGAAGAAGGTCATAGAAGCGATGACGAAAGAAACCTATCTAGATTCGATACTCGCCTACCACAGAGAAAGAGCAAAAAAAGATTCAAGGTCGCTTACCAAACTATTGAACGAGCTTCCTAAAAGAACAGATAATGTTATTAGCTTTAAAGATCAAATTAGAAAACAAAATGGTCTATCAATAATTGCGGAAATCAAAAGAAAGTCGCCATCGAAAGGATTACTCAAAGGTGATTTGGATGCGGTTGAATTAGCACAAATCTATGCGAGCGGAGGCGCAGCATGCATTTCGGTTTTAACAGACTCTGAACACTTTGGTGGTTCGCAACAAGACCTGATTGATGTTAGGCGAACAGTGAAGATACCGATATTGCGTAAGGATTTCACCGTTGACCTACGCGATATCTTTGATGCAAAAATAATGGGAGCGAGTTGCGTGTTGTTGATCGTTGCTGCTTTAGGTAGAGAACAACTGGCTGAATACATAGAATTCTGTGGTCATTTAGGTTTAGATTCGCTAGTGGAAGCACATGATGAAGCTGAGGTAGAGATGGCGCTTCAAGCTGGAGCGAAGATGATAGGGGTAAATCAGCGAGACCTGAGAAGCTTTGATGTCGACCAAACTAGGGCATTGCGTGTAGTCGCAGAAATACCAGACGAAATAGTCAAGATAGCTGAGAGTGGAATTAAGGCGCTCTCTGATGCTACGCCCCTCAAATCAGCAGGTTTCGATGCTGTTTTAATAGGGGAGGCATTAGTGAAGTCAGAAAACCCAAAAAATCTAATTACAGAACTTCGTAATCTCTGAATCCGAAACCTTTCCACAAGTCCTAATTTCCGATAACGTCAAATTATGTTCGTTAAAATTTGTGGGATAACTAATGAAGAAGACGCACTGCTGTCAATCGCAGTGGGAGCAGACGCTCTAGGGTTCAACTTCGTCAACGGGTCAAAACGCAAAGTAGCAGTGCAACGAGCTTTAGACATTGCCCGAAGATTACCCCCTGATGTACTCACCGTAGGAATTTTCCAGAATGAATTGCCGGAAAGAGTCATTGAAATAACCAATGAAGCAGGTCTCATGGCAGCGCAATTGCACGGTGTTGAACCGGCCGAACACGTAATAAGAATAAAGCAAGAAGTACGCACTGTTTTTAAAGCAGTATCAGCAGGTTCTCAAGCATTCTACAACGCAAGAGATTTCGGTGCGGATGCTGTTTTAGTTGACTCCGAAACTCCTGGCGAAGGTGAAATTTTTGATTGGCAAATGGCAGAAAATGCTCCCGAAGGAGTTCCATTGATTCTTGCAGGTGGCCTAACGCCTCAAAATGTTGCTGAAGGAATCCGAAAGGTAAGGCCTTGGGGTGTTGATGTAGCGTCCGGAGTCGAGCGAAGAGCAGGAGTAAAGGACCCAATTCTGGTTAGAGATTTCATCAAAGAGGCAAAGAAAACTAGTCATAGCCAACAAGGTATCGGTAATAATGGGAGTAATACAGACGAACCCTATGATTGGAAAGAGGACCCAACATGGCAATGATGGATCCTACCGGTGACGGCAGATTTGGTAACTTTGGTGGGATGTTTGTTCCGGAAACATTAATTCCTGCATGTCAAGAACTTGAAAAAGCTTTCAGGGAAGCATGGGGCTCAGCAGGTTTCAGAGAAGAACTCAGTGCACTTCTCAAAGACTACGCAGGGCGACCGTCTCCAATAACGATATGTGAAAGGTTATCTGAGGAACTCGGTTACAGAATACTCCTTAAGCGCGAGGATTTGAATCACACAGGCTCTCATAAAATTAATAACGTCCTTGGCCAAGCTCTCTTAGCCAAACGAATGGGGAAAACTAGATTGGTTGCAGAAACAGGAGCTGGGCAACATGGCGTCGCAACAGCAACTGCAGCTGCTTTATTTGGGATGGATTGCGTCGTTTATATGGGTGAAGTAGATATTGAAAGGCAAAAACTAAATGTATTCAGAATGCATTTACTGGGAGCTGATGTTCGGCCGGCCTTATCTGGGAGTAGAACTCTAAAAGACGCCATAAACGAAGCTATGAGAGATTGGGTGGCCACCGTAGAGGATTCCCACTATTGCCTTGGTTCAGCAATGGGCCCACATCCGTATCCTTGGATGGTGAGAGAATTCCATAGAGTTATTGGCATTGAAGCCTATTCTCAATGTCAAGAATTATTGGGAGGAAACCCAGATGTAGTAACAGCCTGCGTTGGAGGCGGTTCCAACGCTTTAGGAATATTTTCTGGGTTTGTTGATACAGATTCAGAGCTTATAGGAGTTGAACCCGCAGGTGGGGCGGCTGTAGATAGAGGAATTCCTGGTGTTGTCCATGGCTCCTTATCGTATTTGTTGCAAGATGAATGGGGTCAGGTGCTAGAGGCTGAATCAATTTCAGCCGGATTGGATTACCCAGGAATTGGGCCAGAGCATGCACATCTAGCAGAAACCGGAAGAGCTAGATACGAAAAAGTTAATGACAAAGAGGTAGTTGATGCCTTTCAATTACTTGCTAGGACAGAGGGAATAATACCTGCATTAGAGCCTGCTCACGCTCTTGCATGGATGAGTAGAGAAAGAGGATACCTCTCAGGGAAAAATGTTTTGTTGAACCTCTCTGGTCGCGGAGATAAAGATGCAATTCAGATGATGGAAGTTATTGGATGACCCAGCGAGAAGAAGGAGTTGAAGATACTCTCCTTCAGGTGATTAAAGCCGAACGTAAATGCCTCGTCCCTTACATTACTGGAGGATTCAATGGGTATTTAGAGTCAATCTCAGCAGCGGCTGAAGCGGGAGCTGATGCCATAGAAATCGGAATTCCATTTTCAGACCCCGTGATGGATGGTCCAACAATACAAGAAGCGAATGATTTAGTGCTATCTGCAGGGGTAAGCCCCTTACAAATAATTGATGAAGTTGCCTCACTTGATGTCGATATTCCTCTTGCGGTAATGACTTATTACAATGTCGTCTACCGCTTTGGTCTTGAAAGATTTGCTTATAATCTAAACGAAGCCAGAATTTCAGGAATTATTCTTCCTGATTTGCCTTTAGTTGAAGCCGGTCCATGGGTAGACGCTGCGGCCTCGCACGGCAGGGAAGCTATTTTGCTAGCAGCTCCCACAACTACTGATATTCATCTTAAGAAAATTTGTAATGAATCAAGAGGTTTTGTCTATGCAGTAGGACTTCTTGGCACAACTGGGGCTCGTAAAGAACTAGCGGACAGTGCAAAAATAATTGCGCGACGCTGTAAGGAACTCACTAAAAAACCAGTACTTGTAGGTGTGGGCATAGGAAATCCTGACCAGGCTATGGAAGTCGCGGAGGTTTCTGACGGTTGCATTGTAGGATCAGCTATTGTTCAGAAGCTATTAGATGGTGGAGGTCCAGAAGCCGTAGGGAAGCTAGTTTCAGAATTCCGCTCAGCTCTCGATAATAGTTAATACGTAAAATAATTGCGAAAAAGGCTACTTTTACTTAGTTTTAACAGATTTTTCACGAATAATAGCATCGATGATTTACCTGCTCAGAAAGGTTTTTCGTATATGCAAGCAAATTTTTTTTGTTTAGGGTGTAACTATCGTCACACGAAGACTCGAAAAGGGGTAAATTAGAGATAACCAAGCTAATCAACACTGTTGAGGATCTTGGTCCGTTGTTTACTAAACAAGGAGCTTTCAAAATTATGATGGACATGATTGTCACACTATTTATTATGGGAATGCTGCTGCAGGGTGTAATTGCCGTGCTAGATAGTATTCTTGACCTTGCCGGTGTCGGCGGGATGCTTAAGGGCCTCCCTCTTGTCGGCGCAAACCTATCCCTTATTTGGGCATACCTGTTTGTAGTAATTACTGACGTTGGTGGCACTGTAGGAGGCGATTGGGGTGTAGCTACTGAAGTACTCAATATGGGTAGTTTCGGTGCTGATATCGGTTTAGCAATTATTATTCTTGCATTTGGGCCAATTAAAGATGCAGCAGTTTCTGCTCTTGGGAAAGGCCTCGGAAGGTAAAACTTTAAGAATTAGGGGCTACCTTCGGGTAGCCCTTAATTTTTTTTGCCGTTTTGGCGCAGTAAAGATAGAAGAGTGCCTAGATTACGGTATTTTTTATCGAATGATCCACATTAAGTGCTACAACAGTGTAATTTAGCTTTATACACACATGTGTTAACTGCCAAGGGATAAGCCCGAAGCATAGGAGGAAAATATGAATAAGTCAGAACTGTGTGCTGCTATTTCTGGTAGCACTGGTGTAAGCCAAAGTGACGTTGACAAAGTCCTGAAAGGGCTCGAAGAGACCGTTACCGGTGCCGTTTGTAGCGGTGGTGACAAGATTGTGCTAAGTGGTTTTCTTACATTCGAACGAGGACATCGCGCGGCAAGATCAGGTAGAAATCCTCAGACAGGTGAGACTATCCAAATTGCAGCAGCAAATACAATCAAAATCTCAGCAGGTTCGAAGCTGAAAGCAGCAGCTAAAGCATCAACCTGATATTTAACGATTAGTAGTTAGGGGTCGTCTTAGACGGCCCCTAACTCAGTTTTGGGCATTATGACCTTTCCACAACCAGCAAACATTCTTCCCCATAGAGATCCGTTCTTATTTATTACTGAGATCACTGACTTACAAAAAAATGAATCAGCAGAAGCTATATGGGTTCTGGACGGAAGTGAATATTTCTTTCAAGGTCACTTTCCGGGTCGCCCAACGCTACCAGGTGTCCTCATGTGTGAGTCTATTGCTCAACTAGGAGCTTATGTAGTCCTGCAAGATAACCGATTCAAAGATAAATTGCCGCTGTTTGGTGGTCTTGAAAATGCCCGTTTCAGACAACAGGTAATTCCAGGCGATATTCTTACACTTCGAGTGGAAGTATTGCGTCTGTCCTCCCGAGGTGGCAAAGCATACGGAGAAGCGTCAGTCAACGGAAAACTTGCTTGCTCGGCAGATTTAATGTTCGTAGCTGTTGAGAGATAATTGATCAAGCAGGCCCGAGCACAATTGACCCGTTATGGCCGCCAAACCCAAACGAGTTGCTGATAGTTGGTCCAGGTTTCCACATTATGGAATCAGTATAAACTAGGTTCAAACTATTGAATTCAGGATCAATGTTTTCGGTCCCGTGAGTCAAAGGTATGGTTTCATGAAGCATTGAAAGTATCACTGCAACTGCTTCAATTGCGCCAGCAGCTCCAAGGGAATGACCCGCAACACCTTTTGTGCCTGTCACGAAAGGTTGATGATCCTTAAACACATTTGAAATAGCTGAAGCTTCAGCAGCATCATTAAGAGGAGTAGAGGTACCATGAGCGTTAATCTGCAAAATGTCAGAGGGATCCAAATTAGCATCAGCAATTGCTGACTCCATGCATCGTATAGCTCCATTTCCTCCTGGAGCCGGAGCTGTTATATGATGTGCATCCGCTGTGCTAGCTGATCCAAGAAATTCAGCCAACACTTTAGCTCCACGCGATTTGGCATGTTCCCATTCTTCCATCACTAGAACTCCAGCGCCCTCAGACTGCATGAACCCATCGCGTTCAGTGTCAAATGGTCTGCTAATTCCTTTGCTGGAAACAGCTGTCATATTGATAAACCCTTGAGTACCGCAAGGAGTAAGAGCGGCTTCTGCTCCTCCTGCCACCATTGCTTTAACTTTGCCGGATCTAATTAGGTCCGCCGCACGACCAATTGAGTGAGTTCCTGCCGCACAAGCTGTTACTATTGTTTCGCAAGGTCCTTTAAGTCCGTACTTCATTGACACACTTGCAGAAGCAGCGTTGGCCATCATCATAGGCACGAGGAAAGGCGACACTCTTCGTGGCCCTTTCTCAGCAAGAACACCTACCTGATTTTCAAGAGTTCCCAGCCCCCCTACGCCAGTTCCGATCATTGAACCAGCTAAATCAGCATCAGTTACGAAGTCACCAGCTTGAGTGGTCGCTTCATGGGCTGCAGCAAGGGCAAATTGTTGAAATCTATCTGCTCTACGAGCTTCTTTAGAATTCCCTTCAAAAAAGGGTAGTGGATCAAAATTTTCAACTGAAAACCCGTGATTAGGGACCCCAGTCAATAGCGCATCCCAGAACAGTTCACTCCCAACCCCGGCATTAGAAACAACTCCAATACCGGTTATGGCTATGCGAGTTTTCATTACAGTTTGTTAGATATCAGCTTATAGGCGTCACCTATAGTAGGTAAGTCTTGAAGTTCTTCCTCTTCAACAGTTATGTCAAACTCTTCTTCAAGTTCCATTACAAGCTCAACCAAGTCAAGGCTGTCTGCGTCTAGATCTTCAGCAAATTTCGCTTCTGGCGTGATTTGATCAGCTTCTACTGACAATACATCCACAGCGCAACGCTTAAATCGTTCAAAGTTTTCATCGCTCATTTTTTTATTTCCCTTTCTTTATCTACATCTTAGATGTTACGAAATGCCAAGTCCGCCATCAACAGGGATAATAGCTCCCGTGATATAGCCTGCATTTTTGCTTGCTAGGAATGATACGGTCGCAGCTATTTCGCTTGTCTCACCAAATCTCCGAAGAGGAACTGACTTTAGAATCGACTCTTGTTGTTTGTCAGATAGAGAGGAAATCATGTCAGTCATGATAGGTCCTGGAGCAACGATATTTGTAGTTATATTTCTAGAAGCGAATTCCTTAGCTAACGACCTTCCGAAACCCACGAGCCCTGCTTTCGAAGCAGCATAGTTTGCTTGTCCTGCTTGCCCAGCAGAAGCTACAACTGATGATAAAAGAATTATTCGACCCCATTTCTCTTTCATCATCGGTTTAATAGCCCTTTTGGTTAGGCGGTAGGCAGAAGTTAGATTTGCATCAATTACCGAAGTGAAATCTTCTTCAGACATTCTTGGCAATAAGTTGTCTTTTGTTATCCCTGCATTAGCTATGAGGACTTGAACGGGGCCGAACTCTTCTTCTATCGAAGAAAAAGCAGATTCGATACTTTCTGGAATAGTTATATCACAAGAGACAGAGTGGAATTTGCCACCGCTAGGCTTTGCGGTTCTATGTGTCCCTATTACTGTGAAGCCGTCATCGTGGAGTTTCTGAGCAATAGCGAACCCGATGCCTCGATTTGCGCCTGTGATTAGGGCTACTTTACCCATTAGGACTCACCCCAATTGAGGATGGCACTTGCTGATGTCATCCCAGCTCCAAATCCGACCAAGAGAATATTGTGGCCTTTCTGAATTCTTCCATCGTGAACAGCATCGACTAACGCTAATGGAATAGAAGCCGAGGATGTATTTCCTGTTTTATGAAGAATGGAGACAGCTTTATCAAGTGGTATCTTGAGCCGTTTCATTGCACTTTCAATAATTCTTATATTCGCTTGATGCGGGATTACATATGCAATGTCATCAGGCGTTAATCCGGCATTTTCTATTGAAGCTTCAGCGGATTCGGTCATAGCAATTACTGCCTTGCGGAAGACTTCTTGGCCAGACATGACGATAGTTCCACCAATATCAGCGAAAAGGATGTCTCGAAGTGAGCCATCACAACCCAAATTCCACCCAAGAAGAGCATTCTTAGTAGCGGACTGCTCGATTACGAGAGCTCCAGCACCGTCACCAAATAAAATTGCTGTAGAGCGGTCTTCCCAATCTGTTATGCGCGAAAGAGTCTCAGAACCGATAACCAAAATACGTTTATGTCCTAGAGCCAGCATGCCAAAACCAGTGACTAGGGAATATACAAATCCGCTGCACGCTGCATTTATATCCATAGCACCACAATTCAGACCGAGAAGATGTTGAACCATCGCAGAAGTTGCCGGAACTTGGTCATCAGGTGTGGTGGTAGCCAAGATCAACAAATCAATGTCGCTTGCAGAACAGTTAGCTACTTTGAGGGCATTATGTGCTGCCTCCACAGCTAATTCTGCTGTTGTCCCACCTATCCTGCGCTCTACGATCCCTGTTCGCTCCCTTATCCACTCATCTGATGTATCCATTCGTAAAGCAAGGTCATGATTCGTGATGACCTTAGTCCCCAAAGCTGTTCCCCAACCGGTTATCATCCCCTTGTTTCCGAGATCAATATTCATTTTTTTAGAATCCTCAACCATGCTATGGGTTGACTAGAAGTAACTCGCTCTCCTTCAACGGCAAGAAAGCCTTGTATCTCGCCAGAAAACGCGCTTCTAACTTCAGTTTCGTTTACATGTCCCAAAAGAAAACCTGTTTCGATGCTCTTACCAGTTAAATCTATTCCAGTCGGTGAAAATATGCCAGCACACGGACTTACCACGAGCCTCTCCGTCGCAAATAGATGTTCACCTTCATGTGCATCTGGAATTGTGGCCTGTTTTCCAGAGATCATTTCTAATAACTTATCAATATCATTCGGTGAGCTTATTGAAATAGTTGATGAATCCTTTAAAGTTCTCTTCGCCATTCCCGTCAATACAGAACCCGGGCCGACTTCAACGAAAGTCGTGAAACCTGATCCACCTAGCTGGTGGAGTATCTGTTTCCAACGAACAGGGCTTGTTAGCTGCGAAGACAGAAGTGCTGGCCATTCAGACCCATTTTCATGGCCAATAGCATCAACGTTTGCGAATACTGGATGATCAGGCTTCCTGAATTCAATACTGTCAATTGCGTTTCGAAGGCGATCTCTAGCCGGCTCCATAAAAGGTGTGTGAAAAGCGCCAGATACAGGTAATTTCATAGCACGTTTGGCTCCAAGCTCCTTAGCGACTTCAGAAGCAAAGTCGATTCCTGAATGTGAACCTGCAATAACCACCTGCCCAGGAGCGTTGTAGTTAGCGACCCAAACATCATCATCAACTCTATGGCATGCGCTTTCAACTAGTTCATCATCAAGCCCTAGTACCGCTGCCATTGTTCCCGCATGAGATTCAGCACAAACTTGCATAGCTTCACCTCGTTCGGTAACTAATGTTACAGCGTCTTCAAAGCCTAAGGCTCCAGAGGCAGTCAGAGCGCTATATTCGCCTAAGCTATGACCAGCATGAGCAGCGGCTTCAACCCCGACTCGCTGCAGAGCATCAAAAATTACCATTGATGTCAAGAACGTGGCTAGTTGGGCATTTTTCGTCTCTTTCAACTCAGCATCGTCAGCTTCAAGAAGCAACAGAGATAAATCCCTCCCAGAGATTATCGATGCATCTTGGACTAATTCCCAAGACGGGTGGTTTACCCACTCCTGTCCCATGCCTTTTTTCTGCGACCCTTGACCCGGGTAAGTAAAAACAATCATTATTTAACCTTCAAATGACTTTAATTGTTCTGGCCCGTAACTGTGTGTTCTTTTACTTTTATTTTGCAAATTTTTCTCTTCTTGTAAGTTTGCAGATTGAACGTTACTTCAAGGTAGAGCGGTAGCTAGCGATAGTTTACAGAAGGTCCGTTCGTAGCGTATTCAGAGTTCTATCGATGAAACTCCATTGCTTTATTAGCATGTTTGGTACACTGGCAGCCTGCCCGGGTGGCGGAATCGGCAGACGCGGGGGATTCAAAATCCCTTTCCCTCCGGGGAGTGCGGGTTCAAGTCCCGCCCCGGGCACTAAATCTTATTTGATGCATTGCTAGATAATTCGTGAAAGCTCATATTGTTAAGGTCCTTATAACAAGCTTAATAGTTGATGAAACATCATATTTCCGAAAGTTAACTGATGTATGATACGCCTGTGCCTCAAAGAATACTGAAGAAGAAATTAGCAGATACTGCACTACGGTTGAGACAACTTCGAGAAGAATTAAAGGTAGCCGAAGAACAATTATTGCATTTTCAAGAGGAAGCTGATGAGGCAAGGTTACGGTCGTTAGTCTCAGAAACACCTCTTGCTGACCAAAAGCATAGGGAGGCAAGTAAGCATGCCGAATCTATGAGAAAGCATAAGGGCTCTCTTGAAAACCAGATTAAAAAAATTGAAGTACTTCAGGATCAATATTTAGATCAACTGGGGTTAGGGGATGAGTAACCGTATCAAAGTCTTAGTTGCAGAAGATGAAGCGATTATAAGATTGGACCTGATAGAGAGCCTTGAGTCAGAAGGGTATCAGGTAGTTGGAGAAACAGGGCGAGGTGATGAAGCAATTGACCTTGTTAGGAATCTTAAACCAGATCTTGTTATTCTCGACATTAAAATGCCTGGAATGAACGGAATTGATGCGGCAAAAATCATCACAGATGAGGGGTTAGCTGCAGTTATTCTGCTGACCGCCTTCAGTCAGCAGGAATTAATTCAGGAAGCAAGCAATGCAGGTGTTCTAGCTTACTTGGTGAAACCATTTCAGATTAGTGATCTCGTTCCTGCTATTGAACTGGCGTTAGGGAGGTTCAAAGAAATTTCAGAATTGAAAGAAGAGAGAACTCTCCTAAGAGAAGATCTAGAAACAAGGAAGTTAATTGAACGGGCTAAGGGGTTACTAATAGATAAATATGGACTCAGAGAAAGTGATGCTTACAGATACCTTCAGAAGAAAGCGATGGAAGATAGGACTACCATGAAGGCAATAGCAGAAGGTACCCTTTCGGAAGTTTCAATTATCGGCAATGAACTTCATGAGGAGAACAGGTAGGAAAGTATGAAAACGCTTATGTTGTTGGATGGAAATTCTCTTGTATACCGAGCTTTTTTCGCTCTAAATGAAGCAGATATGAGAACCTCAAATGGTCATCCGACGGGAGCGATTTATGGTTTCTTGACAATGCTATTTAATTTAATAGCTGACCATAAACCAGATGGCCTAGCAGTAGCCTTTGACCTGCCCCACCCCACCTTCAGGCACGAAAGAGTTGCTACCTACAAAGCAGGCAGAGCGAAAACACCTGACGACCTTTTGCAACAGATACCGAAGATAAAAGAAATTCTGCCTTCAATGGGAATCCAAACTATTGAACTTAAAGGTTATGAAGCTGACGATATTCTCGCCACTCTTGCAACGAAAGCAAGAGAAGCAAATGTGAAAGCAACTGTTATTACTGGAGACCGAGATAGCTACCAACTTGTTGAAGATCCTTATATAAAAGTCCTATATAACCGAAGAGGGGTCTCGGATTATATTTTATTTGATGAAGAGGCTATTAAGGAACGGACTGGTGTGGCCCCTCATGATTATGTCAAATACGCAGCTCTTCGAGGAGATAAATCAGATAATCTTCCCGGTGTCACTGGAGTAGGAGAGAAAACTGCAGCAAAATTGGTGAACGAATTCGGAACTCTGGACAGGATATTTGAATCTGCTGATCAACAGACTCCAAAACTCAAAGAGAATTTACTTTCAAATGAGAATTTAGCTCGGCTAAACGAGGAAGTAATGACCCTAATCAGGGATGTGCCCCTTGGGGTTGAGGTAGAAAACCTTCAAATGGGTGAACGTGATGATGAGATAATACGGGTTTTCTTTCAGGATTTCGAACTGCGAACACTCACGAAAAGACTGAATGACGCGTTTGGAGTCTCCTTAGAGATAGATGATTCCGGTAGCGGTCAACGAGATTTAGATTTAGAAAATCACTGCATGACTTTGACTGATAGCAAAAGCTTAATGTCTTTACTGGGCGAAATAGAAAATTGTGAAACTCCTATAGCGCTTTCTGCGAGCTGGAAAGCAGGTGAGAATACTCTTTCGGGTTTTGCTTTGGGGCGTGACCCTTCCGATGGTGGTTCAGCTTGGTTTCCATTCAGCTACCTTGATGATCCGAAAATCTCTAATCTATTTGCGCAATTCCTGCAGCGAGGCGCAGGCGTTGTAGGTCATGGGCTTAAACCGCTAATTCGTTCTTTGCTTGCTATAGACCTTCCTGTACCCAAAATTGTAATGGATACAGAAGTTGCGGCTTATCTCCTCAACCCTTCTCGTAATTCATATTTACTAAATGATTTATTACTAGAAATCGCAGAAGTATCTGTCAAAACGGGAAAAGAAATTCCAGATGGGCAGCTTGATCTCGAATCTCAAGGTGATTCCAATATGACGGAATTGGCAATTGAAGCTGCATCAATCGCTCTGTTGTTCAAGCCCTTGCAAATCCTTATCGAAGAGGAAGGCTTAGAAAAGCTTCATGACGAAATTGAAGTACCCTTAATCTACGTTTTGGCTGAAATGGAATTTACTGGGATACAAGTTGATTTAGAGAGTTTGAAAAACTTGCGTAATCGACTAGAGGGTGAAGTTTCTGATGCGAGAGAAAAGATCCATAAATTAGCCGGACAGGAATTTAATGTGAATTCGACAAAGCAGTTACAACAAGTCTTATTTACTGATTTAAATTTAGAACCTCGGAAGAAAACTAAAACAGGTTATAGCACAGATGCCCAGACTCTTGAGAAAATGAGGGGTGACCATCCGATCATAGAGAAACTTTTAGAGTATAGAGAAGTAGAGAAATTGCGCTCAACCTACGGACAAGGCCTAATAAATGAGATTGACAGTGATCAAAGAATAAGAGCGATTTTTCATCAAACAGTCACTGTTACAGGAAGATTGAGTTCAGTTAGTCCGAACCTTCATAACATTCCGGTACGAACAGAAAAGGGAAAACTATTTCGAGAAGTCTTTGTAGCTAAAGAAAATCACAAACTTTTAGTAGCAGACTACAATCAGATAGAACTCCGTTGTATAGCCCATCTATCATCAGATCCAGGATTGATCAAAGCTTTCAAAGATGGTCAAGATATTCACACTGCGACAGCTGCTCGAGTATTCGGTATTAGTGATGAAATGGTAACTAAAGCCCAACGAGAAAAGGCTAAAATGGTCAGCTATGGGCTTGCATACGGAATGGAGGCATATGGATTGGCGCAACGTTTGGGTATAGAAAACAGAGAAGCTGCCAAAATCTTATCGGACTACTTTGCTGCCTTTCCGTCAGTTAAGGACTATATGGACGAAGCTATAGATCTAGCAAGAAAGAGAGGATTTACTGAAACACTCTTTGGGCGAAAACGTAAGTTACCCGAACTCAAGTCATCTAATTCGAGAGTACGAAATGCGGCTGAACGTCAAGCCATGAACGCCGGAATCCAAGGGCTAGCAGCAGATATTTTTAAAGTAGCTCTTGTAAATCTAAACCGCCGACTCAAAAATGAGAATTTAAAAAGTTCCATAATCCTCCAAGTCCATGATGAAGTCATACTTGAATGCCCGACAAGCGAACTGAAGCGAGCAGAGCTATTGACCATTGAGGAAATGGGTTCTGCATTTTCCTTACAAGTGCCTCTTGAGGTAAATATAAGCTCCGGAACCACGTGGGCGGAAGCAAAGTAGAGATTTGCTGAGTGGAAATACAATATTGAACATGGAAAAGCATTGGTTTGAAAAGGCAGCTAAACATATGGGGGATGCTTACCTTAATTATTCTTTTACAAAGGGAAGTGAACAAGAGGTAGATTTTCTAATAAAAACGCTTAATCTAAAACCCGGAATGAAATTACTTGATGTAGGTTGTGGGCCTGGTCGTCATTCACTTCTTTTCGCAAAAGCAGGAATCAATGTTCTTGGCATTGATATCAGCCAAGAATTTATCGATATAGCCTCTAAGGAAAGACGACCTAACGCAGAATTTTTAAGACTAGATGCAAGAAATTTGGATTTTTACAAAGAGTTCGATGCAGTAATTTCGCTTTGTCAAGGTGCCTTTGGTTTAGCAGGCCAAACGAATAAACCTGTCACAACACTAGATCCAGATGGAGAAATTCTGTTCAGCATGTCTAAAGCTCTTGTAGGGGGAGGAAAATTAGCTTTATCTGCATTTTCTGCGTATTTCCAACTTCATTTTCTTGAGGAAGATAAAGACACATTTTTTGCAGATCACGGAGTCAATCATGAGAATACATCAATAAGGAATTCAGCTGGGAAAGAAATTACCCAAGATCTATGGACAAGTTGTTTTACTCCAAGAGAACTTCGGCTGCTCGCAAATGAAGCTAATTTAAAGGTGCAGTCAATATGGTCTGTAAGTCCTGGGAGATATAAGGAAACCCCCCCCACGTATATGCTCCCAGAGCTACTAATGGTAGCTTCAAGAGAAATTTATACTTAAATATCCGGAATCAGTTGGCACTTCTTAAGGTATTGATAACCTAAGTAGTCGTGGACGCTATTTATCGTGCGACCATTTATCATTATTCCCTATAAGAAAAAAATTAAATGTCAACTATTGAAACAGAATCCGATGCCAGTATTGATGGCTACACCCCTAGAGAAATAGCAGTAAATGATCTTGATGGGAAAACTTTAGAAGAAGCTTTTGCTGATTCAATGGTTGAGGTTGAAGATGGACAACTTGTAGCGGGAACCGTTGTTAAAGTTGACCGAGAAGAAGCACTTCTTGATATCGGATTCAAATCAGAAGGGGTAATTCCACGTCGAGAACTATCCTTAAGAAATGATGTGGCTGTGAACGAATTGGTCAACGTAGGTGACCAGATAGAAGCACTCGTAATTCAAAAGGAAGATAAAGATGGCCGGCTCATTCTTTCAAAGAAAAGGGCACAATACGAAAAAGCTTGGGGGGATGTCCAAAAAGTTAAGGATGATGATGGAATGGTCAAAGGGCTTGTAATCGAAGTCGTAAAAGGTGGCCTGATCGTCGATATTGGTTTACGTGGTTTCCTCCCTGCATCTTTAGTTGAACTTCGAAGAGTAAGAGATCTTCAACCTTATATGGGAATGGAAATCGAAGCGAAGATCATTGAACTTGATAAAAATCGCAATAACGTCGTGCTATCGCGGAGGTCATGGCTGGAAGAAACTCAGAAAGAACAAAGAGAAGAATTCCTTGACCTGCTTAAACCTGGTGAAAGGCGAAAAGGTGTAATCTCTTCCGTCGTTAACTTCGGAGCATTTGTAGATTTGGGAGGAATGGACGGACTAATCCATGTGTCCGAACTTTCCTGGAAACATGTAAGTCACCCATCCGACGTCGTTACCATCGGAGATGAAGTAGATATTGAAGTGCTGGAAGTGGACCTCGATCGAGAGAGAATCAGCCTATCTTTGAAAGCAACACAACAAGACCCTTGGCAGGTGTTTGCCGATACACATAGGGTTGGGGAGTTAGTCTACGGTCGTGTAACGAAGTTGGTCCCATTTGGTAGCTTTATTCAAGTTGGAGACCATATAGAAGGGCTAGTCCACATATCGGAGATGTCTAACCACCATGTCGATTTGCCTGAGCAGGTTGTTACTCCAGGTGAAGAACTATGGGTAAAAATTATAGATGTTGACCTAGAGAAAAGAAGGATAAGCCTTTCAGTTAAACAGGCTGCAGAAGGTGGTATTGTCGCTGAAGAATACCAAGAGCATTTTGGTGAACAGAACTACGACACTGAAGGAAATTACATCGGACCAGCTGTTGAGCTAGACCCTGAGGCTGCCGCTGACCTTGAGGAAGCTTGGTCAGCGTATGAGAAGAGTGAACAAGAACGTTTCACTGTTGAACCAGAGGAAGAGCTAGATTCATAAGCCGTGGCTGAGGTTGCTATAACGGGCGGAATAGGGTCTGGTAAAACTACTGTTGCGACTCTTCTAGTTGCCGAGGGCGCTGTCCTCGTTGACGCAGACCAAATCGTAAAGGATTTACAAAAGCCTGGAGGTAAAGTCTTTGTGGAAATCGTGCAAAAGTACGGTCGCCGAATACTTCTTGAAGATGGTAACCTTGATCGCCAGAAGATAGCTGAAATTGTTTTTAATGACCAAGAAGAACTTTTGGAACTAAACGCAATTGTCCACCCTGCGGTAGGCGAGGAAATGGGTAAGCAACGTAAAGAAGCAATTAAGAGCGGGAAGATTGTCTTGGTTGATATACCACTTATGGTTACCCTAGATGGAAAATTGGGTAGGGACGAGTATGAACTATTTGATGGAATAATTGTTGTCGATTGCAAGATCGAGGTAGCAATTTCTCGTCTCGTAAGTTATAGAGATTTTTCTGAAAAGGACGCAGAAGCTCGGATAGGTACGCAAGCAACCCCCGAACAGCGACGAAAGTACGCTGATTTCATAATTGATAATAACGGACCTGAAGAAGATCTTTCTCAACAAATAGAAGCGTGTTGGAAATGGATGCGTTCCCTTTCTACAAAAGACCCTGACCGATAAACTGCTAAAATGTTAGAGCGTTCAAGAGGTGCCCCTTTCAAAGTAGTTTCTGATTTTGAGCCTGCTGGAGATCAACCTGATGCAATTCAGAAGCTCGCTAAAGGTATCGATAATGGGAAGAGGTTTCAAACACTATTAGGTGTAACAGGGTCAGGGAAAAGCGCGACAATCGCATGGACAATTGAAAAGGTTCAACGCCCGACCCTGGTTATAGCGCCAAATAAATCACTTGCCGCTCAACTTGCCAACGAATTGCGAGAATTCTTTCCTAATAATCGAGTCGAATATTTCGTCAGTTATTACGACTACTATCAGCCTGAAGCATACATACCATCAAGCGATACCTACATAGAGAAAGATTCTTCAGTAAATGATGAAATTGACCGCTTACGCCATGCATCTACCGCAGCTTTGTTAACCAGACGCGACACGATCATCGTAGCCTCAGTCTCATGCATCTATGGATTAGGTTCTCCGGATGAATATATGACGCAACTTCTTGTCGTCCAGAAAGATCATGGTTATGACCAACAAGAGATTCTTAAAAGGCTTGTAGGGATGCAATACGATCGCAATGATATGAACTTGATTAGGGGAACTTTTCGAGTGCGAGGCGGGACGCTAGAAATACATCCAGCTTATGAACAGAATGTATTTCAAATAGAATTTTTCGGTGATGATGTTGAGAGAATCACAGAAGTGGATCCACTTACTGGAGAAATACTTAAACAACACTCAGAGCTAGTTGTATTTCCAGCAACACATTATGCAGCGAGCAATGACCGAATAGCTAGGGCTATGAAAGGTATTGAAGCAGAACTCCAAGTACAGTTGAAAAAATTTGAAGAGAATGAACAACTCCTTGAGGCGCAGCGAATTCGCATGCGAACAGAGCACGACTTAGAGATGATGGAGGAAGTCGGATTTTGTACTGGCATCGAAAACTATTCAATGCATATTGACGGCAGAAGTTATGGCGAAGCCCCGTTTACTTTGTTGGATTATTTCCCTGAAGATTTTTTATGCGTCATTGATGAATCACATGTTGCAGTTCCTCAATTTCACGGCCAGTACGCTGGAGATAGAAAAAGAAAAGGAACGTTAATTGAGCACGGTTTTCGCCTTCCATCAGCTGCCGATAATCGACCATTAATGTTTGATGAAATAATGAAACGCCTAAATCAAGTCGTCTTCTTATCTGCTACCCCAGGAAAATACGAAATCGAAGAGTCATCGCAAGTTGTTGAACAAATTATCCGACCGACTGGACTTATCGATCCAGAAATAATTGTGAAACCCACCACTGGTCAGATAGATGACTTGCTTGAACTAATAAAGACTCGCATAGATAAAGACGAACGCGTTCTAGTTACGACATTGACAAAGAAAATGTCAGAAGACTTAAGCGATTATCTTCTTGAAATTGGAATCAAAGTCCGTTATCTACATAGTGATATTGACACGATTGAACGTATAGAGATACTTAGAGATCTAAGGTTAGGGGAATTTGATGTTCTCGTCGGCATTAACTTGCTAAGAGAGGGCTTGGACCTTCCTGAGGTATCACTGGTAGCTATTCTTGACGCAGACAAGGAAGGTTTTCTTCGAAGCGAAACGTCTCTAATCCAAACTATAGGTCGAGCAGCTCGTAACGTAGGGGGTCAAGTGGTCATGTATGCCGATCAAGTCACAAACTCTATGCAGCGAGCAATTTCAGAAACAAATCGAAGGCGCCAATTACAGATGCGTTATAACGAGGAGAATGGTATCAACCCGAAAACAATACGGAAAGCGGTAACAGATATTCTCTCGATGATAAGACCAGCAAATTCTGAAGCTCCGCTACCTAAGTCTGATAAGGGAAAGTCAAAAAAGCAATCTAAGTATCTTCGCGAATCCTTCGAAAATTTAGCTGAAGGTCAACTTGAGCGATTAATAATGACGCTTGAAGAGGAAATGAACGAAGCCGCAGGTGATTTACGTTTTGAGTATGCAGCTCGCCTACGAGATGAAATAAGAGAAATTAAACGCGACCTTAAAGATATGAAATGATTCAATAAAACTTATCTTTTCCTCTGATCCTCTTATAAAATTAGTTATACAAAGGAATTAAATGGGTATTAAGGAACGAGTAACGGCTCGTGTCGTGGACCTCTTTTCTCATAGCGAGAAGCCACTTCAAAATACAGAAGATTATGAAGGAGACGAAGGGCTTTTCGGACCTGGGTCAATAAGTTGGGAAGTCCTTGGTGACGTTTCAAGTTTCGTCGGTGGCATTAGAGCGCTATTGATTCAGGCGGCTCATCCAGAGGTAGCTGCTGGAGTTGCCGACCATTCAAGTTATAGAGACGATCCCTTAGGGCGTTTAAGCCGAACTGCTTATTATGTGACGTCAATGACATACGGGGCGATCCCAGAAACCGAGCAGGCTGCATCAATGGTTAATTACGCCCATAAACGTGTCTCAGGTGTCTCAGAGCGCGGGAGAGAATACAGCGCATCAAGCCCGGAATATAGCGCATGGGTTCACAACACTTTGACTGATTCTTTCCTCCATGCGTTCAAGGTTTTTAAAAGACCGATGACTGAAACTGAGGCTAACCAATTTGTCGCTGAACAAGCATTAATAGGTGAAAGAATGGGAGCGGACCCTCTACCAAAAACAGCTGAGGATCTCCGGAATTGGATAAATACACACCCTGACGTGGCTGATTCAGCAGCTCTTCGTGAAGCTATCAAATTCCTTAAAAATCCACCTCTTTCAAAAGCAGAGTCATTTGGTTACCGCATTCTCCAACGCGCTGCTGCGACAACTATTGAGTCAGACCTACAAGAAATACTTAATATAAGGTCATCAAGGTTAAATTTGTACGCTGGCAAAGTCTTGATAAAGGGGCTTCGGTGGGCATTAAAATGCAGCCCCTCTTGGAAAGCAGCTCTTAATAGAAGTAAAGCAGAATTTGACCCAAGCTTATTTAGAAATGACGTGTAAAATCGCTGTATGAAGTGGTACTTAATCACTAGCCAAAGCAAGTTCTGACAGTAACGTTATGAGTAGTTCAGGGTTGCTGAAAAAAGGTGAATGGGCGCAATCCCACTCAACTATTCTAGATGCTTTCCGCGCCATGGAAAATTGTTTGCTAGGCGGTACTGCATTGTCGTTGCGGCAGACAATATAGGTCGACGGCTTCTCACGCCAGGCTTCTCCTAACCCCGTAGATCCCGCTGAAATAGGGAAGGGACGAAGCAGTTTGATAGAAGATGCCACTAGAGATGGATCTACATCCTCGTAGAAGGCAGAAATGATAGCCTCTGGCTTAACTACAGAAAGGAGATTTTCATCAATTTCTATTTTGATCTTTGAGTCGTCAAGCTGCATAGATTCTCCTGATTCCAATAGAATTGCACTGAGATAAACCAAATGATCCACTTTCTGTTTAGCCTCAGCTGCTTTTGAAATAACTATTCCTCCATAACTGTGTCCTACAAGTATCACTTTTTTTTCGGTTTTCATTATTGCCTTCTCAACAGCGGCAACATCATCCTCAACGCCTGTGAAAGGTAAATTGACAGAACATGTTTCAATCCCAATATCGTTCAGTCCACGCTCTACCATCTCCCAACACCATGAGCCATGCCAGGCCCCATGAACTAACATTACAGATTTCATAAAATTAATATTAGTCATAGGAAATACGTGAGGATAATGTACTTATGAAATTGGTTGGTTAGATTAACAATGTGGCAGAGAATCTCATTGTTAAAGGAGCTAGGGAACACAATCTGAAAGCGGTTGATATCGAGCTTCCGCGTGACAAACTCATTGTCTTTACAGGTATTTCCGGATCGGGTAAATCCTCACTTGCTTTCGACACAATTTATGCAGAAGGCCAACGTCGATACGTCGAGTCGTTATCAGCGTATGCACGTCAATTCCTTGGGCAAATGGATAAGCCCGATGTTGATTTTATAGAGGGATTATCTCCGGCTATTTCAATTGACCAAAAGAGTGCAAGTAGGAATCCACGCTCAACAGTTGGCACCATAACAGAAGTTTATGATTATTTGAGGCTTTTATTTGCTCGGATCGGAACACCTCATGATCCGGAAACAGGAGAAAAACTTGTCAGGCAAACTCCACCGCAAATTGTTGACAGGGTAATGGAAATAGAAATGGGAGCTCGTTTCCAAATTCTTGCACCAGTCGTCAGGGGGCGAAAAGGAACCTATGACACTTTGGTTACTGATCTTGCTGGGCAAGGATTCACCAGAGCGCTAATAGACGGGGAAATGACCAACCTTAGCGATGTAGCAGGAACAAATGACGATGGAACTCCAATTCTGCAACTTGAACGCTATGAAATGCATGATATTTCCGTCATTATTGACCGACTCGTTATGAGAGAAGGAATTAATAGGAGATTAACTGACTCCATAGAGACTGCTTTAAAGCTTGCAAGTGGTGTGATGCAGATAGAAATACTTAATGACCAAGCAGAATCAGAGATTCTTACATTTTCTATTCATTTCAGTCGACCAAGTGACGGAAAATCCTTTGAGGAACTTGAGCCACGAAATTTTAGTTTCAATTCTCCTTATGGAGCTTGTGTATCTTGCGATGGACTTGGAACACGTTTTGAAGTTGACCCACAGTTAGTTATTCCTAACCCAGACCTATCCCTGCAAGAAGGAGCGATCGCACCTTGGTCAACGGGAAGAAGTAAATATTTTCAACTACTTCTTAGCGCAGTAGCGGAACATAATATAATTTCAATGGAAACTCCTTGGAATAAATTAACTAAAAAATCTAAAAAAATTATTCTCGACGGAGTAGGCAAGAAAAAAATAACAGTCAACTACACGAATCGATTTGGTCGGTCAAGAAATTTCCAAGCAACATTTGAAGGAGTTATACCCAATCTTCGTCGCCGCCATAGAGAAGCAGATACTGATAAGCAACGAGAGCAAATCGAAGGGTACATGAGGCAAATACCATGCCCAGATTGCGAAGGCGCTCGCTTAAAGCCTCTGTCGCTTGCAGTAACTATTGATAGCTTAAGCATAGCTGACCTGTGCAATATGAGTATAAAGGAAGCCGCGACGAGAATTAGCAAAATCAAACTTAACAAAAGAGAGAAACTTATCGCTGACCCTATTTTGAAGGAAATAAATTCCCGAATGGGGTTCCTCCTCGATGTTGGCCTTGAATACCTCTCATTGCATAGAGCTGCGAGCACATTATCAGGGGGAGAGGCACAACGAATTAGACTAGCATCACAGATTGGATCTGGACTGGTTGGCGTCCTTTACGTTTTGGACGAGCCTTCAATTGGCCTGCATCAGCGAGATAACAAAAGACTTATTGAAACTCTTGAAAGACTTCGAGATATTGGGAACAGTGTTTTAGTTGTTGAACATGATGAAGAAACTATCTGCATAGCAGACCATGTAGTCGATATAGGACCTGGAGCAGGAGAGCATGGGGGGGACATTGTCCATTCTGGTTCCGTATCGCAACTAAAGAAAAATAAAGAATCAATTACAGGGCAATACATTGCCGGGAAAAAAACAATTCCTATTCCTAGAGAACGAAGAATACCGAGTGATAAGTGGATAACGATTAAAGGCGCAAGAGAACACAACCTGAAAAATATCAATGTTGAAATCCCCCTCGGTTGTTTCGTGTCCGTTACCGGTGTGTCAGGTTCGGGGAAATCTACTCTGGTAAATGACATTCTTTACCGCTCTCTAATGCAGCAGATATATAAATCAAAAGTAGCCCCTGGTTTGCACACAACTATTGAAGGACTATCTTCACTCGACAAAGTGATAAACATTGATCAACAACCTATAGGAAGAACTCCAAGATCAAATCCTGCAACCTATACCGGTGTGTTTGATAATGTGAGAAAGCTTTTTGCACAGACAACAGAATCAAAAGTCAGAGGCTACATGCCGGGAAGGTTTTCTTTTAATGTAAAAGGTGGAAGATG
>DDNP01000007.1:0-35267 GCA_002341185.1 Candidatus Neomicrothrix sp. UBA2517 | reverse complement strand
AATGTAAAAGGTGGAAGATGTGAGGCATGTTCGGGCGATGGAACAATTAAGATCGAGATGCATTTCCTACCCGATGTCTATGTTCCTTGCGAGATCTGCAGTGGCGCTAGATACAACAGAGACACACTAGACATAAGATTTAAAGGAAAAAATATTGCTGATATTCTGAACATGCCGTGTGAACAAGCTCTCGATTTCTTTGAGAATCAACCACCCATAGTTCGCCATATGCAAACTTTAGTAGACGTTGGTCTTGGCTATGTGCGATTAGGTCAGCCAGCCCCGACGTTATCAGGTGGCGAAGCGCAACGAGTTAAACTTGCAAGCGAACTTGCAAAACGATCTACAGGGCACACGATGTACATTCTTGATGAACCGACAACGGGTTTGCATTTTGAAGATGTCAATAAATTACTGGATGTTCTGAGTCGTCTGGTGGATCAAGGAAATACCATTGTCGTTATAGAGCACAACCTTGATGTTATAAAATCTTCGGACTGGATAATTGACCTGGGACCAAATGGAGGTGACGGGGGAGGGACTGTTATAGCTGAAGGGACCCCTGAAGAAATTGCAAAAACACGAGTAAGTTACACTGGAAATTTTCTAAGACCTATTCTTGATAAAGCGGGAACTCTTTAATTGAGCAAAGAATATAAAACGTGACCTAGGAAAAGGATGATCAGTAAACCAAAATCACAGTTGATTCCTAGTACCCCAGGGTCATATCAATTCAAAGATGCTTTCGGGAGAGTCATTTACGTGGGCAAGGCTAAAGTCCTGAGGTCAAGAATCAATTCATATTTCCAGCCCATGGATAGGCTCCACGCTCGAACTCAACAAATGATCCAAGAGGCAGAAAGTGTTGAATGGATTCAAGTACAAAATGAAGTTGAAGCACTAATTCTTGAACATAGTTTGATACAAGAGCATCAACCGAGGTTTAATGTTCGTCTCCGAGATGACAAAAGTTACCCGTTTCTAACAGTCACAGCCTCTGATGAATGGCCAAGAGTCATGCTCACGAGAGGAAAGTTGAAAAGAGGGAATAGGTATTTTGGGCCCTATGTCGATGTTAAAGCGATCCGAGATACTTTAGATTTGCTTCAAAAGACTTTTCCCTTAAGAACATGTACGCAAAATAAATATAACCGACACCAGAAATTGCAGAAGGCATGCCTCGAGTTTCATATTAAGAAATGCTGCGGTCCTTGTGTAGGGGAAATTAGCGAATCTGATTATGCAAAGCTGGTTGCAGATCTTCTCCGGTTCTTAGAGGGACATACAGATGAAATCGTTAATGACTTAATTGATCAAATGGATACTGCATCTAAAAATCAGGATTTTGAAAAAGCTGCTCGCATCAGAGACAGGTTATTTAATGTTCAGAAAGCTGCAGAAAAACAAGTAATGGTTGGTACGCGCTCAGAAGATTTTGATGTTATGACTTTTGTGGATGATGAATTTGAAGCAGCTGCACACGCTTTCTTTGTTCGAAATGGACGAGTTTTAGGACAACGCTCTTTCATTTTGGACAAAGCAGAAAATTTACCAGTTGAAATTCTTCAAGCACGGATCATAGAGAAGCTCTATATCAAACCTAATCCATTGGGGAGCCCTAAAACAATATACGTCGGAGTTGAACCTCATGATAAAGATTTCTATGAAACGTGGCTTAGTCAAGAACGTGGTTCGAAAGTTCAAATACTTGTTCCAAAGAAAGGTTCAAAAAAAACTTTGATGCAAACTGTTTCTTTAAATGCTGAAGATGCATTTAAACGTCATCGTTTAAAGCGTTTAGGTGACCACAATAGTCGTTCAAAAGCACTCAGTGATTTGCAGAGATTTCTAAATCTTCCACATTCGCCGTTGCGCATTGAGTGCTACGACATGAGTCATTTGCAGGGTACTAGCTATGTGGGGTCAATGGTCGTTATGGAAGATGCAGTTCTAAAGAAGAAAGACTATCGAAAGTTCAAAATAAAGACTGTTGATGGAAATGATGATTATGCTGCGATGGCTGAAGTAGTTCGGAGAAGATTAGAGAATTTGCTTAAGGAAGAAAGTAATGAGACTAAAGACCCAACAAGTTTCTCTTATCCCCCTCAATTGCTTTTAGTGGATGGAGGTAAGGGACAGTTGTCCGCAACTGTCGCTGTTCTGAAAGAGTTAGATTTATTTGACCGCATACCAGTAGCTTCACTTGCTAAGAGAAATGAAGAGGTCTTCCTACCTGGTAGAGCTGAGCCTATTCTTATTCCGCGTAATTCTGAATCGCTATACCTGCTGCAGAGGATACGTGATGAAAGCCATAGATTTGCAATAACCTATCACCGTCAGCTCCGCAAAAAAGCAATGAGAGGTTCAATTCTCGATGATATCCCAGGGCTTGGGCCTACAAGGAGGTCACGATTGATTGAAGAGTTTGGAAGTGTACAAAAAATCCGACAGGCTAACTTAGTGGAACTCTTAGAACTGTCATGGCTGCCCGAAGAGGTAGCAATATCCGTTTTTCAGAAGTGTTCTAAATCAAATTAACATGATGGGCTATTCAATAACGGGTGATGCAAATACATGGGATGAAATTAGTGATTGGTGGGTTAAATATTTAGAAGATAGTGACGTAGCGGAATACATCGATATTATTTTTCCTGTAGCAGAAACTTTCCTCTCTGATAAGCAGAGAATTTTGGATATTGGAACAGGTACAGGTCTAGTAGCTCGACATCTGAAAAAGGCCACAAAGGGGGCCACTATTATTGGAAGTGATGTCTCCTCTAAGCAACTACGTCATGCTAGAAAACTCTCAAATGGCATTCACTTTATTCAACACGATATCGAAAAGGTGCCTTTCAAAAACGAGGCATTTGATGGCGTATTTTGTTCAATGGTTCTTGAGCATGTGCAAAGTCTCCACGGTGCTGTAGGAGAGATAGCGAGAATCATAGAAAAAAATGGGGTTTTATTGTTAGTGATGAACCATCCAGTCTTTCAAACTCCTGGAAGCGGACCGATTCAAGCTAATCCACTTGAAGAGCAGAGTCACTGGGGGATAGCAGACTATCTTTTCGAATCAAGCCAGGTAGAGGAAGTTGATTCCAATATCTATGTTCAATATGAGCACCGAACGTTAGCGACGTACTTCAACGCAATATCAAATGAGAACTTAATGATTGAAAATGTCATAGAGAAGTCTATAGATCATGCGCAACCGGATATACCGGCACTGCTAATTATGTTGTGTCGAAAAGTGTAGTGAAGGGGAGAAAAATTCTGGCTTTAATAGGTTAGGCTGGGCTATGGCTGAATTTCTCATTATCGGTGGTTACTCTGGGGCTGGTCGCTCAGAAGCAGCAAAATGCCTTGATGATTTGGGTTGGTTTGTTATCGATAATCTTCCAACTCAACTCATCTCAAAGGTTGCTGAACTTGCTGTGGCAAAAGGATCAGCCACGACTCATATTGCTTTAGTAGTCGGGGCAGAAACTCCGAAAGAGACAATGCAAGAAATAGAACTTTTAGCGAAAGGTCCAGGTATTAACGTAAGAACTGTCTTCCTTACTGCAAATGCTGGAACATTGATAACACGGTATGAAGAGACTCGTCGCCGGCACCCTTTTAAGGAAGGCGATGGATTGGGTGAAAAGATCAAAGCAGAAATTGTTCACTTAAAAGAGTTACGAGGATTTGCTGACGTTGAGTTAGATACTAGTGACCTTAATGTGCATAATCTTTCTACTCGACTCTCCGAACTTTTTACTATCGAATCAAAAGCAGAAGATCTTCAGAGCCGTATTGTCTCATTTGGGTTTAAACACGGAGTCCCTAAAGATGTTGATTTATTATTGGATTGCCGTTTTCTCCCTAATCCGCATTGGGAAGACGAACTCCGGGCCATGACAGGTGAGGATACCCCAGTGAGAGAATTCTTGTTACAAAAAGAGATTACTAATCAATTTCTAGCGCAATTGGAGTCAATGCTTCGCTTGATAATGCCTGCTTACCGAGAAGAAGGCAAAAGCTATCTCAGTCTTGCAATTGGTTGTACGGGTGGAAGGCATAGGTCGGTCATGATAGTTAATGAGCTTCAAGGGGTCTTTGCTAAATTAGGTTTTGAGGCATCTGTGACCCATAGGGATATAGAAAAATAAAAAGGTTTGATGGTCACTGTCTTTAGGCTCAAGAATAGCTAGCATCACGATACAACGATTTAGCCCCGGCAGGAGGAAATTATGGCCATTCGAGTAGGTATAAATGGGTTCGGCAGGATAGGGAGAAATTTCTTCCGTGCAGCCAAACTTTCAGGAGCAAAATTAGAATTTGTAGCTGTAAATGACTTAGGTTCGCTAGAGACATTAGCGCACCTTCTAAAGAACGATTCGGTTCATGGTAAGTTTGGCGGAACCGTTAAGGCAGTTCGAGGGGGAATAAGTGTTGATGGGCAGAAATTAGCAGTACTTTCCGAACGCAATCCCGGAGATTTGCCATGGGGTGATCTTGGTGTTGATGTTGTAATAGAGTCAACCGGGATCTTTGCCGATAAAGAAAAGGCTCAACCTCACATTGATGCTGGTGCGAAAAAAGTAATTATTTCTGCTCCGGCGACATGCGACGCTACCTTTGTCGTGGGAGTAAATGACGATGATTATGACCCTGCGAAGCATCACATAATTTCAAACGCATCCTGCACAACAAATTGTTTTGTTCCAATGATTAAAGTTCTTGACGATGCATTCGGAGTGCAGGAAGGTTTGATGACTACAACACATGCTTACACGGGTGATCAAGCCATAGTAGATGGACCGCATAAAGATCTGAGAAGAGCGCGGGCAGCTGCAGTAAATATTATTCCCACGAGTACTGGAGCAGCGAAAGCAACGGGTTTAGTGCTTAAAAAAATGCAAGGGAAGCTCGATGGAATAGCAATGCGTGTCCCTATCCCAGACGGATCAATAACGGACTTTACTGGAATTATGAAAAAAACTCCATCAGTGGAAGCCGTAAATGAAGCATTCAAAGAAGCAGCAAAAAAAGGTTCGTTGAAAAATGTTCTAGAATATAGCGAGGATCCACTAGTAAGTGCTGACATTGTCGGATCTCCCGCAAGTTGCACATTTGATGCAGGTCTCACTATGACGCAGGGAAAACTCGTTAAAATTTGCGGTTGGTATGACAATGAGTGGGGATATTCAAACCGTCTCGTAGATCTGACACGAATTGTAGGTACGAGGAAAACCAAAAAATCGCGTCGTTAATATCAACTGTGAATGAATTACCAAATTTAGAAGACCTTGGAGATATCTCAGGAAAGCGTGTTCTCGTTCGTACGGATTTTAACGTTCCATTAGATAACGGGAACATCCGTGATGATTTGAGAATTAGAGAAGCAATCCCAACTCTAAAGTACCTAGTTGATCATGGGGCAATAGTGACAGCATGTTCACATCTTGGGAGACCAAAAGGTGAATTTGCAAAGGAATATTCGCTTGACCCCGTAAGGACTCGGTTGAATGAGCTCGTACCTGAAGTTACGTTGCTTGATAATTTAAGGTTTAACCCTGGTGAAGAGGCGAATGATCCCGAATTCGTCCGTCAATTGATTTTAAATCAAGACATATATGTCAATGATGCCTTCGGGGCATCTCACAGAAGTCACGCATCAATAGTGGGGCCTCCTTCGTTTCTACCAAGCGCTGCAGGACGTTTATTAAAGAAAGAAGTAGACGTGTTGCTACAAGTTCGTAATAAGCCAAAACGGCCATTTGTTGCGATCTTAGGAGGCTCCAAAGTTAGTGATAAGCTAGGCGTTATTGATGCACTCGTAGGGGTGGTTGACACACTTCTAATAGGCGGCGGGATGTGCTTCACTTTCTTAAAAGCAGATGGTTATCAGATAGGTTCATCTTTGCTTGAAGAAACATATCTTGGCTACTGCAAGGACCTTCTTGAATCTGGTGCCCCTATAGTTTTGCCACATGATTTTACTTCCATGGATAATGACGGGACGATAGGAAATCCATTAGATGGAGGGATTGTTCGACAGATGGGGAAAAATATTCCAGATGGTTGGGCTGGACTAGATATTGGCCCAGGGTCGGCCGCGGCCTTTGGCGATATCATCCAAGAATCTAGAACGGTACTTTGGAATGGTCCCATGGGAGTATTTGAAGATAGCAGATTCAGCGCAGGCACAAAGCATGTAGCTCAATGCATGTCAGTGAATAGAAGTTGCTTTACAGTCATAGGGGGAGGAGATAGTGCTGCTGCGGCTAAAGAATTCGGATTCGATGAAGATATGGACCACGTTTCAACCGGTGGAGGTGCCAGCCTTCAACTCATTGAAAAAGGTAGCTTACCGGGTATAAACGCTTTGCTATCGCATGATTAGATCTAAAAATAAAAGGACAAAAGCATGACAGAAAGAAAACCTTTAATAAGTGGAAATTGGAAAATGCATCATAATCATTTTCAGGCCATTCAGATGGTTCAGAGCCTTTCTTATCAGTTGAACAATGATGACTATTCCTATTGTGACGTGTCTGTGCACCCTCCATTCACTGACCTGAGATCAATACAAACAGTTCTTGAGTCTGACAACATACCTATTTCCTTAGGAGCTCAACACTGCCATGAACAAGAAAAAGGGGCATTTACGGGCGAGGTCTCAACTGGAATGCTAGAGAAGCTTAACGTAAAGCTTGTTATAGTGGGCCACTCCGAACGTCGCGAAATTTTTAACGAAACTGATTCTCAGGTCAATGCAAAAATTAAAGCAATCTTCAAACACGGAATGACCCCAATATTATGTGTAGGTGAGACCATAGACGAAAGGGATGCCGGAGATGCGGAAACTAAAATAAAGAACCAACTGATTGAAGGGCTTCAAGGAATTGGGAAAGATCGCGTGGGGAAAATGGTCATTGCATATGAGCCAATATGGGCTATTGGGACTGGTGCAACAGCTACACCAGCAGATGCGCAGGAAATGTGTGCTCATGTGCGGAATTGCATACTGGAAATAAGTGGAAAATCACCTTCCGAAAGTATCCGTATCCAATACGGTGGGTCAGTGAAGCCTGTAAATATAGCTGACTTAATGATGCAAAATGATATTGACGGCGCTCTAGTCGGCGGAGCAGCCCTAGAAGCAGAGAGTTTCGCTCGCCTTGTTCAATACAGGCTCCAATGAAAAGTTATTTTGTTTTCTTTACAGCAGCAAAACCGCAATTCGTAGACGCATCTTGATAGCATCACGATATGACCGCTTTACTTGTAGTTATTGACGTTCTAGTCGCCCTTGGCCTTATAGGGTTGGTTCTCCTGCATAGCGGACGAGGAGGTGGACTCTCCGATATGTTCGGTGGGGGATTAGGCTCCCAAGCAGCGGGTTCAACCGTTATTGAACGAAACCTTGACCGAATCACGATAATTCTCGCTCTTGTATTCACATTCGTAACTTTGGCTCTTGCTCTGATGCTGGATGAGTAAGAATTAGCAAAAAGCTATTCACAAGTCCAGATTTGGTTGTTCAAGGGTACACTAATTTCAGCCATGTCGGAGTGGCGGAATCGGCAGACGCGCTAGCTTGAGGGGCTAGTGCCCTTTACGGGCGTGGGGGTTCAAGTCCCCCCTCCGACACGAAGGTTTCGAGAATGTTAAATAAAAAGTTTAGTTTGTTTCTGTTCAGTAATCCGTCTAATTTTTCCTAAAGAGATATCGGATTCTGGAGGGATTCTATGCAAAGTAAAATTAGAGCGCACGATGGAATTGTGGGGGTCACATATATGTTGAGTGTGATTCTTGCCGCAGCAACGTCAATTCAGTGGCTGTGGGTAGCCGGAGTTGTAGCAGGCCTTCAGATCATTAGCCCTGTAACGAAATTTTGCCCAGTTTATTTTGTACTTAACAAGATGATGTCAGGCACAGAACCAATCCAAAACGGTCAGCGTAATTAATTAAAATAGTAAGGAATTCTTTGGATCAACTGATGGAATCAAATAACGAAATGTTTGCAGACCCTGACGTCATGGGGCAGATGGCTGAAATGGGATTCCAATTAAGACAAAGACAACTTTTCCGTAATTTAGTAGATTAATCAATCAACGTGAAAAGTTCATTTCGAATAAGTAATTGTATTGGATCGCGTAGTAGTTGCATCCGCCTAAGCTCATCAGGCTAAAGTAGGAAAATGGTTGGACATAGGATAGAAAAGGACACCTTAGGCGAAATAGAAGTGCCTGCAGACAAGTATTGGGGTGCCCAAACGCAACGCAGCATACAGAATTTCGATATTGGCGGGCAGACAATGCCAATAGCGATCATTGAGGCTTTCGCATATCTTAAAAAAGCTTCAGCAATAGTCAATGCAGAACTGACTGACTTTCCCGAAGATAAGGCCAACGCAATAAGTCAAGCCTGTGACGAAATCATAGCTGGGGAACTAGATGAAGAATTCCCGCTTGTTGTTTGGCAGACGGGCTCAGGTACACAGAGCAACATGAACTTGAATGAGGTTATAGCAAATCGCGCTACTGAAATACTTGGCGCAGATTTTCGCGAGGAAAAACTAGTAAGTGCTAATGACGATGTAAATAAAAGTCAAAGTTCCAATGACACTTTCCCAACAGCCATGCACATGGCGACTTACGAAACAATCATTCAGAGAACACTCCCGAACATAAAACAATTGCATGATACCTTTACGGCAAAATCAGCTGAGTTCATGTCAGTCACAAAAACTGGACGGACGCACTTAATGGATGCAACACCGTTAACGCTCGGTCAGGAATTTAGTGGGTACGCAATGCAGCTTCAAAGAGGAATTGAGGCTGTCACAGATAGTTTGCAACGAGTCAGAGAACTGGCTCTTGGGGGAACCGCCGTCGGGACTGGTTTAAATACCCCAAAGGGATATGACGTCGCAGTCGCGGAAAAAATAGCAGATCTAACTGGACACCCATTTGTGACTGCTGAAAATAAATTTGAAGCTCTGAGCGCTCATGATGCGATGGTGGAAATAAGTGGAAGTCTCAAGCGGCTAGCAGTTAGTCTTATGCACATTGCTAATAATGTTCGACTTCTTGCAAGTGGTCCTCGCTGCGGAATCGGAGAAATTTCTTTACCTGCGAATGAACCGGGAAGCTCTATCATGCCTGGGAAAGTGAATCCAACACAGTGTGAGGCACTCACTATGGTGTGTGCGCAGGTGGTAGGAAATGATACTGCTGTCACAGTGTCAGGAACTCACGGGCAATTCCAGTTAAATGTTTTCAAGCCAGTAATGGCATATAACGTCCTCACTAGCGCTGATCTTCTCGCCGATGCAGCAAAAAGTTTCAATGATAACTGTGCAGTAGGAATCGAGCCAAATATGGAAAGGATAAATAGCCTCCTATCGCAAAGCCTGATGCTTGTCACTGCTTTAAATACACACATTGGCTACTACAAGGCAGCAGAGATAGCGCAAGAAGCTCACAAGAATGGCACCACTCTGCGCGAAGAAGCGATTAGATTAAACTATCTAACAGAAAAAGAATTTAACGAAATTGTCCGACCAGAAAAAATGGTTGGTGAAATAGGGGCATCATGAGTAAGAAATCAGTAATTGTAGGAAGCATTTTGATTCTTTTGGGAGTGGTCGTGACGATTATTTCTGATTCGGGTAGCGCAACCTCTTTGATACCGGCATTTATCGGTGTCCTATTCGTCGTACTTGGTTTGGGCGGGAATTTGAAACCCGAACTCAATCACCACTTTATGCATGGTGCTGCAGCACTATCCTTAATTGCAATTTTAGGAAGTTTAGGTTCTTTAATCGGAAGAGGGAGCACGGGTTGGGCTTTGTTTTCCCAACTAGCGACAACAATAATTTGTCTTCTTTTTATGGTTACAGCAATACAATCTTTCAAAGCTGCCAGGATTGCAAGACAAGAGAATCAATAAGAAAACGTAGTCATGGGTGAAGAAATTCTTTGGCCACCTCAGGATGAATCGAATGACCCCAAATCAGAGGGGGTAACTTCATTATCGAAAAATGTGGAACCTCCATTTAAGCAATCAGTCCCCATGGTCAGTCTCGCAGAAGCTGTTCGTGAATCGACTAAGTCACGAGGAACAATCCGTAGATGGATAACAGATGGAAAAATAGACGGCGCAATTAAGACAGACTCAGGATGGCGGATTCCGATAGCATCGCTTGTAACTTCTGGCGCATGGGATGGGCAATCAAAGCCGGAGGAAGCGGCAACCGGGGTTGAAAACGATGATGAAGTTTCAGAACTAAAAAATGAATTGCTAAGAGCTCGCCTAGAACTTAATTCGGAAAAAAAACTACGCGAAGCAGCTGAACGAAATGCTGAAGACCTACGTTTTGCAATGCGGATGCTTACTTCTGGAGAGAAATCAAACTTGTCTCAAATTCCGAAAGGCAAAGGATCACCTCAAAGCAATACCCATATTTCTAATGGAATTGAGAAATTTGACTTCTCGCCTGCGAGTATTATTGATGCTGCTAACAAGCTAAAGAAACGCCTTCTTGGTTAATCTTCAGCATTTAAGTGAACAATTGAAGGTGCCCCAGCCATAAATGGTCCGATGAGGTCTAGCATTCCTGTCTCCACTCGCCAGTTCATATATGCCTCTTGGTCTGTGCGATTTTCCCACTTCTCCCAGAGAAAAACTATGTCAGGAGAATCAGTATTTGAATACGTTTCTACGCTCAGGCATCCTTCAAATGCTCTTGTGTCGCTTAGAGAAGGAACTAGAACATCTAAGAATTCTCTTCCTTTTCCCTCAATACATTTAAATTCAAGGTAAACAGTATGGGTCATGTTGTTTGTGCCCTTTCGATAGGATCAATGCCTCGTAGAACACTATTCTATTATTCTTAATGAAATCAAATATGATTTTCGCAATCATCTCAATTTAAAACACTAGAATAATAAAACATGGTGAGAAAATGAGTAAGGAATTAACAACAGAAGAACTAGAAGAAGTTAAACAAATTGTCTGTGACGAAGTGGATGCTATAGCGGGGATTCTCCTTGAGGCATCTCATGCGATTCATGAAAATCCTGAACTTAACTTCGAAGAATATTACGCTCATGAAACACTCACGGGAATTCTAGAAGATCAGGGACTAAAACCGGAACGTGGTGCGTACGACCTCGAAACAGCATTCGAAGCTTCAATTGGAGATGAAGGTACCTGTGTAGCTGTTCTTTGTGAATATGATGCACTTCCCGATATCGGTCATGCATGTGGTCATAATATCATCGGCACAGCTGGATTAGGTGCAGGACTAGCCGCATCAAAAGTAGCGCACAGGTTAGGTGGTTCTCTTCGAATACTAGGCACCCCTGCGGAAGAAGGTGGCGGGGGAAAGGTATTCATGGCAGATCGGGGCGCATTCGATGATGTAGATGCTGCGATGATGGTGCATCCTGCATCTGGGGATCTTGCGAAAATGAATACCATAGCAATTCAACGATTACACATTGCGTATGAAGGTCTTGCAGCGCATGCTGCAGCCGCTCCCCACCGCGGGCAAAATGCGCTTGATGCTGCTGTACTTGGGTACCAAAATGTTGCGGCCCTCCGGCAGCACATTCGTCCTGATGAGCGCATCCATGGTATTTTTCTTGAGTCAGGAAGTAAGCCCAATATAGTTCCAGAGTATTCCTCCATGGAATGGTACGTTCGGTCTAAGAACTCTCAGAGTCTAGAGCCGTTGAAGAAAAGGGTACTTAATTGTTTAGAAGCGGGGGCAATGGCTACCTCTTGCACGATGACACATGACTGGATTGATCCCTACTACGCTGACATGGTAGACAATGAGACAATTTGCAGTCTGTATTCATCGAATGCATTACGGCTAGGCCGTTCGTTGGTTGAACCCGATAGCGAAAACAAAGTTGTAGGTAGTACAGACATGGGAAATATTAGTTATATTGTTCCTTCAATTCACCCAATGATCGGGGTAGCACCTCATGGAGTGCCGATCCATACACCGGACTTTGCTTACTATGCTCGAAGTGAAGCTGGTGATACAGCAGTGATTGATGGTGCAAAGATTATGGCGATGACAATTGTCGACCTATGGGGTAAAAAAACCAATTTTGAGAAGGCACATTTAGACTTCCAAAAAGCATTTGAAATGGGTTAGCAAAAATCATCTCAAATTTAAAAAGGGGTATCAGTGGAACTTGTATACAGGGTTCTGTGGGTAGATAATCAAAATGGCCTAGAGGAATTTATCGAAAATGCTTTTCGACAATGGTCAGGTGCCGTTCCTTATGATCTCATTGCGCTATCTGAGAAGGAATTCCAAATTAAGGAATTTCGTAAGAAAGCGCAAAACGGAAATAGAACGACTCTAAGGGTACTTTCTCAGAAACATGAACAAATGATCTGGGTGGATGTAGAAAATGAAAATCATGATAGTGACTTGAGCCAATTGGAGGAGTCAAGAGAATTGGTGACCTCTTTAATAAGGCACTCTGAAACTTCAGGTGGAAACCCGAGAAGGGGCAAGTCTGAATTTCACATGTTGCTACCTAGACCGACCGATACGAATATCTCTCATTTCGTTAAAGAAATTTATAATTCGGAGAGACCTATTTCAATTATTTGCATAGCACAAGACCCACTTCATGAGACAGGGAAAACTATTGCAATGGCGCGAAGTATAGCAGAGAGTTACGCCGGGGTATCGCAGGTTCTGTACTTGGATCAGGGTGGTCTAGCAAGATTTCAAAATTTAGTGGGCCCGAATTACTCATTAGAGCCAGGAGAATTACGGATCTTTCCTCCAGCCGATCCTGAATTTAGAACTGTCCTCGCAGCCCCTTCTATTCCAGCATCTGATATCCGAAAGGCCAAGCAAGGGTTGATAGACCGAAGAGTCCTGAGGACAATTCAGCCTTATATGCTTGCACAAGCACTTCCTGATGCATGTGAAGAGAGTTTAAGGCTAATCAGAGGATTTAATGATCCTTTGAATAATGATAAATTAGAGAGGAAAAATACTGACTTTGAAAATCTACTTTCTGAAAATCAAAAATTGCGTGTCAATTTCCGAGATGTTTCAGCTGATTTGGAACATGCTATTGAAGAGATTGAGAATCTTCAGGATCAGTTAGCTAAGAAAGATATTCAACGGCGCGAAGCCGAAGAATGGTGGATCCAACGAGCCGATGCTCTTGAGGCAAGCCAAGCAGAGTCAGAAAAGAAACGGCTTGAGATGGAAAAGAGAGCTATTTCTTTTGCAGTGAATGAGTCAATACAAAAATTTCGCGATGAAGAAACAGCATCTATAGCATCTGTTAGTGAAGCACTGCTAAAGGGGCGACAGTTACTCGATCACGTTGAGATTCCTAGGAATGTTTCGACACGGCTAGAGGATTTAGATAGTAATCAACGGGCAAAGACATGGGGTAGAGATATTTGGAAGGCTTTCTTAGCGTTCGAAGCATATGCACGCGCAGGTTTTTCAGGGAACTTTTATCAATGGTGTTCAAGCGGAAACGATTTCTCGTGGTTCTCGCAAAGCACTGCAGTTAAAGAATCAGAAACTGTTCGGAAGGACGAACGTTTGTATGCGCAACGTGTATTGCCAGTTTCAACAGACGTAGAACCTGCTGGTAAGATTTTTATGGAGTCGCATTTGAAATTCCGCGGTTCTATGGCTCCTAGACTCTATTTCTTTGATGACACCAAAGGAAAAACTCGGAGAGTGCATGTTGGAGGGATTGACCCGCATAGCCGATGGGAAAATACAACCACTTAAACGATGTTGGATTCCGTCGTGTTCTCATTCGCAGCAAAGCGCCTCTGCAGAACTCCTAGTAATGTCAATGAGGTTAATCCGGCAATGATCATGACAGCGATAAGCCCTCCTGAGGTACTGGAAGAACCAGAATTTGAAACAGTAGTATCAACGATTGCATAGGGTGCTAATCCAGGTTGCGAGTTAAAAACGTCGAAGTTCCAAACAAGTGTCGCCCCTCGAATTTCGTCAGCGTTATCTTCAAGGATTTCACCAGCGATGCTAACAGAAATTACAAATTCAGGGTCTGGGATACCAAATGCTTTAAGGAGCATTTCTGGATCAATGTCTTCACTTTGTACTGCTTCATCTGTGAGGTCTCCGAAAAGATCATCCGCCGGAAGTCGAAAAGTTACGATTCCTTCATCCTCAGTAATTGGAAACCCTTCATCATCTTCAACTCCTACTCCAAAGTCTGAAAACGATGCTGAGAAATTATATCCACACCAATTTTCATCCTCGAAAAGTTCAACTTCCGCACCTGGCGGAAAGCCAGAGAAAGGGTTAAGGTCACTGGTCTCATCTTCAAATATTTGATCGCAAGAAAGTCCATCAGTTTCTTCATTGAAAGTTTCAATGAAGACTTTACTAGTTGCGAATTCTCCTCCGTATGTGCCTGAACCGTCCCTATCAACGGTTATATCTAAATTGACTTTTATGCATCCCGACGTCAGCAAAATAAAGGAAGCACATAGGGCAAATACCGCTGCAGTAAAAAACGATCCCTCAGTATGCAATTTCATTATTCACTAAGAGTAGTTCGTATCGTTAACCGATGCGCTCGAAATAGATATTGGATAGTTCAGCAGTTTCTAGTGTGATAGTTAGAGGGTCTATTATTAGTTCAGTTCCCTCTAGATCTTCCGTCAGTGCCAAAATAGATTCAGATGGAAGACCGGTCACAACTGCGAGTAGAGGCCTATGGTCTGTTGCATTACTTCGGGCAAACTGTTCAGCTGATTGACGATTCAGCGTCCAGGACCACCCTGCGATGCTGGACTGTTGACTTCCTCGAAAAACATTAACGATGCTAGGAAGAGTTTCAAATCTCTTTCCTTCTCTTTCCTTCATGAATAAATATCTCGTTTGGGGAAACTGGCTAAAAATCTCACTCAGATTAGAATCTCGTATTTGTAAATTCTCTCCAAAATATTTTTTATGAAGCTTCGAATCTTCCCATAGTTTTCGTGCTTCTATCCAGTAGTTGCATTCTTCAAAATGATGTGACCGTAATTTATCTAGGAAACGACCCACCTCACTTTGCTGCATTGTCATTTTTGAATCAGCTCACAATCTTTAATGAGTGGGTCAAATAGCGTAAGAGTTGCCATTTCATGATTGTGTTTTCAGATCTGATTCGGAAGACCGAAGAAAAGAATGCAATAACAGAGTTAAAATAACTATGATCATACCCGTAAATTGTAATCCGGTTATACCTTGATCTAAGAACCAGAAAGCCAAAGCGGTTGATAAGACGGGCATGAGTAGATTAAGCACTCCCATCATGTTGAAGGGTGCTTTGCCTTGGGAGTAATTCAACAAAAGGTGACCTATTCCTGTAGCTGTAGCAACTGATATAATCCGTATCCAATCATATCCAGCGGTCGTGAGTGGGTTAACGGTTCCAATAGAAATCATGACGGAAAGAATTACTCCAGCCCACAAGAACACTCCAGTTTGGAACTCAAGAATCGGAACGGTTGGGAGAATTTTGCGTGCGAAGACAAAGTATCCCGCACCTATGTGAACAGAGATTACGACTAATAAATCACCTTTTATATCACTTGAACCTGAATTCGTTCCGGCTAGAACAAGAAAAGCAGCTCCAGCAATTGCTAAAGCGGTGAATATTGCATCTGTTTTTGTAAATGCTTCTGAAAAGATGAAATAGGATGCTACGACAAAAAGGATTGGTTGAAGAACTACTATTAAGCTCGCATTAACGATGCTCGTCATTTGAGCTGCCCAAAAGAATAAACCGATGCTGGCACCAAAACAAAGCCCGGCAGGTGCGCTTTGGAGAAGCATTTCTTTAGTCATTTTTTTCCTAAAAAGGCAAATAAAGGCAAGCGAGAAGAAACCGATCCATGCTCTCCAAAAGGCAATAGCGGTTCCTTGGAACTCTGACGAAGCGACGATAACTGGAGCTATCGCTACAAATGCGTAACCAAACGTGCATGCTACTAGGCCATTCCGAACTGTTTGTGTAGAGGAGTTTCCATTAAGGTCTTCCTTGGTCATATCGTTCATGCTTGTCCCTAGCTATTAGCGGTGGTGATCCTAGACGGCTTAAGTAACTTAAGCGTTATCTTGTCGTTTCTTAAAATCAGTCGTTATCTGACCATCAATGATTTCGCAATTGTAGACAGTGAGGTCCGCAGTTGCGGGTTTATTCGTTGCCTTCCCAGTTCCCAGATCAAACTGCCCATTATGCTTGGGGCATTGCACAGTGTTTCCGGAAAGAGTACCTTCGCCTAGGAATGCATTTCCGTGGGTGCACATACCTGATGCCAAACGCACCTCCGTTTCAGATGTCCTGCATAACAAATGAATATCACCTCGGTGTTTAACTTTCATCATTGCTCCAACTTTAATATCTCCTACAGCACCTAAATGAAATGATCCGGTAATCTCCATACGTCTAGGAAAAACTACAACGCCTTCCTTCTGTTGGCCTATAACCGGTATATCTCGGCTTGTAATTTCTGCACCAATATTGTGCTTCTGTTTCTTTAAGATAGTGAACACTTCACGGTAAGCAGCAATGCATGACGGAGATGGGTTAGGGAGATACGGTTTTAGTTCGTCATGTAGCGAAGGTAAACAATAGTACGGAACCTCAGGGAATAGATGATGTTCAAGGTGATAATTCATATTTGAATATAAGAAACGAAATGCAGGATTCATAAGTACAGTTCGCGTGTTAAATCTGTGATCGAGAACATCTTCTTGTAGACCAGCGTGTTGAGTGATGCCAAAAAATATAAATAACCAAGCTCCGTAGATTGTTGGTAACCCAAGCAAGACTATGGGCAGGGGGTGCCAAGTCCAAATAGAGGATGCAGTCGAAGAGAGTAAAATAATAATGAATATTCGTGCTTCCCATACGACCCGTTTGTGTTCATTGTCAGGAACGTAATCTTTGACCTCGCTATCTATCAGTCCCAATGAGTGTTTAGATATTCGCTTTAGAAGCCTGAAACCATTACCTAGATGTGAAAATAGTAAGGGGAATTTGCTTAGATGAGTTGGTCTTGGAAAAGCTATTTCAGGGTCGCGACCAACAATAAGGGTGTCGGAATGGTGGCGGTAGTGAGACCATTTCCAGACAGTGGGTTCTCTCCATAGGAAAAATGATGCAAGGTAATAAACCGCTGTATTGAGTCTGGAATTTCTAAAGGCCGTATCATGCCCGCACTCGTGCCAACGCGAATCGGCTGCACCTCCGTAGAGTGCTCCGTACACAACTAGCAGGGGGATTGACCACCAACTAAACCAAGAAATAACCAGAGAAGCACCGAATGTAACTAGCAGTCCTAACCACGTTATGGTGTCAATAGCTGCACGAAGATTTGATTGTTGAGTTAATGTAACCAACTTCTCTCTATCGATAGGGGGTTGCCACCAAACAGCATTAGCGAGACCGGCCTGCACAGCTCTGCTATTCTCAGGCCCATCTAAACTATAATCTTTTCCTTCTATAAGGTTAGTCAATTCTTTCAACCTGTTCAGCTAAAAAATCCAGTATCAGGGTATTGAGTTCTTCCGGTGCAACTTCACTTATCCAATGATTAACACCCTCAAAAACCTCATATTTGTATTCTCCTGAAACAAAATTTTCAGTTAGTTCTGCAGCTTGTTCCCCTAAAGCGGTATCTTGTGTGCTCCAGATGTACATTGTCGGAACACTTATATCGGGCGTCGTTGATCTTCTGTTTGTGATTTGGTCAAGAGGGGGAGAGAAGTCGTTAGCGCGATACCAATTCAGAGCAGAATCAAGTGCCTCTTCCAAACCGAGAACCTCAAGATAGGGTTCCATCTCCTTGGCCGTCAGACCAGCAGATTCATAGATACTCTTTAACAGTGCCGCATCATCAGCAAGAAAAGCATTCGTTGAGCCAACTTGACGAAAAAATTCAACATATGAACTCATATCAGCTTGCACCCCATTGGGGTCAGCTAGGGCCAATGCAAAGGCTTCAGGATGTGGAACAGAAATTGGAATAAGCGTGAGTAGCCGGTCTGGATAGATTCCTGCGAATTCCCAAGCTATGAAAGCCCCCCAGTCATGGCCTATAAGGTGAAAAGCCTCCCAATTCAATGCATCTACAATTCCTCGTATGTCCTCGACTAATTTGCCGGAACTATAGGAACCAACGCCTTCGGGTCGAGCGCCACTTGAGTATCCTCGCTGGTTCGGAGCAAATACTGAAAATCCTGCATTTGCTAAAGCGGTGATCTGTGCTCTCCACTGATAATTCGTGTTAGGGAATCCGTGCAGAAGTAGTACTGGTATACCAGTCGAAGGACCTGCTGTGAGCACATCAAATGAGAAATCATCAATAGTAATTACGATTTGTTCAATGCCAGTTCCATCAAGTCGAAGTGAAAGCGAACTTTGGTCTATGCCTGACTTTTGTCCTAACTCTATTTCTGGTTGGTCCATACCCTCATCTTTATCATCATTTTCAGAGTTTAGAGAACTCTCAAACCCTTTGGAATCTCTTAATAGATCAGGCCCGGTATCCCCAATATCGAAATCACTATAAGTAGCAGCTTGTTGCATTTCAGGTGAACATGAAGACACGGTGAGTAGGCTTATGCCAACACAGAGCAAGAAGATAGCAATTTGTCGACCAAGATGTAAAGGTTGCAACAATGTTACGGATTTTGAGTAAAGAAGTCTTCAATAAGGGGTAGGTAATGTTCAATGGGGTTTGAGTTATATGAAGAATCAAAGGCTGGGGCGTCATATAAAGCGCAAAATTCTTCACAATGGTCATAGAATTCATGTTCTTCAAAAGCATCCCTTGCATTGCGGTTCCCTCCGAGATGATGCCAAAAATAATATCCTTGGAAAATGTCATGATGGGCTACCATCCAATGGTTTGCTTCAGAAACGAAAGGTTTAAGGATCGCAGCAGCTAAGTCAGGATGATTATGTGGTGTAAGCACATCGCCTACATCGTGAATAAGGGCGCACATAATATACTCTTCGTCTCTGCCATCTTGCTCTGCTCTTGTAGCAGTTTGCAAACTATGTTCGAGTCGGTCGACCGGGAACCCTCCAAAGTCGTTTCTAAGTAGTTCAAGTTGCTGAACTATTCTTCCTGGCAATGAAGAAAAGAGCGCCCCTCTTTGAGAGGCAATTAGTTGCCAGTCCTCCTGTGTTGATTCTTGAAAGGATTTAAAATTTGCTCGTTTTAATAGTTTTTCCTGTGCTTCCATTTTCTTCTTCCCCTTTGTTTCTAACTAAGCTTGTTTCGGGTCTGGCACCCCAGGCCTTGTTCCCTCATAATGTTCTACGAACTCTATTAAGTACCCATCGAAGTCCTTTACAAACGCAACGGTAACGGGCCACCTATCTAGTTGTTCAGGTTCCATAACTGATTCACAACCAGCAGCAATCGCCCGATCATAAACTCGCTGACAATCTGATGTGTTTATGTATATCTTCCACATAGCTGTTCCCATATCAATGGGGGCATCATTGTCAAGATGCTGCGCTAGCTGAATGCGAGACCCTCCCTGTTCTGCTTGTAAAACGGCCTCAAGAACTCCCGGAATCTCAGTTCGGTGTTGAAGAGGTAGTTCACATACACCTTCCCAGAATTCAAGAGCTTTATCAATGTCTCGTACATTAATGCAATACTGTCCTAGAATCTGTGTCATCTTCCCTCCGAGTTTTGTATAAATTCTTTCACAACAAACACAAATGCACTAGTTTTTCACAAATAACTAGTACGTATCTGCGCTAAGGGGAGAGAAACTTTTTTGGATCTTCCAATTATTACGTCGCCACAAGGGGACGTAATCAATATTTAGTTAGTCGATAACGCCACTATTCCTTGGGTCATCTTTATCAGAAGCGGCTAGGGGGGCACGTTCCCAGAGGGCTTCGCTATCAAAACTTAAAGTCCAGTCAGGTATAAATTCAATCACTACTCTGTCTGGAGAATTTAGATGCTGAATATAGGCCTCAATACCTTCTTCTGTTGACCGCCGGTCAGTTGCGAAAGCAGGGTAAAACCAGTCAAGTGTCTCCCTGTCTTTATGGACAATACAGTCACCCTTATATGTAATTGTCTTACCAGTCCCTAATCTTGTTCCTGAGCTGGTAATACAAACTGAAGCGCGAGGGAACCTCTTTACAGCGGCGACCCTGGCTCTTGACTCAGCGCATGTCATCCATATTTTCCCACCATGATTGAAATAGGAGACTATAACTCCTACAGCTTCACCCTTTTTGTTGGTCCAACTAAAAACGCACTCACGTTGTGCGTCAAGAAGTTCCTGCTCCCTCTCTGGTGTCAACGCACAATTCTTTAGGTCTTCAAAGCTCTCTTCTCTATCAGTCATCAAATCGTCTCCCTGCCTTAAACATTACTTCTAAGGGATTTCCTTTCGTAATCAAGTGCAAAAAAATACCAGATGGGATGCGCAGATATAGATACTGGTTTAGATTCTCTTCATGGGGAAAAGTCTAATTGAAAAGCAAGAAGTCCTTATGGCTTGCCAGGCTTTAGGAGCAGCAGGGCTTGGAGATGGAATAGGGGGTCATGTGTCGCGAAGAGTTGCTGGGCAGGAGGCCTTCTGGATCAACGCGTTTGACCGAACTTTAAGCGAAGTTACCGAAAATGATATTTTTCTAGTTGACTACAACGGAAATGTACTTAATGGAAAGCGGGAGATCAGTAAGGGGTTTGAATTTCATCCGGCAATCTACAAGAGACGTCAGGAAATTGATGCAGTCGTGCATACACACGGATTCTGGGGTACGGCGCTAGCAGGCCAAGCTAGACCTCTGAAAATTCGCCACAATCTTGCTTGTTTCTTTCATGAAGACCAAGCCATAAGCCCCGATGATTCTTTCTCCTCGATAGGGGAAGCAATCGGTTCAGCGAACACCATAATCATTCCATGGCATGGTTGTATAACAGTTGGTTCAACAATGGGCAGAGCAACTGCGCTACATCAAACGCTTGAAGAAATGGCGAAATTAGATGTCACTCTTGAACCGAGTAATGCTCCTGAACTCCCGAAGGAATGGAGAGACAAAATTAAGAACCTCATTGATACTGAGGCGCACTATTTGGAGCAAACGTGGGAGTTAATGCAACGTAAAGCCAAACTAAAACAAAGTTGAGTACTACCGCCTCCAGAGTTGATACCAAACGTTATAGTCTCTCCACCGTCGAGACCGGTCACTTGAAGTCCAGTCTTTTCTCTTTCGTTTGACTTCTTTTTTAGCCCTTGATCTGAACATATAATGACCCTACTCTTCAACTAGGAGATAGCCGAGATTTGAAGGGTAATTATAAGATGTCTCAAACAAACACTTCACCAACTCAACAGCAAAACCGTATAACAAATCTTGACTATGTCCGAGGATTCGCAACGTTGGGAATACTCGGTATGAACGCAATGATGTTTGGCCTGCTAAAACCCGCATATTATAACCTGGATTCTCAAGGGACAGACAGTGTTCTTGACTGGATCTTTGGAATTTTCGGGGAAATATTCATTGATCAAAAAACAATGGCCATCTTCTCAATGCTTTTTGGTGCAGGTATCGTTCTCTTTGCTAATAGGGCCGAGGCGAAGGGGAAGAAACCATTCAGACTAACCATATGGCGTAATTTCCTGTTACTAGGAATTGGGTTCTTGCATATGATGGTGTGGGAAGGCGATGTTCTTATGGTTTATGGAATATGTGCTCCCGTTATTTATCTTTTGCGTAAGAGGTCAACTAAATTCCTCTTCTCAATAGGAGTTCTGCTCTTTGCCCTTACGGTGATTAATGGCATACTCACACAATCCTTAGTGGATGATGGAAGCGCACCACTGGGCGACTTCTGGTATGCATCAAACCCAATGAGCGATGAAGTCGCATTCTGGTTTATCTCTGATGCTTTTTTTAGGGCTTTGGGGGCAATGCTCATTGGAGTTGGGCTCTACAAGTCGGGATTTATATCCGGAGCGAAAGAGAAGTCTTATTACCAAAGGATACTTATAAGGTGTTTTGCATTTGGTTTGCCGCTTTCAATCTTCGGTATCCTCATTCAGGTAGCAGGTGATTATGGTTCCGATGTAGCTATTATCGGGCAAGTCCCAAACACGATTGCGACTTTACCAATAGCTATTGGCTATGTTGCCATCATAAGTTTGTTGAATATGAGGCCTGACAATGCGTTCAAGCTGCGGATCCGATCTGTAGGGCAGATGGCTCTCACCAATTATTTGACGCAAACGATTATCGGAATCACTGTATTCGCAGTGCTCTTTGAGAAAAGAGATATGAGCCGAAGTGGAGTGTGGCTTTTCATTATTTGTGTTTGGGCTTTGCAGATTCTTTGGTCAAAAGCGTGGCTGAGTCGTTTCCGTTTCGGACCTGTTGAATGGGTGTGGCGATGTGCAACATATCGTTCGCTCCAACCCATTAAACGATCATCATCTTCAAATCAATAACAAAGTAGAGTGGCTTTCATGCAGCTACATGCCTTTATCAGTTGGAAATTGAAAAGATTTTTATGATTGACTGGAAAGAAATTAGTAAAGAAGCTTCATTTGTGTCTCATAGACTAATCGGTTGGATCTACTGGGATCCAGATGCAATCAGAGCATATTCAGATCTTGGAATCCCTGATGGTTTCGGGTACTACGTCACCACCCGAGCTGGTAAATTGGGGAATGCGGCGCCTAAAATTGTTTCCGCTGCGTATTATTCCATTCACCCAGAGTTCGTTAATGCGAGCTATCAAATGTTAAATAAACATTCAACTCTAAATGATGCCATGAAGGTTAGGGATGAAGCAGTGTCAGATGGCCTGAAAAAGTTTGTACCCGAAATCTGCGATGAATTAGCCTCGATGAGAGAACTCCTCTGGGAGTCTGCTGAATCGCTGCCAATATCGGGACGAGTCCTTTTCGCATCGCAATTGGATCATAGACGGTTAGATAATCCACTTATTGATGCGTGGTTAGCAGTGAATTGCATACGTGAATGGAGAGGGGATACCCATTGGGCAATGTTGACCGCTGAAGATATAACTGGTGTCCAGGCCGGAATTTTAGATGGAGCTCGAAGGTCCTATGATGCTGATTGGCTTCCGAGAAGCAGGGGTGCTGATGATGAAGCGATACGCACAGCTTATACGGGTCTGGAGAAACGCGGACTCGCGAAAAATCAAGTTGTTACAGATGCAGGTATTGCATACAGACAATCACTTGAAGATAAACTAAACGAAATTACTTCGCTAGCATGGAAAAACATTGGAGAAGAAGCGACACAGAATTTTGTGCGACTAGTTAACTCGGTTGGAGAGGTCCTTTTGGAAAGAATTGATGTTACCGGAGGGACAAAATGGATGCCAGCAGCTCGACGTTTAACAGTGCCTGAGGAATAACTTCGTTAGAAAGGTCGGTCCCCAGCGATTGTTACACGCTCCATTCTTCGGTAAGAGGGAAGAAAATCGTCTGTCGCTACATGTTGTACGCAGCGATTGTCCCACATTACGAAAGTATCAGATTCCCACTTGACGCTGAAATGGAGATCAGGGTCTCGAATCGCTTCTGCCAACGTTGCTAATAGATAATCGCTTTCTTTAGTATCAATGCCATTGATATGGCTAGTAAAGAAGTTATTCGTGAATATTGATCGATGCCCCGTCTCAGGATGGGTTCTAATCACAGGGTGGAGCACAGGAGGGTACTTCTTCGTGTTCTCTTTGTGGCTCTGTTCGTCATTAAACCGTGTCGAGGGTCCAAACATTTTCGTATAGTCATTTACAGCAAGGAGGCTATCCACTCGTTGCCTAACATCAGAGTCAAGTCTTTCAAACGCAACTGTGGCGTTAGCGAAATGGGTGTCTCCACCAGATTCAGGGATCGTTCTTCCTCTCAAGATCGACCCCGTTGGAGGTTTTTCTCGAAACGAAACGTCGATATGCCAGTCTTGCGCAGCATGGTAATACTGCCGTGAAGTCTCGCCGCCAGCTTCGAGCACGATCACTTCAGGGTGATCTTTATGGTTATCTGCGAAAGGATGAATTTCTAAATCGCCGAAATGCTTTCCAAATTTTATATGGGCGTTAATCGAAATATCTTGATTGCGAAATACCAGAACCTTATGAGTCAGCCATGCCTCTTTAATCTCATTTGATGTAACCTCATCAAGAGAATCAATAGAAACCTCAGTAATTTCAGCTCCAATATGTTCACTAAGCTGCTTTATTTTCACGAACCCTCCCTACGATGAGTGAGAATAATGCAAAAGTATGAATTCCACAATTACCCAAAGCGTCCATTCTAGTTCCAAGAATTTTGTGAGTTGTTGGACTGTAACAAGTAAGATATGCTTCAACGGTTCATTCCAAACAGATAAAAGCGAGGAAAATATGGGTGTAGAAGTCGGAGATGCAATTCCAAATGTTGAAATACGAGTACTAGGTGATGATGGGCGTCCAACCCCCGTGAACACTGGGGATATCCTAGGTTCAGGAAAAGTTGTACTTTTCGCTGTGCCAGGTGCCTTTACTCCTGGTTGCTCTAATTTACACCTTCCTACATACACTGAAGGCGCAGCTGATCTAGCTGGTGCAGGCGTGGATACGGTCGCATGTGTCGCAGTAAATGATGTTTGGGTCATGGGCGCATGGAGTGAAGCATATGGTGCGCAGGATATACAAATGCTTTCCGACGGTAACGGTGATTTCACAGCTGCAATGGGACTTACTATGGATGGGTCTGGAGCTGGAATGGGAAGTCGTTCGAAACGGTATGCCGCTGTTATTGAAGGTGGAGTAATCACACATCTAGCTGTTGAAGAGGGAAGCATTGATGTTTCAACTTGCTCTGCTGTGTTGGGTGCTATCAGCTAAGAAAGACTTAATTTAAATTTGGATTGTCAGGGAATACGCCTCTTAGAATCGCATATAGGGTGTGCTCTGAACGGTATAACCTAAAAATTCTCTCCTAGTATGGTAATTCTTATTTGGTTTAGCCCATGGTCAGAAACCAAGGATCTTGTTAAGAAGTTTTCCCCCTGACAGGGGAGTGGTTTTCAGAACCTCTTACCTTTTGATTAAGGAAGACAGCTCCATTTCTAATGTTCTGTGAGTGTTCGTGCGCCCCCTGGGACTTGAACCCAGAACCTGCGGATTAAGAGTCCGATGCTCTGCCAATTGAGCTAGAGGCGCTAGAGATTGAAAGCCTAGCGGGAACTAAACATAATGATGCAGTACAGGCATCTTTATTTAAATCAAATGTTGGGTGACCGACGGGATTTGAACCCGCGACCACCTGTACCACAAACAGGGGCTCTACCAGGCTGAGCTACGGCCACCATGGCCCGAATAACGGGCGACACCTCATGATAAAGCCTATATGGACTTAACGTGACAACATTTGAGAGATAATCTTAAAAAGATTCTGATTTGCTAGTCCACAGAAGAAGGGAGAAAAATGGAGATCAATTTAATTACAGGCTACATAGGTGCAGAAATAAGAAATATAAAATTAGCCAATGCAACCAAAGACGAAATACATGCGATTAAACAAGCATGGCTTGACCATAAAGTACTTGTTTTCAGAGACCAAGACATTACTCGAGAACAACATATCGCATTTGGGAAAAACTTTGGAGAACTTGAAGTACACCCCTTTGCTCCTCATCCTGAGGACTACCCAGAAATAGTAAAGATTATCTCCAATGACAAGAGGCAATATGCTGCTTCCAATTGGCATTCGGACGTAACTTGGCGACGAGAACCATCAATGGGGTCAATCTTACGTGGGCGAGTCATCCCCGATGTAGGTGGAGACACATCATTTGCCAATACGGCTGAAGCTTATAACCGGCTAGACACAGACATAAAGCATCGCGCTGACTCTTTATACGCAATCCATGATTTCTCTAGGGCCTTCGGACAACGCATGACAGGTGAAGAAAGAGAAGCGAAACAGAATAAATACCCACCGGCTCGACATCCAGTGATCCGGACACATCCTGAAACAGGAGAACGCGGAATATACACAAATAAACCATTCGTATCACATATAGATGGAATAAGTGAAGAAGAAAGCCGGTACCTCCTTCAAATTTTAGAGAGAGCTGTGCTTGACCCTTCGGTGCAATGCAGAATCAAATGGAAAACTGACACCATCGTGATGTGGGACAACAGAATCGTGCAGCATCAAGCCTCCAATGATTTCTATCCACAAAACAGGCATGTAGAGCGAGTGACGATAATCGGAACTGAACCGGTGTAACCGATGAAAGTATTGAGATTAAATAACTTCCTCGGAGCTGAAATACAAGGAATTGATATACGGAACCTCAAAAGCAAAACAATTGATGATCTTAAAAGCTTATGGCTTGAACACAAGGTCCTAGTTCTCCGCAACCAGTTACTAGCCCCCGAAGATCATGTTGACTTCTCAAAATACTTCGGCGACCTTGAAATTCACCCTTTCGCACAAAACCATAAGAAACACCAAGAGCTGCTAATACTAGAGTCCGGTGGTTCAACAGGAAAGCAACATTACTCAGCAACAGATTGGCATTCAGATGTTACTTACAGAGAGGAACCGCCTATGGGATCTATCCTCAGGGGAGTGGTAGTTCCGAAAGTCGGAGGAGATACTTGCTTCTCAAATGCTTGTGAAGCATTTAATCGACTGGACCCGCAAACGAAAAGCAAAGTATCTGAGTTATCTGCCACTCATGACTGGTTTAAAAAAAATCAGCATGTGCTCGACAAAGGGGATATTGAAGCAACCAGAGAAAAGTATCCACTAATGAGCCACCCAGTAATTCGAACACATCCTGAAACTGGAGAAAAAGGAATATTTACCAATAACTTCTTCACGGCATATATCGACGGAGTTGATGAAAATGAAAGTAACAAACTTCTGTGGAGGTTAGAAGCAGCAATACGGGACCCGAGTATTCAAATTAGGATTAGATGGGATGAGCGCACCGTGGTCATGTGGGATAACCGTTGCGTACAACACTCCGGAACCGATGATTTCCTTCCAGCTCACCGCAGAATGGAAAGAACTACAATTATTGGGGATCGTCCGTTTTGATAGCCACTTCTGACTTTTAACCTCTAGTCTTATAGGAGGCCTCCGTAGCTCAGATGGATAGAGCAACGGACTTCTAATCCGTAGGTCGCAGGTTCGACTCCTGCCGGGGGCGCAAGGATCTTGCGATCGATGAATTACGCTAATGACTGTTTCATTTTCTGTCGGCGTTCGGTAAGTAAGAACTCGGTATAGCCATTTGCTTGTTCGCGACCTTCGAAGACCAAGGCTAGGGCTGCTTGGTAGGGGATACTGATTGATAAGTTATTTGACATATTATGGTATTGCTCATCATCAGCATTCTGTTGATCAACCAAGGTGGCCATTTCTTCCATCACTTTGTGAACTTGTTCTGAAGAGACAATACCGTGATGCAACCAATTAGTAATGTGCTGACTTGATATCCGAAGAGTGGCTCTGTCTTCCATCAATTGAATATCGTTTATATCAGGAACTTTGGAACATCCAACACCCTGACCAACCCATCTAGAAACGTATCCGAGTATTCCTTGTACGTTATTTCTTAGCTCGGCATCGATTTCCGAAGGGGTTAATTCTCGATGTGGTTCAAGGACCGGGACCTCTAGCATCAATTCTCGTTGTGTAGCAGTTCTTGATTGTAGCTTTTCTTGTATTTCGCTGACATTGATTTCTAGGTAGTGCAGAGCGTGCAAGGTTGCTGCAGTGGGCGAGGGCACCCAAGCACAACTGGCTCCAGATAATGGGTGCGCTATTTTTTCTCTCAACATATCTGCCATGTCATCTGGGCGGGCCCACATTCCTTTACCTATCTGCCCATGCCCGAGTAAACCTGCAGCTAAACCCTCGTCAACATTAATATCTTCGTAGGCTGTTAACCACTGTTGTGATTTCATTTCGCTTTTCGGAACAAAAGGCCCAGCTTCCATACTTGTGTGAATTTCATCTCCAGTGCGATCAAGAAACCCTGTATTAATGAAGACAACTCTGTCCGATGCGGCTTGAATACAAGCTGATAGATTCAGTGAAGTTCTTCTCTCCTCATCCATTATTCCGATTTTGACTGTATTTGGAGGTAATCCTAGGAATGATTCGATGCTTGAAAACATTGAAGAACTCATTTCTACTTCTTCCGGGCCGTGCATCTTAGGTTTAACAATATATATAGATCCTTCTGGACTGTTCTTGTAGGCACTGTTCCCGATAAGGTCATGCATTCCACACATTGTTGTTATTACTCCATCAATGAGAGTTTCAGGAACAGGGCTTCCGTCTAATAAGATCATTTCAGTCGTAAGGTGCATTCCGACATTTCTCACGAGTAGAAGAGATCGTTTTCTAATGCTTCCATCTGATCCGTCAGCAAGTTTTATAGCAGAATCTTGGTTTAGTTTTCTTGTGACTACGTCACTTCCTTTCAAGAATTTAGATTGAAGGGTTCCTTTCATCAGTCCAAGCCAGTTCCCATAGGCCAATACTTTGTCTGAGGCATCTACGGTTGCTACAGAGTCCTCACAGTCCATGATGGTACTAACTGCTGATTCCATCATTACGTCAGCTATGTTTGCATCGTCGGTGGATCCTATATGGTTTTCGGGATCAAAAATAATCTCGATATTGAGACCATTCTTTGATAGGAAAACAGAACTTGGTTCCTCTCTTGATCCTCCATAGCCGATGAACTGTGATGGGTCGGCGAGAGTTCGATTCCCGGAGGTGGTGGTGACTATTAAACCTTCTGCTACGAAATAGCTGGTTGAATTTTTGTGGCTGTCAGATGTTAAGGGGAAATGCGTATCTAATAGGTTTCGAGTGTAGCTTATTACCTTATTGCCACGAATTGGGTTATATGGCCCGCTTCGAGTCGCTCCATCACTTTCGTCAATTACATCGGTTCCGTAGAGTGCGTCATAGAGGCTACCCCATCTCGCATTTGCTGCATTTAATGCATATCTTGCGTTATCTACTGGAACAACTAGCTGGGGTGCAGCGATAGAAGCGATTTCGGGGTCTACGTTGGTTGTGTTTACAGAAACGGAATCAGGTTTTGGGCAGAGATATCCAATATCATTCAGGAATGTCTCGTAAGCCACTTGATCATGAGGCATATTTTTCTTGTCAACATGCCATTGATCAATTTGTGACTGGAAATCATCTCTCTTTCGAAGGAAGCTTTCTACTTGAGGTTTGTATTCCTTAAGGAACGTTTCAAATTTTTTCCAGAATTCATCGGCTGAAAGTCCTAGTCCTTCAAGAACGTCTGATTCAAGAAAATCTACGAGTTCGTTGTTTACTTGAAGCGAACCTTTTGTTGTAATTGATAGACTCATTTTTCCTTTATATCTCTACCAGGTATTTACATTAGCGCTTGATTCAGCGAAGGTTAGAATTGTTCTTCTTCGGTGCTTCCTTTGAGAGCTAATGTGCTAGCAGTGCCACCAGAAATTACTGTTGCGACCTGATCAAAGTACCCGGCGCCAACTTCTCGCTGGTGTTTTGTGGCACTGTAGCCTTCATCTTCCATAGCGAATTCACGCTGTTGAAGTTCAACATATGCTGACATATCTCGCTCCGTGTATGCCTTGGAAAGTTCAAACATTGATGCATTCAATGCATGCCAACCTGCAAGTGTGATGAATTGGAATCGATAGCCCATAGCACCAAGTTCACGTTGGAATTTAGCGATGGTCTCATCATCTAGTGCTGCCTTCCAGTTAAATGAAGGTGAGCAATTGTAAGCAAGCATTTTGTCTGGAAATTCAGCTTGCATTGCTTCAGCAAATCTTTTTGCCTCTGCTAGATCAGGTGTACTTGTCTCACACCAGACAAGGTCAGCATATGGTGCGTAGGCTAGACCTCGTGATATAGCGGCATCCATTCCGTTCTCCACGTGGAAGAAGCCCTCAGCAGACCTTTCGCCATTGCAAAATTGTTGATCTCGTTCGTCAACATCGCTAGTCAACAGTGTCGCTGCTAGCGAATCAGTTCGAGCTACGACGACTGAAGGGACATTCATGACATCCGCTGCAAGCCTGGCTGCAGTTAGCGTGCGAACATGTTGCTGCGTGGGGACAAGGACTTTGCCTCCCATGTGTCCGCATTTCTTTTCGCTTGCTAATTGGTCTTCCCAATGCACTCCGGCTGCTCCGGCTTCAATCATTGATTTCATCAGTTCGAACGCATTTAATGGCCCTCCGAATCCGGCTTCAGCATCAGCAACGATGGGTACCAGCCATTCTCGGTCTCGCTTGCCTTCACTCCATTCAATTTGGTCAGCTCTTCGTAATGCGTTGTTTATCCTTCGGACGACGGTAGGAACTGAGTTAGCTGGATAAAGGCTTTGGTCCGGATAAACTTGTTCGGCTAGATTGGCATCACCGGCTACTTGCCAGCCTGATAGGTAAATTGCTTCAAGCCCGCCTTTGACCATTTGGACTGCCTGACCGCCAGTTAACGCACCCATAGCATGGGTGTAGGAATTGTTATTTAATTTTTCCCATAGTTTTTCCGCACCTTGGCGTGCGAGGCTATATTCAACTCCAACAGAACCGCGAAGGTTTATAACTTCTTCAGCTGAGTAATCTCTGACAACTCCCTTCCACCGGTCGTTTTCTTGCCATTCTTTATTAAGTTCTTCAACTTGTTGTTCAAATGATTTTGACATTTAATTGTCTCCTGTAATGAGGGGAAGTAACGTATGCGTATCTACGATGCGTCAAAATAGCTTTAAAATCAACCTAATAACGATCTAAATATTACAAAAATTATCTATTTCAATAAAAAACTAAGAAATTATTAGTTAAAAGGTATGCTTATTAGGTTCATGGAGGTACCTAGATGGATTCACTAGTATTTGGTCAGCGACTTAAGCATTTCCGTAAGCGGAACAATTACACCTTGGCGCAGCTAGGTGAAAATGTTAAAAAGCCTGCTCCTTATTTATCCCAGCTAGAGAATGGCCTTGCAGAGCCTCGTGTTAGTTTGATCCGAGAGTTAGCAGTTGCTTTGGATTGTACGCCTTCCGATCTGTTGGACCCTCAGCCACCCAGCAGAAGAGCAGAACTTGAAATAGCGTTACGCCAACTACAAGAGCAGCCGGAAAACAGTCAAAGAAAATTACCTTACATTAGGCCCTCAACGAGAATGCCTGATGAAATTCTGGAACACATTATCGGACTGTACACGGCACTTGATGAAGATAATTCACTTAGTATTTCCAATCCGAATACTCCTAAAAACATTGCACGAAATTCAAATAGAGACTTGAGAAGTGAGATGCGTGAAAGGAATAACTATTTCTTAGAAATAGAAGCTACGGCTAATGATATTTTGAAATCTGTTGACTATCCAGGATCAGGACCTGTATCCGAAAGAATCCTGATGGACGTATGTGAACATTTTGGATTCTCAGTCAAACGCGCAGAGAAAATTCCGCATTCAACTAGGTCAATAACTGATCAAAGAGAAAAAATCATCTATATTCCTCAGCGAAATGATCTTTCAACACGTGCATCGCGGTCAGTTGTGTTGCAGACACTAGGGCACTATGCATTGGGACACGAAGTCGCTGATGACATTTCTAAGTATCTTCTCCAAAGAGTCGAATCTAACTACTTCGCTGCTGCAATTCTTGCGCCTGAAAAGCCAGCAGTGAAGTTTTTGGAAAATGCATATAAGGCGATGGATATATCCGTAGAAGACCTGCAGGAAATTTTCTATATCTCCTATGAGATGGCGGGACATCGACTGACTAATCTTGCGACCCAACATCTTGGACTAACTTTACATTTCCTTAGGTCCGATGATGAAGGAATAGTGTGGAAAGCTTATGAAAATGATGGAGTTCCGCTTCCTCAAGGTATTGATGGAACTATTGAAGGAGAGCATCTGTGCAGAAATTGGGGAACACGTCAGGCCTTCCATACTCAAGATGCATTATCCCTTCACTACCAATACACGGACACACCATCAGGTAAGTATTGGTGCGTGACGCATGTTGAAGCTGACAGAGTTCCATATCATGCAGTAACGATAGGCACCACTGCTGATCAAGCGAAATGGTTTAGAGGAAGCGACACAAAGAGATTTTCAACTTCGCAATGCCCAGATAAAGATTGTTGCAATACCCCAAGGGCTAGCGTGAGACAACATTGGCAGGGTGTAGCGTGGCCATCGGCAAGAGATCGAAGTAACGTAACATCTGGTTTGCCGCTACCGGCAAGAAGCTTCACTCGATTTCCAGGTGTGGATATTGTGGAAGTTTTTGAATTCTTAGAACGTCAAGAAAGTCAATGATAGACCGGAGCTGTTAGCTACCGGACTAATCTCATAGGTAATGAAACCTTCATCTGAATTAGGTCAATTCGCAACAAACGGCGATAGTGCCAAACGAAATGACGGCAGACTTCCGTATATGCCTGGGATAGATGGTCTCCGAGCATTAGCTGTATTGGCTGTCATTGTTTATCATTCAGAGTTTGAAAATTTTACTGGTGGTTTCCTCGGGGTTGAAATTTTCTTTGTTATCAGTGGATACCTCATCACTGCACTACTTCTTAATGAATACAGCACAAATAGCACTGTTAATCTTCGTCGATTTTGGACCCGAAGGGCAAGACGTTTACTCCCGGCATTACTTATTTATATAGCAGGATCAGTCGCTCTGGCATACGCACTGGCAGATGATGTGGTACCCACAAAAGGCGAAATACTTTCGACATTAGGTTACGTGTATAACTGGTTCGGTATCTTTCAAGAAATTTCTTACACCGAGGTTTTTGAACGAAAGAATTTCTTCCATCACCTATGGTCATTAGCGATAGAAGAGCAGTTCTATTTGGTGTGGCCTCTAATTCTGTTGGCGTTCCAAAAGTACTTAAACAAGCGATTAACGATCTTGCTCATCAGTTTAGGAATAGCTACTTCATCTTTTCTTATGTGGGTCTTGTACGAGCCGTTCAAGGATCCTTTGAGAATATATTACGGAACAGACACAAGGGCATCAGGTCTTCTGATGGGTGCCCTCCTTGCCTATCTCTGGAGGCCCTGGAGTACTGAAAAGTCTAAACTATTCTCCTGGAAAGGTGAGAGGATCTTTCTCCTTGCTGGTTTTGGGGCAATAGGGCTTCTTCTATGGTCCACCATGAATTACACGTTATTGATGCCAGATGCCGAGCAATTATTTAGAGGCGGATTCCTTTTCACATCAGTTATCACGGCAATAGTAATAGGATGCACGGTCACCCCTAATTCGTACCTGAGTTCCTGCCTAGGTATTGCACCACTCGTCTGGATAGGGAAGCGGTCCTACGGTCTCTACTTATGGCATTGGCCCGTTTTTCAGCTAACTCGAGAGAGAGTAGATGTAGATATCAATGGTTGGGAACTATTCGGAGTCAGAATGTTTATAACCCTCGTATTGGTCGAAATAAGTTATCAATGCTTTGAACGTCCCATACGTGAGCAGACATTCCTAACTGGACTCAGGAACGTTAAAACAAGTAACGGCTTCAAATCGATTCTGTTGAAAGCAGGATTTCCCGTTCTAGGCATTATTGCAAGTTTGATGGTCCTTCAAGGTGTCCAAGTTGATCGTAATACCCAACAATATGAGGTTAGCTCCACGATTCAAAGTCAAGCCGAATCAAACGAGGATGAAGAGAATGCCACCGAAGAGGTAATTCCGTCAAGTCCCAAACTATTAACGGAGCCGGAAAGTAATCCTACTCCGCTAGAAATTGCAGTCCAAGAAACGCTAAATGCTGACGAAACAGAAGACACCGAAAATCAGAATCTGAATTCAGAAATCTCTGAAAATCAGGTATTTAGCATAGTTGACTTCCGAGAAGAAATAATTGATAATCCTTCCCGCTGGCAAGACTTGAAAAATATTGTAACTTACACTATCCCCATCTACTTTCACCGCATTACTTTTATCGGGGATTCAGTAATGCTTGGGGCGTTTACTAATATCGGAAATGAGGGCGTTGAGGAAGCCTTCCGCGAAGATATAGCAACTATCTCAAATCAGGTGACTGTTTCTGCTGCAAAAAACCGTCAATGGTACGAGCTTCGAGGAATCATACGAGAATTAGATGCTAAAGATGAACTGGGAGAAATCGTAGTCATACACTTGGGTAATAACGGAGTAATCGACGAACGAATTATCACTGAATCATTAGAATTATTAACGGAAGTTCGAAAAGTGCTTTTGGTAAACGTGCGTGTACCAAGGCGATGGGAGGACAAAGTAAATAATTTGCTTGATGATGCTGCAGAAACATTCGAAAATGCCAAAGTTGTTGACTGGTACTCAATATCTAATGAAAACCCACAATTTTTTACAAGAGATGGAGTACACACAGTACCCTCAGGGGCCAAACATTATGTAAATGCAATCATCGAATCTCTCGGTGGAGAATCTGTTGTTGAAAAAATGAGTAACGACTAGTTAGATTGGCGCTCAGCGTTAATACGCTGCTCTATATCTATACGAATTTCGGCAAAATTTGCTTCGCCGCTGATAATTAAATCCGCATTTTTCTTTGACGGTTCAACGAACTGATCGTGCATAGGTTGGACTGTTTTTAGAAACTGTGCTCGGGCTTGTTCTGCCGTTCGCCCTCTCTCTGCGACATCTCGAACTACCCTACGTTCAAGACGCACATCCTCAGGCGCGGATACAAAAATGCTAATGTCAAGTAGGTTGCAAATATCGGGGAAAACAAGAAGAAGAATGCCATCAATTAGAACCACTTCAGTCGGCGAAACTATAGAGGTTTCTGCACTCCTTGTATGAGTAGCAAAATCGTAGATAGGGGAAGAGATATCGGAACCTTTTCGCAGGGAACGTAAATTATTTATGAAAAGATCAACATCAAGAGAATCAGGATGATCATAATTGACCACTGCTCGCTTTTCTATGGATAGGTGACCTTGATCACAGTAATAACTATCAAATGCCAACTTAGAGACAAGAAACCCTAACTGGTTTTGCAAACAGTTAACGAGCGTAGTTTTTCCTGAACAACTACCTCCAGCTATTCCTAAAAATATTGATGACACTTGGACCTCTTTCACTCCTGTCCACAATATTAGATCTGAGCGGGTGAGGAGAATCGAACTCCCATCATCAGCTTGGAAGGCTGAGGTTCTAGCC
>DDNP01000001.1:4526-9934 GCA_002341185.1 Candidatus Neomicrothrix sp. UBA2517 | reverse complement strand
ACACATGTAACAAAACCTGTTCTGTTTTAATTTCCTTTTCGAAGAAAATGAGCGTCTAATGATGCTTCTACACTTTCCCCAAAAGGAACTTCTACTAGCGATAATTTACTGACCCACGTTACAGAAATATAACCGTTTGCTACTGCCCCAGTATCTATCTCTACAGGAAGGTGCGAGACTCTTTCACCGTTGCCCATGATTAATTTATAAGAGTCCTTTTTCTCTGATGATGGCTCTACAGTTAGTAAGCGTTGGGTTGCGAATGTGTTCCCAATCTGTGCCCGCACCCAACCTTTAATTTGAGACATTTCTGCATTCGGTACATTGATATTTAAGACGCTGGGTTCTGGCAATGGTATTTCTTGAAGGTTTGAAACGACAATGGCAGCTATTTGAGCAGCAGTTTCCCATTTCTGCTCACTAGTTTCATGAGCTGAAAATGTTTCAACTAATGAATTTACTGATTCCTGGCTTATAGCTATTCCAGTTATCCCATTCATCCTCGCTAAGAACGCAGCACCAATTGTTCCCGAAAGGTACACAGGATTCCCTACGTTAGCTCCAGGATTGATACCAGAAACAACGAGATCGAATGGGATGCCAAACCCACCCATGCTTGCTAAAAAAACTATTAATCCAGGAGGTCCTGAAACAGCCCATGCCTCATCAATCCCATCAATTTCAACCTTATGTTTTTCAGTTGTGAGTGGTATTGGCCCAACACTTGAAGAAGCTCCGGAGTATTCCCTATCTGGAGCTGCAACTACTACTTCACCGAATGGTTTTAATGCTTTTGCTAAAGTATGTAGACCGGGTGAATCAAACCCATCATCATTTGTTACAAGAATACGCATTAGTTAAAAACCTTTCGGATAGTTAAGAGAAAAGAGAGGTAAAGGCATCTGGGTTTTAGAATCATCATTCCACTTTTCTTCTAACCCAGGTCGCGAGAAGTTCAATGGCGTAGACAATTACAAATATACAGAAGATGATTCCACCTAAGGTGTCCCACTGAAGTTGTCTAGCAGAATTAACAACGAGGAACCCTATCCCACCACCGCCGACAATCCCAACAACGGTTGAGCTTCTGATTGCGACGTCGAGTAAGTACATCGAGTTACTTATTATGGAAGTAACAACTTGAGGCAAAACTGCCGTAGTCGATTCCTGCAAACGGGTTGATCCAGTTGAAATTACTCCGTCACGTATACCCTGACGTGCTTCTTCTATAGCATCAGCGAAAAGTTTTGTGATAAATCCAAACATTCCTATAGATAACGCAAGTGTCCCAGCTCTGGGCCCTGGACCAATTGCCGCTACAAAGATAACTGCAACGACTAATTCCGGGACGCAACGTACAACAAGCATGAAAAGGCGAGAACATAAGTACACAAATCGACCGGGAGCCGTGTTACTAGCAGCCAGGAACGAGAAAGGAATTGCAAATAGCAAGGCAAGCCCTGTCGCTGCCATTCCTATACCAACCGTGTCAATTAGGTCACTTAGAATGCGACTACTCCACCAAGACCAATTGTCTGGGGTAAGTCTTCTTAGCATCTCAGGAATATTTCCACTATCTGTCAGAATTTCCTTAGCGCCAATATCTGGAATAACAAATGAGAGCACCAGAAGTACCGAAAATATCATGCTCACAGTGTTGACTTTTATACGCTCTACAGTCCAAGGCGCATTTAAGCGACGCTCACTTGACTGTTCTACTTGAACTTCTTTCTTACTAGACCTATTAATAATCAACTCAGCTATTTTTTGTCCGGGGCTGACGAAGCTAGCAAATATTGATTTAGTTTTTAATTTCTTTGGAAGACGTTCTGTGGTCCCGAATAGTGCATTACGGGTTACTGCACAGAGTGATTCCAAGAGAATTACAAGTACCACGATCAAAAGTGTGATTCCGAGCATTTCTTGGTACCGAAGTCCGCCTTGATATGATCTGAGCAATACTCCTATTCCTCCGGCACCTACCCATCCAAGAATCGGTGCAGAACGAAAATCTATTTCTAATCGGTAAAGGGAAATTGTTATCACTGTCGGAACCATCTGACTCCAAACGCCAGTAGCTAAGTCCTGCATAGGTCCAGCACCTGTAGAAGTCACACCTTCTCGTGGTCCAGTATCAATATCTTCAGCAGCATCCGCTGTAAGTTTTCCGATCATTCCAATCGAATGAATCCCGATGGCTAAGATACCGGGAAGTACACCGATTCCATAAATTCTAACGAAAAATATTGCAAATACTAAAGCTGGGATAGCGCGCGAAAATACGATAATTGCTCTCGAGAGTGCCCGTACAGAAGCCCATGGCATAACGTTACGGGCAGATAGAAGACCGAGCGGTATACCGAGAACTAGCCCAACCGCCGTACCAGCGAACGCCATAAAAAATGTATCAAGAGATAACGATATTATGAGGTCAATATCTTCGCTAGGTAAAGAAGGAGGGACCATCCTTTTAAGAAGGCTCCATGTTGCTGGCCACCCTTCAATTATTTCTATAATACCGTTAAAGGAAAGATCGACTCGTCTAACAGACCAAGCGAAGGCAACGAGAAGAAAGCCTACGAAACTCCAAATCTGGACTCGTCGTAGATTCCATGGTCTCGATATCTGATCTAATGAACCAGATTCTCTTTGTTTCTCGACCTGCTCACTGACTTGTTCGTGATTGTTTACCCCATTCATTGGGAGGAGGGATCCGTCTCAGAAACTCTATATTCATTTTCCTTTTCACCGGTCGGATCTAATTCACGATAGACACCCATGACTTCTTCTTGGTCTAAACCTTTGACCAGAGAATCTAAAACGACTTTCCCGTCACGTAACCCAATGAGTCGATCCGCCCATCCTAAGGCCAGGTCTACTTGGTGCAGACTACAGAGAACAGTTATTCCGTCCTCTATGCAGCATTGGACAAGTAATTCCATTACCTGACCTGAAATTTCAGGATCGAGAGAGGCAACTGGTTCATCAGCGAGAACTATTTTGGGTTTCTGCATCAAACTACGTGCAATAGCTACTCGTTGTTGCTGTCCTCCCGAAAGGGTATCTGTTCTCTGCCATGCCCGGTCAGCTAATCCAACGCGTTCAAGTTGTTCAAATGCTTCTACCCTTAGCGACTTTGGATACATCATTGCTCCGATCCTTGGTCCTCGAATTCTTCCCAAAGCACCGCTAAGCACATTTTCTATGCAGGTGAGCCTGCCAACAATATTGAATTGTTGAAAAACGAAACCGATATCACGCCGAAGAGACCGAAGTTCTGGCCGTTTCAAATCGGGAATGACATTTCCCAAGACCTCAACTGACCCTTCTGTCGGTAAATGTAGTCCATTGAGGTGACGCAGAAACGTTGATTTCCCCGAGCCAGAAAGCCCGATAATTACGAGTAATTGCCCTACAGGCACAGATATTGAGACCCCGTCAAGAGCCCTAACATTGCCATTGTCAAAAGTTTTTACAAGGTCTTTTACTTCAACTGCGTTTCCCCCCGACGCTAAAGCGTTGCCACTACCAGCGTCGGGGGGAACTATATTATCTTGTTTCATGCCATGAACATGTTCTGTTTATGACCTAAATATTTCTTCTAGTTGCCTTATTGGCACTTCGTAGCGCCGGTTACTTCGCAGACTTGGCGAACGCCGTCATAATACGAATCGCCTCCTACATCTACGTATCCCCATTCACTGCCGCCTGAACCTATCTTGCAGTCGTTCTCTTCGACTGTGCCCGAACAGTATCCGTTAGCTATCGCATAATCAAGATTTACCTTTTCTTTTAGCACAGTTGTGATTTCTGCAATCATGTCAGCTGGAACAGTATCTGCATTAAGCCCCAAAGGTGAGCCTGCAATAATCGCCGTTTTCCATATAATCGCTAGAGTGGCGCTTTCAGGATTGACATCAGCTCCATCTACTCGGTCAAGAATACCGTCAATGTCGCCTCCGCTTTGGAGAATACCTGGAGCATCATCACCAGGTTGACTCTTTAAGAAGACATCTGCAGCAAAACCAGCGTCACAATCACCGTTTAGGACGCTCAAAATTGAGGCGTCATGTCCGCCTGCAAATATTGGAGTGATGTCGGTAGACCCTTCCATTGGGTCTAGACCTGCTGAGAGTAAGCCTTCTGATGGGAATAGGAATCCCGAAGTTGATCCTGGGTCTACGAAACATACTGTTTTGCCTGCGAGGTCAGAGATATCGTTAATTCCGCTATCTTTCCCAGTTACCAAGTAGCTACGATAACCCGGATTTGCTCCTTTAGCCCTCGTTAGTGCTCCTGCTACATCAAGGTTGGCGCCGTTCTTAGTTGAGATTACGTAAGAGAAAGGTCCAAATTGAGCAATGTCAATTCTTCCTGCAATAACTCCTTCAGCAATTCCTGCGTATTCGGTAGCTACAACCATGTCTATTTCTTCAAGTCCTTCAACGTTATCAATAAGGATTTGTGTCGTTGTTGAGTAGGCAGTTTCTAAGCCAACTGCATCTTCCGCTGGGACTTGGCCAAATGTAAGTTTGCTTGGCCGCCCTTCATCGTCATCACCGCATCCAACGGCCATCGCTCCGAGCGTCAGAAACGCTATGAGAATAGTCAATAATTTAAAATTTCGTGTCTTTTGAGACATAATCCCCCTCTTTAATTTTGAGCCAATCCTAAACCAACTTTGAAATTTGTCTAGGAAAGTATGTATGCATACTTTAATTTTGGCGTATTAATGCTTTCTAGTTTCTGTTGTATTCTCCTTTTCTCCGAACTTTTCAACAATGGAAGCAAGAAGTAGAGTGCGCTTATGGGGAAGAGTGCGCTTAAGGGGAAAGGTAATGGGACTTATCCTAAGCTGACTGGGCCGCAGTCTTATAAAGTTCATTGGGATATTGTTCTACTCGCTCGGGATATCACAAAAACATTTGAATTTATTTTCTCAGAGTTTGATCTGAATTTGACTGATGTGGCTCTTATTTCGTTGATTGACCAAAGCGATGCATTTACGCAAAGCCAACTAGCAAAATCCCTAGGCATCGGAAAAGCGAGGCTGGGCATAGTTATAAATGACTTAGAAACAAAAGATATATTGGAGCGCACTGTCAACCCATATGACCGTCGAGCTTGGATTATCAAATTAACCCCAAAAGGGGATGCTCTTCGAAAGGAACTCCAGGACAAGTATTTCTTGCTAAAGGATATAAGCAATGAATTTGTTGATTTACAAAACCACCAAAATCTTGCTGAGAATTTGAAATTATTTCGCTTAGATCTAGCACGGCTTAAACAAGAAATAGAAGAAACTCTTTCATAGAGTCATTTTAAATAAATAGCCTCTAGACCCCCACACATGTAACAAAACCTGTTCTGCCCTAAACTAAACGCATGTCTGAAAGGTTTGATGGAGA
>DDNP01000001.1:3683-4220 GCA_002341185.1 Candidatus Neomicrothrix sp. UBA2517 | reverse complement strand
GTCTGAAAGGTTTGATGGAGACTGGGAAGAATAGGGAAGTTATGACAAAAACCACGAAGAAAAAAATTGTCTCATCCTCATTGATAATACTTGGAATTCTTGTACTCATTGCCGGGGTGGTCATGGTGCAAACTGGATTTGCGACCTTTGATGATGACGAACCTAGAGTTGGACTCTACATCGCAGGTATTTTCACAATAATTGGGGGCGTTTTCTCGACAGTTGGTGGGATCATTTTTCTCAACTTCAATAGCTTAAAAAAGAATGTTTTTCGTACACTCGGCAAGATTGCTAATGCTGTTGAAGAGCAGAGAATTCAAGAGAAAAAGTGATAACCCAATTGGCTAATGAAAACGCCACGACGAACCATCGGATTCCTTGTTGCTTATTTGCTTTGAGCGGAATAAGTTACTAATTCTTAAACCCCTGTAAACACAGGGGGTCGAGAGTTCAAATCTCTCCGTCCCGACAAGCAAAACCCCATTTCAGGGGCTTTTCTAGGCAATAGAAGACTCTAGGTTCTGGGGCTTTATACGT
>DDNP01000001.1:1052-3378 GCA_002341185.1 Candidatus Neomicrothrix sp. UBA2517 | reverse complement strand
TAGGTTCTGGGGCTTTATACGTCTGTGGGCGAGATTAGGGCAAGTATCAAATTGGTTTGGTCCCCAACCCGTAAACCTGAAGTCGGGTGCGACTTTACCTCATTTAGGCTCTTCCCAATCTCGTTCTAGAACGTAAATCTGGTTCACTCCCTGATCGAGATTTTTGACAAGGTCAATGAGGTCTTTGGGTAGCATCCGGATGCATCCTTCGGAGCGTGGTTCTTGGCTCATCACTGATTCGTACACATTTGTTCCATGAATGTAGATATCTCGCTCAACGACGTTTCTGTTTTTGCGTTCGCCGCTATACAAGGGGATAATGCCACTTGTTACTCTCGCCCAGACATATTCGTCGGATTGTTGATCTGTGAAGGCTGGCCACCCCCAGCAGCCTCCCTTATCAGCTAATTCGTCAATTTCGCATGCGTACGACTTTTCTCCAAGGGTAAACATGTACCCTGTTGGAGCTCGTCGAGAATCGAGTTCATTACCAATATAGGTTTGTTTTTGGGTGGCCCAGTCGAATGCTCCACGACCAGTTGATAACGAATATTTTTTCCGAACCTGATGGTTTTTCCAATGCCATAGGGTTTGTGTAGAAACGTCAATAATGATGACAGAATTTTCGATATTCTCTGCGATTCGTTTGATCTCAGCTAATCCGGTTAGGACTTGTTCTGGGGGTACGCTCACCATCTGAATCGGGAAAGAATCGGGAGGCGGAAGAAGAGGAACTTCAGTTTCGAGTTTTTCTGGCAGCGTTTCTGGAGTTTGTGTTGGGACTGGTGTGGGTATTGAAGTAGGGGTTGAGGTTGGCTTGATTTCTGCCTGCTGTGTGGTTGGTTCAGATGCACCGCATGCAACGAGGATAACGACCCAACAGAGGGTAATTATTGCGGCGATCGGTCGTTTCATGCCATTGAATCTATCAGTATGTAAGAATTATGTAATAGTCGTTAAATACATAGCCTCTAGCACCCCCACACATGCAACAAATGACTTTGAGATTCTCTCCCATATGAATAGCTATATGTGGGCTATGTTGCTATTACATATGAGATACAAACTCTTACTTATCTTCACAACACTTCTTCTATTCGCCTCAGCTTGCAGTAATACCACTGATGACGAAATATCCGAGTCGCGTGCCGAACTTCAAGAATCCGAAACAGAACTCAAACCAGACGACTCCAACGCCGATGAAAGTGGCCGTGAGCAACTCCTTCAAGAAATCCTCGCTGAACCTGAATTGGGGATTAGCAGAGACCTGGCAGAATGCTTTATCGATTATGTAGTGGATAACTCACCACTTGATTTCGAACAATGGAACACCTTAGGTGACGACTATCCGGTGAGCACTGAAACTCTAGAAGGCTTATCAGCAGAGGAAATGGAAGACCTAATATCTGTAGTCGCAATAGGGGCAGAAAACTGTGGTCTTTTTGATGAAGAATATGAAGACACCAACAGCGGAGACTATTCACCGCCGGTACTAAGCGGTGAATTCAATTTTGAACTCTTGACAGAACACCCATTTGACTGTCTGAACCAAGAACTCGATGTGTTTGTAAACGTTTTCGGTATTTACGTCATTTCTCATTCAAGTATCCCAACAGAATATGTTGAACATTCCGCCAACGTCGTTGCCGAATTCATGGACAATGATGCCGATGGTGTAATGGATGACCCCAAAGTTCACCGTTTCCTCGTGGAAAACAACTTTGTTGTCCCTGTTTGGACTGAAGCGCTTCGAGAAAAAGTATTCCCTTCGCTAAAGGGCACATTTTGTGAAGACACCCTCGGCTGGGCCGCCAGCATGTATTACAGACAAGATGACTGGGCGTTCGGCGGGATAAAACAAGCAGGCACATGGGACACCAACCTAGAAGAAATATGGCATGTCCTTTCAATGGGCTGGTACAACACCTATCCAGAATATTTTGGAGACAGAACCGGCAGTCGCATCGCTGACGCTATGGACACTGCACGCGGTGGACAATTCCAAACCGTTCCCAACGGCTATCCAGAAGGCGCGTGGTATAGCTACGACGACTACACCTGCGACTATTCCTGCCAAATACACGAATACTTTTATTGGATTTTGATGGCGAACATTGATGCACTAGATCCGGCGTATACCAATAAATGTGCTGACAGTGAAGAGGAATGGCATGTCTGCACTAAAGACGAACTAAAACAAATAGATCCGCTGGCATACGATTTGCTCAATAACCAAGGGTTCAAGCTTCCAACCAACATTCCTATCGGGAACTACTGAATTGTGAAGCATAGGCTTTAAGGATTGGCCCATACAGTGTAACAAAAG
>DDNP01000001.1:0-664 GCA_002341185.1 Candidatus Neomicrothrix sp. UBA2517 | reverse complement strand
TAGTTCACCTACAGTAAAGCGATGTGACAACACGCACATGCATATGACAGACGAAGACTTTTGGATCCCTGTAAACACAAGCCCCCTCCCCCACAAACATTAAGAGTGCCTGTCCAGTGAAACTGACTAGAACATGATTTTAGACTAAATTGACACTATGGGTGTCTGGGATTCATTTAAGGAAGATTACAAGTGGATCTGGAATACAGAAGCTTACAATATCCGTCAGAAAGAACTGAAGAAGAAAAGAAAAGCGAAAGCTAAACGTTCTGCGGAACGCCGTGCAGAAAAAGGAAAGCCACTAAAGAAAAGAAAACCCAAAGATGATTGGTTTGATGACCAACTGGGTTTTGATGGCTCTGATTAGCGGGGAACTATGTTTCTTTCCCCAGTGAACACATAACCTCACCATGTGGCAAACATTGTGGATTCTGCCCACGTCAAAATGTGAATAGTGAAATCAAGAAAAATATACACGAGAAGCCAAGCGGGCAACAGAAAAGCAATTAATTGAACTTAAAGTAGGCAGTTTGGGTTTGTGTTGAACCACTTTTAGGTTAATACTTGGTCTACCATCACGAAAGCATTATCAAAATGAGAAATTCATTAGTTAAACTTTTCGGAATCCTTATAGTTGCCACTCTCGCTGTTTCTTGTGCAGGAG
>DDNP01000026.1:9732-187794 GCA_002341185.1 Candidatus Neomicrothrix sp. UBA2517 | reverse complement strand
TGGAGAGCCAGGGTCGGAGGGGCTTCCTCGTCACCTGACTGGCACAAAACATGTGTCTCATAAATGAGAACACGTTGTCTTTCATATTTATTTATATGTTGTGCGGGTACCACCTTTTTACAGGTGGTGGAATTGAAGGTTGGCGCTCGGGTCTCAAGAAAGACCTGCGCGCCTCCCGCACTGGCTTTTTCGTCCTCTCTTCCGTTTTCAAAGAGCAGCTTTCACAGATTTCTCTGCAACCGCTTCCGGTCGACATTGTCGTAGCCGGATTACGCTTCTGAAGTTTATTACAATAATTGCAACATCAGAGGCGAAGCTTGAATCTACCCACAAACTGACGAAAGTTCAACGTCTTACTCATTTTATTCCAAATTTTTTTCTTCTTCTGAAATTTTAAAGGAAATTGCGACAATGCTTAATCAGAAATTACTAAGATATTGCGCTGTTTTTTCCCTTTTTGAAGCAAAATATATTTCCCTCCAATGGTGTTTTGACTTCCTATTGACGTAGAAGATACCTTTTGTCTGTTGATTGAGACCCCGCCTTGTTTAACCAAACGACGGGCTTCTCCTTTCGATTCGACTAACCCGCTGAGGACCAGAGCTTCTAGAACACCTTCATTTTCTTCAACAACGCTTGAGGGAATCGATGTTTCTTGCACAATTCCTGAAAGAGCCTCAAACATCTCTTCAGTTAGATGGTCATTCCCAAACAAAGCTTGAGCAGCAAGTTTTGAGTTCTTAACTGCATTTTCTCCATGCACGAGTTTCGTAATTTCATCTGCTAGTTGGTTTTGTCCCAGACGCTTTTCCGGTGCCGAATTGTGCTCGTGAACAATTTCATATGCCTCATCAACGTCAATAAGTGTCAACTGAAGAAGAAAGCGTTCGAGGTCTCTGTCATCAACTCGAAGCCAGTATTGATGAAATTCATATGGTAACGTCATTTCTGCATCAAGCCAGATAGCGCCGTCAACTGATTTTCCATATTTTTGACCATCGCTACGTGTAATCAAAGGCCATGTAAGCCCATGAGCACTTGCTCTGCTTCTTCTTCGTATTAGATCTACTCCTTGCGCTATATTCCCCCATTGGTCTGAGCCACCGATTTGGAGTTCGCAATTTGATTCTTGATGTAGCCACCAGAAGTCAAAAGCTTGCAGGAGCATATATGAGAATTCAGTGAAACTTATTCCATGCATGCTTTCCATCCGAGATCGGACGGATTCCCTCCCTACCATTTGGTTTATCGTCGCATGCTTCCCAACATCCCTGAGGAAGTCCAGCACATTAATATCTTTAGTCCAATCAAAATTATTAACAAGCGTTGACCGATCCATATCAAGAAGATTTTCTAGTTGTATCTGTATCCCCTTTAAGTTCTCTTGCAAAGTTTCTTCATCAAGCAGATTGCGCTCTTCAGATCTTCCTCCAGGGTCACCAATCATCCCTGTTGATCCACCTATGAGTGCTATTGGGTCATGACCGGCATCTTGGAATCTTCGTAGCATGAGAACTCCTACAAAATTACCAATATGGAGGCTGGGCGCAGATGGGTCTATGCCATGGTAAAGAGTTACAGGACCATCAGATAACCGTTGTTCTAAAGCTTGACGATCAGTAGTGTCTTGTATTAACCCGCGACGGTCTAGTTCCTCTAGAAAGTTGGATTTACTCATAGTTTGACATTAGACCCCTTTGAGAAGAACTACGACGTTATTAAATCAAAATATGGAATTTGGGGGTATTTGGCATTTACTTCTTTTAACGACCATGATTGGAGTAGTGAACGAAGGTATTAATACAACGGAAACTTTAAACATCGAATCTCGCAAATTCGCCTTCGGGAAAGTAATATCTGTTGTTCTTCTATTGACAATAACTTTGTTTTGGATATGGGCATTATCCCCCCTTGCGCCAAGTGGTCACCCTGACAAACTGGATGATTCTTCATTTGCCGATGAGGCTAAAGTCTTGTGCGGTATCGCCGAGGAAAAACTTGAGGAAATTCCATATGCTTTTTCGGTGAAATCCCCTGATGAGAGAGCTGATCAGATTGATCAAGGAACGGCTATTTACAGGAACTTGCTTTCAGAACTTCTATTGATTGCACCTGAGGAGAACACTCGCGACGGACGGTTGGTTAGGCTGTGGATAGCTGACTATGCACTTTACCTTGATGATCGCGATAACTACGCAGAACAGTTCCGTGATGGTATTGACGAAGCTTTTACAGTAACTAAGAAAGGGTCTCGTTGGGTCACAGATCCGGTTGATGAATTTGCTAAAGGTAATAAGATTCGCGAGTGCCTTGTCCCACTTGATGTCTAGAAATTCTGTGTGAGCACTTCAAAAGACCATACCATTTCATAAGGCCCGGGAGAAAGTCTGAATTCTTCAAGGACGTCTGGCCCACATGCTCCTGTGCCTAGTCCCCGAATAGCTGCATCGATATGGACTTCAGTTGTTGTCCTAGGTTTGAGTTGCGATATTGTGAGTGATTCGCTCAGGTCAGCGTCATGGATGTAGCTGGCTGAAAACGAGTTTGTGTTTGCACTGTTGAATTTGAGTTGATCTCCTTTGTGGTTAGAAAGACTAAACCACTTTGTCTCTTGATGTGCACCATTTTCTTGAGGAACAACATATGGGTGATATTGATCCTCTATATGGGATTTCCATTTGCTTATGAGCTGAGAATTGCGACGGTCGGGATACGACTCTAGTGGGCCCCGCCCAAACCATTCCAGACTTGAGTAGTTACTGGGTACTTCGAACCGCATTCCAACTCTTGGAAGATCATTCCACTCTTTGGGGATTTCAAAGGTTTCCTTGAAGAAAATTACGTTCTTAATTGCCCAGATATGACTTATGTGAGTGGCTTTTCCATTTGTTCCTAAATATTCACTCGTAACCCTCAGACAATCTGGTTCTTTGACTCCTTTCAAAAGCTCACTATTTCGTTTGATTGATAATTGGTTCAACCCTTCGCTAACCCACACTCTTCGGGCTCCAGACACTTCTGCCATCCAGCCTTGCTTGACTCCATCATTGTCAGTAGGGGGTCTCCAAAAGCAACCCTGTGGGAATTGCGAAAGTAATTCTGCGCCTTTGTACGAAATTCCTCCAGATTCATCCGAGGACGGTAATGCAATCTCAAAGTTTTCCAATTGAATTTGACCAGCCTCTATTTGCTTTGAATTATCACTTCTCGGAAGTGTGCATTGGATGTCTGTGGAGTTTGTTCGAAGTGGAATTTGATCCCAAGCAACAACATGATTACTTGGGCACCATTCTTTGGCAGAAATATATTGCCAGTATAAATTTAAATACACGTCTTCATCTTGAAGTGAAATAGGTATTTCTGGAATTGCCTTTTCAATGATTTTCGTATCCACTTTGTCACTAAATTCCCATTCACCGAATTCGACTACCTCTCCCCCAACCTCTATTTCCCATTGGCATTTAAAGTTGCTTAAATCAGTAAAGACTGATCGATTTCTTATAGATAGAGTATTGGAATTGAGTTGTGTTACCTTTATCGGCCGGTACGCCCATGCGACTTCCGTGAGAGCAGGATGAGGAGTTCCATCGGGAGCGGTTAAGCCATTGATACAGAAATTCGCATCATTTGGTGTGTCATCGAAGTACCCGCCATAGGCCCAGAATGGTGTTCCATTTTTATCTTTTTCAAGGAGGCCTTGGTCTTTCCAGTCCCAAATGAAACCCCCTGCTAGAGCACCGTGCTCGTAGAAGGTATCAACATAGGCTGCTAGAGACCCATTTGAGTTACCCATTGCATGTGAGAACTCACAGAGAATTAGAGGTCGATCATCTTCTTTTGTCTGTTCAGCCCAAGTAGCCCATTCCGAAATCTTATCTATGGGGGAATACATCGGGCAGACAATGTCGGTTGCTAAACGTTCGAGTGCGTCTGGACTCTTCCTACTATTGACATACCCTTTTTCGTTGTTTAATGAAAATCTATGCTCAAGCGCCCCTTCGTAATGCACGAACCTTGAAGAATCTTCGCTTCTAACCCATGCCGCAGCTGCTAGGTGCGCTGACCCAAAACCTGCTTCGTTGCCAAGCGACCAACCAATTACCGAGGCATGATTTCGGTCGCGTTGAAGCATCCTCTTTGTACGTTCTTCTATAGCGTAATGAAATCGGGGATTTAAAGCTAGCGAATTCAATTTCGCATGTGACTCGCAATTAGCCTCGTCGATTACGTATAGTCCTAACTCGTCGCACAGGTGTAAGACCTCAGGGTCATTTGGGTAATGCGCAGTTCTTATTGCATTAATGTTGTGAAGTTTCATAGAAATTAGCTCTTCCCTAAGCTCATTTGTTGTTTGCGTTTTGCCAGTTATTGGGTGATGATCATGCCTGTTCACCCCATGAATCACGATTGCTTTACCATTGATTCGTAGTTCTCTTTCTTTTACTTCTACCCGCTTGAAGCCAACACGTTGACTAACTACTTCTTGACAGCTTCCTTCTTCATCGAAGAGCTCTATGAAGACGTTATACAAATTCGGAGTTTCACTTGTCCATGGTTTAATAGGAAGATCTTTGAGCACAAAGGTGGATTGCACTCCAGTGAAATTATATGACTCGAGTAGTTCTTCTAGCGGAGAGTCCGACTTTGCAACGGACACTTCAAGGAGACCTGATTCAGCAATGTTTTTTCCAGATAATGTTTCGAGAGTAATATTTGTGCTTAATCCTCGTTTGGGCTGAGAAATTAGAACCTTGCCTTCAATGCTTCCTCTGAAATCTTCTGGATCGAAGTCACATACAAGGTGAACGTCTGATATGTGCAATGATTCTTTCCTCTCAATCCATAGTGATCTGTGAAGACCACCATGAAACCAATGGTCCTGATCTTCTATCCAAGTTGCGTCACTCCACTTGGGAATGACTAATGTCAGCACATTCTCACCTTCGTGCAAATATGGAGTTAGATTAAATTCGCTTGGTAGACGACTGTCTTTCCCTAGGCCAATAAAAACGCCATTACAAACTACTATTACGATACTTTCTGCACTCCCGATATGGAGAATGCACTTATCGCTTATAAAGCTTGAGGAGATGTTGATTACTTTTTGGTAAATGCCGGTTGGGTTATCTTCTGGAACATTGGGAGGCTCGTAGCCAGGCCATGGCATAACAATATTCGTGTAATGGGGTTTATCTTTGGTTATTTGCCTTGTCCAAGCTCCAGGTACTCGAATATCATCCCAGTGAGAATTTTCGTAGCCCTCTTCTAAAATTTCACTTGTCAGATCATTTACGGAGTTTAAAAGTTTGAACTTCCAGGCTCCGTTAAGAGAAACCCTATTTGGGGGCGTTTTTCCTTTTCTCGCTTCGGATAATGAGTCATAGGATTGAAATGTGACATGCATCGGCATCCTATTGATTTCAGTAATTTGAGGGTCAAATATAGTTTCTATTGGGATGGTAAACACATTTCTAGTATGCCTTGAATTTTTGACATGATTCTTCGTTCGTGTTCTTTGGTGATAAAACAAAGAGGTGGAACTAGACCCTAAATCCGTTGACTACGTGCTATCCACTACCCGCTCAGTGAGGCTACGTCTTGATTTTGATCGACCCGTTGATCCGCAGATTATTCTCGACTGTATTGACATTGCGGAACAGGCTCCTACGGGTGGAAATATAGGTTCGCGACGTTGGATTGTCATTACTGATCCTAAAAAGAAGGCGCTAATATCCGAGCTTTATTTAAAATCTGCTGGAAACTGGATGATAGCTGCAAGGGACCGCCTAAGTGGTACTGGCCACCCGAACGAAAGGATGTTTACATCTGCGGCATTTCTAGCTGAGAATCTGGAAAGGTCCCCGGCAATTGTTATTCCAACGATTATCGGAATTCATGATAATTCTGGACGGCCGGGTTTATTTGACTCCGTGATTCAAAGCGCTTGGAGCTTTTGTCTAGCCCTGCGGTCTAGAGGGTTGGGCACCGCTTGGACAACTGCTATCCTCAGCGAAACCGATGAGCTAAAAAAGGTACTGGATTTGCCTGAAGGAACAACTGAAATTGCGATGTTTCCTGTCGCATGGACGAAAGGGTTAGACTTCAAACCTGCTCCCAGAGCATCCTCTCGGGAGATCACGTATTTTGATTCATATGGTATGACCTTTGAGAATGGCCCTGACCTTCCGTTTGTCTTTTCAAATGGCCCTGGCATTGCTGTAGATATCGATATCGTTGCAAGCAAAAGCGACGTTTGGGAGTTGATGACGGATATAAATTTCGGTAGCAAATTCTCAAATGAGTTCGTCAGCGCCAATTGGGATGAAGAGTCCCATTTATTAAAGCTAGGTAATACTTTTACTGGACGAAATCAGAACGAACATATTGGAGAGTGGACCGCTAAATGCACTATTGATGCGCTTGAGCTGGGGCGCGTATTTGGCTGGTGCACCGGAGATATATCCTCCCCTGGTGCGCGTTGGAGATACGAACTTTCTGACCTTGGGGGAACAATACGCGTTCGCCATACTGTTATTTTGGGACCCGGCGAGTCAGGCTTAACAAGAATGATTGCAGAGAACCCCAAGAAGGAAGAAAAAATTATTCGTAATAGGCTTTACGCCATTCGTCAGAATATGGAAATGGTTTTGGCTGGGATGAAAGCTTCGTTAGAAGATTAGCTTTCAATCTGTTCGGTTACAGGTAATTTAACCAGTGGTATTACTCTGTCAGTTTTCCCTTGATACGTTTCATACCATGCGCGATCAGCGCATAGTCTCCGCCATGTTTCATCTCGCTCATCGCTTTCCAATATCTGAGCATCAGACCAGTATTTACCATTTTGGACTTGGATTTTTACTTTGGGGTTCGCTTGCTTGTCCTTCAAATTCGTGAACCAGGATGGGTTTGCAGTAGCCCCCGCGAATGAAGCTACTACTATTCTGTCACCATCTTGATTTTTCCACGTGGGAAGAGCAACTTTATGTTCCTTACCTGTTTTTCGCCCTATGGTCGTGAGAAGCACATGGTGCATCCCTGCTTGGACCCACACAAGATCATCGTTTGTCATCTCCATTGCTTCAACATGAGATTTGGTTAGTTCAATGATTTCTGAGTGAGATGGTGTATCCCAGACCTGATCGACGTGTTGATCGGTTGGGTTGACGTCAGATTCCATACTTCCCTTAGATAGTGAGCCCGAAGAGTTTAATTGCATTATTTCTTGCTATTTTGTCTATCGTCTTTTGTTCAAGGTGTCCAAATAATTCTTCTGCAATTGCAAGAGTATTTGGGAATGTCCCATCTTGATGTGGATAGTCAGTTTCAAATAGAACGTTATCTTCGCCAATGCGATCCAATAGGTCAATGCCAACTGTGTCTTTGAAGAAGCAGCTATACACGTGTTTTTTATAATAATAAGATGGAGGATTAGGTATCCTTTTTTCACCTTGAGCCCATTGATGAGTTTGCCAAGTATCGTCTGCCCTTTCGACAAAGTAGGGAATCCATCCGATTTGGCTTTCAGCATACAGAAGTTTGAGATTAGGGAACTGTTCGAATTTCCCTGAAAAAATCCAATCAATCATAGATGCTGCACTATTACAAACTATGAGATTTGCTGTCACGACTGTAGGAGCCTCTGGAGAGGTTTGCATCGTTTTAGTCCCTGAACCTATATGCATACAGATTACTGTTTGAGTATCTTGGCATGCTTTGAAAAAGGGGTCCCAGAAGTCGCCATGTAGACCTGGCCGCCCCAGCCAAGCAGGCAATTCTGACCATGCAACTGCTCGGCAACCTCTTTCCGCTACACGATAAATTTCTTTCGCTGCTAGTTCTGCGTCCCATAATGGCACTATGCATAGCGGGATCAATCGACCTCCACTGGAGCCACACCACTCGTCTATCATCCAGTCGTTGTATGCCTGTACGCATAGTAGTCCTAGGTCAAGGTCTTCTGCCTCAGAGAACAATTGCCCGCAGAACCTAGGGTAATTGGGGAAGCACAATGATGCTTCCACGTGGTTTATATCCATATCTGCCAAACGAGCTATGGGGTCGTAACAACCTTGAGCTATATCGTCGTAGGTTACGCCTTCCATTGTTACCTCTTCAGGAGGAATTCCTGGGCAGGCCACCATTTGTTTAATTTGGTAGCGTTTATTTTCGAAATGCCACCATGCTGCCATTTTGTCACCGGTACCCGGAGTTTCTAACCATACACCGTCGTTTAGTGTCATCTCCCCCTGAGGTGCGATAACGATCTTTGGAGCAAGTTCCTTGTGTTTAGAAGGCATTCGGTCTTGCCATACATGAGCGGGCTCAATAACGTGGTCATCTGCGCTAATAATTTTTGGGATCATTATTTTCTAGTCTAGTTTGTGTTCAGTTCTTTTGGTAACTCATGATGACGGCAAAACACATCTCATCATTACTTCCATCGGCCCACAGTACATAACTAGGTTCAAGATTTTTGGGCCTTAGTGATCTATCCCATACACATTCGAGGCGAATAACATCATCTCTTTCAATGTAGATTTCTTCTTGTGGATAATACGCAAATTGCCATTCAAAGTCCCAATCGGGAATATCAAGCAAGATCAGTTCACCAGGGGTTCCGGGATTAAGTGTCATGCGGAAAGATGCACCAATGTTGTGCTGGTGACCAAGCACGGCTGAGATATAGCCTTCAAAACGAGCTGGTTGATCGCAAGTTGATGAGGCTATCCCATTTGTCATGTTAGAAAAGTCTTCGGGAGCGTAACCGCAAGCTTCGAGAATCTGGTCGGCCTGAACTATGCCATCGTATTGTGCTTCTGCGTATAGGTATGCATTATCACGAACACATAACGGACCCTCTTCCCATTCGGCACATGGTATTTCAGCCGGGCCGGAAAAAGTCCTGATATTAATCGGTTGCGTATCAGAGTCCGTTGACCAGACAGTTCGGAAAGTTGAGCGATCTTCAGGAGCCTCAACGTCATAATGATAGTGGATTTGCATGACAAAGAAGTCTCCTGGGTTCATCTCTAAACCAAGTCCTTCTTGATACTGAATAGCGCCAGTTCCTGGAGCCCAAAAAGTTAATATTTCGTCGCTCCCAAGACCCGTTGAACCGAAACAACTCCAGCCCCCTTGATCCTCTTTAGCATCTTTCCGGTTAGCTGCTTCTCTGTATTCTGCGGTCACTCTATAGCCGACTAGATGATGAACCACTTCAGTCTGGTCAGGGATAAATTCGTACCCGGTGAGATATTTCGTCTCAGTCAACTCAGGGTCGAAAATGAAACATCGATATTCATCTGGCTGCCCTCTTTCCCCATCATATAAATTAGCAGATGAAAGCTCCTGGTCATATGAGACGAGGAACGGGACTTCTTGAGTTGGCGTTACCTGAGTGTTGCCATCCACATCGACTGGGGCTCCTGCCTGAACCCATTCAACGATTAGTTCTCGCTGATAGATATCAAGGCTTGCATCGTGAAGAAATGGAACACTCAAATCTGATGCTGGCCATGGAGGCATGTATCCTGAATCAACTACAGCACCTATCGCAAATGCATATGCTGAGACTTCTGCTGCAGTATCAAGTTTCGCGTGGGGAACACCCGGACCTCTTCCCGTATGGCACAATGCACATGCATTTTCTACTATTGGAAGAATTTCATTTTTGAAGGAAATAAAATTCGCAGTGCCCTCTCCATCGGGTCTCTCTTCGGTAGTTGAAGATGGCGCAGAGGTAGCATTTTGATTTGCACTCTGAGAGGAAGCTGGTTCCGTTAATTCATTTGAGCTGGATGAGCATGCAACTAAAAATGCAAGCAGGCCCGTTATAAAAATCGCATGTTTGGCAAGTCTGAAACCCATTCGGTAATCTTACAGGCGAGGGGCATATCCGGCGTGGAAGATCTTTTCAAAATTGTTCTTTTGCTATCTCAAAACCTACTTTTGCGAGACGGACCGTGCTTTCATCGGAGGTGAGTTGCGTTAGCTCGCCAAAATTTAGCCAACGCATTTGAACGCTTTCATGGTTTCTTTCAACAATACTGTTGCGTGGGGCGCGTATTAAATATCTGATATCAAGGTGCAGATGTTCTGGTTCACCTGGCCTGGCAGGAATTGCATGGACATCGCAATCAATACCTGGGGTGAGTATCTCTAGTCCATCGATGCCTGTTTCTTCTGTGGCTTCACGCAGAGCCACCCGAGGTAGATTTCCGTCGCCATCTGCATGGCCTCCAGGCTGGATCCAGATTTGTAGCTTTTTATGAAGCATAATGAGAATTCTGTGACCGGTATAGTCAACAATTGCTGCTGAACCAGTGAGGTGACCATCCAAGCAAGTTCTATTCAATGCATCAGGATAATTTTTGAGAAAATCAATAATTTGAGATTTAGCATTTTCTGAGCTCTCACTAGTTGGCAGCACAGCATCCACATCACTGATTGCATTAGCAAGGGAATCCATCTTATTCCCAATATTTTGATTATTTTTCCATATGAAAGAAATAGCTCTCTCCTACTTTGAATGCAGATGACTTTTAAGAAGTTCGGGTGCAGCGATCGGCCTATAGTCGGTATGGTCCACACAGACATATGAGATTGATGCCTCAAAACAATGATCGTTTAGAACATATCCATCAGTCATTATGTCAAAACTGCTGTTTCCCCAACGAGCAACCTTCGACTTGGTTACGAGGCCATCCCCAAATTTAACTGGCTTGTGCCAGGTGATATTGGCACTCTTTAACATAATTTCGGCTTCAAGTTTTTTTTCGAAATCCCAATCTAATTCTCTCATCCAGCAATCAAAAGCATCATCAATAAAAGTTAGATAGTGTGCGTTGTAGACAACACCTTGCATATCGCAGTCCACGTATCTGATTCTTATCTGATGCGTATAGCTCATAAAAGACTTCTGTTGTTAGCGATGCTTTGCTCAAATGCAGTAACCTGCTCTTGCATTTTATTCAGGCTTCCCGATCCATGTGTTTTTTTGTTATTTCCAATAGTTTCATTATCAAATAATTTTTTTGGCTCGTCTCCTAGAAGTTCGTGCGCAGCTACAAGTTCTGACAACTCGGTGCCAGTCGTGAGCGCTTCTTGAACAAGGCCTGCGACTAGTGTATGTGCATCTCTAAACGGAACACCATTAAGCACTAACCATTCAGCGATATCTGTTGTCACCATGAATGGGGATGTAGCAAGCTGATTTGTTCTCTCAGAGTTGAACGTCATTGTTCTTAGCATGCCGTTTATAGCTGGTAGAAGGTTTAGGATCGTATCGACTGAGTCAAAGAGTGCCTCTTTATCTTCCTGCAAGTCTTTGTTATAGGCAAGAGGGGTGCCTTTCAACGATCCAAGCAATCCTGTCAAATTTCCAATCAGCCGCCCTGACTTTCCTCTAGCCAACTCTGCGATATCAGGATTTTTCTTTTGCGGCATCATAGAAGAACCAGTTGCATACGCATCATCCAACTCAATAAAGTTGAATTCGCTAGTTGACCATAAGATTATTTCCTCCCCTATACGGGAGAGATGAACTCCTAAAAGGGCTGTAGCCGAGAGCACATCAACGACGAAATCGCGATCAGAAACAGCATCTAAGCTGTTGTCAAATAGGGATTTAAAGTTAAGATCGTTAGCCACGGCGTGTGCGTCCAATGGTAATGATGATCCCGCTAGCGCACCGGCCCCAAGAACGGAGACATTAGTTCTATTTCGTGATTCAAAAAGCCTCTGTATATCTCTGGAGATCGCCCAACCATGAGCAAGCAGATGATGCGCTACAGGAACAGGTTGTGCCTGTTGGAGGTGGGTGTACCCAGGCATCATGACGCCTTGAAGCGATTTCGCTTTTGTTAATAACGTTTCCTGCAAAGAAATAAGTTCAGTAATTATTTCTGTACAAATACGCTTAGTCCAGAGTCGCAGATCTGTTGCTACCTGATCATTGCGGCTCCGTCCAGTATGAAGTTTTGCGCCTGCAGGGGTAATTTCCGTTAACATCCGCTCGACTAAAGTATGGATATCCTCATCGGAAGGCAAAATATTGATACTTCCGCTTTCAATTTCCTCCTCAACTTTTTCAAGCCCCTTCAACACTGCACTTAACTCAGACTCATTGTAGACACCTACTGTCTTTAACATTTTTGCGTGAGCTTTAGAAGCAGTTATGTCCTCTTTATAAAGACGGATATCAAACCCAATACTCGAGTTGAGGTTCCTCAAAACATCTGCTGAGGAGACGTTAAGCCTTCCATGCCAAAGCGGAAGCCCTTTTGAGTTATCGTCATTAGTCATTCTGTATCTCCAGTCCTTTATGAGTCTTTAGATCTCTTTAATGCGAGAGTTCTAAGCCTCAGTGCGTTCAGCTTAATAAACCCTTCAGCGTCAGCTTGGTTATACGCTCCATCATCCTCTTCAAAGGTTGCTATCTTTTCATCGAAAAGGGATTGCGAGCTTCGTCTCCCTACAATTTCTACATTTCCTTTGAAAAGTTTGACTCTCACCTCTCCATTTACTTGCTGTTGGGTGTGGTCTATCGCCACTTGGAGCATTTCTCTCTCGGGGCTCCACCAAAACCCGTTATAAATCAAACTTGCATATTTCGGCATTAATTCATCTTTCAAGTGAGCAACTTCACGATCAAGGGTCAGGCTTTCAATCGCTCTGTGTGCCTTGAGCATGACAGTGCCACCAGGAGTTTCATATGCTCCACGAGACTTCATACCGACGTAGCGGTTCTCGACGATGTCTAATCGCCCTATCCCATTAGCTCCAGCTATTTGGTTGAGAGTTTGAAGAATTTTTGCAGGACTCATTCTTTGTCCATCAATTGCAACGATGTCTCCGTATTCGTACTCAAGCTCAAGGAAAGTAGCTTCATTCGGAGCCGCTTCTGGACTCATAGACCATCTCCACATTTCTTCAGGAGGTTGAGTCCACGGGTCCTCTAGTGGGCCGCCTTCATAGGATATGTGTAGGAGGTTTGCGTCCATTGAGAAAGGTGATTCTTTCCCTCTCTTCATTTCAACCGGTATTCCATGCTCTTTCGCATACTTCATTAAGGATTCACGAGACCCAAGGGACCATTCCCGCCATGGAGCGATTACATGAATATTGGGGTTGAGGGCATAGGCGCCTAGTTCAAAACGCACTTGGTCATTGCCTTTGCCAGTTGCACCATGACTAATGGCGTCAGCATTTGTTTCTTGAGCTATTTCAACAAGTCTCTTCGCTATCAGGGGTCGAGCGATGGACGTTCCGAGAAGATACTCCCCTTCATAAATTGCATTCGCTCTGAACATTGGGAATACAAAATCCGCGACAAATTCCTCTTGAAGATCTTCAATAAATATTGCACTGTCCGGAATTCCCATTGCGAGTGCCTTGGCACGAGCCGGCTCGACTTCTTCACCTTGGCCAATATCAGCCGTGAAGGTAACTACCTCACAGTTATAAGTTTCTTGCAACCATCTGAGGATAATTGATGTGTCTAATCCGCCTGAGTAAGCCAGAACTACTTTAGTAATATTCATGATTTTCCTTTATTGCTCTAATCCCGATAGTTCCGTTAGCGATTCAGATAAGTCTTGCCCTGACCACGTATGGCTAGCCACCACCATGACAGTATCATCACCAGCGACTGTTCCGAGGACAGATTCCAATCCAGCTCTGTCCAACGCAGAGGCGACTACATGAGCTGAACCCGGAGGTGTCCTTAACATTACTATGTTACCTGAGACTCCTATTTCAACGACCCACTCGCCTAAGACACGTTTCAGATGGTTTTCATGAACATGCCTCTCGCTAGGGAGTTCAGGAATTGCGTAGACCATTGCACCGCCACTGACCCGTACCATAACTGATCCCAGTTCATCTAAGTCTCTAGATACTGTCGCTTGCGTTGCGTTTATTTCGTGATCTTTTAGAAAAGAAATTAGTTGTTCCTGTGAACTCACAAAGTTTTCAGCTAGCAATTGCGTTATTAAGTGCTGGCGTTGCTTTTTCATACTAAACCCCTTCGTTGCTGAGAAGGAAGGCTATTGCTCCCCTAGCGGAATGCATTCTGTTCTCAGCCTGCTTCCATATTCTGCTGTACGAACTGTCGAGGACCTCTTGTGTGACTTCTTCATTTGGGTGGGCGGGTAAACAATGTAAAAAAATAGATTCAGGGTCAGCTAATGAAAGCATTTCCATTGTCACCGTAAATCCGTTGAAGTCCCTGAGCCGAGTTGCGCTTTCCTTTTCTTGTCCCATTGATGTCCAAACATCTGTGTAGATTACGTTCGCACCCTCTACGGCAGTTTCAGGTTCACCAGTTTGCAAAATTTGACCGCCAACGGATTGAATTCTCTTAAGGCTGGCCTCAGAGAATTCGTAACCTTTTGGCGATGCTACACTGAATTCTACCCCTGCCATGAGCGAGCCTATAGCGAGCGAGCGAGCTACATTATTTGAGTCACCAATGTAAGCGATTTTGAGTCCTTTAAGTTGTCCGAATTCTTGTTTAATTGTCAGTAGGTCAGCTAACGCCTGAAGCGGATGAGCTTCATCGGAAAGCATGTTGATTACTGGCACTGAAGAATACGCTGAAAGCTCAGAGACTGTTTTGTGATCAAATACTCTTGCACCTATCAGTGCGTGGTAGCAAGAAAGTGTTTTTGCGACGTCTCCGGTGCTTTCCCTCTTCCCAATTCCTACTTCATCGGGCCTAATTGTCACTGGGTGTCCACCAAGCTGTACTATTGCCATTTCCATTGAATTGCGTGTGCGGTTCGAAGGCTTTTCAAAGAGCAAAGCAGCGCCTTTACCTAAAAGTAATTCTTCGGAGCTTTGAGTTGAGAGAGAGAGGACCTTATCCAACTCTGCTGAACTAAGATCATCAATTTCAAGAAGATGACTGGGCATTGAGTATTCCTTTCAATATTTGTATTCCCTCTTGTATCTGGTCAGCAGATGTTGTGAGCGGTGGCGTTAATCGTAAAGCCGTTGGCGTTATAGGATTGACTAGCAAACCGTTCATGGATGCTTCTGCAGCTACTTCTTTGCTTATTGCTTGATCCAGCTCAATTGCAAGCATCGCTCCGTTGCCACGAATTGAAACTACCTGAGGTATTTTTGACATGCTTCCACGGACCTGATCTTCAATTGACTGAGCCTTCAGGGTGTAGTTGTCTCTTTTCATGATTTCAAGGACTTTACGGGCCACAGCTGTTGCTAGAGGATTGCCCCCGTAGGTGCTTCCATGGTCTCCTGCTTCAAATGAAGCTGCTAATTCTCGCTTCACCCACACTGCTCCGATTGGAAAGCCGTTTCCTAATGCTTTCGCTATGCAAACAACGTCTGGGTTCAAGCCATAGTGCTGGAATGCAAACCATTCCCCTGTTCTGCATAAACCGCTCTGAACCTCATCAACCATAAACAATAAGCCATGGTTTTTTGATAGTGCTTCTGCTTTCGAGAGGTAATCTGAAGTATGTGGCCAGACTCCTCCTTCACCTAGGATAGGCTCCAAGTGAACTGCTGCAGTCGTTTCATCAATAGCATTATTGAGAGCTTTAATATCTCCTCTCGCTACGTGTCTAAAGCCCTGCGGCATGGGCGCAAAGGGTTCATGTTTATGGGGCTGGCCACAAGCTGCCAAAGCTGCGAGAGTCCTTCCATGAAATGAGTCAGTTGCAGTCAAAACCGTATACCTATTCTTTGATGTTGCTTTCCGAGCAATCTTGAAGGCGAGTTCGTTAGCTTCTGCTCCCGAATTGCAAAAGAAAACTTGCCCTGTCGGCTTGTACGGACTGTGATTTGGCTCGTTGATATTTCCTGTTACAGCTTTGTCAATTTCTATAGCAACATGATGAGCATGTTCGGTTGCCCAGTAGTTGGATACCTGCGTTAACTTACCAGCTTGCTCGCCTATTACCTCTGCAATTTCAGGGTTGGCATGACCTAACGATTGGACTGCTAATCCTCCCACAAAATCTAAGTAACGTTTACCCTCACTGTCCCACAGTTCTGTACCTTCTCCTCTTATGAACATGATGCTTGGGGCAGCGTAGGTTGGCATAATAGGGCACTTTTGTAACTCTCCACCCGCTCCCATATTTTCAGCATGTGATGACATTTAATCCTCCTCAGCAATCATTGTCCCGATCCCCTCGTCAGTGAATAGTTCGAGAAGAACAACATGAGGAATCCTGCCATCAAGCAAGTGGGCGCTCCCAACTCCTTGCCTCAAAGCATCAATGCAGGAGTTAACTTTTGGTATCATTCCGTCAGATACGCCCTTTGAGGCGATCATTCCTTCGACCTCTAATGTTGTAGCACTAGAAATTAGAGTATTTACATCGTCTTTATCTGAGAGAAGTCCTGGAACATCTGAGAGGTATATGACTTTTTGAACTTGCAATGCGCCAGCTAGAGCACCTGCAGCTGTATCTGCGTTTATGTTGTAACTTTGGCCTTTTTCGTCGATACCAAGCGTTGATATGATCGGAATTTGGCCAGCTTCAATGATCGCATTGAGTGAATGAGGGGCAATGTCAGTTATTTTTCCTACGAAACCCAATTCTTTATTGATTGGCGTTACTGAGATCAAGTTCTCAGTCTCGCCACTTAAACTAACCGCTGGACCGCCTAGTGATATTATCGAGTCAACTATTCGCCTTCCGACTTGACCTTTGAGAACTTTGCTGACGATTTTTAGGGTTTCCTGATCTGTCACACGTAGGCCATCGATAAAACTAGTTTCTTTACCAGCGAGTCTTAATTCATGTCCTATTTGAGGACCTCCCCCATGTACGATAATTGGCTTTATTCCGACTGAATGCAGTAGCACAACGTCTTCGGCTAAGCGATCAAATAACGTCTGATCTACCAGGGTACTTCCGCCTATTTTGATGAGTACGACTCTTTCAGAGAAGCGCTGTATATATGGCAGAGCCTCAATGAGGACTTGCGCACGGTCAGCTGGGAGATAATCTTTGATTCCTACTTTGTTCATGGCGTTCCTACGATCTATATCCTGCATTGATTTCGATATACCGTTCTGTTAGGTCACATGTCCACACCGTTGCTTGACTAGTACCCACCCCGATGTCAGCACGGATTTTTACGTTATCGTTTTGGAGATGCTGTGTGGCTCTCATTTCACTATAAGAGGCATTTTGTTGCCCTTTCTCAGCTACTAGCTCGTCACCAATCCAAATACGGAGAAGGTCTCTATTCGCTTTTTCTCCTGATTTGCCAACTGCCATAATGATCCGTCCCCAGTTGGCGTCTTCAGCTGCTATCGCTGTCTTTACGAGCGGTGAATTCGCGATACTCATTGCAATTTTTTTTGCAGCAAGAATAGTTTCAGCTCCGGTTACTTCTATCTCAACGAACTTTGTGGCGCCTTCGCCATCTTTAACAATTTGGTGCGCCAAATCTTTGAACACAAGTTGAAGCGCTGCAGCAAATGCTTCGGAGTTTTTGTCCCATGTGTATTGAGATTTACCGGTTGCAAAAACTAGAACGGAGTCACTGGTTGACGTGTCTGAATCAACTGTTATGCAGTTAAAGCTGTTACTTGCGGTCTCCTCAACTACTTTCTGCAAGTCATCGTGGCTGATCTTGAGATCAGTGAAAATGAAAGCAAGCATAGTTGCCATATCAGGTGCAATCATTCCGCTCCCTTTAGCTATCCCTGCCACAACTGCATCTGTTCCTTTGATTTTAGCTGTTGACCCTTTGGGGAAAGTATCCGTTGTGGTAATTGCTTTGGCAGCTTCCTTCCATGATCCTGGCCCGGACGCTTCGAGGCTTTCTACCATTTGATCAAAATGATTCGTAAGTTCAATGGGTTCAAAAGCTTCCCCTATTACTCCTGTAGATGCGAGATAGATGTGGTCTTTGGAGATTGAGAGACTTTCGGAAAGCACCGTTGCTGACGCCTCAACTATTTGTTCGCCTTTGGCTCCCGTAAATGCGTTTGCATTACCGGCATTGCAAATTAGTGCTCCTCCATAGCCGTACTGGAGATTCTCCTTGCACCAGTCGACGGGCGCCGATGGACATAGTGATTTTGTGAAAACTCCTGCTACGCGTGTTTCATCTTCCATGGTGATCAGACATAAATCATCTCTGTTTTCGTATCGCATGCCGCTATGTGCCGTTGCAATACTGATGCCTGGAACATTGGGCATATCAGGAAAATCTTTAGGTGCGAGCGGTGAAATAGTCATGGTTTTATGGGTAAAGGCCGGCTATCGGGAGGCCTAGCGTTTCTTCAATTTCCATCGCAATATTCGCATTTTGGATAGCCATACCTGAAGCTCCTTTTACGAGGTTGTCTAAAGTAACGATAGAAATCAATGTTTGAGTTCTTTCATCGACTCGAGCGGTGATATGAACAGCATTAGACCCTAGCGTTGCTTTCGTTGAGGGAGGATTTTCTGATACGTAAATGAATGGTTCATGCCCATAAGCATCATGCAGGATTTCTATTGCTTTTTGAGTTGTCAGGGAGTCTGTAACTTTTCCGTATGATGTAGCGATAATCCCTCTATTCATTGGTGCGAGATGAGGTGTGAAAAGCACCTTTGTTTCTTCGGCACTGAAGTCGGACAACGCTTGCTCTATCTCTGGTGTATGCCTGTGTGTTAGTAATCCGTAGGGTGTTACATTCTCATCAACTGCACAGAAAGTGGTGTTGTCTTTGGGCGGTTTACCAGCGCCACTTACCCCTGTAATTAAATTAATGACGATTGATGTGCTCTCTATAACCTTTTCTTTCAAAAAGGGTGCCAAAGAGAGGATTGAGGCAGCTGCATTACATCCGGTGGCCGCTATGAGCTTTCCTCCTCTGATCTCGTCTCGGAATAATTCTGGCAAGCCGTAAATAGAGTTCGCTAGGTATTCAGGACAGGCATGTTCCATTAAGTACCAGTCAACATACGCTTGGGGGTCCTTTAAACGGAAATCAGAACCAAGGTCAATTATATGCCCTACGTTATCGAGAATTTTGGGGACGATAGTTTGACTGATTCCATGTGGTAGGGCGCAGAAGACAGCATCAAGTCCATCCATAAACTCAGGTTTCATAGCTTGATATGTAAGGTTTGGGTATGCCAATGCGAGGCTGGGGTACAGCTCGTGAACCATCTGTCCGGCCATGCTATCTCCGGTGACTACCTTCACCTCATAATCGGGGTGAGTAGTGAGAAGTCTCAGTAATTCTGCGCCTGTGTACCCAGACCCACCTAATATCCCTACTTGTTTCATATTCAATATACTATACGATTATTGCATATTTATGCAGGAATATGTATATTTATTCACGTAGCTTTGCGTTGGTCTTCTTTTCTACTTCAGTTATGCAGGCTGCGCGCAATTCACTGACTTCAGTATCTGTAAGTGTTCCTTCGTCCGATTGGAAGCGCAGACTGTATGCGAGGCTTCTAAACCCTTCACTCACTGCATCAGCCTTGTAAGAGTCGAATAACCCAATTTCCTTTAGGTAGGTGCCGCCAGCTTTTCTTAGACATCCCGCTATGGAAGCGGATGATGTATCGACTGGAACCTCAAATGCTAAATCAATATCGCTTGAGGGGTACTTTGAGACGCTTTTGTATTTTTTCTTTCCGAATGAACCTGTGAGGATTGACCCAAGATCCAACTCAAGCCATGCAACTGAACCATCAATGCCGTAGTTTCTGAGCACTCGTGGGTCTACTTCTCCGACTGCTCCCCTGTTTTGGCCGGCAACAAAAACTTGGGCTGAGCGACCAGGATGCAATCCGTCTATTTCTTGTTGTTTCAGCTGCGTGTTAGGAAAGGCCATCGTTAGACTTAGCAGGTCCAAGATTGCAACAATTTCGGCTGCATCACCCTCTGCGATGGAAATAGAAAGGTATTCTCGCTCGTCAGGCAGCGGCGGGCCGCCGTCACTTGGAAGGTATACATGCCCTATTTCAAAGAATTTGAGTTTCTTTATTCTGTGCGATTGATTATATGAAATTATTTTTAGCTGACCAGGCATGAGGGAAGTCCTCAGGAGTGATTCTTCTTGAACAAGTGGGTTTGAAATTGAGATTGCAGTGCTTGAGAGTCCTGCGTTTTCTAGATCTCCAGGAGCAAGGAACGGCATCGGCATTGTTTCATCGCAACCTGCTCCGATAAGTATCTGCCTTACTGTTCTTCTTCCTTTCTGAAACCGGCTCAACTGTCCTGTAAATGGACCCCGCGGAATGGTTCTATCTATCCTTTCATACCCGAAAGTCCGAGCTATTTCTTCAGCAAGGTCTGTCTCGGTTTGCGTGTCCCATCTCCATGAAGGCACATTCACTTTGAAACTATTTGGTGATGAATTTTCATCCTCCTCTTCGGAAATTAATTCCTGAGATTCAAATCCAATAGATTGAAGCAAATCCATCATTTCCTCACTGGTAAGCGACGTACCAAGGAGTCCATTTACCCTTTGGTTAGATACACCGACAGGACTTGTATCAGGGAGATTTCCTTTCGCTTCTAAAAGTTTAGATATCTCTGGTTCACATGTCTCGCTGAGGAGTTCAACCACTCTATTGAGTGCCCGCTCCATATTGGTGCCGTAATCAGCCCCTCTCCGAAAGCGCATTGAGGCTTCACTCATAAGATTTAAATTCTTTACACTTCGAGAAATTGACGGAGGGTCCCACCAAGCTACTTCAATAATTATGTCCGTTGTTGACTCGGAAATCTCACTTGAGGCTCCGCCCATAATTCCAGCTATTCCGACAGGATTATCATCGCCATCGACGATAACCCCATCAATTTCAGACAGAGTGCGCTCTGCATCATCAAGCGTCAATAGCCTTTCACCAGCTTTTGCTCGACGAGTCCCCAAACGACTCCCTTTTATTTTATTAAGATCATACGTGTGATTTGGCTGACCCAATTCAAGCATCACATAGTTAGATATGTCAACAACATTATTTATTGGCCTCATCCCGAGATGAATGAGCCTATTCTGGAGCCATTGAGGGGAGGGTGCTACATTTATACCCTTCATAACGCAAACTAAAAACCTGCCGCACAAGGTTGGGTCTTCTATCTCGATTTGGATACCAGCCTCAAGTATTGCTTTCGGGTTTTCGGTACGATCCATAGGGAATTCGAAAAAAAGCCCTAAAGATGCAGCCAAATCTCTTGCAACGCCTGAAACACTCATGGCATCGGGTCGATTGGCATTAACTTCAAGATCCCAAAGAATGTCAGATTCTAATCCTAAAGTATCCGATACTGAACCTCCAATATCCCATTCGCGATCCGGATCATTTTCAGACAGAATCATAATTCCGTCGCTGTCATCGCCCAAACCAATCTCACTTGCCGAGCAACACATACCGTTGGATACCTCTCCACGCAATTTCCGCTGAGCTATCTCCATCCCATCGGGCAGAATACTCCCCACTGTTGCTACGGGGATAACATCGCCAATATGCATGTTGAACGCCCCGCAGCATATCTGAGTAGCTTCTCCATTCCCTAGGTCTACATCTACGAGTTGGATACGCTCAGCATTCGGGTGGGGACGTAAATCCAGAACTTTTCCGACAACAACTCCCGAAAGTTCACTTCCCACAACTTCCATGGATTCAACTGCCAACCCCAAAGCACTGAGTTTCTCACCGATTTCTTCGGGGTCACGATCTAGGTCGGGAATGAATTCCTTTAGCCAAGATAATAAAACTTTCATTTTTCTCCTAGAACTGTCTCAGGAACCGCGCATCATTAACTACGAGTTCCCGAATATCATCAAGTTGATATCTCATTGAGACGAGGCGATCTATACCAAAACCGAAGGCGAAACCTTGCCAAACTTCCGGATCTATATTGCAATTTCGCAAAACATTGGGATGAACCATCCCACATCCGCCTAGCTCCAACCATGAGCCATCAGATCTAGATATATCAAATTCTGCAGATGGCTCAGTAAAGGGAAAGTAACTTGGGCGCAAACGAGATTTTACTTCTTCCCCAAAAAAAGCGTGAACAAATGAGTCAATGGTTCCTGCTAAGTCGCCCATTGTTATTCCCTTATCAATTACCAGGCCTTCGATTTGATTGAATGCTGGAAGATGTGTCGCATCAGCACTATCTGTTCGGAAAGTTCTACCAGGAGCAACGATGTATATTGGAGGTTCCTGACTTTCCATTGTTCTGATTTGGACTGGGGACGTGTGCGAACGCAGCATAACCTCTTCTGGCTCACCAAGATCAACGAATATTGTGTCAAAGTTGCCACGCGCGGGATGCCAATCAGGGATATTCAATGCCTCAAAGTTATACCACGCCGTTTCCACTTCGGGCCCCTCGACAACTGAATACCCCATTCCGATAAAGACATCCTCGAGTTCATCTCGTGCTTGTGTTATCAGATGAAGATGACCACGATCAATCGGACCTAGTCTTTCAGTAAGGTCCATTCTCTCTTTATTGAATTTGCTGCTCCATTCAGATTCTTGAAGCGCTGCCTTCCTGCTTGAAATTAGCTGCTCAATTTGGCCTTTAATTTCATTTATTTCCTTGCCAGCATTTGCTCTGTCCTCAGCGGGTAGAGTCCCTAACGCTTTTTTAGCTAATACGAGTTTTGATTTTTTTCCTAAGAATTGTGCTTGAACCTGTTCCAAGTTTTCTAGTGTTGACGCAGCAAAAGAAGCCTCTTCTGCTTCATTTGCTAAATTCTCTAAGTCAGACATCTAATTCTCCCTCAGTAACCATTGTCGCAGGTGTTGAAGGTCTGGTTGTGGGATTTTGCGAAATACTTTGTACCCATTCTCAATCACGCCCAATTTGGTGGCGTTGCCTTCGAGCTTCAAAGAGGACAACAGAAGCAGCATTAGAAACATTAAGGGATTCGACCCCTAAGCCCATATCAATCCTTGCTATCTGATTCATTTGAGTAAGAGTCTCATCATCCAACCCCGAACTTTCATTTCCAAGAAAGACAACAAAAGGAGTTGAAAAGTCAAAATCTAAGTAAGACAACGCCCCATTTGGAGAGAGCCCAAGGCTACTGATTGAATTATCCTGAAATGCTTTTAGACAGTCAGAGGACCGCATTGAACACACAATAGGAATTCTAAATATTGCTCCTGCTGATGCCCTGATCGTTTTAGGGTTGTACAAATCTACGCTATTTTTTGTGAAAATTATTCCATCCGCAGAAGCAGCAGCAGCAGACCTTATTAAGGATCCAGCATTTCCAGGTTCCCTGATCTCCTTTCCACATACGAGAAAAGATGGATATTCTTTCATTAATTTTTCAAATGAGACATCAATTGTTGAATACGTTGAGATAACTGGCTGAGGAGTTACTGTGGTTGCCACAGAAGCAAGGATGCTTTCCTCTACATACCAGATATTTGTCTCAGTAGCCTCTAGCAGCGACTCCACCTCTTTTGAAGTTGGGTGATTGTCAACAACAAAAACATCTAAAGGCCAACTTCCTGTGAGTAAGCATTCCTTTAGAACTTCTAGACCCTCAGCAGCGAACTTTTGACATTGCAACCTGAATTTTGGATCACGCAATAGCTTGCGCAAATCTCGAACTCTTGGATTGTTTTTAGATATCCCTACCATGGGCTTACTAAAGTACTTAGCTTGCCTCATTAGGCGTAGCTTGGCTGGCTATGTCCACAAGAGCGCTAAATGATTCAGGGTCATTTACAGCAAGGTCGGCAAGATTTTTCCTATCGACTTCAATCCCGGAGATCTTAAGACCATTAATGAATCGACTGTAAGTTGTTCCGTTCTCACGACATGCAGCATTTATTCTTTGAATCCAAAGCTTCCGGAACTCGCCTTTACGTGCTCTACGGTCACGAAATGCATAGTTTCCGCTATGCATAACTTGCTCATTCGCTGCTCGAAAACTTCTGCTTTTGTTTCCGTAGTAGCCTTTGGCCCTATTGAGGACCTGCCTTCGACGTTTTTTACTGTGTACGGAGGTTTTTGTTCGTGCCATTTCTTCTCCTTAATTTGTTCCTATACTCAAATACCTAGATTTTTCCGAACTGTTTTGATGTCAGCTGAGCTTACTTCTGCTGCCAGTCGGGATTTTCGCTTTCGCTTCGGCGACTTTGCTTCAGCGAGGTGGTTTCGGTTTTTTCTCGCACGTTTTAGTTTTCCATTTGAAGTTTTTTTAAATCGCTTTGCTGAACTTTTATGTGTTTTCATTTTTGGCATTTAATGCTCCTTGGGGCTTATTTAATCAGATTCACTGTCTCGCTGAGAGGCCTTTGCTTTTCGAATATTTTCAATTGCTTTTTTGTCAGGGCTAAGAATCATTGTCATATTTCGACCTTCCAGCTGAGGGTATGCTTCTAGAATTGCTATGTCTTCCATTCTTTCAGAAACCTCGTCTAATATCTTTCTGCCCAGTTCTGGGTGTTGTACTTCTCGTCCGCGAAACATAATTGTCAATTTTACTTTGTGCCCCTCTTCTAGGAACTTTCTGACTTTGTTGGTTTTTGTATTAAAATCGCCTTTCGCTATCTTTGGACGATACTTAAGTTCTTTTACAACAATGTTTGTGCTTTTCTTTCTTGAGTCTTTCGCTCTTTGGGCGGCCTCATATTTATATTTCCCGTAGTCCATAATTCTACAAACTGGCGGGTTCGCATTTTCGGCGACTTCGACGAGATCAAGGTCTAGACTAATTGCTTGTTCTAATGCCTCGCTTATGGGCGTGATACCTATTTGCTCACCTTCGGGCGAAACTAGCCTGACCTCGCTAGCCCGAATTTGATCATTGATGCGCGGCTCCTGATTCCCAGCTATGACAAACTCCTATTCAAGTGATTCTCCTTAGTTATTGGTTCCAAAACAAAAGGGTGCCTTGAAATCAGCACCCTGACTGCTTCCAGTCTGATGTTGCACCTATCGCACTTTAAAGTGGAGAGGTGGTTGCCTCTCGACAACACTTCATGTTCCCAAATCTTTGGTAGTAATAGAATACCGGAAAATACGACTGTTATGACAAAGACCTATATAAAGTCATGATTAGACTAAAGGAGTAATATGAGTTTATGGACACCTGGCGGAGAACACGAAATTAATCAAGCAAAACCTGAAAGCCACAGTGATGATTTTGATAGCGATACAGAGCTAGATGGCCTCCCCGGTTTTGACGATTTAACACCCGAACAGCAAGAACAAGCTAAAGCAATGGCAACAGAACTTGCTGAAGCTCGACAGAGACTGTCACAAACTCCAGCAGCTGAGGTTATAGCGAATCATATGATGGGCATATATGAGCTTGCCGCTATTCATCTAAGTAGTGATATTCCTAATCTTGGAGAAGCTAAAGTAGCCATTGATGCAATGTCTGGGATGGTAAGTTCGTTGGATGGAAAGTTAGGAGAAAATGAAGGTGTCATCAAAGATGCGCTTCAACAAATTCAGATGGCGTACGTACAAATGACTAATAGCAATGACCAAGGACAGGGTGAATAGTTTTGAACATTTGCAGAAAAGCGCAAGAGATTTAAACAGGTGACTCTAATGAGTATTCAAGATAAATTCGCCGAGGTTAACGGAATCCAAATTTGTTACCGAACGACCGGTAATCAAGATGGAACACCACTTCTTCTGGTTATGGGTTTAGGGGCTCAACTTATTAGTTGGCCCGAGAAATTTATTGAACAGCTGCAACAGAACGGGTTTTGGGTCGTTTGGTTTGATAATAGAGACTGCGGTTTGTCCTCCAAGACTCAGGGGAAGTCCCCTGACGGGTCCGACATGCTCGTTAGATCAAGCATGGGTGAGGAGATTACATCTGCTTACTCTCTTTCAGATATGGCTCTAGATGCCATAGGACTTTTAGACCATTTAGATATTCCAACTGCGCATATTCTTGGCGCATCGATGGGAGGTATGATTGCTCAGACTCTCGCTATAGAACACCCCAAAAGGGTCCGCTCCCTTACGAGCATTATGTCGGCGACAGGAAACCCAGATGACTTCACCCCGACTGAAGAGGCCCTGTCAGCGTTATTGTCCGAACCCTTAAATGAAAAAGAACAAATTATTGCAGCCAATGTAGCAGCCTCAAAAGTTCTTGCAGGGCCTTTATGGAGTGAACCGTATGCTAGAGAAATGGCAGAAAAGAATTACGAACGTAGCTTTTATCCCGAAGGTATCGGATTCCAGATGGGAGCTATAGGAATGAGTGGAGACCGTTCGGCGAAACTAGCTAAGTTGTCCATCCCCACCCTAGTGATCCATGGGGAGGTAGACCCTTTGCTTCCTTTGCATTGTGGAGTATCTACTGCGTCTGCTATTCCTGGGTCTAAGTTAGTCACCTTTAAAGAAATGGGGCATGACCTACCTGAAAAGCACTGGTCTGAAATCATCGGTGAATTATCAAGACTTGGCTAGATAGCGAAACCTTTCTATTGTAAATTCGCCCATCCGATTATTCCTATCTAGCATGGGCCCATGAGCAGGGAAATTGAGTATGACCCTTTTAGCAATGAAACGCTTGAGGACCCGTTTCCATTTTATGAAAACCTAAGGAATTCCTGCCCCGTACACGTTCATTCAGACTTTCTGCATCCTCTCTATACCTTGACGCGATACGAAGATGTCTCTGAAATGCTAACCAATTTCAATCTGTGGTCAAGCCATTATGGCCAAATGCCTCGCTATTCAGTTCAAGGCTGTCTATTTAGCGACCCTCCCGAACACACGTGGTACAGGAAATTGGTTCAACAAAGTTTTGCCCCTCGCCATGTTGCAGCAATGGAAACGGAGATCGCAGCGTTAGTTAAAGAATTGGTCGATGTTATGGAAATGAATGAAACAAGTGACTTACATGATGCTTTAGCCTGCCCCTTGCCTGTACTTGTCATCGCCCAAATTCTAGGGGTTCCAACTGAAGATATAAATCAGTTTAAGGAATGGAGCGATGCACAATTAGCAGCCTCGAAATCTCCAAACCCTGCTGATTCTAAGGGGCCACGAGATGCTATGAATGATTACTTACTGAGGCAACTGAATCTCAGAAGAGACCTACTACAAGCTTCCGGGTGGGCAGAGCACAACCCCCTAACCCAGCAAGATATTTTGGGTGTAGTGATTCCAGATGACGTTATTAGCGGAATTCTTCTCGCTGAAGTCGATTCACGTGAGCTTTCTGATACGGAGCGCCTTGTGATGCTTAATCAGTTATTAGTTGGTGGAAACGAGACGACTACCTCATTGATCACTAACTTATTTTGGAGATTACTGTCAGAACATCACCTGTACGAACAAGTTGTCGAAAATCCTTTACTTGCCTCAGTTGCAGTTGAAGAAAGTTTACGTTTTGATGCTCCAGTTTTAGGCCTCTACCGAACGAATACTGAAGAAGTCTCCCTACACGGCGTTACCATACCTGAACGATCAAAAGTTATGGCAACGTACGGAGCTGCCAATCGAGACCCAGAAGTATTTGAAGAGCCAAACAAATTTCGCCTTGATCGCCCGCAGGAAGAATTGCGGAAACATCTCTCGTTTGGACTGGGGAGACATTTCTGTCCTGGGGCTCAATTGTCAAGAATAGAAGCAAGGCTTGCGCTAGAGGAAATCATCCTAAGGTTCCCTGACCTTAGGATAACTGGGGATACAGAAAGAATCGAACCCTTTTTGCTTTGGGGAAGAAAAAAACTTACCGTTGCTTGGAATTAGTGAACAATCTTTGAAATCGGGATTTCGATAATGTCAGAGGCACCTGACCCCCTTAGCTCCGGTATGAGAATATTAATCTGGTCCTTTGGAACAACAGTCTCTACCGCATAGCCTTGGCCTCCAAACAATTCGTTTACTGTTGGGGCTTTCATCGAAGGCAAAAAATCGATTACTTTATCAAGATCTTCCTTTGATACGTTCATCTTAACCATTACTTGTCCACGCGCCTTGAGGACTCCTTGAAGAAGTGTTTGTACTTGCTCCATGGCCTTTCTTTTTTCTGGATTGGCATATGCTTCCGGATTAGCGATGAGTTCAGTAAAACTTGTTAAGACTGTACCTATTACTTTTAAACCAGCGGCACGCAATGCTCTTCCAGTCTCAGTTATATCAACTACAGCATCTACGATTTCAGGGGCTTTTGCTTCCGTAGCCCCGTACGAAAGCTGAATACTAGCCTCTATGCCTTTGCTTTCAAAATACGCTTTAGTTAGTTGCGGATATTCTGTACTTACTTTTACTCCTTGAGGGAAGTCTTCGACATTAGACCACGGACTGTCTTCCGGAACGGCGACTACTATGTTCACTGGCCTAGCGGTGTTTTTGCTGTAATGCAGTTCACACAGTGTGTGGACGTTGCTGTCGGTTTCCTCAATCCAATCCCTTCCCGTTATGCCAATATCGAAAAGACCATCAGATACATATGCCCCTATCTCTTGTGGTCGGAGCACACGCACAGAATGAATTCTTGGATCATTAATACTGCCTTTATAGTCAACTGAAGAACCCCTAATAATTGGAAGGTCAGCATCAGCAAATAACTCAAGTGTAGATTTCTCTAAAGAACCTTTCGGAACAACAAGTCGTAACATGTATATAACAATACAGGCTTTGGGCCATTCAATAACATTATTTATTTAGCTTCTGGGATTACGATAATTTTAATATCTTCGCCGAGCCTACAGACCTCTTGAATTTTCCCCCTCCAGAGGTCAGAAATTGTTTCCGCCCCTTCTCCAGTGAAAATATTTAAACCATCGCTACCTGCCATAATCGCAGGTGCGAGAAAGAACTGATATTCATTAACAACCCCGGCATCATGAAAAGCTTTATATGTCGAAGCGCCTCCTTCAACCAGCAGTTGGAGAACTCCTTCTCTACCAAGTTCCTCTAGGAGATCCAGCACATTTCCAGTGAATTCATAGCATGGGCGGACAGCTGATTCTTTAGGAACTTCGCCCAAGACTATCCGTTTGGGATCAAGGCCTTCAGCAACTCCATCATCAGGTCGCCAATCCCGAACAGTTAATCTAGGATTATCCGAAAGAACCGTACCTTTACCAACGCAAATAGCATCCGAATACGCTCTAAGCTTATGGCCATCAATTCTTGCTTCGGGCCCAGTGATCCATTGACTTGAACCATCTGAAGCAGCAACCTTTCCATCTACCGTTGTTGCAATTTTCATAACAACATAAGGTTTTCCAGTTTTCCTCTGATGGATGTATGGTGCCAATTGACTTAGAATTAGATCTTCGAGAAGGCCTACTTCAACTTCCAACCCAGCTTTCTGCAACTTTCTAATTCCTTCGCCATCCACGTGGGCATCCGGATCTTTAGTCCCAACAACAATTCTCTTGATGCCGCTTTCAATGATTCGTTGCACACAGGGTCCCGTCTTACCAATGTGAGAACATGGTTCCAACGTGACATAAAGCGTCGCTCCTCGAGCTTGAGTTCCAGCACTGTTGAGACAGACAATTTCAGCATGGCTTTGCCCAAAACTCTGTGTATGCCCGTCAAAAATTGCTTCATCCGGTGTTACTAGGACCGCCCCGACCCAAGGATTAGGCATGCAACTTGGTCTAGCTTTTTCTGCATTCTCGATTGCGCGCAGCATCATTCTCTCTTCAGTATGAGAACTATCTTTATTCATGGCTATGCTCATCGCTTGGGTGAGGATCACTATTATCTCGGAGTAGTTTAACTGCATGGCCTAGCACATCAGTTACAGCTTCCAAGCACTCAATACTTCCTTGGCTTGAGCCAGGTAAATTTATAATGAGTGCTTCGTTCAATGTTCCCGCTACTAGTCTTGATAATCTTCCTAACGGATTTACCAACCTCATAGCTTCAGCTATTCCTGGTGCTTCGCGCTGGAGTACTCTTTTCGTACCTTCTGGCGTAAAGTCTCTAGGTCCGAAACCGGTTCCACCGGTAGTTACTATCAAACCATGATAATTCGAGGATAATTTATTCAATTCTGTTGAAACACTTTCCGCACCATCAGGTATTACTGAACGTATAACTACTTCCCACCCAGATTCTGTTAGGAATTTTTCTATCTCTCCGCCAGAGATATCTTTGCGATGCCCGCTCGTTACACCATCAGATACTGTGATAATTTTTGCACGAAGTTTTTGTTTCTTTTTCATATGGGGATTCTACCGACCTTGAGGCCTGAGGTCATTCCCAACCTCATTCAACAATTTCCATTGGAATATAGTCATTCCATCAGTATCCCAATCTTGCGGCAGAATCTGAAGTCCGTTTCCAAATTCTCTCCATTTTGCATGAGACATCTTTTGAGGAATCAGATTAGGCCATTGAGATTCTAAAGTTTTGACTACATTGATTGTTTCTTCATTCGTGGTTGTGCAAACACTATAAGTTAAAGTTCCTCCTTGCTTTAGTAAAGGAACACAAGAGTCAAGAAGTTCGCTTTGCAACGCAGCTAAGTTTCTTACATCCCCTTCTTTGACTCTCCATCTTGAATCAGCGCGTCGGTGCAATACGCCTAATCCAGAACACGGTGCGTCGACGAGTACATGGTCAAATACATTTGGTATAAACGGCACGCTCCGACCATCACTTACTACCTGACATACGTTCTCTATTGATAAGTTCCTTATGTTTTCCTGTATCAATTTATGCCTTGTCTCATTTACATCACATGCAATAACCATTTTCGCCTTCGCTGCTAAAGCAGTTGCTTTGCCACCTGGAGCTGCGCAAAGATCTAGCAAAATGTTATCCGACGATACAGTGATTAGATCAACTATCCATTGGGAGGAAAGATCTTGATAATAGCCATCTTCTCTTTTGGAGACTTGTGGCGCCTGATTCATTTTGCTTAGCATCTCAATTGCATTTTTTCTGCCTAGGTCTTTAATGAGTGCTTCGATGATCCAATCGGGGTAGCTTAATTTCGTTCCTTCGTCAGGCCATGTAATGTTTGTTTCTTCAGATATTCGTCGAAGTATTGCGTTTACAACGCCTTTATTTCTTTTACTAGCTGCCGATACCGTCGAACTGACCGCAGCATGGTTTGGGATCCTCATATACATTATTTGGTAGGCTCCAGCCCGCAAAGTAGACCGAAGCTTTGGAGAAGGGGGGATACTTAGATATCGGTCAATAATCCAATCTAATGATTTCCTCATTCTCGTGGCCCCATAGACAATTTCAGTGATTAGATTCCTATCTCGCCGCTCCAAAGAACTTTCTTCAAGCATTTTGGGAAGAATAATATTTGCAAAGCTTCGTGTTTCATCAATTCGGTAGAGGCATTGGATTGCTATTTCACGCGCTTCAACACCAGCTTCCTGAGTCATTCGCCTAACCTTGTATCAACTGAGATCCGTATGCCATTGATCCAATCTTTTGCAGAAATTTCTTTTCGTCCTTCAGGTTTTACAGTGATCAGGTCTAAGTTCCCTTTGCCTGTCCCCACATGAGTGCCTTTTAGTAATCCGGGCTCTTGCCTACCTGTCATGTCAATTTTTGCCTCAAGAATGTGCAGTCTTTTCCCGTTTAACAAGGTCCAAGCATTTTCCAAACGAATTACTCTGCCTATCTCCTCAGCACTTTGACTCCACCGAATGCGATGCTCATCGGGTTTTATCTTGTTGGCATAACTCGCTTCGCCGCTTTGAGGCAAGGGAGTACCAAACCCAGTTCTAAAGCAATCTACGAGTAGTTCGGTACCCTTTTCACATAACTCATTTCGTATTACGTTGAGAGGCTTATCAGCATCTAGCGGAATTATTTCTTTCCTATATATCCCTCCTGTATCTAAGTCTTTTTCTACTCGCATTATGCAAACACCTGTTAAGGACTCTCCGGCCAGAATCGCTCTTTCAACAGGGGCTGCACCACGCCACTTTGGAAGTAGCGAAAAATGCAGGTTTACCATTGGTACTCGCTTTAGGATACTCTCTGGAATTATCTGCCCGAAAGCTACAACAACACCCAAATCAACATTCACGCTTGATAGAGATGCAAGGTCATGCACTACAGATAAACCCAACCTCTCGCTCTCTACTTTGACTGGGCTAGGTGCCGTTTTGCCTCCTCTTCCCCTTCTTTTGTCTTCCCCAGTCACAACTATCGAGATATCAAGACCCAACTGGTGGAGCGACTTCAGTGGGGCAACCGCAATATCTGGAGTTCCGAGATAAGCAATCTTCTTAGGCCCAAGAGGAAGTTCAGGAATCACTACTAAATCCAGATAAACCAGCAATAGGACTTTGCTCTTCATCCATTATTCTCTTTCGAAGAATTTTTTTTGCTTCCAACTTCTGTTCGTTGTCTAGATACTCAAGGAGCAATTTCCCATCTAGGTGATCCATTTCATGTTGGTAAAGCCTTGACTCTAACTCATCCGCCTCAATTGCAATATCGTTTCCATCGAGGTCATACCCTGTTATGAGAATAGTCTTAGGCCGAATAATATTCCACGACAGGCCAGGCACGCTAAGACAACCTTCTTCGAATTCCCATTCACCATCGCTTTCTTGGATCACGGGATTGATTAAGACTTGTGGCCCATTCCCATAGTCATAGACGAAAAAACGTTTACTTATCCCAACCTGAGGGGCAGCTAAACCTATGCCTGGAGCCTGATACATTGCGTCAAGCATTCGTTGACATGTAGAAACGAGGTCTCCATCAATGCTCTTGACATCCTCGGCTATCTTCCTAAGAACTGGGTCACCAAAAACTCTGATTGTGTAAGAATCCATACTTCTAGGATATAGCAGGATATCTAGCATGCAGAGGCTGTACTGTTTGATAATGGTAAGTAACGCACATTATTTTGAACAAGACCCGTCCTCAGACCAAGTAGAGGGTTCAGTGCAACTTTCTCTTCCAGATTTCTCAACAACTTTAAGAACAAGCAATAACGTGTTCTCTTGGAAACGAGTAGACCCCGGAACTAAATTTCTCCTTCTGAATGCCCCCATACCTGATTCACAGCCAAAAAATATTCTTGATTTAGGTTGTGGCTATGGCCCCATTACCGCTTACTTAGAGCATAGATTTTCTACCACTAAAGTTTGGGGAATAGACGTAAACAACAGAGCAATAGAACTTGCAAAAACCAATATGCAGCAGGAGAATACTGTAATTTGCAAGCCGGACGAAGTCCCAGATGATGTAAATTTTGACTTAATATACTCAAACCCTCCAGTACGAATCGGAAAACATAATCTAAAAAAATTATTGACTACTTGGCTTAACCGCCTAAATCCTTTGGGTTCAGCGCACCTAGTGATCAACAAAAACCTTGGCGCAGACAGCATCCAAAAGTGGCTTGAGACTGAAGCTTGGATGACGCATAGACTAAAGTCCGTTAGCGGATATAGGATTCTTGAGGTTAAACACCGTGTCTGAACAATTATCAAATACTGACTTAAAGAGACTACATAGAGAATGGCGGAAACGAGGTACGAACCGCCTTGGAATAATTATTGACGGTGTGCAAGGCCCTTATAACATCGGATCGATTATCCGCAGCGCTGCGGCTGAAAGAGTTGATTTCGCATGGTTCATTTCAGGATCTACTACTCCGAGCAATCCAAAAACTAGAAAAACGGCTTTAGGGACTGATCGATATGTCAAATGGGCTGAATCACCTGACGTGGAACAAGCAATTAAGAACGCTCAATCAGAGGGTTACAGCGTCGTTGGTTTAGAACTAACTCATGACGCTATTGCCATCCATGATGCAGCTTTGAATACCGACATTTGCTTTCTAATAGGTCACGAAGATCGCGGAGTAAGTAAGCGTGCACTCGAACTCTGCGATTTGATCACATTTATTCCCCAATTGGGAAAGGTCGGATCCCTAAACGTTTCAATTGCGGCCTCAATTGCTTTCTATGAGATGCGCAGACAAGGCTGGCACTAAGTCACTACGCATTTACGGCTATTCGAATTCGTGCTTTGGGTCTAGGGACCCCTGCAACAGTTTTAAGAAGATAACCATGCGATTTTGATTTAATTAACCAGGATCCCTCCAAAGGGCCCAAAACTTCAATGCGGTCATCAAGGTTAATTAGCTCAACATAATCCTTTGCCCCGGGGCCAGATACTTCAGCAATAGATCCGTATGGAGGCAATGACAATAACTTCCTTCGATTACTATTTATTGAGTTCCAGCGGTCGAAGTCTCCTGATTTAATAACTTCTATCAGTTGATTTTTCTGTGAGCGTGTTTGGAGGATGACTTGCCCACTTGATTTAGGTCTTGCGTTTGTTATTCGTACAGCCCTAATTAGGTTTGAGAGCGCGATTTCTTCACTTCTATAACCGCTTGCATAAAGTTCTTGGTCATAGTCAGCGAAGAAGATGACATCAGCCCAGTCAACCCTATGGAGAGCCGCATTGGTTCCTAAAAGGTATTTATTTTTATGCAGATTCAGATCATTAGTATCTGAATGGATTTCTTGAACGGCCTGCTGAAGTAATGCCTGCAATTCATCTTTAGCTCTAGTGATTCCGATTCTTAAGTTTTTAAGCTTTGTAGATAAACAATATGAACAAACGACCGGCCTTCTGTGATTCTGTGAACAAATTAAATACTCATCATTTGGTTGACTCATATTTGCCATGCATTCCGCACAGACCACTACCTCATCACATGATGAACATACAAGAAGCTTCGACCTTCCTTTACGGTTGAGAATTACAATGCTCCTATCGGAATTCTTCAATTGATCTATAACTTCACTTGGCCAAAGCCCTGGCTTTGATTCATCAGATTTCCTAGGGTCCAGAATACGAATGTTCCCCCAACCCGATTGAAGGTCATCATGCCCTGTTCTAATGAGTTTAAGTTCTTTCCTGACCTCAGGGGTAAGTATCGGAGACGTGAATACAAGAGGAATACCACCTTCTTTTGCTCTTCGTAGAACTACATCTCTGGCGTTCCAAGTTGGTGCAGACTCATTCCTGTAGGCATCATCATGCTCATCAATCATTAAAATAGCTGCCAAATCCTTTATAGACGCAAATGCTGCAGATCTGGTTCCAACAATAGTTGCTCCTTGAACCCCTAGAAGCCAGTCTTTCCCGTATAACCCGGATCGAACTCCGATACTTTTCAACCTCCCAACAAGCAACTGCGCTTGTTTTACTGATGGAACTAAAATCAACGAGTTCCCATGAGCGATTGTTTCTTGGATGAGTGGCCACCTATCTCCTAGAGGGGGAATCTCTCTTCCGATTACTTTTGAGTCGGATAAATCGATTTTTGCATGATCCTGTATCTCTGGTTCGTTGGATTTCTTTGCGTCAAAGTTATGCCTAGCTCTTATCATCAACTTAGGACTTGCTATACGTAGAAATTTACTTACAGGGCCATACCAGTTATTCGAAGCCCATTTGGCTAGATCTACAACATCTTTGTTTGGCCCTATTCCACTTATCTTCTTTAAAGGAATTAATTCTTCGCTAAATTTATCTGGAGGATTAATTTCTATCACCCACCCGCGAACTATTCGATTTTTGAACTTGAACCGGACGATTGTTCCAACCTGTAGATAATTACTCTCGCCCGATAAATTCCAACTATCCGGAACTGCGTAGTCAAACTCATGCGCTACCCCATCAATGTCGGGGATAACTCTAACGACTAACTTCAACCGCTGTCGGGTGTCATTCATACAGAAATTAATCTAGCGCAACAGGCGATGCATTTCAGGAGGAGATTAGATGTTAAGGGCACTCTTTATTTCATCAACTTTATTTAATTGTTCCCAGGTAAACCCTTCTTCCTCTCTACCAAAATGGCCATAAGCAGCCGTTTGTGCGTAGATAGGTCGACGAAGTTCTAATTGATGAATAATTGCCGCAGGGCGAAGATCAAAGATCTCATGAACTGCTGAGGAAATTGCATCAGGGGAGACAGTTTCAGTTCCAAATGTTTCAACAAGGACTGACATTGGTCTTGCAATTCCAATCGCATACGCTACCTGCACTTCACAACGAGAGGCGGCACCAGATGCGACAATATTTTTTGCTACCCACCTAGTTGCATATGCAGCGCTTCGATCTACTTTAGATGGGTCTTTGCCTGAGAATGCTCCACCGCCATGCCGGGCCATACCCCCATAAGTATCAACTATTATCTTTCGACCAGTTAGTCCCGCGTCTCCAACGGGACCACCTATAACAAAGCGTCCTGATGGGTTAACGTGAACATCGTAATCATTATCTTGAAATTCTTCTGGAATAATTGGTCGGATAACATGTTCAATAAGATCAGGTTCGATCTGGTGTGACCGGTCTATGCCAGCGTTATGTTGTGTTGAGACGACCACGTTCCTTAAACGGACAGGCTTCCCTCCCTCATAATCAATGGTGACCTGTGTTTTCCCATCCGGCCTAAGATATGGCACTACCCCGCTGCGTCTTATCTCAGTTAGTTGTTTAGCTAGTTTGTGCGCAATATCTAGAGGTTGAGGCATAAAATTTGGCGACTCATTAGTAGCGTAACCAAACATGAGCCCTTGATCGCCTGCCCCGAACAAATCCCATTCATCTTTGTCTGTCCCACTTCTGGCTTCTACCGACTTATTCACACCATCAGCAATATCGCTGGATTGTTCATCAATAGCGATCATCACCCCGCATGTATTACCGTCAAATCCAAAAGATGGCTTATCGTAACCTATTTTGCAGATCGTATCCCGAACGATTCCAGGTATATCCACGTAAGCTTCTTCGGTTGTAATCTCGCCTGTTACCAGAGCCATCCCTGTAGTTACTAGAGTTTCACATGCAACTCGGCTCATGGGATCCTTATCTAGAAGCGCATCAAGAATAGAATCAGAAATCTGATCGGCCATTTTGTCAGGGTGACCCTCCGTTACAGACTCTGATGTGAATGTAAAGGCGTTATTCATTTTTTTATCTTATCTCTTTGGTAGAACATAGCCCTATCTAATCTCTAATATTGCGTCTAGAATCCCGTCGGCAATTATACGTTTATCTGATAATGGAACAGTCCATTTCGAATCTTCACTGATTATTGTTACCTCGTTCGTGTCGTACGAAAATCCAACTCCGGGGAGTGAAACATTATTAGCTACAATCAAATCAAGATGCTTTCTCTTTAACTTCTCCATTGCATTACTTTCAAGATCTTCTGTCTCAGCAGCAAACCCTACAATCGTTTGACTGGGTCTTTTCCCTTTCCCTAAGTCAACAAGGAAGTCGTGCGTATTTATCAATTTAAGATCTGTTGAACCTTTTATTTTTTTAATCTTTTGTTCAGAGATCAGCTCGGGGCGAAAATCAGCTATGGCAGCAGCCATAATTACTATGTCGAAATCCTCTTGGTTCCGCATGACAACATCATTCATTTCTTGAGCAGTTTCAGCGCATAGAACTTTCACTCCTACTGGTGCAAAATCTGGCATTGAGGTCACAAGAGTGACATCAGCTCCTCGCATAAATGCTGCTTCCGCTAAGGCATAGCCCTGCTTTCCTGATGACCTATTAGTGATATAACGAACAGGGTCAATAGGCTCTCTCGTACCTCCGGATGTTACAAGAATTTTTAGGTTTAGTAGATCTTTTTTCGTAAGCACTAGTTCAACGTTGGAAAGAATTGTTTCAACCCCAGCTAACCTTCCTTTGCCCAAGTCACCGCCAGCTAGAATGCCATCCTCTGGATCAACGATGATCACTCCTCTCTCCCTAAGCGTATTGATATTATCTTGGACAGCTTGGTGCTCCCACATTTCGGTGTGCATAGCGGGGCAAAGCACCACTGGAGCTTTGGTCGCTAATAACGTGGCAGTTAGGAGATCTCCTGAGATGCCAGCAGCATAATTACCGATGAGTTTTGCAGTAGCTGGAGCCACTAGTATCAGGTCAGCCTGCTGGCCTAGCGTTGTATGGGGTATGGGGTCTTCATCTTCCCATAACGACGTTTTAACTGGTTCAGAAGCCAAAGCGCTCAGGGTTAATTCCCCTATGAACTTTTTCGCAGCTGAAGACATAACCGGTGACACAAATGCCCCTGCGTCAACAAGTCTCCGACTAATCTCAACAGATTTATAGGCTGCAATTCCGCCTGATACGCCTAATACAATCCTCTTATCAGAAAGCATCATGACCTCACCAATTACTCGGTTTCTTCTTCCTCTTCTTCAGGTTCATTGATTTCAGATATTTCTTCTATTTCTGCGACGGGTTCTGGCTCTCTTTTCTCTCCCGCTAGAACCTTGTCTTGTATAATTTCCTCAAAGCTTATCGATAAAGGCTTGGCAATGCCTTCTGCATGTACCTGAGGGGGCACTGAACTTCCAAGTCCGCCATCTAACTGGTTTCTATATGCATTTATTTGTCTAGCTCGCTGGGCAGCAAGCGTCACCAGGCGGAATTTTGAGTGAGAATCTTCATCTCCTTGTTTAAGAGATCTTTCAAGTAGACCCTCTATCTTAGGGTAAATCATTGAATTATTTTCAGTGGCCATTCTTTCTCCAAACCATCGCTATGTGCATGCGAAGTGATACTTCTAATAGTAACGAGATTGATCCGAAATACTACTCTCAAGTATTGCATTTCGGGCAGTCTTAATTTCGTTATGTAGTGACATAATTTTCTATGAGGGCTCGTATTTCTTTAGTTGTACGCTCGACATCATCGTTAATAATGACATATGCCCCCAATTCCTTTGCTATCTCTCGTTCTTTTTTGCCTCTGAGGATTCTTCGTTGGACTTCTTCTTCCGGATCCCCTCTTCCTCTCAGTCTTGTAGCCTGAGCCTCAACAGAGGGAGCATCCACAAATATAAGGAGTGCCGGAATAGACTTTCTAACGACAGCTTTAGCTCCCTGAACATCAATTTCGAGTAGGATATGCTCCCCATCGGGAGCATCAGGTAATGGCGTTCCGTAGAGATTCCCATGGAATTCAGTCCATTCTAGGAAATTACCACTTTCAATGCTTGACTCAAATTCTTCTCTAGATGCAAAATAATAGCTTTTGGGATCCTCTCCTTTTCTGATAGTACGGGTGGTCCAACTCTTTGAAAGCCAAAGGTTATCCATTGAATCAACAAGTTGCTGAGCAATTGTACCTTTGCCAACTCCTCCTGGGCCGGAGACTACGATAACCATGGCAAGCTTTAACTAAACTCTGAGACGAGCGCTGCTCTTTGTTGATCGCCTAACCCTCGAAGTCTTCTGCTTTCTGCAATTCCGATCTGTTTCATAATCCGCCGGGCTTTGACTTTCCCTATTTTTGGCATGGACTCAAGGACAGCAAGTACTTTAGTTCTGCTAATAATCTCATTTGAGTCTGACTTTTCCAGAACTTCACTTAGCGTCAGTGACCCCATTTTGATTAGAGCTTTTAACTCTGCTCTAACCCTTCTGGCCTCTGCAGCTTTTTCTAATGCTGCAAGCCTCTGTTCGTCAGAAAGTTTTGGTGGAGCTGGCATATATAAATAATAATTCTCACATTATGAAGAAAGGTGAATACTAAATACTTTTTGGTGATATTTGAGAAATTTCCATTATTATTTCTCGAGCTGCTCGTCTTGGATCCACATTTTCCGTGACTGCTCGGCCGATTACAAGCAGGTCCGCCCCGTTATCAATCGCTGTTAATGGCGTGGCGACGTTGGCTTGATCATGCTGCTCTGCACCTTTAGGCCTGATTCCGGGAACAACAAATGTCAATTCAGGAATCATCGAATTAGCTTCTTCTAAATTTTTCGCAGAACAGACAATTCCTTTACATCCCGATGATTTTGCAAGAAGAAATCTCTCTCCCATAAGATCACTTGGCGTTTCCTTTTGGCTGGTAAGGATAGTTACGCCTAGAGCTTTCGGAACTTCAAGTTCTGCGTTATTGGCTCCTTCTGCAAGTCCCTCAACTCCAGCCGTCAACATTTCCACACCCCCCGCTGTGTGAAGGGTTAAATAATCAATACCTAACGAGCCTAAGACCTTTGACGCTCGCCCAACGGTGTTTGGTATATCGTGCAGTTTCAAATCAAGAAATACTTTGTATCCCATATCTTTCAATGTTCCGATGATGTCTGGCCCTGCTGCACTAAATAGTTCAAGCCCTACTTTCGCTACTCCAAAATACGGGTGCAAGTCTCTAGCCAAGCGAACAGCTACTACTAGATCATCAACATCAAGCGCTATGGCGAGCTTATTCGTTATTTCTGGTTTGATCTCAATATCTTCTTCCATAATTTCCAATTTCTACTTTTATATTTCGTTTCTATGGGCAGCACCCTTTATCGTTTGGATACTTTCTACTTGCCTATCCTCGCACCACTTCGATAGATCCGTGATGACCTTTTTAGATATTCTTGGGTCAGCAAAATTTGCAGACCCAATTTGCACAGCCGTCGCGCCGGCCATAAAGAATTCAATTGCATCTCTAGCAGAAGCTACCCCCCCTACACCAATGATCGGAAGCTCTGGCATTGCGGCATGAACGTCGAAGACAGAGCGGATCGCTATAGGCCGGATTGCAGGTCCGCTTAGTCCACCTCCTCCGGCACCCAATAACGGCCTTTCCTTTTCAGTATCAATTACCATCCCCATCACAGTGTTGATCAGAGTAACTGCGTCAGCTCCTGCTTCTCTAGCGGCAGACGCGATCTCTACGAGATTTGTAACATTTGGACTTAATTTTGCCCAACGTGGTGCCTTGATCTGATCGGTCGCTTTAATTACCTCTAATGTAGTACTTGCGGAGTGAGAGAACATTTTCCCTCTATCTTCAATGTTCGGACAGGAGATATTTAGCTCTACAGCTTTAACGGCTGTAGGTAATTTGGAACATAGATCTGCCGCTGTCGCATAGTCTTCAATCGTTCTCCCCCAAATGCTAAGCACTACTGTTATTTCTTGATCAATTAATTCAGGAAGTGTGTGTTCCAGCCAATGAGACAGGCCAGGACCCTGTAATCCAATGCTGTTAATCATTCCATTAGGTGTTTCATGAAGGCGAGGAGCGTTGTTCCCTTCCCATTCATATGGTGAAAGACTTTTGACTACTAGAGCCCCAACCTCTGATAAATCTGTTACTGATGATAGTTCAGTCCCGTGTCCTGCTGTCCCTGATGCCAACATTATGGGATTCTTGAGATTCACCTTGCCTATGCAAGTAGTCAAAGGATTTAGCTCAACGCTACTCATATTTTTAGCATCATTGATCATCAGATTTACCATTAATTATCGCGTCCGAGTGAAATTCTTGAAGAGACCTAACCTCAAGTGGGTGCTCATTCCAATCAACAAGCCCCTTCGCAAGAGCTAACCCTGATGATGCGGTCGTCAGAAGAGGTATTCCTCTTTCGGCTGCTACTTTTCGGATATGCGCTCCATCTGCACGTGGTCCCCTTCCACGAGGGGAGTTAATCACTAATTGGACTTCGCCGGACTCAATCAATTCCACAGCTGTTACCCCATTGTCATCCCCTAACTTTGCAACAGTATCTGATACTTCAATACCTGCTTCTCTGAGTGCAGCAGCAGTTCCGACCGTTGCTGCAATTGAAAAACCTAATTGGGCGAATAACTTTGCAGAATCAATGCCTTGTTTTTTGTCACGATCCGCTACTGATAAAAAAACAGTTCCTTCTTTTGGCAAAGACATTCCTGCTGCTAATTGACTCTTCACAAAAGCCAATCCAGGGGTTACATCTATTCCCATCACTTCACCGGTTGAACGCATTTCAGGGCCAAGAACCGCATCTGTATTAGGGAATCTATTGAAAGGCAATACTGCTTCCTTAACCGCTGTGTGAATGAATGTTTTTTGCTGATCTAGTAATCCAACATCTCGAAGTATCTCTAATGTTTCGCCCATCATTACTCGTGCAGCGATTTTAACAAGAGGAACTCCAGTAGCTTTAGAGATAAATGGAACAGTTCGTGAGGCTCGAGGGTTCGCTTCAATAACGAAAACTGTCTCTGATTCGCCAATACGTTTCACTACGAATTGGATGTTTATTAACCCAATAACACTCAATTTTTCAGCTATCAGAGTTGAATATTGTTTTAAAGTAGCCAGAGTAGTTTCGCTAAGGTTAACAGGTGGTGTAACACAGGCACTATCACCGGAGTGAACTCCAGCTTCTTCCACATGTTCCATGATTCCGCCAATAATTATTTCCCCTGAACTATCACGTATCGCATCAACATCTACTTCCGTGGCATCTTCTAGAAAACGGTCAATTAACACGGGACGTTGAGATGATAACCCGCCTTCTTTACCTAAACTTCCAGATGCACTTAACTCTTGCATGGCGCTTTTGAGTTGATCTTCGTCATAAATGATACTCATCGCTCTGCCCCCTAACACGTAAGAGGGCCTGACTAGGACAGGGAAACCAACTCTCTCCACAACTTTCATAGCGTCTTCAAACGAGGTTGCGGTTCCGCCAGGCGGTTGCGGTATTTCAAGTTGGTTGCAAACTGAATTCCATCTCTCCCTATCCTCTGCGAGGTCAATTGAGTCAGGTGGAGTGCCTACTACAAGTTCCTTTGGCAGAGCTGAAGCGAGTTTTAACGGGGTTTGACCACCCAAGCTAACGATAATCCCTGCTATTCCTGGTCCTTGCACTGCTTTCGCTGATTCGGTTTCAGCATCGAGGATGTTCTTTACATCCTCCTCTGTTAACGGCTCAAAAAAGAGTCTGTCGCTTGTGTCATAATCAGTAGATACAGTTTCAGGGTTGCAGTTAATCATGACAGTCTCATAACCCACTTCGCTAAGTGCAAAGCTGGCATGCACACAGCAATAATCAAACTCAATTCCTTGCCCGATTCTGTTTGGCCCTGAGCCCAGTATCACGACTTTCGGTTTCGATGAGGACGCAACTTCGGTTGTATCTTCATAGGTTGAGTAGTGGTAAGGCGTATATGCCTCAAATTCTGCGCTACAAGTGTCTACTGTTTTATATACAGGAATAATTCCGTTAGCGACTCTCACCTTCCTGATTTCTTTTGGATCAATTTTCCATATATAGGCGAGCTGGTCATCGCTGAATCCAAGTCTTTTCGCTCTTCGGAAATCTTCATTTGAAATTGATTCAATAGTCAGATTTTCGAGATGCTCACGCTCTTCCACCATTATTTGCAACTGGTCAAGGAACCAAAAATCAATATATGTCACATCATGAATTTCTTCTATCGAAACTCCCCTTCGGATTAATTCCCCTATCTGGAATAGCCTGTCTGGCGTTGGGATGGATACGATTTCCAATAAATGATCGCTACTCAAATTCTCAAAATCTCTCTCTCCTGGGTCGGCGTTAAACCCAAACCTTCCCAATTCAAGGGACCTTAAAGCCTTTTGTAGAGATTCGGGAAACGTTCGTCCGATAGACATCACCTCTCCAACTGACTGCATTTGTGTTCCTAGGATATTCTCTGTCCCAGGAAATTTCTCAAATGCCCATCGAGGGATTTTAGTAACTACATAGTCAATCGTCGGTTCGAAACTTGCGGGAGTTTTTTTAGTTATGTCATTTGGAATCTCATTAAGCGTGTAACCTACCGCTAGCTTGGTCGCTATTTTGGCAATTGGAAAACCAGTTGCTTTAGAAGCAAGCGCCGAAGAACGACTGACACGCGGATTCATCTCAATAATTACGTACTCACCATTCTCGGGATTTACTGCGAATTGTACGTTGGACCCTCCAGTTTCAACTCCTACTCTTCGCATGCAGGCAAAGGCGGCATTGCGCAACATTTGGTACTCAACATCTGAAAGGGTTTGAGTAGGAGCAACTGTTATTGAATCACCTGTATGTACACCCATCGGGTCAAAATTTTCGATTGCGCACACGACGACACAATTATCCGCATTATCTCGCATCACTTCGAGTTCGAATTCTTTCCATCCCTTAATTGATTGCTCTATAAGAATCTCGCTTATTGGGCTAGCTGCGAGCCCATTTTTCGCAAGAGTTCTAAATTGGTCTGCTGTCTCCGCAATACCCGTTCCTTTGCCGCCGAGAATGTATGCTGGCCGGACAATAACTGGTAAACCTAGCTCTTCAATAATATTACCAGCTTCTTCCATTGTGTGAGCCACGCCACTTATTGGAACCGGCAAACCAATCTCAATCATTGCTTCTTTAAATTTGGCTCGGTCTTCAGCCGTAGAGATTGCCTCGGCATCAGCTCCTATCAATTCAACTTGATATTTCTCAAGTATTCCTTCTCGTTCTAAATCCATGGCTAAGTTCAATGCAGTTTGCCCACCCAGCGTAGGAAGCAGAGCATCGGGTCGTTCTTTAAGAATTATCTCTGAAAGAACTTCTACAGTGAGAGGTTCAATATAAGTCGCATCAGCAAAATCAGGATCAGTCATGATGGTAGCTGGATTAGAGTTTGCCAAAATAACTTTGTACCCCTCTTCGCGCAAGACACGGCATGCTTGTGTCCCCGAATAGTCAAACTCGCAAGCCTGCCCGATAACTATTGGCCCTGATCCAATTAAAAGGATTTTATTTATATCTGTTCGCTTAGGCATTTAAGTTCGCCGCCTCTTCCATTAGTTTCGCAAAATCATTGAATAAGTAAGAGCTATCATGCGGACCGGGACCTGCTTCAGGGTGGTGTTGAACGCTGAAAGCAGGAGCTCTCAAAAGCCGGATACCTTGACATACTCCATCATTTAGGTTCACGTGCGTTACCTCCGCAACTTTTGCAACAGAGTCTGGGTCTATCGCAAAATTATGGTTTTGGCTTGTGATTTCCACTACTCCGTCACCAACGCTTTGCACAGGGTGATTTCCTCCATGGTGACCAAACGCCATTTTTTTTATGCTGCCACCCACAGCTAGACCCAAAAGCTGATGCCCCAGACATATACCAAATATAGGAATCTTCCCTATCAGCTCAGCTATAGTCTGCGGTACACCATGAACCACTTCTGGGTCTCCTGGGCCATTGGAGAGAAAAACACCATCAGGTTTTAATGATAGAATTTCTTCGGATGATGTCGACGCTGGAACAATAACAACATCCCCTAAGCGTTTTAAGTGATTAATAATTGTTGCCTTAATGCCAAAATCCATAGCGACAATTACCTTGTCTCGTCGGTCTCCCTCTATTACATAAGTTTCTTTGCACGTGACTTGCGAAACTAAATCAATACCTGAAGTACCCGGTTCAGACTTAGCGATTTCATGAAGTTCTTCGGTTGTAAGAGTTCCAAAAGCCGCAGGCATTGCACCGACCTCTCTAATGTGCATCGTTAGCCTTCGAGTATCAAGCCCAGATATACCAGGGATTTTCATCACTTTGAGGAAGGAGTTCAAATCATTTGATGCGCGCCAGTTACTATGTCGACGAGCGAGGTCTCTAACGATAACGCCCCTACAGCGTGGACGGTTGCTTTCGTTGTCTATTTCATTGACGCCATAATTACCGATGTGCGGATAAGTAAAAGCGATGATTTGTCCTGCATAGGATGGGTCTGTGATTACTTCTTGATAACCACTATGCACAGTATTAAAAACAACTTCGCCTGTCGCATATTTCTCTTGTGGAGAATAACCAATCTCGCATCCTTCAAATACTGCTCCATCTGCTAAGACTAACTTTGAACCGTTAATTCTGATCACCTTTACCTTTCGTTGTCTTGAATTGCTCCATCAATAACTACTAGCTCTCCGTCTATAAGTGTGTGACTCACTAAACCTTTCAATTCGATGCCTTCAAAGGCTGTAACTGAGCAGTTGCTTGCCATCTGTTTCCCACGCACAGTCCAAAGTGCTTCAGGATCAAAGACAGTAAGATTCGCTGGCCTACCAGGTATTAGATTACCCCCGTGACTATCATCGATACCGGCTATTTCCGCAGGAGACCAAGACAACAGCCTTAGGATTTCGGCAATAGGTATATCAAGATTAGTAATTGAAGCGCCTAAAGAAGTTTCCAATCCTATAGTTCCAAATGGCGCATCGGAGAACGCCTGATCTTTCATATGGTCTTGACATGGACTATGCCCTGTAGCAATGGCATCAACCCATGCTATTAATTCTTTAATACGGGCAATTTCTTCCATTGGCCTAAGCGGAGGCAGAATTTTATAACGTGAATCAAAACTTTCTATTAGAGACTCGTCTAAAGAGAAATGATGGGGTGAAATTTCACTTGTGACTAAAGCCCCATTTGCTTTAGCTTCATAAATTATTTCTATAGATTTTGCCGTTGAAATTTGTTGAAAATGCAAATTTGCCCCTGTCAATAATGCCAACTGACATACTTGAAAGACTTCGATCTGCTCAGAGACTTTGGGGATTCCAGATATTCCCAACTTAGAAGAAACTACTCCTTCGTTCATTACCCCCTCGGGTGCGAGAAAATTATTCGATCCGGAGAATAGTAACTTGATCCCATAATTTTGGGAATATTCCATAATTCGCCTGAGAGTTTGCAAGTCAGTGGACGGAGGGCCCTGCACTACGAAAAGTCCTACCCCATTGGAAGACATCTCTCCTAGTGGTGACATGGTTCGTCCATCGCTTTGAAGTGTAGACGAGCCAGTCACAAGGACTTCACATAATCCGCGTTTATATAATTCCGTTAGTGCTCTAGCTGAGTTTCCATTGTCATTCAGGGTATGTGAACTAGGCATCGCTACAAGGGCCGTGTAACCCCCTTTGACTGCACTTCTAGTTCCAGAGGAAATTGTCTCTGATAATTCGTCTCCTGGTTCGCCAAGATAAGCGTTTAAATCAACAAATCCTGATGACACTATCTTTCCGCTAACATCAAGTGTATTTTCCCCTGCAAGACCTACACCTATCTTCTCGATCCGTCCGTCGGGCCCTATCAACACATCAGCAAGGCGGTCTCCGGACTTATCTATGACTCGGCCACCACTAAGTAATAATTTACTCATCGACATAACTTTCAAGATTATTTTCGCTCCCAGACCCAAGAAGATGATAAAGAGCACTCATCCTAATGATTACCCCATTAGCTACCTGATCAGTTATGACTGATTGAGAAAGTTCTGGAACGTTGCCGCTAATCTCAACTCCCCTATTCATTGGGCCAGGGTGCATGATCAAAGATTCTGACTTCATTTCTTTTGCTCTTGATTCCGTAAGCCCGTATTCATTTGCATATTCTCTGAGAGATGGAACGAAAGAGTTCTGCTGGCGCTCAAGTTGCATTCTTAACATATAGAGAACATCTGATTCCCCAATTATTGAATCGAATTGATCTGTGGTCTCAACCTCCCATGATTCCACCTCTACTGGCATTAAGGTTTTAGGAGCAACAAGGGTAACTGATGCCCCCAAAGCCAAAAAGGCTTTCACATTAGATCGAGCAACTCGGGAGTGCCTAACATCACCAACTATTGATATTTTCTTTCCAACAAGGCTTCCTATTTGATTTCTTATGGTGTAGCAATCGAGTAAAGCTTGAGTAGGGTGCTCGTGTGCACCATCCCCTGCATTGATAATTGCTACGTCAGTCCAACGAGGTAGCAACCATGGAACTCCCGAGGACCCATGCCTTACCACTATTGCGTCAACTCCCATTGCGGAAACCGTTTCTATGGTGTCTCTAAGGCTTTCACCTTTCTTCACAGAGGACGATGCAATACTGAAATTCAATGTGTCTGCTGAAAGTCGTTTTGAAGCTGTTTCGAAACTCAATCTGGTTCGTGTGGAATCTTCATAGAACAATAACGCAATAGTTTTCCCCCTCAGCGCAGGCACTTTGGGGATTCGGCGAGCGTTTACTTCATGGAAATGATCACTCAAAGACAGAATATCTTCAATTCCAGACTTTCCTAAGTCATCAATGCCTCGGATATGCTTAGCTGTCAAGGATCAACACCACCCATCACGCCTAAAAGAACGCCGCTTTCTGTTACATCAACTACTTCGTCTCTTCTCGTTGGAACATTTTTCCCTACATAATCAGGCCGAATTGGAAGCTCGCGGTGACCGCGATCAATCATTACCGCCAGTTGTACAGCTGCGGGACGACCAAAGTCAACTATTGCATCCATCGCAGCCCTAATTGTTCTCCCCGTGAACAACACATCATCAACTAAAACAACAATTTGGGAGGACAAATCAAATGACAATTCAGTGGGATTTCCCGGAATAACTTGACGAATACCGATGTCATCTCGATAGAAGGCAACATTTAAAGTTCCGACTGGCACATCTTGCTTTTCAATTTCCAAAAGATTTTCAGCTAATTTACGCGCTAAATGCACTCCACCAGTCTCTAAACCAACAAGTACTAGATTCGAAAGACCACGATTCTGTTCCAATATTTCATGAGACATCCTCCAAAGAGCCCGTCTCACTCCATCAGCATTCATAATCTCAGAACGAGCATAAAAAACGCCCCCATGCAGGGGCGTGTCTGGTCGTTCTGGATCGGCCATCTCGGCACCTTTCTCCGTTCGAGCCTCACCGGACTCAATTTACGGTTTCCTACAAACTATCACCACTTCTAGTCTTTAGCATGCAAGCAGAAAAAATCATTATTGATTTACTTTCTCGTCAGGGCGGAGAGAAGCGCAGATTCCTGCAAGCACCCCGTTGATAAAGGAGCTAGAGGCCTCGGTAGAGTATTTAGTTGCTAATTCAACCGCTTCACTAACAATTACCGCAGCAGGAATAGATTCAAAGTTTTTTATCTCGAGAACAGCTATTCGCAAAATTGCTAGATCAACGAGCGGCATTCGGTCGATATCCCACTTATGACTAGTCTTGCTAATAAGGGAATCAATTATTTCCAAGTTATCTATAAGCGAGTCAAGTATCTCTTTAGCATGGCCATCAAGTTGGACTGGCATCTCATGTGGCATATCAGCTAAATCCTTAGACTTAGATTCCGATTCGTAAATCACCCCTAACACTGTTTCTCTACTATGGCGACGTTGAATGATGTAGTCTGGTGTATCTTCAGGAAGTTCGCTTGTGGTATTAGATTCCATATTATTGATATTCAAGCTCTGCTCATATAAGAACCTGTTCGGGTATCTACTTTGATCTTTTCACCAGTCTCAAGAAATAAAGGAACCTGGACTGTCAAACCAGTCTCAAGAACAGCTGGTTTTGTTGCACCGGAGACTCTATCCCCTTGTATACCAGGCTCAGTCTCAGCAATTACTAACTCTACTGATGCCGAGATTTCTGTTCCCACAATTTCACTTCCGAACATGAGCAAGACAGCGGTTTTTGACTCAATTAGGTAATTTGGAAGCTCTCCAACAGCTTCAGGGGAAACATTAATTTGTTCGTAAGTTTCGTTATCCATAAAGACAAGGTCAGATCCATCCCTGTATAGATACTGCATCTCGCGCTTGTCAATGTTCACACGCTCTAGTGATTCGCCAGCTCGGAAGGTTTTTTCTATCACAGACCCGGTTCTAACGTTTTTTATTTTTGTCCTTACGAATGCTGGCCCCTTACCCGGCTTTACATGTTGAAACTCAACAATCTGCATTAAGTTCCCGTCTACCATCACTGTCCAACCATTTTTGAAATCATTTGTAGATATGGAAGCCATGTATAAATCCTTTACTGTCGATTTACCACTCTAACCCTGAGTTTCATCTAGTTGTGTGAGTTTCCCGTAGTTAGTTAAGTATTCAACTCCAGTGTCTGTTACTAGAAACAAATCTTCCCAACGAATCCCAAATGAGTCTTCCAAGTAGATTCCGGGTTCCACTGTAATAACCATGCCTTCTTGAATTAAATCTTCGCTTCTGCTGTTTATCCTTGGGAATTCATGAATCTCTAGACCCACACCATGCCCAGTTCCATGTAGAAATCTGTCACCAAAACCCTTATCATTTAATGCATCTCGGCAAATTCCATCAATTTCCTTTGCCATAATACCCGGGCGTATAGCTTCTATGGCTTTCCGTTGAGCATCAAGCACTATCTGTGAAACATGCTTTTGTTCTGCACTCATTGTTGATAGTGGAATCATTCTGGTCATATCAGAACAATACCCTTTGTAATTTGCTCCAATATCCACAAGCAAAATATCTTGGGTAAGGATACGTTGTCCGGTGGGACGTGCATGAGGAAGAGCACTGTTTGAACCAGCTGCAACTATTGGAGGGTATGCCACATTCGATGCTCCTTCTAGAGCCATGTAATACTCTATTTTTCCAGCTAACTCCTTTTCGGTTGTTTGTTCATCGAGTTCAGCGAGGGAGCGATCTAGAGCTCGACATGTAATTTCAGCAGCAGTTTTGATCTTATCTATTTCGCTCTTGTCCTTTATCCCTCTCAAGCTGAAACAGAAGTCATGTGCATCAACGATTTCTCCTTCTATTTGGCTTTCAATCTCCTCTTTTTTTGCCCAAGAACACTTTTCGCTATCAATAAAAATATTTTTACCTTTTGATAGATCGGCAATTGATCGCATTGGATTTGGACCTACAACACAATTGGATTTTGCACCGAATCTCGCTAACTCAATAGCTGCTTGATTTTCATACCTTGAGTCAGTAAACAACGTCATGTGATTCTGATCTAGGAACAATAACCCGTTCGACCCTGTGAACCCCGTTAACCATCTGATTGCATAAGTGTCAGTTGCTATAAAACAAGAGTCATACTGGTTAATCCAATTTCTAATTTTGAGAACTCTTTGAGATCGAGATGTCATCCCATGTTCATTTCCCATTATTTTTCAATTATCTGGTGCAAAGCTCTAATTGATAATTCATATCCATGTATTCCAAACCCAACGATTGACCCATCCGCAACAGGGGCAACAACAGAAGTATGTCTCCAAGGTTCTCGTTGATTCGGGTTGGATAAATGCATTTCAATGATCACCCCGTTGAATGCGACCAACGCATCATGAATTGACCACCCGTAGTGAGTGAGCGCACCGGGGTTAATAATGATCCCCATATGCTTTGATCTAGCTTTCTGAATTCTATCTACCAGGTCTCCTTCATTATTTGACTGGAAGTGCGCTAATTCATAACCAAATTCATCCGCAACTCTTTTCGCTTCATTAACGTGTTCTTGAATCGTCTCTGACCCGTAAATTTCCGGCTCTCGTTCTCCAAGCATGTTGAGATTAGGCCCCATTAATAACAAGATTGAATTCATTGAACGACCTCCAAAGCTTTCACTAGTATATTACCATCGTAAAAAGACACAGGTTCTACACCTAAGTCTCCATCTAAAACAAATGTGAACAACCCAGGCTTGGACTTTTTATCCCTGGAGAAAAGCAAAAGAGCTCTTTGAGGATCAATCCTTTCCCCCAACTTCATTTGTAGGCCATAGTGATTGAGGATTTCCTCGTGATATGCAACTCGCTCCTCTCCGATGCGGCCCATGTGAAATGCAACTTGGGCAGCATAACGAATACCCACCGCTACGGCCTCACCATGAGCTAACGCAAATCCATTTTCAAGTTCAATCGCATGAGCTAACGTATGGCCATAATTAAGAATTGCTCGTGTTCCTGCCTCTCGCTCATCTTCAGCAACAATCCTTGTTTTGACTTTGACGCACTCCATCACTGTGTCAATCAGCGAAAAGCCCCTCATATCATCTGCACCGAGGAAATGGTATTTAGCGACTTCCCCATACCCGCATTTCCATTCTCGCTCTGGAAGAGTTTGAAGCGTGTCAACATCACATATGACGGCTTTCGGCTGCCAAAATGTTCCAATTAAGTTCTTCCCCTCAGGAAGGTTGGCTCCCGTTTTCCCTCCAATTGCGGCATCAACCATCCCAAGCAAAGTTGTTGGAACATTAATTACCTCAAGGCCTCTGTGATAGATCGAAGCAGCGAAAGCTGCAATATCAGTAACCATTCCTCCACCCAAACCAATGACTATGTCTGAACGAGTTAACCCCCAGTCAACCCATGAGCGACATAATGCAATTACTGAATCTATAGATTTAGAGGTCTCGCCTGTTCCTATTGTGAAAACTTTGTGGTTCTTTTCTATTTGGAGATCAATACCTATCTGTTCTTGTGTAACAATAGCGACTCTTTTTGCTGAACTAGGAAGATATCTTTCCACTTCCCCCAAACAGTTTTCACCTACTAAAACAGGGTAACTTCTCTCAGCTAGGTCAACTTTGATGGCTTTCATGTTCATACTATGAGAGTAGTCATCCAAATTAGCTTTTGCAGGGAGTTAACCTCAGAAGTGTTATTGATCAATTGCGTTGGAAACAATATTTTCAATATCTGGAATTGATGCATTCTTGCCTGTCCAACGTTGAAACTGTAAAAGGGCCTGATGTATCAACATTCCCAAACCTGAGAAAGTTACTGCACCCAAAAGTTTTGCCTGACGAAGAAACTCTGTCTCAATGGGGTTATAGACAAGATCTATTACAGATTGGTTTGCAGACAGAAACTTAATTGGGACTGGTAGCAATCCTTCTGTAACTGTGCCGGTCATTCCAAGCGGTGTTGAGTTCACAATAACATCGCATGCAGCAAGATCTTCATAATTACCGACTCTTGAATTAGGCCCTCCAAGGCAAGCAGCTTTCTCGGCTTTCTGCTTACTTCTGTTGACAACAATGATCTCTTTTGCCGAGTTCTTTCCCAAACTATAAATGACAGAACGGGCTGCACCTCCAGCTCCAACGATCGCTAGAGTCTTTTCAGTGAGCGGTTCATTGAGTTGCGACTTCAAAGCGTTGACGAAACCGTCGCCATCCGTATTATCACCTATGAGGTCATCTCCATCCCAAAAGACGCAGTTGACTGCGTTCAATTTTTTAGCGGTCTCGGTTAAACCATCCAAATGGGGAATTAAGACTTCTTTCAAAGGCATTGTTACAGATAAACCGCGGATATTTTTTTCCCTGACTGCAGCTATACATTCACTTATTTCATTTTCCGAGACTTCTATTGCATGGTAAATCCAATTTAATTTCTCTTGCTTAAATGCAGTGTTATGTATGAGTGGGGAGAGTGAATGCGCTATTGGCTTGCCTACAACAGCAGCAATGAATTCAGGTTCATTGTTTTCAGGAAACTTAACCACAGCCAAGGTCTCTTTCTACGCATATCGAAACAGCCGCGTTGAACTCCTCTTGTGTGATGGCAAAAGTATGCGATCCTATACCAAACTCGTCTGTTCGGACATAAAAGATCCAATCGCCTTGGGCAGGCTCAAGGGCCGCTTCGATCGATGCCCTTCCAGGGGCACTTATCGGAGTTGGTGGCAAGCCCGACACAAGCCTTGTGTTATAGGGAGAATCAACTGCCAGGTCAGTGAGCGTTAGCTCTCTATCTCCTCCAAGTGCGTAGACTATGGTGGCATCAATCCCCAGAGGAATACTATTTTCTAACCTGTTGTATATGACTCTAGCTATTTTTGCTCTTTCTTCTTCTAATGCAGCTTCCTCTTCTATAAGTGATGCGATAATTAAAATTTCATAAGGGCTTACCCCTAAATTCGTAGGAGGATTTGAGAGCCCAGTTTCAGTCGCGACTATATCAAACTGTGCCACCATTCTCGATAGAAGATTCTGTTCATTGTTAAGTGATGTTGCATCAATATCATATGTTTCCGGGAAAAATATCCCTTCTTTAATGAAGCGCAACGAGAATCCAAGACTCGATGGAGTTTCGGAACTTTCAATAGCTTGCTTAAGTTCTTCAGGACTAAAGTCGGGTAACTGGTTGAGAAGTGTTTCTTGCATTTCTACAAGAGTAAGACCTTCGGGGATGGTCACAAAAAATCTGTCATCAGGAATTTCCATTGGTCCAGCTAACAAACTGTTTTTGACATCCCAAACTGAACTATTTAATTGAAAAGTGTAAATACCAGCTTGGAAATCAGAGCTACTTTTGAATCTCAAGTAGTAACGAAAGACTGTTGCATTAGCGACGACATCATTTTCAGCAAGGATTCTTGCAATATCATCTGCAGTTGCTCCTTGAGGGATTTCTATTGTTATCGCTATACCTGGTTCTCCAGGTGGGTCAAGTTGGTTATCTACCCAACCTTTAACGAAACTGTAAGTTGTAAAAGAAAGAAGTAGCAGGATAGCTACGAATACTCCGAACCGTATTGCTGTGCTTGTTCTTCTTGGAAGGCGTTCCCAATCTCGATCATCATAATATTCGTCCTCATACCAAGGAGGAATATCTTGTGGATAGACGTTTCTAGGAGTTGTACCTTCCTGATCTCCAGATTCATTAGTTTCAGCATGTGCGCCTAAAAAAAAATTTTTATACGGGGTTTCAGGACTTTGTTGATCTGGGCTACTGGAAGGAGAGTCAGGATAAACCGAATCATTAAGGGAGTCTGAACCTTCGGTTTGTTCTTTATCTTCACTCATTTGATGATTCCAAATTTGATGCAGTTCTAGAATTGTTGAGGGAGTCAATCCATCCTTGTAGAATTATCGAGGCCGCCACCATATCTACGAGGCTTTTTCTTCTTTTCCGTCTTACGTTTTGTTCAATAAGTAGTTGTTCGGCTGTAACAGTTGTGAAGCGCTCATCAAATGTTTCAATACGTACATCTGTCACGCCTTTAAGTTCTTCTATCTCAGCCTTAATTGATTTAGCTGAAGGACCAAAAGTTCCATCTAGCGAAAGAGGTAATCCCACTATGATTCTTTCTATCTCCCACTCGTCTATGATCTTTAGAATAGCTAGGTGATCTTGTTCAATTTTTCCTGTCCGATATATGACTTCGTATGGTGTTGCAACAGTTAAGTCGGAATTACTTAAGGCAACTCCTATTCTTTTAGAACCTAAGTCAAGCCCGATAATTCTCACCCTGACTCCGCATTTTGTCGGGCTAATTCGATAGCTTCCTTCAAGGCTCCGCTGTCCTTTCCGCCTGCCATAGCAAAATCTTTTCCCTTACCGCCCCCGCCTTTTATTAGCTTCGTGGGTTCAGTTATCAAGTCAGATGCAACTAATGAAGAGCCACTTGGTACTCCCGCTGCTAGCGCCACTCCGCCTCTTTCAAGTGCAACCCCAAGAATGACTGCCTTGATGTTATCTTTTTGACAGAGAGAACTTACTAAGTCTTTGAGATCTTCGCGGCTGATGTTGTCAATCTGCTTAGCTATGATTCCATTTTCAGCCTGATTGAGGAGATCACCAAGTGAACTTTGGACAAGAGATTTCCGCAACCCTTGCAATTCGTGCGTCAATTCATCTATTTCTCGATTTTTCTTGGAAACTCCATCAGCAAGATTTGCGGATGGCACACCAAGATCGCCTGACACGTGTTCTATAAGTTTTTGCTGTTCACGAATAAGATCAATAGCTCCTAATCCTGAAACTGCTTCGAGCCGACGGATATTTGAACCGATAGAACCTTCAGATAATATCTTCATCGGCCCAATATCACTTAGATTTTGCACATGCGTTCCTCCACATAGTTCGACAGAATGTTCCCCAGCCTTAAGAACTCGCACTTCGTTACCATATTTATCGCCGAAAAAAGCTAGTGCTCCTAACGCTTTTGCTTCTTCCATTGTGGTTTCAATAACCTGAACGGTTGAGCCAGAAAATACCTCCTCGTTGACGAGGTCTTCAATCTTTTCTATTTCTTCTTGAGTGAGGGCCTCAAAATGACTGAAGTCAAATCGAAGACGTTCGGGGCCGACCCATGATCCCTGTTGTTTAACGTGCTCCCCCAACACTCTCCTCAGTGCCCAGTGCAAAAGGTGCGTTCCGGTATGATGTCGCTGAATACTAAGTCGTCTACGGGCATCGACCTTAGCACTGACTTGGTCCCCAGCATTTAGAATCCCTTCAACCTCTGCTATCGCGTGAAGGTAATGACCGCTTGGCAAAGAGATTGTGTCCTTGATTTTTAGAGTTCCTCCTTTCCCGGTAAGGGTTCCAGCATCTCCTACCTGGCCCCCTGCTTCCGCATAAAAAGGTGTACGGTCAAGAACCACAAAATTGTCATCCATAAACAAAACTTCAGAGTGGCTTTCCCAACTGCTATAACCTTCGAAAGCAGTTTCCGGAAATTTTTCAATTACCTTTTGAAGTTGTGGCGCTAAGTTATTTGAACTTCCCTTTATCGACGTATCAGCTTTCCCTCTGTTCTTTTGAAGGTTCATAGCTATATCGAATTGCGCAATATCTATTTGGATATTTCTTTCGGCAGCTATTTCTTGAGTTAATTCCATGGGGAATCCGTAAGTGTCATGCAACTGAAAAGCAATATCTCCACTTAGTTGATCATTGTGCCCCATTTCCGATAGATGGTTCTCTAGAATTTTCATTCCGGAAGAGAGAGTTTTTCTGAAACCTTCTTCCTCACGCCGCAACGTATCTTTGATGAGCGATTGGTTCTCAGCTAAATCTGCATAGGCATCATCCATCAATGTGATCACTGCTTCCGCTAGTGCTGGCATTACAGACGTGTCCACCCCAAGAAGGTAGGCATGTCGAACAGCACGTCGCACGATTCGCCGAAGTACATAGCCCCTATCTTCATTACTCGGTATCACTCCATCGCTAATTAGGAAAGTGCTTGATCTGGCATGATCAACCAAAATTTGTAGTGATATGAGAGCATTAATATCTGAATCTCTTGAAACCCCTGTAATTTCTTCTGCCGACTCAAGAAGCTTTTGGAATTCATCTAGTTCCCAAACTGCATCTACATTCTGGATCACTGAAAGCACTCGCTCTAGTCCTGCCCCAGTATCAATTGAAGGTTCGGGGAGCGGAATTTGTTCACCATCAGTCTGCTGGTCATATTGCATAAAAACAAGATTCCAGATTTCAACATATCTCTCATCTGAAGCAGGATTTTTGGGGCCTCCTGGTGGCCCGTAATCTTGACCTTTATCCCAGAATATCTCTGAACATGGGCCGTTTGGGCCGGTATCAGCCATCCTCCACCAGTTATCTTCACCAAGTCTTTGGATACGTTCAGGAGGCACGCCTACTTTGTCCTCCCATATTTTGGCAGCTTCCTCATCTGAATGATGAACTGTTACCCACAGCCTTTCTGGGTCCAATTTGAGTACTTCTGTAAAAAACTCCCAGGCAAGAGGAATAGCATCTTCTTTAAAGTAATCGCCGAAACTAAAATTTCCCATCATTTCAAAGAATGTCAGGTGCCTACTAGTTCGACCGACTTCGTCTAGATCATTATGCTTTCCACCCGCTCTTACACACTTCTGAACTGTTGTTGCACGTTTGTATGATGGTTTTTCGATACCAAGAAAGTAGTTTTTAAACGGAACCATACCTGCATTGGTAAAAAGGATCGTGTCATCATGTGGTATCAGACTTGATGAAGGGATGACAACATGATTCCGTTTCTCAAAAAAAGTGGTAAACGCGCTTCTAAGTTCTCTAGCTTTCATTAATTCAATCCTACAGTGCATTAACTGCGCATAATTTTATGCCAATGCATTGTTGCGCTATTTTTGCGTTAGTTCTAGTCAGTGCTTCTAATCGTTGAGGATAAGGAGACTATCTCGTGACTTCTGGCCGAGTCTACTGGGTATTCTATCTTGGTACTTTGAAGCGATTCGTTTGCTCTCAACAGCCGCATCTGAAAGAGTTGTCTTCGTGACTTTGACGCTATTTGCCAGGAAATTTGTAGCTGCAGAGGTGGTGTAATCTACTGCGTGTTTTTTTACGACTCTTTTCACCCAAAAAGATGAACTTAACCCAGCCCCGAATCCTGCTGCGATCCATATGATTCTCTTAAACATATTTCTATTTTACCTAAATTAGGGCCCTTTACAAGCCAGTTCTGTGTTGAATGGGCAATAATTATGGTTTAGATAGTTCTCTCATTTGAGTACCTGAATCATATGACCTTTGGAGATGTGGCAGACACATTTGGTTTCTTAAGGTATTCTCTTCCTATGAGTTCTCTTGAATCAAACCGCTTTGATGTAACAAGTTTTGAAGATGTTATGCCACCTGCTATCAGCTACAAAGATGGATTCCCCACGATAATTAATTTAACAACTGAAGATAAAGACATTGGACGAAGAATCGTAGATTTCTTCTCTGGTCTCGCATTCGGGACAGAAGGAACATTTGAAAAAGTCGCAGAGGGTATTTACCTTCTTACTCCATCAAATGCGACTAGCTGATTCAAGACATATCTGGGGCCAACCTTAAACCCAACTCCTCTAGATGGCCGTCGTCAAGTGGAGTTGGAGCATTGGTTAGCGGGTCGCTACCGGATTGAGTCTTGGGGAAAGCAATGACTTCGCGAATATTTTCTTCTCCAGCTAACAGAGCCACTAAACGATCAATTCCAAAAGCAAACCCAGCGTGTGGTGGTGCACCATATTTAAATGCATCGAGTAAAAATCCGAATTTCTGTTGCGCTTCGTCGTCTTGGATACCTAACAAGTGAAAAATTTTTGCTTGTATATCTTTTTTATGAATCCTTACACTTCCTGACCCTAATTCCCACCCATTTAGTACAAGATCATAAGCTTGAGAACGTATTGAAAGGTAATCTTCTCCTGAAGCTTCATCAAGCATGCCTAAGTCGTCGGGATGAGGCATCGTAAAGGGGTGATGAGCGGGTATAGGTTCACCTGAATCCGTGACAGATTCGAATAAAGGGAACTCCGTAATCCACAAGAAATTCAATCCACCCTCTCCTACTGGAGGTCGAGCTAGTTCCAGTCTAAGCAATCCCAAAATGTGATTGACTGTTCTTCTTTGATCAGCAATCACAAAAACCATGTCTCCCTCTTTGGCGCCCATTGTTGCTGTGAGTTGTGTTATTTCCTCTTCTGACATGAACTTAGTGAGAGCACCGTCTAACGATGAACCCTCACCAACCCTAAACCAAGCAAGGCCTTTAGCTCCCCAACTCTGACACTTTTCAGTTAGTGCATCAATTGCATTTCGTCCGAGTATCTCTGCCCCTTGGGAGTAGAGAATGCCTTTAACGCAGTCAACCTTGAAGACGTTAGCTTCTGTATTTTCAAAAATACTGGAAAGCTCTATAAGTTCCATTCCAAATCTTGTGTCGGGTTTATCTGATCCAAAACGTTCCATTGCTTCAATCCATGTCATTCTAGGAATCTCTCCAGGTCTTTCGCCTGTGATCGTCTCTGCGGAGTCTTTGATAGCTTCAGAGACAAAGGACAGAACATCATCTTGGGTTACGAAGCTTGCTTCCATATCTAATTGCATGAACTCAAATTGCCTATCAGCTCTGAGGTCTTCATCTCGCAGGCAACGAGCGATTTGGTAATATTTATCAAAGCCCCCGACCATGCATAGTTGTTTAAATATTTGTGGACTTTGAGGCAATGCGTAGAAATTAGTTGGGTGAAGTCTTGAGGGAACAACGAAATCTCTTGCTCCCTCAGGCGTTGAAGCTATTAACATAGGAGTTTCTATTTCTACAAATCCTTGTTTTTCCATTGCTTTCCGAATTGCACTATTCACTTGAGCACGAATTCTCAAGTTTCGCTGCATCCGTGATTTCCTTAGATCTAGGTAGCGGTGCCTAAGCCTAATATTCTCGTCTACTTCTGATCGTTCATGCATAGGAAATGGCGGAGGTTCTGCAGACGATAATAGTTCGACGATGCAATCACCTAATTCAACTTCACCAGTGGACAGTTTTTCATTGCTTTTTCCTTCAAAGCGTGATCGGACCGTTCCAGTAACAGAGACAACATACTCAGACCGAAGGTCTAGTTTTTCATCAACCACACATTGGATTATTCCAGTATGGTCGCGAAGGTCGATGAAAGCTAGATGCTCACTATGAACACGACGAGTATCTACCCATCCGCAAACCGTAACTGTTGAGCCTATATGACTTGATCGGAGTTCACCGCAATATTGGGTTCGCATTGTCATTTTCTGGTCTCCTCTAATATTTTCGGTAATTTCTTTGATAGCGATTGGCGATCCAGAACAGTCTGAGTTCCTTCACCTCTTAAGTCTCGAAGGGTAACCTGATTTTCATTGAGTTCATCAGTTCCTATAATGATTGCTAATTCAGCTCCTGACCTGTCAGCCGCCTTCATTTGGGCTTTCATTGACCGTTGATCAAAACTTCTGTCAACTCGAATCCCTATTTGACGTAACTCTTCTGATAGAACAAGGGCTTCTTTCCCGCCAGTGGTATCTACAATAAAGACTTCGAGGCTTTGGACAGAAGAGTCGAGAATATTTTCTGCTTCGCAGGCCATCAGCGTTCGTTCAATTCCAATGGCAAACCCAATACCCTCTGTTGGTGGTCCGCCGAGTGCTTCGACAAGTCCATCGTAGCGGCCGCCGCCGCCCACAGCATTTTGTGCAGAATCAAGATTGGGTGCAACGAATTCAAATGTTGTTTTCGTATAGTAATCCAAACCACGCACTAATCTTGGAGTCAACTCATAATCGATACCTAGAAGGGAAAGTCCATCCTGCACAATGTGGAAATGATTTACGGAATCAGAGTTAAGGAAATCAGTAATTAGTGGCGCACCTTCAATCACTCCCTGATCTTCCTGTCTCTTAGAGTCTAGAACTCGTAAGGGGTTTTTTAGCATCGTTTCTTGTGACTGTTCGCTTAGGTCTTCTTGATTGGAGGCAAAGTATTCAACTAATGCTTTGTTATAGCTTTTTCTGCTGTTGGCGTCCCCGAGTGAGTTGAGAAGTAGCTTGATCCCTGATAATCCAATTTTTCGAAAAAAATTGGAAGCAATCGCGATTATCTCAATATCCGCATGAGGATCTGGGGTTCCCAATAGTTCCGCACCAACTTGCAGAAATTGCCTGTACCGCCCCGCTTGTGGTTTCTCGTACCTGAATTGTGGTCCTTGGTACCAAACTTTCCAAGGGGTAACTGGTCTGTGTTGCGCAAATGCTCGACAGATACTGGCTGTCAACTCAGGTCTTAAGGCAAGGTGCTGAGGGCTTTTAGGATCTTTATCATAGAAATCAAACATTTCCTTGGTAACTACCTCTGAACTCCCTCCGATTCGTTGGAAAACACCAATTTCTTCAAATAACGGAGAGATAATCTGACCATAGCCACCGGAATTTAGAGTATCTTCAAAAACTTTTAGAACTGAACTGATTCTATTCGATTCAGGAACCATAATATCTCGGGTTCCTTTAGGGGCTTGATAGCGTGATTTACTCATGTGGCAAGACTACAGGTTCGATCGTCTTTATGGTGATATTAAAGAGTGTCAGCGAATTGTTTCTTTAGTCGCTTTTCCCCCAGTGGAACTCTATTGCGTCCGATAGGCGCTTGACAGCCCCATCAATTGCTAGAATATCATATCCCGAGGACTCATTTACTGTGAATAAAGCCCAACGTACTTGATCTCTAGTAAGTAATTTTGGGGCTTTCCCTTGAGGGTTATATTGGTCAGCTTTCAACTTTTGAATTTCTTCAACAGGCGAATCTTCAAAAATTTGAAGAGTATCAGCTACTAAACTCAGGAACTTATCTACTTCTTCTATGCTGTACCCAACTTCTTCAACAACTGGAGGTTTAAGTTCTCTCAATCGTGTACTAGTGATCATCGTTGGATCGGGTATTGAATTCAGGCGCGATCCAAGTGATGATAATGTCGCATTCCCAAGCTTAGACTCCGATTTGATCATACTGTGATCCAGGATGGAGTCTATATAGTCATCTACCTCTTGAGGGTCGTATCCTTGGTTTTCGGTTAGAGAAAATTTGGCTCTTTGAAGTTTAGAGATAGACCGTTGTTTCAAATTATTTGTATCTAGTTTATTAAATTTACGCGTGAACCGGTCAACTTCTTTTATCTTGTATCCGCCGCTCGAGACGATTCCAAATTTCATCATGGATATTTACGAAAATATCTAATTTGAGAGTGGATTTGAATTTGTTCCTTTGTGATGGTCATTTTTTTGCTTTCTGAAACGGTATCGCTTTTTTGTTTCCAGGTAATATTCGATAAGCGTCATATACCCCATCGACTTGACGAATGAGACTTATAAGCCAATCTAAGTGCCGCCCATCTCCTAATTCAAATTCAAAATTCATAACACTTACTCTGTCCGACCCTGTGCGAGTAGAGCTAGAGATGATATTTACTCTTGCATCTGAAAGAACTGTTGATACGTCCCCAAGAAGTCTTGTTCGATCAAATGCCTTGACTTCGATTGATGCCGCAAAGGTACCTTCGCTTCTATCATCCCATTCAACGTCGATCAACCGGTTCGCATGCCCTGAAGCTAAAGCCACACCGTTAGCGCAGTCACTTCGATGTATCGACACTCCTCTGCCCCTTGTAACGAAACCCATAATTTCATCGGGTGGAACGGGAGTGCAACATTTTGCAAGCCTTATCATCACATCGTCTACGCCTTCTACGACGACCCCCACCTGATTCTCACGTTTCTTTTTTGTTTTCCCAACTTTTTTTTCTCGATGACTCGGAAGTGAGGATGGGATTCCTTGCGAGGAGCCCGACTTCTCAAGAATTTCACGGAAGCGTCCTGCGATGCTTTTGGGGTTTACATTATGTTCACCTATAGCAGCATAGAGTGCCTCTGAGTCTGCATAATTGAGTGTTTCGCATACTTCTTGAAGAGTCTCGCTCTTAAGCAACTTAAAAGTTGGTAATCCTTCTTTTCTTAGGCATTCAGCGAGCGCTTCCCTGCCTGCATCAATTGCATCTTCTCTTCTTTCTCGCGTAAACCACTGCCGAATTTTAGATCCTGCTTTATGCGTTTTCGCAAACCTTAACCAATCTTGTGATGGCCCTGCATCTTGAGCATTACTGATCAAGATTTCTACGGTATCTCCTGACTGAAGCACTGTATCTAATGGGACGAGTCGTTTATTTACTCTGGCGCCTCTACATGCGTGCCCTACCTCTGTATGGATTGTGTATGCAAAATCTATAGGCGTAGATTTCGATTCAAGAGTTACTACTTCGCCTTTAGGCGTAAAAACGAAAACCTCATCTTCATCTAGATCCATTTTTAGATTTGTCATGAACTCCAAAGGGTCTTCGGTTTCCTCTTGCCAATCAACTATTCTCGAGAACCACATGTATTCGCTCTGGTCAGATTTCTCTTTGTAACTAAAGTGAGCTGCAGCCCCATGTTCGGCCCGGTGATGCATATCCCGTGTTCTTATTTGGACTTCAAGTGGTTTTCCTTGTGGCCCTATCACAGTGGTGTGGAGCGATTGATAAAGATTGAATTTTGGCATTGCGATATAGTCTTTAAATCTTCCTTGAACAGGGTGCCATGTTGCATGAATTGAACCAAGAGCCCCGTAGCAATCCTTTACTGATTCAACTATTACCCTAATTCCCATAAGATCGTATATTTCGTCGAACTCTCTACCTTTTATTACCATCTTCTCGTAGATGCTCCAGAAATGTTTAGGCCTACCATGCACTTCTGCCCCTACCATTAATTCATCAAGTCGTGATTTAACATCTGCCAAGATCTGTGAAAGATAAAGGTCTCTTTCAGGTGCTCGGTCAGCTATCATCTGGTCTATTTGGGCGTACCACTTTGGGTGCAATGCTGCAAAAGAAAGATCCTCAAGTTCGTTTTTGAGTCCCTGCATACCTAATCTGTGAGCTAGGGGGGCATAGATATCGAGAGTTTCAGTTGCTATACGTTGTTGCTTCCATTTAGGCAATGATGCGATTGTTCTCATGTTATGTAGCCGGTCGGCCAGTTTAATTAAGAGAACTCTAATATCCTTTGCAACTGCAACAAGCATTTTTCTCATTGAAGCAGCTTGTTGGGCTTCTTTAGTATCAAATTTAATACGCTCTAATTTAGTTACTCCATCGACAATGGAAGCCACTTCAATTCCGAAGACTTCCTGTATGCGTTCAACGGCTTCTTCCGTATCTTCGAGTGTGTCATGAAGTAACGCAGCTATTATCGTGGGTTCATCAAGCCCGAGTGATGCTACGATCTCTGCTACGGCAACTGGGTGAGTTATGTAGGCATCTCCAGATCTTCGGATTTGACCATCATGCGCCTGTTGAGCTTCTAAATAAGCTCTTTCTATGGATGCTGTAGTTGAATCAGCATGATTCCTGGAGAAGAGTTCCAAAACGCGGTTGAGCTCTGCGGTTGGGTCTTCCTCAACCCTATTCCACAAACTTATCTTGGTTGTAGTCAGACTCATTTCTTTAGCTTATCTCAGGCAGCGATCAGTCGTAAGTCAAAAGATTATGATGCCTATAATTCTCTATCTTGTTTCTTCCATTCAAAAAATCAAGTGTTGCGAGAAAAATAAAGCCTGTTACCTGTCCACCAAGGCGCTCCACCAGTTTTGCAGCGGATTCTGCTGTTCCGCCAGTTGCAAGAATATCATCAACGATGAGGACTTTCATGCCTGCATGTATCGCGTTATTTTGTATCTCCAGTGCGGATTCACCATATTCCAAACTATAACTCTCAGCAATGACCTTCCCTGGAAGTTTTCCTTGTTTTCGAATAGGGACGAAGCCCAAATTAAGAGAATGTGCAAGTGTTGCGCCGAAAATAAAACCGCGTGATTCGATTCCAGCGATGCAATCAGGATCTTCTATTGCAACTAATTCAGCCATGCGTCGTATCACCGTATTAAATGCATTTGCATTTCCTAAAAGGGGCGATATGTCTTTAAATTCAACACCTTTTCGCGGAAAATCGGGGACTGTGTGTATAAGATCTTTTAGTTCTGCTTCCGACAGCGGCATAGCAATTATTTACGTTTTTTTCTTGGCCTCGGAGGAATGGCTGGGTTTGAGGGGACTGAAGGTGCCCCTTGGTTACTATTTGACCTTTTGCGTACCGCTTCGCTTAACCGGTATGACCTGTTGCTATCCGAATCCGAGTCACCGAATCTGATCCGAAGGACAGTTGCTATCGGTGAGGCCACAAAAAGAGAAGAGAACGTCCCGATAATTAAGCCGATCAGTAACGCTAATGCAAATTCTCTGAGTGTTACCGCCCCCATTATGCCGGAGCCAACAATTAGAACTGAAACAACCGGAAGAATTGACGTGATACTTGTATTCACAGACCTCATGAAAACTTGATTCAGAGCTCTTTCGACCACAGAGGTATAGGTAAGTTTAGAATCAGTCACTAGATGTTCATTGTCCCTGACTTTGTCAAAGACAACCAAAGTATCGTAGAGCGAATACCCCATTATTGTTAAAAAAGCGATCACTGTTGGCGGGGTTACCTCAAATTGAAACAACGCATATAGGCCAACAGTTATCAAGATATCATGCGCTACTGCTAGTAGAGCGCCCACAGCCATTTCCCACCGAAGTCGAATTGTTATGTAGAGTGCTATCACTATAAAGAAGACAATTAGTGCATTGATAGCCTTTTGGGTTATTTCTTCACCCCAGGATGGGCCAGCAGTTGAAACACTGATTGATGATTCAGGTTGGCCAGTAATCTTAGCCAAAACAGCTGTTACTTGAGCGACAATTGGGTCTGTACTCTTCCCTTCTTCAAGAGTAGATTGAGCAACCTTAGATAGTTCGGTCCGTACTCGTAGGACATCTCCCCCTGTTTGAATACGAGCGTCAGCTATTCCAAGAGGCCGTAAGGCATCGCGTACCTCTTCAGCTTCGATTCCCGATGCTGGTAATTCCCACGCTCCTCCACCTTCAAATTCAAGGCCAAGGTTAAGCCCTCTGAATCCAAGACTGCTTACAGAAATAATTAAAATTAATAGAGAACAAATTCCGACGGGTTTCCATAGCTTTGCGAAGGGTACCGTCGTTTCATTTCTATACATTCTTCTGAGCAAATTCACGATCCCTCCTCACTAGAAGCTGGTAAACCACTTAACCATGTTCGATCTTGTATCACTTTCTGCATACCCAATAGCTTCACAACTGGCCTCAGGAAGAAATAGGTGGCAATAAGGTCAAGTATGGAAGCTAGGCCAAGCATTAAAGCGAAACCTCGTACAGACCCCACAGTTAGGAAATAGAGAATTGCTGCTCCGATTAGGGACGCTAAGTTAGCCCAAAAGATTGTTTTAAACGCTACGGGGAAGGATTGATCTACTGCAGAGCGGAGAGTTCTTCCATTCCTGATATCTTCCTTTAAGTGCTCAAAGTAGACAACATTGGAATCTAACGACGTGCCTATAGAAACGATCAGCCCAACGACTCCTGCTAATGTGAGGGCCAGGCTACGAGTTTCTGAAAGCCAAGCAAGAATGACCCATAGCATAGATCCGGAAACTGCTAGAGAAAGCATTGCTGCAAGTCCTAATAGCTTGTAATACGAGATCATAAAAAGAGCAACAATTGCAAGCCCAACCAGTCCAGCCGTGATTCCTGCGTCTAGGGAATCTTGACCAAGAGTGGCAGAAACGAGACGCACCCTACTGCCACTTGTCGGATCGGTAGGATCACCGAACTCTAACGGAAGGGATCCATACCTGAGCACCAGAGCAGTATCTTCGGCACGATTTTGATCAAAATTTCCACTTATAACAATTTGGTCACGTTCAAAGAAAGGCGTATTAACAGTCGGTGCCGATTCAATGATCCCATCAAGTACTATTGCTAATTGTCCTGTTTGACATTTAGAAGTTCGATTGAAACATGCATTAGCTGCTGCATTGAATAGGTCAATTCCTTCGGTGCCAGCGCGAAAGACAGGAAGGACTTGCCACTCGAAACCAGCAAAACTAGCATCTGCGGTTTCAAGCGAAGCTCCTGTCAGCATGCTTCTTCCTAATAGTAGTCGTTGATAGGAATTACCTTCTGAATCAAGGAGAGGAAGCACAATGGGGTCGTCTGCTTCATCGTCATCAGGTTCGGTATTCTCCATTTCTATAGCCTTTTCAGGAGCGAAACCAAGATTTTCGCAGCCGATTCCGTCTGGAGTCAAGCCCATAGTTTCCGAATCTTGTTGAACTGGCCCATCAATAGACAATTCGTCTTGATCTGTCGGAAGAATTCCAACTGGACCATCATTTGTTCCATCAGAGTTTTGACTATTTGACTGATCTAATTTTATCGGCACAGCAGGTAGTATTGCGCAAACCGGCCTAAATCGTAACTCAGCTGTCTGACCTACTACTTCTAAGGCCCGTTGCTGATCTTCCACACCGGGTAGTTGGACAACAATTCTGTTTGATTGACGTGTGATGTCTGGTTCGGCAACACCTAATCCATCAACACGATTTCGGATGATTTCAACGGCTCTATCTAATGCTTCATCTAGGGCATCTCCACTAAGTTCTATGTCTTCGACGGGTTCAAGAACTACTTCTGCCCCTCCTTCAAGGTCTAGTCCTAACAGAATGCTATTACCCGCGCCTATAGACCATCCAAATGATCCAACAACGATAATGAGGATTGATAATAAAGGGAGAAGAACTTGTCTTTTCATCTCTTGTCCTGACCCCCTAATGAAGGAATTAGTCTAGTTCCGAGTCGTCAGCATATGAGATCAACCTCGCAACATTGCTTTTCGCTACTTTAATTTCCACGCCATCTGCAATCATGATAAAGACAGTAGCACCGTCAAGATCACTAATAGTTCCGTAGATTCCTGACTCGAGGATCACATCATCACCTACGTCAAGAGTTGTCAACATTTGCTGTTGCTGTTTTCGCTGTTTTTGCTGTGGCCTCAGAATCATAAAATACATGAGCAGAAGCAATATAGGTAGGAAGAGTATTCCCATAGATTTATATCTCCTAATTTTAAGGTTCAGTTCCAAATGCTACCGTCTCATTGCGTGGGTTCCGAGGTCTTTAGCAATAATTTGATATGCGCAGACAGAATTACCTATAAAGAACATGGATTCCGGATTTTCTGATGAAGCAGTTGTGGCTAGTTGAATGAAAGCATTTCTCAATTAACCCCAAATTTGAAGGGTTTTATTTCTAAAGTCCTCAAAACTTCCTTCTTCTATCGATTCTCGGGCACGTCTCATGAAGTCGATAGTCCATGCAAGATTATGAAGTGTTAGGAGCCTGCCAGCTACGGGTTCACCTACTGACAATAAATGACGCAAGTAGCCTCGAGACCATTTCGATGCGGGACTTGTAATAAAATCGGGATCGATAGGGTCATCACTCTTTGCGTATCTAGCAGCCCCAAGATTAACGCGACCTTGCATAGTTAGCGCTGTTCCGTGTCTAGCCAACCTAGTAGGCCAAACGCAATCGAACATGTCGATTCCGCAATGTATCGCCTCGGCGAGTCCTGCTGGGTCACCTAAGCCCATGAAGTATCTGGGGCGCTGTTCGGGCAGTCCTTCGACACTTATGCGCATCGGTTCTATCATTTCTTGCCGTGACTCCCCTACAGATAAACCACCAATTGCATATCCATCGAAACCAACTTCAACGATTTGTTCTGCTGACACTCGTCTTAGTTCAAGATCTAATCCACCTTGAACAATTCCGAATTGAGCTCTTTCATTTTCAAAACTATTTATCTTGTTGAGGAAGTGGGTTCGTCCTTTTTCTGCCCACATATGAGTTCTCTTAACAGCAATTTCAACAATATTCTTTTCAGCAGGAATTGGTGGGCAGACATCAAGAACCATTTGGATATCAGACCCTAGAGCAAATTGAATGTCTACTGCTCTTTCTGGAGTCAAACGATGCATACTCCCGTCATATGTTGATTTAAATGTGACTCCATTATCATCAACCTCTGGCTCCAACGAGAAAACTTGATAGCCTCCTGAATCAGTTAGCACGAGTCGGTCCCAATTAGAAAAGCCATGGATACCCCCAAATTCTTCAATAAGTTTTTCACCAGGGCGCAACATTAAATGATACGTATTTCCAAGAACAATATCAGCTCCTAGTTCTTCAAGATCCAGGGAAGTAATGGTTCTGACTGAACCTCTTGTTCCTACGGGCATGAATGTTGGGGTTTCCAAAGTGTGTCTTTGCATTGATAGAACACCAGCTCGTGCTTTTCCATCAGTAGCTTCAATACGAAATTCTGGGGTCATCGCTTACTCTTTAATCTCATATATTTTATCTTTCTATCAGAGGTCACTGATCACGTTCGATGAACATAGCGTCACCAAAGGAAAGGAATCTATATCCTTCCGCTAAAGCTAGATGGTAAAGGCCTTTCCAACCTTTTCCTATAAATGCTTCAACCATTACTAAGAGGCTTGATTTGGGTAAATGGAAATTAGTCATCAAAGCATCAACGACTTCAAATTCGAACCCAGGCTTTATATACAGTTCGGTCTTTCCTTCTAAACACGCTGATTTGGCAACAGATTCTAGGGTTCGAACTACAGTTGTTCCTACAGCAACGACCCTTTTCGCTGCTTGGATTATTTCCCAAGTATCAGCACTCACATGATAGCTTTCAGAATGCATTAAATGATCATCGATAGAGCTGGTTGAGATAGGTCGAAATGTCCCAATACCTACACTTAAATCAACAGTGACTATGGATGCTCCAGCGGTTGTACATTCTTGGATGATTTTATCAGTCAGGTGAAGACCCGCTGTAGGCGCAGCTACAGAACTCTCACTTTTCCCGAAGATAGTTTGATATCTACTCGAATCGATCTCTTTGTCTTGTATGTATGGAGGTAATGGGATTTCTCCATGTTGATCAAATATTTCTCTCATTTTGCCTGAGATGGGGCGAACGAGCCTTGAGTCTCTTTCGGTAGTATCCTCGACGCTTAATATTTTTTTTCCGGTAGCATCAACCAGTTCTTCGCCAGCTTGAATTTTTCTACTAGGACGCACAAGAGCTTCCCACCTTCCATCGGTATGCTCTTCCAGGACTAGAACTTCGACTGCCCCACCTGTTACTCTTCGGAGATTTAGTCTCGAAGGCATAACTCGGGTCTCATTGAGCACAACAACATCCCCTTCTTTTATGAGATTTGGCAGGTCTCTTGTAAACATATGGGCGGGAGGGTCTGATCCGACAAGGAGTTTTGATGCATCTCTTTGAGCTAACGGAACCTGCGCTATGGCATCTTTAGGCAAGGAGTAGTCGAAATTTGAAATATCCAAAATTTTGCTCTTCTATTCCTCAAGCGCCGAAAATAGATCTTTTTTGATTTTAGCATCTGTGTGCGATCGAGGTTTCAAATTAAGATGTTCCCAAGCAGTATCTGTAGCGACTCGACCTCTAGGTGTTCGCATTAGAAGACCTTGCTGAATTAGAAACGGCTCATAAACATCTTCAACAGTTTCGGTAGGTTCTGAAACACTAATTGCGAGTGTAGAAAGTCCAACGGGCCCTCCGTTGAATTGTTTGCAAAGTGCATTGAGGATAGATCGGTCTACCTTGTCTAAGCCTTTTGTGTCAATTCCAAAAACTTTGAGCCCTTCATTTGCAGTGGACTGGTTCACGACCCCATTTGCTTTCATTTCAGCGTAATCGCGTACCCTTCGCAATAATCTATTGGCAATTCGCGGGGTTCCGCGAGATCTCCTTGCTATCTCAGAACTACCGGCGTCATCAATTTGGATATTGATAATCCCTGCTGACCTGGAAACTATTTTTTCTAGATCTATTGCAGTGTAATAATCAAGTCGAGCGACAAGGCCGAATCTATCTCTGAGAGGACCAGTTATCAAACCTGTTCTTGTGGTTGCAGCTACAAGCGTAAACGGAGCAACCGCTAGACGAACTGAACGAGCCGCAGGTCCCTTTCCCAGAACGATGTCTAGCTGGAAATCCTCCATCGCCGGATATAAAACTTCTTCAACTGCCTTTGATAACCGATGAATTTCGTCAATGAAGAGTACATCACCAGGTTCTAACTTGGTGAGGATTGCAGCTAAGTCACCAGCCCGATCTAGAGCTGGCCCTGAAGTGCTGTGAAGCGTTACGCCCATTTCTCCAGCAACAATATTGGCTAGAGTCGTCTTTCCCAGCCCTGGAGGACCAGCAAAAAGAAGGTGATCTGATGGCTTCCCTCTCCTTTGGGCCGCTCCAAGAATGATCTCAAGGTGCTGTTTCAGTTCTGCCTGGCCAACGAAATCGTTCAATGAATTAGGGCGCAGGTCATGCAGGCTTATCTCGTTAGAAATATCATTGTCTTCTTCCGATTCGTCTGGGGAAAGTAATTCGTCTCTCATAATCAATTCTTTATTTTGTCATTTTGAATTTGATGCAAGTCTTTGTAAGGCCAACTTTATCAACTCTGAGGTATCAGTTTCTATGGGAAGGTCTTTTGTCACTGCATAGATTTCTTCTGCCTCGTAACCAAGCCCTGAGAGTGCGTCTCTTACGTCTCTCACATCTTTGGTGATTGCGCTACCTATTTTTGTTGAGAATTGTCGTGCGTCCATTGAGAGTCTTTTAAATTTTGCTTCTAAGTCTATTACCAATCTCGAAGCTGTTGTTTTTCCTACCCCAGGGACCAGACAAAGTGCATCAGTATCCTGCTCCTCTACGATATCTGTTAGCTGCTCAGGGTTATAGGTTGACAATATTGATAGTCCCAATGCCGGACCAATTTTATGCGCAGAGATTAACGCCTCGAAAAGCCTGCATTCATATCTTGTTGTAAATCCATATAGGGTTTGCTCGTTCTCTCGGAAGTGATGGTATATAAACAACTGGGTCTCATGTGCGCCCACTCGAATAGTTTCATATGTTGGGGCAGAAATTTTCAACCGATAACCTACCCCAGCCACATCAAGAATAACCTCATCGTTATCCTTGACTGTAATCTGACCGCGAAGACTCCCTATTGTCATCGGACCGCCACAGAACGATTTGCTGAGTAACATAATGCCACTGCCAATGCATCCGCTGCATCTACAGGATCTAAATCCCTTTTAATTCCAAGTAGTGTTTTAACCATTATTTGAATCTCTTTCTTTTCAGCGCCTCCGTATCCAGCTACTGCTAATTTAACTTCCGTTGGGGAGTATTCAGCTATTTCGCAGCCAGAGTCTAAAGCTTCAACCATAACGACTCCAATTACTTGACTAACAGAAATCGCAGTTTTTACATTTCGTTGAAATAGAACCCTTTCGATAGCAACTACTTCAGGTTTGTATTCAGAAATCAATGACCGAATTTCATCTCTTATCTCGTGTAATCGCCTGTAGGTCTCTTCATCTGAAGCTGTTCTAATCACACCTGCAGCTATAGCATTCTCTTTTGCTTTCTGAATATTGATAACGCCGTAACCACAGCGTGATAGACCCGGGTCTATTCCTAAAACGAACATATGTACGATAATAGAGTTTCTTTATCTAAAGTCGGTGGATTGTCCTTACCCAGCTAATTCCTGAAGGACTGAGTCAGGTATATCAAAATTCGCATGCACTGAATCAACGTCATCAAGTTCATCAAGTAGATCGATTAAGGCCAAAACCTGCTTAGCCGATGTAGAGTCCTCGAGAGGTACAATTTGAGTAGGAAGAAAAGTCAAGTCGGCTGACATTGAAGGCACTTCAGAGGCATCAAGCGCATCTCGTAAATTATTTAGATCAACAGGGTCGCAAGTAAGTCGCCACGTATCCCCTTCGTCTAGAAGATCTTCAGCCCCATTATCAAGAGCGACAATCATAATTGAATCCTCGTCTATCGTTTTCTCAAGGACTATCACACCTTTTCTTTCAAATTGCCACGCTACAGAACCAGGTTCAGCTAGGGAACCTCCATGTTTTGATAGTGTTGACCTAACCTCCGAGCCGGTTCTGTTTCTATTATCAGTCAAGGTTTCGATATATAAGGCCACTCCGTTAGGCGCATAGCCTTCGTAGGCTACGTCTTCATAATTAACACCTTCTAACTCACCTGTTCCACGTTTTATTGCACGCTCTATAGTGTCAAGTGGCACTGAATTATCACGCGCTTTCTGGTACATAGTTCGCAACGTAGGGTTTGAGTCAAGCTCCCCGCCTCCTTGCCTCGCCGCAACCTCTACCTGTTTTATAAGTTTGGCAAATAACTTTCCGCGTTTCTTATCAGCAGCACCTTTTTTATGCTTGATAGTTGCCCATTTTGAGTGACCTGACATGTATGCCCTTACCTATCTTTACTCTCTATGGAGAGAAATATCTCATGAATTCTGTTGTCGTCTGAAAGCTCTGGATGAAATGATGTTACTAGCGTTGAATCATTTCCACAAAGAACGATTTGACCATTGACTCTTGCGTACACTTCTACGCTATTGCCTACACTCTCAACTATTGGCGCTCGTATAAAAACTGCAGGGAAAGGTTCATTTAACCCTTTGACTTCAAGTTCTGATTCGAAAGAGTCAATTTGTCGACCAAATGCATTCCTTCGGACTGTAATGTCAATTGCGTTAAGAGGTATTTGATCTTCTCGCCCATCAAGTACTGTTTTTGAAAGGACTATCATTCCAGCACACGTTCCAAAAACCGGCATTTTCTCAGAGATCCTCTTTTGCAAAGGCGCCCGGAGGGAATTTAGATTTAAGAGCATTGAAATCGCCGTTGACTCTCCACCAGGAATTACAAGCCGATCTACTTGTTCTAAGTCATCAGGAGATTTAACAGGTAGAGCATTGACTCCAATTTTTTGGAAAGTTTTGATATGTCTTTCGAAGGCTCCTTGCAGAGCAAGAACGCCTACCTGCAACTTTTACCAACCACGCTCTTCTAGTTTGATGGATAACTCATCCATACCTATACCAGTCATTGGCCCACCAAGTCCTTTACTTACTTTTGCTAGGATTTCCGGATTAGCATAATTCGTAGTTGCTTCAACTATTGCTCTTGCCCTTGGTTCAGGATTTTCTGATTTAAAAATACCAGATCCCACGAATACTGCTTGAGCTCCAAGTTGCATAACCAAAGCGGCATCGGCAGGCGTAGCGATTCCACCTGCGCAAAACATCGGGACAGGCAACAGGCCTGTTTCAGCTACTTCTTCCACTAACTGAACCGGTGCTTGGAGTCTCTTAGCCCAATCATAAAGTTCGGCTGAGTCAGCTTGGCCAATTTTCTTTATGTCTCCAAGAATGGTCCGTAGATGACGTACGGCTTGAATCACATTTCCGGTTCCAGCCTCACCTTTACTTCTGATCATGCATGCACCTTCGGAAATCCTCCTTAATGCTTCTCCAAGGTTTGTTGCCCCACACACGAATGGGACTGTGAACGCCCACTTGTCTATGTGATGTTTTTCATCAGCGGGGGTTAGTACTTCAGATTCATCTACATAATCAACGCCTAGCGCCTCGAGTATCTGCGCTTCGACGAAATGCCCAATTCTTGCTTTTGCCATAACTGGTATTGTCACGACTGATTGTATGCCTTCAACCATCTCAGGATCACTCATTCTTGCGATACCACCATCTGCTCGGATATCAGCAGGTACACGCTCTAGCGCCATGACCGCTACTGCGCCAGCATCTTCGGCTATCTTGGCCTGATCAGGTGTAACCACATCCATAATCACACCACCCTTTAACATCTCAGCTAATCCGCGTTTTACCCTTACAGTTCCTGTTTTTTGAGAGTTTGTTTCACTATTCGTCATAGTACGATGTTACCGGCATTTCATAACTTGTGTTTCTTTTTGGTTGTGATTGAGTTCACAGTTCTGATAGCGCAGCTATTCGATCGCTTGTAGTGAAGCTGGCGCTAATGAGTGCATCAACTGGCGGATTTATCCATAGGTGCCTGCAGAACATTGGGTTTATTTTCAGTTCTCTTCCATCAGTATCCAAACTTTTCAATGCGCTAGCAAGAGCCGTTGGGTATCTGGTGAGTCCGACAGCTTGAAGGTCTGTTTCAGCTACGGCCCATGAAGCAAAGATCTTTGTAGCCACCCAGTTAACAAGCGCTGGTATGAAGTAAAGAGGCCTCGCCACAAGGATGGCAGTTGTGCTATCCAGAAAAGCTAACCTGTTCCTTGTCCTACTTAATTCGTGAGTTATCAGACCCTCTAATTCAACCCTGTTCAATTGCTCAAGCAATCCGGTAGTGACGATCAGATTCCCAAGTGAACTATTTTTGCCTACCATCATCATATTCGGCGCTGAATCAGCGACGATGAAAAGGTTTGGATGCCTAAACCCATGGGCTATGCATAGTCCTGAAACTAGATTTTCGAATTTAGGATATGACCCGATCTCCATACCTTTCGCATTTATTTTTTTAATGATTTTTATTTCCATCCCTCGGTAAGTGAACACGCTCGCAGCAATTGCAAACACTACCGAAGTGAGGACTGCGAGAATGATTGTTATGCCCAAAATCGATAGAGTTATTGAGAGCAAAATACTGTCTATAACAAACCAAATTAGGAAAATACTAAGGGAACGTCGGACCGCTTCATGCGGCTGCATTAAAAATTGACCTCAACCGGACCAGTAGCCTCATCTTCCGTTTCAAAGAATTCGGCCTGCTCAAATTTAAAGGTTCCTGCTATCAGATTGGATGGAAAAGTTTCTATTTTGTTGTTATAACCCAAGACAGTATCGTTGTAATGCTGACGGGCAAAAGCTATTCGGCTCTCGGTACTTACTAACTCTTCCTGTAGCTGAAGGAAGTTTTCATTTGCTTTTAGATCGGGGTAAGCTTCCGCCACAGCAAATAGAGATTTAAGAGCCCCACTGAGCATATTCTCGTTCTGAGCTTGCTCACCTACAGTTTGTCCTGCCATTGCAGCAGTTCTAGCTTGAGTTACAGCTTCAAAGGTTTCACGTTCATGCTCTGCATAACCCTTAACAGTATTCACTAAATTAGGAATTAGGTCGTAGCGTCTGCGCAATTGCACATCTATCTGCGACCAGGCATTTTCAGTTCCGTTTCGGGATCTTACTAGACCGTTGTATTGCAGGATAGAAAATATTACGAGCAACCCAACAATTATCAATACGATTATTAAACCCATAAAGGCTCCTTTAGCTTGTATCTAGCATAACGAATTTTTTCTATTGACGATATTACTTCACTGTCTTTTATCTTCATTGTAGTTCATTAAACCAGAACTAAAATAACGGCCTCTTTTGATCAATGGCGCAGCAGGACTTGCAATAAGGGCCCTTTCGTATATCTTCTGATATCGCTTTGCTAGCTCATCCATAGAAAACTGTTCTGCTCTTTCTCTGCCAGATTTTGATAGCGTTTTAGCAATATTTTCACCGAAGAGTACTGATCGTAGTCCATCTGACAACGCTATTGGGTCCCCTGGATTGGGAAGTAAAGCATCTTTCCCTCCGCGAGCAAGTTTGATATACCCAGGTATCGAGCTCGCAACAATAGGAGTTTTGGCAGCCATAGCCTCCAATAGAACGATTCCAAACGATTCACCACCAAGTGAAGGGGCGCACAGCACCGAACACTCTTGAAGTCTCTTAACCTTTTCGACATCGGAGATTGTGCCGAGCCATACAATACGATCATCGTTTGCGTTCTCTTCTTTTAAACGATTAGTCTCGGGACCTTCAGATGCTATCCAAAGACGCACATTGTCCGGGAGATATCGGAGTGCTTCAAGAAGAATCTTCAACCCCTTACGTGGCTCATGTCGACCAATAAAGAGGATTGTTGGAGTTTGATTCTTTTCCTTATCACCCTGATACAGATCTAAGTCAATTCCATTAAATAGTATTTCATAATTTCCCCCAAGAGCATCCTTTGCCGTCTTGGCAGCTTCCTCTGAGACAGCACAATTGATTTCGACGCGAGAAGCTACCCATCGCGCAGGGCGATTAAAGTAATCATAAAACTTTGAATGCCCCGATCGATGGTAAGTGGCCACTATAGGGCTTTGTTTGAGAACGATTGAGGTGATCGTTGGACCGGGAGCGAGCGGTTCGTGGACATGCAAAACGTCAAACTGTTCATCGCGTAATGCTCGAATAACTCTTAATTGAGCAGCTGCATCTGGGGCCAACGGGGCGATAGAGCCATTTGTTGCTGTAGGTAAGCTATTCCCTAGAGGAGTAATTCCAGTATCTGGGGGAGGGCCATCGCAAGGACCCAAGACCCTTACATCCGTGCCAAGCCTTCGAATTGATTTGGCAAGAGCAAGTATTTGATTTTGCACCCCACCAGGAACAGTGAGGCTATAAGGGCTTATCATTCCAACTCGCATACTCTATTCGTAGCCGATTTTCCAGCTATTTCCTTTGCTGAGCTAATTATTTCCTTCGATGCTGATTTATTAGTCTTTCATCGCTCGGCCAGTTAGGTGACATGAGGTGCCATTGTTCTGGTTCAAGGCGGATTAATTCTTCGAATGATCTAACAATTTCTTGAGAAACCCGAGCTACATCCTCCCTCAGGCTCCCTCTTCTTTTTGAATCAATCGGCGATTTAACGATAGCGTGATGGGAGTTAGCTCTTTGATAAACAGCTACTGGTATGATCTTGGCACCAGTTCTTATTGATAACGTAGCCGGGCCACCTGGAATAGTTGTTTCTTCCCCAAAAAAATCAACGCTGACTCCATTCCCTTCAATATCTCGGTCACATAAGAGACATACTACATGATTGTTTCTAATTGCTTTTATCACTTTCTTACCAGCATTTGGACCCAATGGAATGACGTTCATTCCAAATGATTCTCTATATCTGATCATAAACTCGAAAAGTTCTTCTGGTTGCTGTGGCTCAACGACAACAGTTACTTCAAAGTTAGGCCGGCATGTCAACCATCGCCCTGCCCATTCCCAGCCACCTAGATGAGGCAGAGCCAGAATTGGTCCCGGTCCTTCAGACCAGGCATCTTCTATATGCTCGAACCCTTGAACAGTGAAGCCGTAATCAATCTGACGATCTGTTAATGACTGCATTTTTGCTGAGTCTGTCCAATACTGAGCGTAGCTAAGAAACGCTAGTTGCGCTTTTTGTTTTAATTCTGATTTAGTAATTTTCCCTTCATAAACTCTCTCAAGATTACTTTCAACGAGAGTCCTCTTATCAACTGAAAATTTGAAAGCTGCTTTAGCTGATGCATTTCTAAGCACTGCAAGAAAACGGTCAGGGATCACCTTTATAAGGCTTGATACTGACTTATAAGCGTAGACGACTAACTTCTCTTTGAGCACTTAAGGAGTGTTTGGTTTAGGGGACTGGTTTAGTTGCGCAGTCGCCTGCTTCCAAACCTTTATGAAACGTTGAATAGCCGTAATAATTGTGAGGATAAGCATTACCCAAAGAACAGGTATCAATATGTTATTAATTAATAATCCCAAAGCGAGAACAATGAATCTCTCAGCTCGCTCCATAATGCCTCCTTTGGCATCAAACCCAAGTGATTCAGCTTTAGCTCGTTGATACGAAATAAGCATGGCAGCGCCCATTACTGCCACAGGAAGCATCATTATTCGCCCTGGTTCGTTAGAGGCTAAATACCAAGCGATCCCGCAGAATAAAAGTATGTCTGTGATTCGATCGCTCACTGAATCAAGAAATGCCCCTCTAACAGATGAGGTTCCGCTCGCTTTAGCAACTGCACCATCAAGGGCATCTGGTAAACCTGTAAGAATTAGAAAGATAAAGCCCAAGAATAATCGGCCTTGACCTATCAGAACAGACCCTATTCCAGCAATAATTATTCCTAACCCTGTCAGTGCATTAGCTGAAATACCAATCCTACTGAGAGCAACACCTACGGGATCTAAAACCCTGTCAACACCTTTTCGAAAATTCCCATCAAACATTTAAACCGTCCAGTCTTGAGACCCTACGCAACATTAGCATCCCAAGTCCTCATTTTGGTTACGTAGTTTGTTTTGTGGAGGAATCCCAGTCTTCTGGATTTTCCTCTACTACTGCCTCATGAATTACCTTGCTGTGGGCATCAATTAAGAGGACGGCTCTCTGCTTAGGTATTAGCTCTGATGAATACGCCAATATCCTCCAGACGGGTCGACTTCTTAACCCTCTCCACATCAACTGGGCTGAGCAAGGGCCTATGTCAAAGCCAAGCTTTTCCTCAGCAATTTGCAATGCCTGCCTCTCGTCGATCTCACATTTAATTGCAGCTAGAAAGTTATATACACCAAAAAGCCAAATTCCTATTCCCGCTATTAGGAAGCCCTCATTAACAAGAGGAGATTTTTTGCAAATTAAGAATAGCGAAACAAAAACTATGCCTGATAGAAGATATAGATACCCAGCTAATTTCCTTTTGTCATTGTTGGGAATCTGATATTCGCCAGTCCCGTAGTTGGGGTCTAGATCAGCTGGCAATGAATCTGCATGTATCTCTGAATTTGTCATTGCCCTATTGTAATTCCAGTTTTGATGATGTAGCAATCAGTGGATGGGCCAAGCTCGTTTGAGTCTTTTAAAACTTGAATCAAGAGTTTCAGGTATCATTCTCGCTTCAGCAACTGAAGTTAGAAAGGTTGTATCTCCTTCCCACCGTGGTAAACAGTGGACGTGCAGATGTTCAGGGATACTAGCCCCTGCCGCTCTCCCAATATTCATTCCGATGTTCATTCCATCTGGCCCATAAGCAACAGTGATGGCTTTTACGGAATCGTTGATGATACTCCACAACTCAGTGCTTTCCTCAGTAGTTAATTTGGCGAGGTCAGGAACTGCCCTTTTTGGCAAAATCAAGATATGCCCGCTTACGTAAGGGTATTTGTTTAATACCGCAGCACAATGATTACCTATATGGAGTACATAATTAGATTCGATGTTCTCCTTATCTGCTAAAATATTTTCAAAAACGCTACTCGAATCAGGCGATTTTGTAAGTTCTTTACTTCTGGTTTCGCCTGAGACATACGACTTTCTCCAGCCCGCCCATAGTACCCGTAATCGAGATGTTACAGGTTCTGTCATATTTGGCTTTTTGCTTCATCGCTTAGTGCTTGGATAAAATCATCAAGCGGAACTCCTCTTTCGACTTCTCCTCCTCTTGGGTTCACCCCAACAGTCTGTGACTCTATGTCCTCACCTCCTACTACTAGGACATAAGGAATCTTTTGTGATTTGACATCCCTTATTCTCTTACCGAGCGAATTAGTTGCTCTCTCTACATCAACTCTAAAACCTTCTGTACGAAGAACTTTCTCTACCTGTTCTGCATAAGTCTCGTGTTCTTCTGCAACTGGCAATATTGACACTTGTAGTGGCGCAAGCCATACAGGAAAAGCCCCTGCATAATGTTCAATAAGAACGCCGAAGAACCTTTCTATTGACCCCATTAAGGCTCTGTGGATCATGACTGGACGTTTACGCTCCCCAGCGGAGTCAATATATCTCAGATTAAATCTATCTGGAAGATTAAAGTCCAACTGAATAGTTGAGAGTTGCCAAGACCTCCCAATAGCGTCACAAACATCAATATCAATTTTAGGCCCATAAAAGGCTGCATCGCCTTCTTTAATTTGATAGGACAAACCTTCCCTTTCAAGTGCCTCAACGAGAGCCTCAGTAGCTGTGTCCCAGATCTCGTCAGAACCTACAGATTTTTCAATATTTCTTGTCGAAAGGTTGAAAGAGAAATCGTTGAATCCAAATGCTGTCAGAACTGACATTACGAAAGCCAGCAGATTCGAAATTTCAGCAGATAAACCCTCTTCCGTGGTGAATATATGTGCATCGTCTTGAGTGAAGCCTCTTATTCTCATTAGCCCATGGAGCGTGCCTGCGCGTTCATATCTGTACACGGTGCCTAGTTCAAAGAGTCGTAAGGGAAGGTCACGGTATGATTTTGTTCCAGCCCGGTAAATCAAACAGTGCATTGGGCAATTCATTGGTTTCGGATAATATTCTCCATTATCCATTTCCATCGGTGGGTACATGCCTTCTGAGTAGAAATCCAGATGACCGCTGGTCCTAAATAGCTCTGCATTCGCCAGGTGGGGCGTGTAGACAAATTTATAGTCGCCATCTTCATGCCGTTGCCGACTGTAATCTTCCATTAATTTTCTTATGGCTGAGCCTTTCGGGTGCCAGACAGCCAGTCCTCCACCTAACTCCGATGGGAAACTAAGTAAGTTTAGTTCATTGGCTAGTTTGCGATGATCTCGTTTCGCTGCTTCCTCTATGCGATGCAAGTGTTCATTAAGCTCTGACTTTGTGGCCCATGCAGTTCCATAGACCCGTTGGAGCATTTGTCTCTTTTCATCACCTCTCCAATACGCACCAGCAACGCTCATCAATTTGAAATGAGCTATTTTTCCAGTTGATGGAACGTGAGGTCCTCGACAGAGATCTATAAAGCCATCTCCGTTCTGATAATAGCTTATTATTTCTTCACCATTCATCTCTGATTGGTCAGCGGCCTCAATTATTTCGCACTTGTATGGCTGGTTAGAAAACATTTCAAGTGCCTGCTGAACACTTGTCTCACCTCGAACAAAGGATTGGTCTGCCTTTGTTATTTCACGCATCTTTTGTTCAATGTTTTGCAGTTCATCTTCCTTTATTGCTACTCCTCCGGGGATATCGAAATCATAGTAAAAGCCATTTTCAATAGGTGGCCCAATAGCAAAAGTTGCGCCCGGATAAAGTTCCAAAACAGCTTGAGCTAAAACGTGCGCAGTGGAGTGCCTTATCGTCTCTAAACCCTGATCCATTTGTGAGGTAATTATGCTTACCTCTGATCCATCCTCAAGAGGAGTTACAAGGTCAACTTCTTTTCCGTTCACCTCCGCTATTAGAGCAGATTTGGCAAGACCTCTCCCGATATCTTGAGCTAAATCAGCTGCTGTTGCACCCTCCTCTAATTGCCTTTGGGAACCGTCAGGAAGAGTGATCGTTATAACTGGCATGAATGTATGTTACCGATCAGCGAAAGGTAATTCTGTGAATATCCCGAGTTCTTTGATTTAAGTTTTGGCAAAAGATCGTTTCTAAGTGCATTATGCACCTATGTTCACGCCTAATAACTTCGCTGCTTCGGAAATACCATCCCCAGCCATTGCATGTTCATCAATCACTTTGACTGCCGTTTGAGTATCCAAATCATCGTCCAGGCAATTTCGGACTTGCTCTAGGCCTGAATCTCCTGATCCAGCGTTTATCCAAGATTGCAATCTTAGGTCAGCTTCATCCATCAAATTGGAGGTCCATGCCCATGATTTTCTGTAATGGTGATTTATCAGAGCCAATCTTATTGCCCTGGGGTCATATCTCTTCCTAAGTTCCGAAACAAAAACAAGGTTTCCTAAAGATTTAGACATCTTTTCTCCATCCATTTCCACCATTGCTTGATGCATCCACAGCCGGACAAAGGGTTTACCTGTTAGCGACTCAGATTGGACGCGTTCACATTCATGGTGGGGGAAAATTAAATCAGCTCCTCCTCCATGGATATCTATTGTTTCAGATTCGAGCTCTCTCATTGCGAGTACTGAGCATTCGACATGCCATCCAGGCCTACCGGGGCCCCACAAGCTCTCCCATGCAGGCTCATCGGGAAGTGATGGTTGCCACAAAACAAAATCTAATGGGTTACGTTTCTTTGGGTCTTGGGGGTTGCCACCTCTCTCCTCGGCGAATTGCAACATTGTAGATTGGTCAAGGCCGCACATAGCACCGAAATCTTCCGATTTTGATACATCAAAATACACGTAACCCTGAATATGGTAAGCATCACCGTTTTCCAAAAGCTTGGAAACGAATTTTCTGATTTCAGCAATTGCAGATGTCGCTCTGGGCTCGCTCCAGCATGGAATCATTTCAAGAGCCCGCATATCGTTGTTGAAACGGTCAGTTTCTTTCGCTGCTAAATCAAGATAGTGAATGCCAAGTTCTCTAGCTTTACGAAGAATGTCATCATCGACGTCAGTTACATTTCTGACACACCGTGTTTCATGCCCAATGTCCCTTAATCTTCTCTGCAGGACATCGTAAGTAACGTAAGTAGCTGCATGCCCAATATGAGTAGCGTCGTAAGGAGTAATCCCGCACGTGTAGATAGTCACTATGGGACCTGGCTTGAAATCCTCAATGCTGTTTGTTGCCGTGTTGAAAATTCGCATTTACTTCACTGTGATCTGGGTTTAGTAGCTTCTATAGAATACAACAAGTTGAACTAGGTGTATGGCTACTCTAGACCAATGATACTAACGGATGAACGAGTTTTATAAAGTTTATTGAGTTGGAGAAGAACCGCTGTAAATGCTTCAACAGGAGCAGCGTTTGCAAGGCTCCCGCAGTCAAGTCCGCGTAAATTACTCATTTTCCCAACGATTTCTATTGTTTCGTTTATTGCGGATTGTTCATCAGCGCAAACCAAAACGTCGCCTTTCATCGGGGTATCTATCTCTCCTAGTTCCTTTGCTGGAAGGTGCTGAAAAGCCATTGACACTCTGGAAGTTGGTATTGCGGCTTGAACATCAGCTGCAATTGAACCCCTAGGTGGGTATAGAGCGTGGAATTCATTTCCTACTCGCGCTAGGGCATTCGCCATGCATATAACTAGTTTTCCAGTTAATTGCTTCTTAAGTGCTTTTGCGGTTGGTGCACAAGAATCCCATGGAGTCGCTAGCACAACAATTTCTGCTAGCGCAGCCTCTTCATTACTAACTCCTTTGAGCTGGTAACCCCTATCTCCCCAAATATCTATCAGCTCGTCTACTATTTCTGATGCTCTTCCTGACGACCTTGACCCTATTTCTACTTCATACCCTATCGAAGCTAGACGCAGGGCCAATCCCCTGCCTGCCGGACCTGTTCCTCCTACAATACCAATTTTCATGACTAGAACATATCGGAGAACTCCTCCAATCCAACAAATTTGCTTGTAATTATTTCTGAGAATGACTTTAGTAACCCTGAATAATTGTCCTGCTCATGTAATCTCTTAATGGAGTCGACGCATTGGAGTAGAAATGGGAATATTACAGGATAAGAACATTTTGATCACAGGAGTTCTTACCGATACGAGTCTTGCCTTTGGCGTAGCCCAACTAGCTCTCTCAGAAGGCGCCAACATTGTTGTAACTGGTGCTGGCCGCGGATTGCGACTTACAGAGAGGACTGTCAGAAAACTTAACGGCGAAGTCGAAGTACTAGAGTTCGACGTCACTGACCCCTCACACGTTTCAGCAATCCACGATCAACTGAAACAGAAATGGACACAAGTTGATGGGGCGCTTCATGCCATCGGTTTCATGCCAGAAGTAGGGTTAGGAGAAGACTTCTTTGCTGCGAGCTGGGAAGATATCTCCCCTGGCTTTAACATTTCTGCTTATTCTCTAAAAACTGTTGCTGAAGCCACCGCTCCTCTTATGGCTAATGGAGGATCAATAGTCGCTTTGGACTTTGATGCGAGGTTTGCATGGCCTGCTTATAACTGGATGGGTGTCGCTAAAGCAGCTTTGGAATCAGCATCTCGGTATCTCGCTCGTTCTCTTGGGCCCGACAACATCAGAGTAAATTTAGTTACTGCTGGGCCCATAAGAACAATGGCGGCAAAATCAATTCCTGGTTTCAAAGAATTTGAAGATGCCTGGGACAGTAAAGCTCCCTTGGGTTGGGATGTGAAAGATTCTTCAGCAGTGGCTCGTGCTTGTGTAGCATTTCTCTCTGATTGGTTCCCAATGACAACTGGAAGCATGATTCATGTGGATGGCGGGTATCACGCTATCGGTGCTTGAGGATTGCTTCATTTCTATTAAGAAGAGACCTTATCGGATTCATCGATTATTTCTCCGACGATAGCTTCAACAACATCCTCAAGAGTTGCTATTCCAACAAACTCGTTCGGATTTCCCCCAACTAAGGCAAAGTGAATTTGGGTTTCACGCATCTCTCTTAATAAATCATCTAGCGTCTGATCGGGAGAGATGATCAGAATCTCTCGGGTCATCTCACAAGTTAGCTTTAAATTGCTACTTTCTTTTTCATAGTGAAGAAGGTCTTTGACATGGAGAAAACCCAGGACAGTTTTTCCTTGGAGCACCGGAAGGCGACTATGCCCGCTTTCGATTGCAGTCTGTATTACATTTTCGATTAGATCTCCCTCTGATACGTTAATTACGTTGATCCAAGGAACTATTACAGAATTTATCGTTTTGTCCTGGAAAAGAAGCGCACCAGCCAAAATGTCATGCTCTCCTTGGTCAAGATCACCACCTGTCTTCACCTCTCCTATCAATTTGTGCAACTCTTTTGCCGTATAAGCATTTCCAAGCTCATCAACTTGCTTGATTCCAAAAGGTTTCAGAAGCAAGCTTGATACTTTATTAAGAAACCAGATTATTGGTCGGAAAAGAATTACGAATGCCCTATGGGGTCGAGCTACTTTACACAATACAATTTCTGGATTAGTCAAAGCGAGGTTTTTAGGAACCATTTCGCCTATGACCATGTGGATGAAAACAACAATGAACAGAGCGAAACCAAAGGCTAAAGCGTGAGATAAAGTTTGGGGTAGGCCTAATGGATCGGCAATAAAATTTTCTATTATCTTTGCAAATGCTGGCTCTGCAACGAGCCCTAGCCCCAATGAAGTAATAGTTATACCTAATTGAGCTCCTGATATCGATAGAGGAAGATTCATCATAAGATCCATGCCTATTTGTGCAGACTTGTCGCCGGATTCTGACAGTCTTTGCATCTTTGACCGTTTTGAGGTCACAACTGCAAACTCAACAGCTACAAATACACCATTAAGGAGTATCAACAAAATAGTAATAAAGATTGCCAGCAGTGTGATGGTCATTAAAGTTTCCCTTGAGTACTGCTCTTTTGACTGTCGTCAAGAGAATGAAATGGGGGGCTAGACAAACGAATGCTCGCTATGCGAAATTTTTCCATTTCCAGAACTTCAATTTTCCAATGTTTGTATCTAAAGACTTCACCAACACTAGGAATTCTTTGCAACTTGTCAAGGATAAAACCTGCAATTGTTTCATAAGGTTTTTCCCCAAACTTTAACCCACATATTTCTTCAACCTCATCAAGTCGAAGAGTTCCAGTTAATACAAAAACACCTTTATTGTTTGTTTGTTGTGGCCGTTCAGTTTCGTCATACTCATCTTCAATTTCGCCAACTATTTCTTCGAGGAGATCCTCAACGGTCACGAGCCCCTCAGTGCCCCCATGCTCATCAACCACTATCGCTACTGGCCTTCGCAACTTCCTCATATCAGACATAACAGAAATCAAATCTCGGGTCTCTGGAACAGCAATGACATCAGTCATCACCGAAGTAACCTTTACAGTTGGCCGTTTCTCAGGAGCAATGGAGAGAGCAGATTTTACATGAGCGATACCGAGAACATTATCCAAGTCGCCCAGCGTTATAGGAAAACGGGAATGGCCTGTTTCTAGACTAAGCGATATGAGGTCCTCAATAGTTGATTCTGCTTTTAAGGAGTGTAAAGCCACTCTTGGAGTCATCACATCGTTTGCTTGTTTTAGAGCAAACTTCATTGACTTAGATAGAAGATCTACTTTTCTTTGACCAAGTGTTCCTTCCTCAGCAGAAACTCTTATGGCTAGGTCAAGGTCCTCAATACTTGGAGTATGATCTAACTCTTCTGTGGGCTCGACTCCAAATGATCTCGTTAGCTTGTTTGCTGTTGCATCACTAACATAAATCAAAGGCTTTGCGAGAAAGCTATAAACTTTGAAGGGTTTTGCAAGTAGCCGTGCCATTGCAGTCGGCTTAGCTATTGCAATATTTTTAGGTATCAATTCACCGATAACCATTGTTAGAAACGTCACTAAACTTATAGCAATTATTAAAGATAACGATTGACCAACCCTATTTCCGAATGAATCCACCAACGGTTGTTCAATAAGTTCAGCCATCGTTGGCTCGGCAATGAATCCAAGTACTACAGCAGTCACGGTTATGCCCAGTTGCGCACCAGTTAGATGATAAGAAAGATTTTTGATTAAACCCAGAACAGTTTGGGCGGACCGTGACCCGCCAGAGGCTTCTTCTTCAATTTTTTTTCTGTTGCTGGCTACTAAAGAAAATTCTGCAGCAACAAAGAATGCTGTCGCTAACACCATTGCAGCAATTAAAGCCAGTCCTGCTTCAGTATTTATAGGGACTCCTTTGGAAAGTTCCATGTTAGCCCGTTCAAGGTTATTTACCGAAATATCCATACTCAACCTTGATTCACCCAAGATGATTACCCCTACGATCACTTTGTGAATAAGCTTTTGGTCTACCGTGTACCAATAAGTAAGTAATTAAGCGTTCAAAATGATTGAATCACAAAAGCACAAAATGTCTCTTAGCCACCAGCCTCCTAAGAACTCAATAAATCCTGATACCGGCCTTGGGTGGGTCAAACGACTTCTACCTGTGGCTCGCTCGCATCGCAAATACCTGATTACTGGCTTAAGTGTCGGCGCATTAGCCCTGATACTTAACGTTGCAGTTCCAGCTATCGCAAAAGAAGCTATTGATGCAGCTATCGGAAGTAGAATTAGCGACCTTACGATGTGGGCAATAATTCTTATTATTGTAGGTGTAGGCCGATTTGCAACGGGAGCCTTGTATCGAATTTCACTATTCAAAGTCGCTTGGGGAGTTGAAACAGATTTGCGTGCCCTACTTTACAGCCATTTGACAAAATTAAGTTTCTCCTACTTTGACAGGACCCAATCAGGCCAAATCATCTCTAGGGCAAACAGTGACATCAGATCTATACAGGTCCTGCTTGCATTCGGCCCGTTAATAGCTATGAGCATAATTTCTTTTATTCTTGCTTTCTGCTTCATGCTGACACTCCACGTCCCTTTAACGCTGGTTTCCTTGTGTACGTTACCGGGTGTCTATTTCTTTGGCCAAAAACTCAGACACTCTGTATTTCCTCTAACTTGGGTTAGTCAGGCTCGCTTAGCTGAATTGGCAACAATCGTCGATGAAAATATTAATGGGACGCGGGTTGTGAAATCTTTTGCTGCAGAAGAACAGCAGGTTACCCTACTTCAGAAAGCTGCTCGACATATCGAATGGGTTAATGTTCAAACAATCAAAGAAAGAGCGAAATTTAACCCAATTATTGAAGCACTGCCAAGAATAGGCATGGCAATAGTGCTTTTGTATGGGGGGCTATTAGCAATAGATGAACAAGTTTCAATCGGTGCGCTATTTGCATTCAATGCTTACGTCATAATGCTTCAAGCCCCATTTAGAATGTTTGGATTTTTGCTTCTACAAACACAAAGAGCATCCGCTTCCGCAAGTAGAATTTTTGAAGTACTTGATGAGAAGCCAGAGATTTCTGATCTTCCATCAGCAGTCGAACTGAACAGAATAAAAGGGTCTATCACCTTTAAAGGAGTCAACTTCTCATACAAAAACTCAAAAGACCCAGCAGAACGAGGCGACAATAATCCGCAGAACCAAATCATCTCATATTTAAATCTCCATATTAAAGCAGGTGAAAGTGTAGCAATCGTTGGAATGACTGGTTCAGGAAAATCAACAATTGCTCGCCTTCTCACTCGTTTCTACGATGTTGACTCTGGTTCTATATCAATTGATGGCAATGATATTAGAAATATTCGACTTAACTCCTTGCGTCAAAAGATAGGTATTGTATTCGATGAGCCTTTTCTCTTCTCTACAAGCATTGGCGAGAATATTTCGTATGGTAATCCCAACGCATCGGATGCAGAAATACATGAGGCCGCAAAGAAAGCGCAAGCCTATAATTTTATCTCAGATTTAGAGGATGGCTTTTCCACTGTCGTCGGAGAACGTGGCTACACGCTTTCAGGAGGTCAACGTCAAAGAATCGCTTTAGCAAGAAGCTTGTTAGAGAAGCCAAACATTCTAATACTTGATGACGCAACAAGCGCTATTGACGTAGGCGTGGAGTCATTGATACATGACGAACTGAAATCCAGTTTAAGAGATACAACTACAATCCTCATCGCTCAGCGTGTCTCTACAATCGCTTTAGCAGACAGGGTTGTTCTACTTCAAGATGGAGCAATTACAGATGAAGGTTCCCACAGTTCTCTACTTGAGAGGAACGAGTTATACGCATCAATTATTGCAGAAGGCACTTCGAGAACAAGCGAGGAGGCAGACTAATGGGATTCGGCCCACCGATTGGCTTTGGAGGAGCTAATTCTGTTACCTCGTCACGAGATGCAGGGCTTCCTCATGCTGGCGTCCCTGGCCATCTCCAGGATGAAGTAAAGCGCGTCCTAGATCAGGAGCCATTTCATGATCCTCAGCCTCTAGATTTTAAATATTTCGTACAGGCCGAAGACGCGTTCACATTACGTAGTTTCCTAGGAACTCATAAGTGGAAGTTAGCTTTCGCAATGATGCTGGTGATAGGCGAAAGTATTCTTCTCCAGGCTGGGCCTTTACTAACGAAATTCGGAATCGATGAAGGGGTTGTTGAGAAAAACAAAGGTGTTCTTGTCATAGTGTCATCAATCTACCTTTGCAGTATTTTGCTTCATTCACTCAGCGCATGGTACCGGATCAGGTATACCGGTTCATTGGGCGAAGGATTAATGAAAGATTTACGCGTTAAAGTCTTCAGCCATCTACAAAGACAATCACTTGACTTTTACACAAACGAGAAGGCAGGCGTTCTGATGACTCGAATGACCAGCGATATTGAGGCTTTATCTCAACTATTCCAGGAAGGTTTAGTGAATTTTGCAGTACAAGGTCTAACTGTCATAGTAATCACAATTGTTTTGCTTTTCCTCAATTTAAAGCTTGCACTAATTACACTTATAGCTGTTATACCTATAACAGTTCTTTTAAGTCAGTGGTTCCGAAGTCGATCATCTAACGCTTACAGAATAGTTCGAAATAGGATAAGTGAAGTCTTATCAGACCTCCAAGAAAGTTTGGCCGGCATACGAGTTATTACAGCTCATAACCGAAGAGAACATAATGTAGTTCGTCATATAAATATCGTAGGAGAGCATAAGGAGGCAAATTTAGATGCTGTTAAAGCTGCATCCGTTTATACTCCAGGGACAGAAGCCATAGCGATCTTCGGAAGAGCTCTAGTTCTCATAATCGGTGGACGTATGGTGGTGAAAGGCGAGCTTGAAATAGGCGAATTGACGGCTTTCTTATTGTATTTGGGGGCTTTTTTTACACCGATACAAACATTGACCCAACTCTATAACGGCTATCAACAAGGGCAAGCTGCAGTATCTAAATTAAGAGATTTACTTGGAACATCTCCTTCTGTCCCCGAAAACCCTTCGGCGCAACCTCTACCTGAAATACACGGTGAAATTGTGTTTGAGAATGTTGACTTCTCTTACGTTAAGGGTACCCCAGTTCTGAAAAATATAAATTTGAAGATTGAACCTGGAGAGACTGTTGCGGTTGTCGGTCCGACAGGAGGGGGAAAGTCAACTATCGCTAAACTTGCCACACGGTTCTATGACCCTTCCAGCGGAAAAGTCACAATAGATGGATTTAATATTCGTAATGCCGGACTTAAATCACTTCGTGAACAAATAGGAGTCGTTCCGCAGGAACCATTTTTATTTGCTGGATCTATAAGGGAAAATGTAGGATTCTCTAAACCTGAGGCATCAGATACTGAAATAATCAAAGCACTTGAGGCTTCAGGGCTTATGCCAATGGTAAATTCACTTCCTGATGGCATTAACACTGTTATCCATGAGCGTGGTGCATCACTCAGTGCTGGTGAGAGGCAGTTAATTGCGATAGCCCGAGCATTTTTATCCAAACCCCGTGTTCTAGTATTGGATGAAGCTACTTCTAACCTTGATTTGCAGTCTGAGAGTCAAGTAGAAGATGCATTAGACGCAATATTAAATGGCAGGTCAGCTATTATCGTCGCCCACCGATTGGCAACCGTCATGCGAGCCGACAGAATTTTAGTCGTGGATAACGGAAGTATCATCGAAAGCGGAAGCCATGAAGAGCTCATAAACTTAAAGGGATCATATTCACAAATGCATTCACAATGGCAGAAATCGTTTCAGTCTCATGATTCCTAAAACCATTTTGAAACTATCCGATGTCACTCTTAGACGCGAGAACAAGGCTATTTTGGACAGTATAAATTTCCAAGTTCAATCAGGGGAAAATTGGGTAGTTCTTGGTCCAAATGGTTGTGGCAAAACCTCGCTTCTCCGAATAGCATCACTTTTTGAACATCCTAGTTCTGGAGTTGTATCTGTACTTGGCAAAACCCTGGGCAAGACGGATATAAGAAAAATTAGACATTTAGTGGGGTTTACTGGACATGGGATTTCTCAGCTACTTCGCCCAGATTTAGAAACTGAAGTTGTCGTTATGACTGCGAAATACGGGGCCCTTGAACCGTGGTGGCATACCTATACAAATGAAGATAGAGCAAAGGCTAATGCCCACATGAAAGCAGTTGGAGTAAACCACCTTGCAAAACAAAAGTTCGGAACCTTATCGTCAGGTGAAAAGCAAAGAGCACTTCTCGCTAGGAGCCTTATGAGTGACCCTGAACTTCTTCTACTTGATGAACCGGCATCAGGACTAGATCTCCCTGGAAGAGAAGAGCTTATTAATTCATTATCGGCTTTGACATCCGATAGCCATGCGCCTCCGATAGTCATGGTTACGCATCACGTAGAGGAAATACCTTCAGGTTTCAGCCATATCTTATTTATGAAGAATGGTTCACCTATTGCCTCTGGTCCTATCTCTGAAATATTAAATACAGATAACCTTTCTAAATGTTTTGGCATCCATCTAGAGATAAGAGAATTTAATGGTCGTTGGAGTGCGCAAGGAAAAACTAATTAGAATATGTCCGGCTGAATGACTAACAAGATGCCATCTTGAAGGGAAATCTCACCGAAAGAAGCCACGATTTCGTTGCTCAATCCAAGAGTCGAACCAGAGCTTATAGTCTCGTTATCAAGATCCCATCGAAACCCTGATAGACACACTCCTTTTGCTTCCCCCGCAAATGGAAAGACTGAGACTAATTTATTAGCTGCCGGTTTCACCCTATAACAGTCCCTTACAACCTTTATGTAGGAAGTTGATACAAAAGCATCGCATGATAACTTGGCAGTTGCCTCGGAAGTCATAGCGGCAAATAAGCCCAATAGATGATCTATTCTCCCGCTTCCTGAATCAAGAATCGTGATCGACCCGCAGTTTTTGCTTGCATGCATCAACGTCAATTCGAGATCAGATTTGTCCTTATCTTGGGGATATGAAATCAACTGGATTGAGTGCTTTTCTATAAGGTCCAAACTTGACGCCGAAATAGAATCTAAGTCACCGATGACTAGATCAGGTGTAATTCCTAGAGATAAAGCATTATCAAAACCCGAATCCGCAGCGATAACCAAATCAATGTCTGGTAAGTGAGTTAACACTTCCTTATTAGCGCAGGGTCCCCCAGTGATAATTAAAGCATTTTTGACCATTTTGTTTGAGCACCTAAAACTAACTAAGTGCCAAGCTTATCAGACCTCATAACCAGCAAAGCAACAAGGAACCCTAGAATGCCCCCAACCAAAGCTAGCCATAACGAGGAACCAGCAGAAAAACCTATCGATGCAAATAACATAAGAGATACTAAAAATCCGCCTAACCCAGAGAGCGGATAAACCAAACAACCCAGATTTGAAGGCTTTGAATTGGACATACAAGTAACTCTACAGCTTGTCATACCTTCTCTGAGAAACGCTTATCCGATCTTTCTTTCGAGCCCCTTCTATCTCAATATAGGTTGTTACTTCTCGGTACCGTAACCCCGCCTTAGCTGGTCTCTCTTTTTTTGATTTTGCCCTTTTAGAATTCTTTCCTGGAGCCCAAAGAATAAAGCAAAGGGCTCCACCAGCAACGATATAGAATAATGCCCATAGTGAATTACTCCACCCTTCTGCTACCGAAACAGTTACCTCATAGAGAAACTTGTTCTTTGAGTCCTCTAACGAACCTGCTAACTGGGGAGCTATTGCAGGGGTTTGTTTTACTAGTTCTAAGATTTCGCTAGGGAACTCTTGTAGTGAATCGATTGAGTTCCGATACCCGCTATTGAACATTGATCCAGCTATTGCTATCCCAATAACTGCACCTAATTCTCGCAGTACATCGTTCAAGGCAGAGGCTACCCCTTGCTTTTCATATGGTAGCGACGAAACGAGTATCTCAGTTGCAGGCGGTGAGGCTAGTCCGATACCAGTTCCGTAAATAATAGCTACTAGTGCAAAGTCTCCGAAATTGCTATCAACTTCAAGTTGAGTTCCAATGAAGAGAGACAGACAAAGTAAACAAAGGCCAAGAAATCCTACAAACCTAAATCCGAATTTCTTCGTCAAGGGGATAGCTATTAGGGATGCAGGGAAAAGACCAAGAGCTGTTGGAAGGAAACTCAAGCCGGTATCAAGCGGTCCATACCCAAGGACATACGAAAGGAATTGCACAGCAACAAAGAAAAAGCCAAATGCAACAGTGAATTGCACAAGCAAAGAGAACGAACCAGAACGGACAGATCGATCTTTGAACACACGCACGTCTATTAAAGGCTTCTTTGTTTTTAATTCCCAAACCACAAAAGCTATAAGGGAAATTCCTCCCGCTATAAAACAACTGAGGATCAGTTCCGAATCCCAGCCTTTTATAGGGCCCTCCATAATGGCAAAAACAAGTCCCCCAATAGCTAACAAAGACAATAGCGCTCCAACAGGGTCAAGGTTTGATTCGTCTGGCGATGATGAATTTGGGAGGAAAGCCCAGCAGAATACGAATATACAAGCTGACAAACTACCCATAACGAGGAAAACCGATTCCCATGAGTAATTCTCCATTAATGCACCAGAAAGAAGAACTCCTGATAACCCACCAAAGAAAACAGATGCCGTCCATATAGCGACTCCGCGTTCCTTCTTATCAGCAGGTAGGGTCGTTGTTATTGTGGATAATGTAGCAGGAAAAATGAACGCTGCTCCTATGCCGCTGAGGGCACGGAATGCTATGATTAATTTTGCTGGATCAGCTTCTACAAAGTCTAAATGCTCCGTAAACAAAGTTGCCAGATTAGCAATACCTAAGATAGCGACTCCGAAAAGTAGTATTGATTTGCGACCGAATTTATCCCCTAAAGCCCCTGCCGGCAACAAAAGTGAGGCTAAGAAAAAAGCGTAAATATCAACCATCCACTGAACATCAGATTGGCTTGCTCCCAACTCTCTCGATAGCTCTGGTAAAGCCACGTTTAGTGATGAAATATTTGCAACAACCAACACTGCTGCCAAGACTGTGGCCATTAAGGTCAGCGTCGGATGTGATTTTTGAGCCCTCATTATCACTAGTTTCTCAATTTGCCCCTGCAATCTGGTGGATGCGAAGTGGAAACCCGAATTAAGAGCTAATGCTGATACTTTGGTTGAATGGAAGGCAAGAACCAGCTCTTAGAAATCAATTTAGGTGAGGACCCTACTAGATGGGAAAACATCGGTTTTGTCATTCGTAATGAAGGCTTAGGCAAGTCAACCCTGATAGGAAATACAAGATTAAACTTCATCAACAGTCCGGCATCAGTTGGAATAGTTTCAATTAGCGTCGCTGGAATCGTCGGAAATGTAGATTCGCTTACATTTCAATCACCACAGAGTATTTCGCCGGTCCTCGAAAGACCTGCCCACCCAAACCGAGTAAATCGAATTGATCATTTAGTCATTAGCACTCCTAATCCTGGCAAAACGACAGCTTCGCTAAATAAAGTAGGGATAGCATTAAGTGGGGTTCGCAAATTCGGGAATGCACCTAATCAAACTCGTCAATCTTTTTTTTGGCTGGGTGATGTGATACTTGAATTAGTTGGACCCGACGTAGGCACAGAAGGTGGCAAACCAGCATTCTGGGGACTTGCATTAGTCTCATCAGATATTTACAGAACAAGTAAATATCTTGGAGAATTATGTACTCCTGTAAAGGATGCTGTGCAAGCCGGACGAAAGATAACAACGATTAAAACACGCGACCAATCTATAGGAACCTCAGTAGCAATAATGTCTCCTCACAAACATTGCGACTAGCCACAAAGTGATCACTGCTCATATTTGGATTACTATAAGAAAATGAGTGTAGATAAACTCTTTGATCTTTCTGGAAAAGTTGCAGTTATCACTGGAAGCGGTAAGGGGATCGGAGAGGGCATCGCAAAGCTTCTTTCTGATTCTGGAGCAAAGGTAGTGATCTCTTCACGAACAAGAAATGATATTGAACAAGTAGCCAGTCAAATAAACGGTAGTGGTGGCACTGCACTGCCTGTAGTGTGCGATGTGACAATTGATGAGCAGGTAGAGTCTCTTGCGCACTCAGCTATTGCAGAGTTCAATAAAATTGACATCTGGGTTAATAACGTTGGAGGAAGCACAGGTCGATCTCCGCTTAGGGACCTCCCCCGAACAGACTGGGATGAGACAATAGCTTTAACTCTGACTTCCGTGTTCGTCGGCTGCCAAGTAGCGGCCAGAAATATGCGGAGTGGGTCCATAATAAATATTTCTTCAAGATCCTCGTGGGGTGCTGTACCTAACAACTCACACTATGGAGCGGCTAAGGCCGGAGTTAATGTCCTTACGTCATCGCTGGCCCATGAATTAGGCCCCGATATAAGGTGCAATGCTGTAGCCTCCGGAGCCGTACCAACCGAAATCTTCTTCAAAGTCATGAAACTAAAACCTGAAGAATTGCCACAATACGCCAAAGAGACCGGAGTCCCTTTGGAAAGGTTAGGTACGCCTAGGGATATAGCGGGAGCTGTTCTATTCTTATGCTCTGAGGCATCCTCTTGGATGACTGGTGAAGTGATAACAGTCAGTGGCGGTCGTTAAGAAGCGTATTGTGGCTGATTGAGAGCAATGACATTATCGAGCAGTATGGACTTTTGATCTTCTTTTGTGAATTCTTTTATCTCCATGATGTAGTCAAGTGGTGCCGGCATTCCTTCTATATGAGGCCAATCAGAACCAAAAACTACCCTTTCAGGTCCCATCAGGTCTGCAACTTCGTAAGGGTCATCTTCCCAAAATGGATTTATCCAAACATGTTTCTTAAATAAGTCTAAGGGGTCTTCTTTGAACCACCCCATGAGTTTATTCTTTTGCTGAGGTAGTTTTCGGAAAAGGTCAGGTAAAAAAGTCGAACCGTTCTCAACGGAGACTATTCGCAAATTTGGGAATCGCTCATACATCTTTTGAAGCGACATCGTCATCAGCCAATCCAACGCTGCTCTTTCTATATTAAATGCTTTTATCGACGGTGAATACGAGGCTCCGCCGCCAAAATTTGCACCAAACCCATCCTCGGCATAGCCCTGAGAGGAATAGCCGCTATCACCTGCGTGAATAACGAGTGGAATACCTGATTCATTTAGCAGGTTCCAAAATGGGTCGAACATACTGTCAGCTGGGGACTTATAGCCATCAACAGTGAGAACCGCTGCAGGACGCATGCAGATTACAGTCGCACCGTTATCAAGTGCTGACTTGAGTTCTTCAACGGCAAAATCAACATCACATAAGCTTATATAAGGAGCTGCGAATATTGTATTTTTATAATTGAAACCCCAATCTTCATTCAACCACTGATTAAAGGATCTAAATAAAACCTTTACCGCATCAATATCATGTTTGAGTAGTTCTTCATAGAGGACACCTAGTGTTGGGAACAGCCAAACTCCGCATAGACCTTGTTGCTCGATCTTATCCAACCTCACGTCTTTGTCGATATATTCTTTCGGTAGTCGCTCTCTGTCCTTTAACATTTCTAAGGGTGATTTACCAGTAGGGTTTCCTCTGAAATAGTCGTGGAGTGCTCCTGGTTTGGCGATTGGGTCCCAAGTGGGATTTGCAACTGCCAAACTTAGCTTTCCGCCAACTATGTGATGCTTACGCCCATTTATTTCGCACCACTGGACGCACCGCCTTTGCCATTCTCTTGGGACATGACGTGTGAAAGCATCTTCAGCTTCATAATAATGATTGTCACAATCAAAAGGAGCATAATCTAATTCATCCACCTTTCTAGTTTAGCTTGTGTAATGTTTACTTCTCAAACTCAACACTTCAATCGGTTATATCGTTCTTCATGTGGTTCGCCGCCATCAGGAAATACTCTGACATAGCTTCATCTATCTCTTTATTTGGCTTCATCTCTTTGAGTGCAAATCGCATGCTCGCAAGCCAAGATTCCTTCTGTTCATCACCAATGACATAAGGCGCATGGCGCATCCGTAACCGTGGATGCCCGCGCCGTTCAGAGTAAGTAGAAGGGCCACCCCAGTATTGAATCAAAAAATCTGCAGTATTTCTTTTTGAGTCTGTTAGATCGTCTGGATACAAATCACGAATTTCATTTCTCCGGATTACATCCTCATAAAAGTAGTCAAGGAGCTGGTAGAACCATTCGCTTCCTCCCACACGGTCGTAAACCGTATTGCCTCGACCAACCCAAGTTACTTTCATATAACTATTTTACTCCCTTAAAGTTTAGGAATTCAGCTACGAACTGCAGATATTTCTATGGCTAATCTAATTGCCTCATTGACTGTTGAAGCGCTGAGAACTATTTCTCTGCTCTCTTTACTGACAAACCCAGCGGAGACTTGAAAGTCAAGGAAACTAATTATATCTTTCCAGAATTTACCATTGTCAAGGAGCACTACCGGCTTATACGTTTGATTTGTATGCATGCCTAACTTTGTCCATGTAGCTGCTTCAAAAATTTCTTCTAATGTTCCCATACCACCAGGAAGAGCTATGAAGGCATCAGCCAAGTCGTACATCTTTTCTTTCCGCTCATGCATATTTGCAGTAACCACCAAAGACGTTATTCGAGGGTGGGCTATTTCGCGTTGGGCTAGTGTCTTCGGAATAACGCCGATAACATCTCCATTATTCTCCAGGGCTGCATCAGCAACTAAACCCATGAGTCCTACCTGCGCACCGCCATAAACTAACCGTAACCCATTACCAGCAATTTGTTTGCCCAACTCTTTTGCGAGTTGTTGGATGTCCTCATTGACTCCATCTTTGGATGCGCAAAAGACGCATACAGTTATTTGTTCCACAGATTAAAACTACATTAATCATCACTGCTTCTACTAATCCCCTGATCTCTGCCAAACTAGGTATATGGGTAAATTAGTTGCTCTTGATATGCAGGCGAGCGATTTATTTTTGACTAATCTTCTCAAAGCTTGGGATAAAGGGTATTCCGTATTCCCTCTTGACCAACGACTACCCCAAATTAGAAAAGAAGAGTTAGTCAAAACTTTCGGCGTATCTGAAATTATCAGCATCTCAGGTAAACATCGGCTCGATGGTTGTTCCATGGAACCTGATGATGCTCTAGTGATTGCAACCAGTGGAACGACAGGGAACCCAAAGGGAGTTGTCCTAACACACACTGCAATAAGAGCTTCATCTCAAATAACTTCATCTCAACTGGGCGTTGCAAACGGATCAGATGAATGGCTTTGTTGTCTGCCTGTCTCACATATTGGAGGTTTCTCAGTTGTAACTAGAGCTCTTCATAATGAGGTTAGGCTTCGAATGCATGAAAAATTTGATGCTAAGCGTTGCGAGGAAGCAGGAAGAAGAACTTCGACGCTTGTATCTTTGGTACCGACTGCATTAGAGCGGGTGAACGCTTCTTTATTTCGTAAAGTTCTAATTGGTGGATCTGCAGCTTCTCAGTCACTTCCGAAAAACGTGATAAGAACATATGGCCTTACTGAAACAGGAAGTGGCATTGTTTACGATGGCGTTCCCCTACCGGGTGTAAAGCTACAGATACGTGATGGGGAAATATGGGTTCAGACCCCCACTTTATTTAACCGTTATTTAGGTGATGATGTCCAAATGAAGGATCTCCAATGGTTTGCAACCGGAGATGCTGGATTTGTTGATAGCAACCAGAAACTTGTTGTAACAGGAAGACTGGACGACGCTATCATCACGGGGGGAGAAAAGGTTTGGCCAAACTTAGTGGAGAGTGAGTTAAACTCGCTTCACCTATTTACTGAGCAGGTGGTAGTTGGAAGAGACGATTTAGAGTGGGGGCAAGCAGTTACAATCGTCGGGGTTCCCCTAGATCCTTCTATTACCATAGATATTAAAGAAATTAGAGAGAAGTTAAATCAAGTTTTACCGAATTATGCGTTACCTAAAGCTATTGAAATAGTTGATGAACTTCCACGGAATGCAGTAGGTAAGATTTTACGAAACCAAGTTTAATTTCGGGTCAAAATAGACTTTTCCACTTTTCGGTATCAAATAATGCATTTGTTCATTCTTAAACAAACTGGCAGTTCCTAGACCATGTGTGACATTAGGAGCGACATTTGCAGCTAAAGCACACCATGCTTGGAGTGCGGCAGGCCCATCATAGGTAGACGAAATAATGGTTTGGATATTGCTCTTGCGAGCATACGAAGAGATCTCTAGCGTTTGGTTTATACCGCCAATCAATGATGGTTTGATCACAAGAAATTCTCCTAGGTTCTCTTGGATTACCGCTTTCCCATCAGCGATTGAACTCCATAAACCATCGATAGCAACCGGTACTGGAACAATATTTCTCAACTTCTCGAGATCTTCCAGACTTGCGACTGGGTCTTCAACATATTCCAATCGATCACCCAGAAGCTTCCTTGCCTTATCTAAAAGGGTAACAGCGTATTGAAGAGACCAGTTACCGTTGGGGTCAAGTCGAATTTTTTCGTCATCTCTTACCAACTCTGAGAGCAGTTGCAACCTTTCTTCATCATCGCTAAACCCCAATTTGACTTTGAAAACTGAGAGTCCTTTTGATCGTGAAACTTCTATACTTCTTTTCAAAGTTCGCTGACTTGACCCATCAAGCAAGGCATTAACATTGACATTATCTGGGCCCCCTCCTAAATGCTGCAGAAGAGATCGGCCTTGTTTGGAAGCTTCTAGGTTCCAAAGTGCCATGGTAATAGCTGATTGGACTTCTTTGGAGAGTTCAGAAAGTGGAGTTTCAGAATTCTGGTACCCTTTAAGTTGAGAGAGAGCCTCTTCTGTGGTGATGTTTGACCATCCATGGAGAGGAAGGACTTCCCCCACGCCAGAAAATTTATCTTGTACTGCGATGACAATCCAACCTTTTCTAGAATGTATTTTTGCTTTTGATGTAATTATTGGTTGATTCAACTGATAATGGGCTTCCTCAATATGTATCATTTACCCTCCAATAAATTTATTTATTGCATTAGCAGATTCTTCAGGCTTCTCTAGATGGACTGCATGACCTGCTCCATTTATTATTTTTAGCGTTGACATGGGAATTATTGATTTCATTCTCTCCCCTATCTCAATATATTTTGCATCATAGGCTCCGACAAGAATCAACACAGGAATACATAGTTCATGAATCTGATTCCATAGTGGGTTCATAACTCCTGACCCCGACGCTCGAAGATGATTAGCTAGGGGCATAGGTTTTGTTGTCAGCCTTATGCGCCTTTGCTCTAATAACTTTTCAGCTGGTAATCGTCTTTGAGAAGAAAAAATAGGTTGTTTCTCCCAAAAGTTTATGAATTCCAGAATGCCTCTATCTTCTAAAAGCGCAACCTTACGAACGTCATCCAAAGCTCTTTGATGTCGACTGGCATCCTCTTGTATTCCGGGAGTTCCGCCAATCAAAGTTAGGGACCGAAGATCATTCTTATTTTCTATTGCATAACGAAGAGCCAATCGAGCGCCCATGGAGTAGCCGATTAAATCGAATGGGGTTTGCAAAGATTCCTCAGTTATCTTATGAATCTGACTAGCCATAGCGTCAAGCGTGTAATGTTTAAGCTCATTCGGAGATGGACTCTTTCCATGACCTACTAAATCTGGAATGAGATATGGAGTACTCAAGTACCCAGCCAATTCCTGCATGGATTGATTATTCCCCAAAAGACCATGCAAGATTATGCCTGAAGCATCCCGTGGTTTTTTTGAAAGATATAGCGGAATAGGACTATCCGTCATTCTTTCTATTCCCCTTTAGCGATTTCATGGTCAAATGCTTCCCTGATTGACCTTAAAATCCGTACCGTTGCGCTTGTATCGCTTTGATAGTAGATAATGGAAAGACCGGTTTTGAGCATTGACTTTTTAACGTCTGTTATTAATTCACTAATTGATACCGGAGTAGAAATTTCTATCCCTAATGACTTGAAAATATTTGTAAAGGGAAGATCTGGAGATGTGAGGAAATATTTTTTAAATTGATCTTCATTGATTTCATTATTTATGGGAAGAAAAGAGAATATTCCACCTCCTCCATTATCCAACATCACTATTGTCATATCAGCCTCTAACCGAACTGCGGCGAGGATTCCTCCGAAATCATGTGTTGTAGCTACATCACCGATGATTGAAACTACTTTCTCCTCAGAGCCAAATGATGCACCTAAAGACGTCGAAATAATTCCGTCTATTCCATTTGCACCTCTGTTGCATAAAGTTCGATAAGCAATTTTGTTATTTTGAAAGCCCAGTTCGGCATCACGAATAACCATTGAATTGGACAGCATTATCTTAGAGTTGTCTTCTATTGCTTCTATTACAGCACTTACAATAGAGAATTCGTTCCCGTCATCGAGTAATTGTTGCTGAATTGTGTATGAAGCAATTTCGTTACCATATTTCCATCGCTTCAACCAGTGAGAACCTGATCTTAAGACGTCTTTTTCTTGGGTAAATACATAGAAAGGGTCACCGTGGTAGGTCTCGGATATGGCATTACTTGAGTCAACCCAGTCAGTATTGGGTGATATCAGAATGTGTTGTTTCGGGGGATTTTCGGTCAGCCATTCTTTATATGCTTTTGAAGTAGGTGCCAAACCAACTTGAACTACAACATCCAAAGAACCGAGTAGATCAGAAAAGAGATTTGATCCACATAGTATCTCACCTGTTGTGACGATTGATCCTGCAGATGCCCTCCCTCGCATTTGTGAAGCAGGGTCGGCTATGACTGGCCAACTCGCTATTTCTGAAAATCGGCCAATTTGTTCAATCGTATCGCTACTTAAATCATTCGGCCCCACAGATATCAAACCGTTTTCATATTCCCCAGCTAACTCAATTAATCTTTGCGCTCCAGCTTCACAATAATTAGGACTATTAAACGGTTTTAATTTAGCCTTTGGAACTTCTAAGTCCGCCGGAGGTTCAAGCGGCTTCTGCAGAGGCCAATTAAGGTGCACGGGGCCACCGGCGACAACCGACCTGTCCCAGGCTCGTAGAGCTATATTTTGTGCCAATTCTAAAGACGCATTATTTGGGACTGGTAAATCATAGAACCATCTGACGTTCCCTCCATATAGTTGAACTTGGTCGATCGTCTGACCAGCACCCCACTGCCGTAATTCAGGAGGGCGGTCAGCTGAACAAATAACCATAGGTGTTCCAGAATGATTTGCTTCGATAACAGCTGGTAGGTAATTTGCTAAAGCAGTTCCAGATGTGCAGACCAGTATCACTGGAGCATTAGTTACCTTGGCATTACCAAGTGCATAGAAACCAGCAACTCGTTCATCGAGAAAAACTTTTACATCTAGTCCCGTTACATCAGCTGCTAGAACTAGAGGTGTGTTCCGGGAACCAGGCGAAACTGCTACTTCTCTGACCCCCAGTGCTTTCATTTCATTAAAGAAGCGTATCGCAAAGGGGTATGGAGACTGCTGATGCAAATTATTCCCTGATTTTTTGTTCACACTAAAAGTGTAGGAGAGAAAGAGCAATATTAGCTATGTTTAACGATTCCTATCCTTCTATCAAGAAGATGACGGCATTACGATCAAATTGTGCATCTTGCAGAATTAGAAGGCCTGTTGGGCAAAGACCGTGTATATCAAGACCCCGATCTTGTTCAATCATATAGCAATGATTGGACGTCAAGATATAAAGGTTTTGCTCCTGCTATTGTTTTCCCCCAATCGACTATTGAAGTATCAAAAGTTTTGAGTTGGTGCTCAATGAATCGGGTTGCTGTGGTCACCCAAGGTGGTAATACTGGGATGGTCGGCGGGAGTGTCCCCTTAAATGGGGAATTGATCATTTCAATGAAAAGAATGAACAACTTAAGTATCTCAAATACCAACAAAAACCACATACAAGCTGAGGCAGGAGCAACCATTTCAGAAATTCAGAATTTAGCTTCCTCACACAATTTAGTTTACGGAGTTGATTTTGGGGCAAGGGATTCAGCCACCATCGGAGGGACAATTGCAACTAACGCAGGAGGTCTAAACGTTCTTAGGTATGGAACTACGCGTAACCAGATCGTGAGTGTTGAAGCTGTTACAGGAGCAGGAAGAATAGTGGGAAATTTAAATGGTCTAGAAAAGGATAATACCGGATATCACTTCCCTAGTCTATTATGCGGTAGTGAAGGTACGCTCGCTATTGTCACACAGGCCAAACTACGTTTATGGCCAAAACCAGAGGAGCGAGTGACATTACTATTTGGATTGAATACGGTTCGGGAAGCGCTTGAAATAACCGAAGCCTGCATAAAATCTAATGGAAATATATCAGCCTGCGAACTTTTCTTCCAAAAGGGGTTGGACCTTATCAAGGAAGTTTATAGTCTACACCCGCTTTGGGAAGACAAGCATAGTACCTACCTTCTCTGCGAATTCGCTGGACCTGGAGGGATAACAGATGAATTATTAGATGGAGAGATAGGAAGAGTTCTCCAATCCCAAGAGTCAGTTCTAGTAGCGACTAATCATAATGACAGCCAAAGACTATGGCAGTATAGGGAACTCCATACTCTTGCCATATCCTCAAAAGGAATTCCTCTGAAACTTGACGTGACTTTACCTTTACAGAACCTTGAGTATTTTCTAAATAAAATTGAAAGAAAGTGTCAAGAGATAAATCCTGCATGTTCGCCTTACATATTTGGTCATTCCGCCGATGGAAATATGCATCTTAATATCTTGTATTCAGAACCCACCGTTAAAAAGATGGAAGAGAAAGTACTAGAGTTCGTTGTTTCTCTTGAGGGAAGTATCTCTGCAGAACATGGGATTGGTCGAGCGAAAGCGCCATATCTGCACCTACAGCGTAATGAAGCGGAGATTGAACTTTTTAGAGAAATAAAGAAAGCCTTTGACCCCAAAGCTATCCTTAACCCAAATGTCATTATTTCATCTGATAACTAACGATTAGATGAGACTCATCATTAAAGAAGTAATTATCTCGTGAGAAGATATTATTTGAGGAATAATGTAGTCTAAGCGAGTCACTGAAAAGGGAGGAAATGATGATGAGTGGAGGAGAGTCTCAAATAGAAATCTGCCCTTCAATCCTTCCAGCGGATTTTAGTCGTTTAGGCGCAGAACTGGAAACTTTAGAGGAAGCTGGAGCAGATAGAATCCATTGGGACATAATGGATGGAAATTTCGTTCCGAATCTTACAATTGGTCCTGACACCGTTGCATCTTGTCGCAAAAGTGTTTCTTTACCTTTCGAAGCTCATCTCATGGTAGAGGACCCAGATCTCCTATCACCGATGTTTATTGAAGCAGGTTGTGATCTTATCATGGTGCATGTTGAATCTGTTCGCCACCTGGACAGAACCTTGAATGTCATTTTAAGTTCGGGAGCAAAAGCTGGTGTAACTTTAAACCCATCAACACCAATTGAAAGCATCTCAAACGTACTGCATTTAGTTGACCAAGTATTGATTATGTCAGTTAATCCCGGTTTCGGAGGTCAAAAATACCTGTCATCACAAGAAATCAAAATAACTAGATTAAAAGAAATGGTTAATGAGCAAGAGCTGTCTATAAATATTGAGATAGACGGTGGGATAAATGAAAATACGATCGCTCAAGCCACGCATGCTGGAGCCAATGTCTTTGTGGCTGGAAGCGCAATCTTTAATCACCCTGACGGACCTGGTAAGGCGATTCATGATCTACGGAAGATTGCGTCCGACGCCTAAAGCATGCGGAAGTTCATTTGTGCAACTCTTCTGCTCCTTCATCTACCTGCTGGTTGCACCCAAGAAACCCCAACTGACCCGCTAGCGTTCTGTGCAAATTTCATTGAAGTCGCTCAACCAAATGCGCCTTTGAATAACTACGGATTTAATAATATTGAGAGTGTTGAGAAAGCAATTCAGGACCTTCAAAAACTAATGAAGGAACCCCCAGATGAGATAGCTGAGAGCGCAGAGAAAGTGGTCAATTTATATATAGAGATACTCGATGCCCTCTTAGCATCATCACCTGATAATAGACCTACAGTCCTTCTTGAATTCCAAAATAAAATTAATGACAGTATCGGGTCTATAGAAGATTTTGAGGATTATGGTGAAAGCGTTTGCGGAATAGATTTTGAAACTGAATCGCAGTTTCCCACGACGGAAATTCCATTAGATCTCAATAATTAATTCGTGAAATTAATCGACCTCTCCACGACTTGTGATGACGTGATCTACAATGCCATATTCCTTTGCTTCTTCAGCTGTAAACCATCGATCTCGGTCCGAATCAGCTTGAACCTGTTCAACCGTTTGCCCAGTATGTCCAGCTATCAACTCAGCCATTAATTTTTTTATATAACTAAGTTGTTCTGCTTGTATGGCAATATCTGACGCTTGACCTTGGATTCCGCCAAGTGGTTGGTGCATCATGATTCGAGCATGCTTTAATGAGTATCGCTTACCCTGTGCTCCTGCCCCGAGAAGAAACTGCCCCATTGAAGCTGCTAAGCCTAAGCTTAAAGTTGCGACATCCGGTTTAATCAATTGCATGGTGTCGTATATGGCCATTCCGGCAGTAACAGAACCACCAGGCGAATTGATATACAACCAGATGTCTTTTTCCGAATCTTCACCTTCCAAATAAAGCAATTGTGCAGTTATTTCTTTTGCAATATCATCGTCAACTTGATCCCACAGCATAACGATACGGTTCCTTAATAACTGTGAATAGATATTGAATTGTCCAGCTAAACGAGAAATGTCGTCAGATGCTTGAGTATTGATGTTCATTGTTCCACTCCAGTCATGGTTTCCTGTTTTGATTTTAGAGGTTTTATTTATCTACGCCATATTTTATTATTTGTGTGCGCCGGGTGGGACTTGAACCCACACATCCTAATGGACACAGGGACCTAAACCCTGCGCGTCTGCCAATTCCGCCACCGGCGCTTGGTTCCGTAAGGGTATCTAAAATCTTTCGATAATTTGCAAACTCCATATAGTTATTGTTTCCTAATCTGCAGGCCTAAAAAATGGTGGTGATATGATGTCTGCCTCCCCTTTAACAAATAGGCCTGCGGGCGCTCTACCAGTGGCACGCTTTACTCCCGTTGGTTCTATAAAACCAGATGTAGCTTTAACTTTACGAGAAAAGTTTGGAGCATCAATAATGCTTCTCCAGACTGCTTCATAAACGCGACGTAGGTCAGAAATAGTAAATTGCTCGTCTACAAACGCTGTTGCAAGAGTGGTGTACTCTAGCTTTGATGCAGCTCGTTCAAGACCATCCCGAAGCATAGCAGCATGATCGAAAGCAAGAACTGGGCCTTCCTCCCAAGTTAACTGCGAGTTAAATTCGGGAAGATCATCTACTGCCCAGAATCGTGCCGAGCGAGCATCCGAACCTGCTTTTGGAGTGCCTGGGTCAGGCATAAATGCTAGATAAGCCACAGAGGTAACTCTCATTTTTGTGTCTCTAGCATCCCGCCCTGGAGTGGAATATGTCTGCAATTGCTCTAGGTGCGCAGGCTCTGCTGCAAATCCAGTTTTCTCAGCTAGTTCTCTTAATGCAGTTTCATGTATTGACTCTTCTGGATTCAGATGACCTCCAGGTAGAGCCCAAGAACCGCCTTGTGGTGGGCTTGCACGCTCAACTAGTAAAACAGCTAATCGTCCTGAGCGTATGGTCAATAGGATCACATCCGCTGTTACAGCATTAGGAGGATAATCTCTTGGCTCGTAGTTTTTTACGAAATCGATATCCTCTTCTGATAAATCCTCACCGTGTTTGTTTCTATGAATTGCCATCAGTGAATGACCTCCACACCATGTGATCTCATTTCGTCGGAAACCTTAACGATTACCTCTGGTAAGACAGCTGCGGATAAGTGAGCTAAAACTCTTGTATCAAAACCATTCTTAGCGCTATCAATTGCCGTAGCTTTTACACAATGATCAAATGCTAGACCTACGACATCAACATCAGTAATAGATTCCGAGTCAAGAATTTGTTTCAAGCTCCTTTTATGGTCATCAAATCCTTCAAAACCTGAATAAGCCGCCTGAAACATGCCTTTTTTTACAGAGTAATTTATCTTTCCTTTGATATTTGCAAGTTCATGATGCAGGTCGGCTTCAGCAGTCCCAGCAACACCATGATCTGGCCATGAATCTTTATAATCCGGATTTTCAGAAAAGTGTGTGCCTGGGTCTATGTGCCAATCTTGTGTGGTGACAATGCAGTCATAGCCTTGATCTTGAGATAGGAAATCTGCAATTTCTCTTGCTACTGCATCCCCTCCGCTAACTGGCAAAGATCCCCCTTCACAAAACGTAGGTTGGACATCAACTATGACAAGTGCTCTGTTGGATTTAGTCATTTATGTTTTCCTTTGGATAAAAAATGCTAGGAATCGCAGGCTGATCCCCGATACGTAATTGAATTGTTTCAGGAATTTCAGATCGAATTTTCATGAGATGATTTCGTGAGTCTTCCACGTTGGGAATGTCAAGACTTTGACCCAAGTGCATAATTTGGTTTTGGAGATTTCTGTAACCGTTGGACGGCAAAGATTCTTTTGGTATGCCATCAGTGAATATTGATTCTTCTATTGCGGTACCATCGTAATCAACTTTTCGTTTAGCAATTTTTTTTCCTCCTCGAGAAATTTTTCCCTTTGATTTCTTTTGGACTGTCCTCATTGCATTATTTGAATAATCATCTTCCACGGCTACCAGTTTGTATACAAAACCAGCAGAGGCTGCTCCAGACCCTGTAACTAACTTGTGTCCAGATTCAAACGCGTCAATAGGTGCGTGCAATAAATTTTTTATTTTGTACTCATCTAAATCGCCTGAAACCATAATCTGCGCATGTGGTGCTCCGAGTTTGTCGAGAAGGACACGAGCTTCCTTTGCCGCAACTCCTAGATTACCTGAATCGATACGTATTCCTTTCAATCTTGAATTTGAAGCCCTCACTGCATTCCTAATACCCGAGTCGATGTCATAGGTGTCTACAAGGAAAATAGAATCAACCCCTAAATACTGGGATTGTACTTCGAATGCCTCTAATTCTGTTTGGAAGGAAAGTGTAAAGGCATGAGAAGCCGTCCCCGAAGTAGGTATGCCCCAAATACGTCCTGCTTCTAAATTAGACGTAACATCAACTCCACCTATATATGCCGCTCGAGCCGCATTAACTGCCGCATCAGGGTCAATACGTCGAGAACCGGCCTCCATTACAAAACGTCCTTCAGCAGCGAGCACTACTCTAACTGCGGCAGTTGCAATGGCAGAGTCAAAATTTACGATTGACAAAAGGAGTGTTTCGATAAGTAAAGCTTCTCCTAACTTTGCTTCAATAGTCATAACGGGACTGTTCGGAAAATATGTTTCACCTTCGTGATATGACGTTATGTCGCCCGTAAATCGGAAAGAAGATAGATACTGCTGAGTCTTTTTTGAGACTATGTCTTGGTCGGATATAAACCGCATCATGTCATCATTAAAATAGAATCTCTCTAAATGGGACAGCACGCGATTACTTCCGGCAAAAACACCAAATGATCTTCCAAGTGGAAGTTCTCGTGCAAAGACTTCGAACACTGATTTTTTTTCAATCTGGTTAGATTGCACAAGAGCATCGAGCATCGTGAGCTCATAATGATCAGTATGGAAAGCATATGATTTCTGTTTGTTATACATGTTCAAGTCCTAGGATACGACTCTACCATTATATATAGTCAATCTGACAATAAGTATTAGCAGGTTATTGACCGAAATAAGCACTAACTTCATAGAGTGACACTTGAAGAGCCCCCTACTGAAAACAAGCGGACCTTTTGGCGCCCAACTGGCGCTGCAGCTTCTGCAATAGCGCTTGTGGCATTACCAGGTTTTCTTTTCGGAGCCTTTGCTCCGGAAATAAAGAAAGAACTTTCCTTTGGCGATACTGAACTCGGTGCAATCCTCACCTTTGGTTATCTAGTTTCAAGTATTGTGATGTCGATAACTGGTGGATCTGCAGATAGAAATGGACCAAAACGTGTTTTGAGGTACGGTGTCACCATTGCGTCATTAGCTGCATTTCTTACAGGTTCCCTAGGAAACTCGTTTTTGTTACTTATGTTGTTTATCGGCTTGAATCGAGTAGCTGAGGGAATCATTCACCCTGCTACCAATACCCTAATTTCATCGTCCGTTGTTCTGGAAAGGCAAGGTATAGCAATGGCTGCGAAACAATCTGCTGTTCCTTTTGCAACGGCTCTCGCAGGTTTTGCTGTTCCTACTCTTGGAGTGGTTTTTGGGTGGAAGGGAACTTTTTTGGTTGTTGCATTACTTGCATTTCCTGCATGGTTCATGATTCCCAATGCCCCTTTTGTAACGAAAAGTGCTTTACCATCTCGTCGCGAAATGTGGCGACTACCGCACCTTCGACTCCTCGCGCTAGCAGGAGCATTCTCTGCTGCTGCTGTCGTTACCGTCTCAGGGTTTCTTACGACATCAGCTAAAAATGCTGGATATAGCAACGGAACTGCTGGACTAATCCTAGGTTTAGGTGGTCTTCTGATGATTTTTTCTCGACTTACTTGGGGTTTTTTGGCTGACCGTTTTCAATTTGATCGTTTTAAAGCGGTTTCTGCGTCACTTTTGATTGGTTCATTGTCCTTTGTACTGTTCGCCATTGAGACGAAGGTATCTATGGTAGTTGGATCAGTATTTATTTTTGGAATTGGCTGGTCGTGGCCCGGCTTAGCTTTATTAGGCATCATTGAACATCATCGTGATGAACCAGGCGAAGCAACAGCGATTGTCCAAACCAGTATTCGTATTGGGGCAATGTTTGCCCCTTTAGGCTTCGGGTTGATCGCAGACTCTTTTAATTATAGTTATGCGTGGCTTTGTTCACTTGCATCTGCCTTGCTTGGGAGTTTGTTTATGTTTTTAGCGAGTTCAAAACTACCTAGTTCAGAGGCGAAGTAAGTTCCGAGTATCGTTTCACCAATTAGGCGATAACGGAAAGCATCGATGCGATTGCATTCAGGGCTCGACCTCTATGACTTATAGTATTTTTTTTTGAATCACTAATCTCTCCAAATGTCTTTCCTTCCATCTCGCAAGGAAGAAAAATTGGATCATACCCAAATCCCAAGTGTCCACTCGGGGCTAGTGCAATTCTGCCGGTGACTATACCCTCGGATGTTATTAATTTTTCATCTGGCCATAAAACTACAATGACAGTCCGGAATCTTGCTCCCCGTTTCTCTAATGGCACCTCGGACAATTCCTTCAACAATTTTTCAATATTGTCACTTGGTTCTGCATCCATTCCAGCGTAACGGGCTGAATGGACTCCTGGTCTGTCATCCAAAAATTCAACTTCCAATCCAGTATCATCTGCAATTGCCGGCATGCCGGTAGCCCTCATTATCGCTTTAGCTTTTAGGAGAGCGTTACCCTGAAGATCTGGGGCGTCTTCGACAATTTCTGGGATCACACTCGGACGGGGCAATAGTTCTACTTTGCCAGAGAGTATTTGTACCATTTCCTTATACTTATGAGGGTTTGCAGTTGCTGAAACTAACTTCATCTGTGTTGTAGCGGGGTTTGGAGCAGTTCCTTTTGTAGGTCAATTATTTCGTTAATTCCCTTTTCAGCCAGAGCAAGCAATGCTGATAATTCTTCTTTGGAGAAAGAGAACCTTTCTGCTGTTCCTTGCAGTTCAATAAATTCCCCTGATTCGGTCATGACTACATTCATATCTGTATCTGCTCTAGAGTCTTCTTCATAAGGAAGGTCTAATCGTGCTTGACCATTTATTATTCCAACAGATACCGCTGCGCAAGCCTCACCAATAGGATGCTCACTAATCTGTTTCCGTGCTTGAAGTCTAGTTAACGCGTCATGAAGAGCTAAGAATCCCCCGCAGATGGAAGCCACTCGGGTGCCTCCATCTGCCTGAAGGACATCACAATCTACGGTTACCTGACGTTCTCCTAGCTTTTCCATGTCACAAACCGCCCGCAATGAGCGCCCTATGAGTCGTTGGATTTCTTGAGTTCTGCCTTTGGGGCCTTTAGTTTCTCTCCTGATACGTTCCGGAGAGGACCCAGGTAGCATAGAGTACTCTGCAGTAACCCACCCGGTTCCTGTCCCACGCATCCAACGAGGAACATCCTCGTCAATGGAGGCGGTGCAAAGAACGCGTGTATTTCCGAATGCTACGAGTAGCGACCCGTCCGCCATTGTCGTGAAATCCCTTGAGAAACTTATCTCTCTTAGCTCATCTACTTTTCGTCCATCTGTTCGTCCCACTCAATGACTCCTTTTCTTTAAGCTATAAATTCTTTTCCAACACAAGCTAGTGAAATTTCACCTTTGAAAGCTTTGTGTGCCTCTTCAAAGTGTTTTTCGGGGTCTTCACCAGGGGCAATGTGTGAAAGTACTAATTTCCCTACATCTGCATTTTGTGCCATCAATCCTGCTTGACGAGCAGAAAGATGAAGTATCTTTTCTGCTTCGCGATGAGCAAGAAATGTTGATTCAGCTATCAGTAAATCTATATCTTCTCCAAGCGAATTAAGATCCCACTCTGGACCTGTATCCGCAGAAAAGACCATGGTCGATTCCCCTACATCAACTCGGGAAGCCAAAGTCTCAACATAATGGTCAGTCCTTGACCATCTCCATTGCTGATCGGCTATTGTAAGAGATGATTCGTCACAAATCACATTGCAATTAAAGGACTCCTCAATCTGCTCGCACATCATTTTTGCTAAATCCAAAGTTCCGACTGTCCCAAAGACTGGAATAGGGTCGCATAGTACATAGTGACGTATGGCGTTGTATACCACAGGGAGTTCCAGCCAATGGTCCGCATGTTCGTGACTAAGCACTATTGCTGTCAGGTCAGATAGGCATATGTGTTCTTGAAGGTTCGATAAAGTTCCTGGCCCTGCATCCAACCAAACATTTGCTTTGGGACTCTGCACAAGAAAACCTGTACATGCACCGCCTGCTGTCGCGTAGCTTCCGCTACAACCAAGTACAGTAATTTTGAGGTTGGGGGGGCTCACAAGTATTAACTCCAATTATGGAATATTGCTTTTTCTAATTCAGGTCCAAATAATTTCTGACCTTGCTCTGCAAACCAAGATACATCTCCTGAGGAGATAAAAGTTCTCTTTCCTTGATTTATATTTGTAGTTTTGAGATTCTTTTGCTCTAAAGATTTTGCGACTGCGAATGCTGTTTCATCTGCAGATGATACTAATACGACTTCATCGCCCACAGTTGCCCCTATGACTCGGGCTAAATATGGGTAGTGAGTGCATCCAAGCAGAAGAGCATCGACTTGGGTTTCTATAACTGGAGCGAGGAGGCGGTCCGCAAGAATACGTATTCGCTCTCCAGCGAACTCTCCGCGTTCAACGAATTCCACAAAGCCCGGGCACGCTATGCTTATGAGTTCTATTCCTTGGGTATTGAGCCGATTGATAGCGTTGTCATAAGCTTTACTTTTTATGGTTCCAACTGTTCCGATAACACCTATTTTCTTTGACTTAGATACTTCCACGACTGCCTGTGCCCCTGGTGCTATTACCCCGACAATGGGAATTTCTTTGGACTGTCGCAAATTATCCTCTGCTGCTGCTGATGCGGTATTACAGGCAATTACTATCATCTTCACATTGTGTTCTTCAACAAGTAAATCCGAAATTTGTTTTGAATACGCTTCAACTTTTTCTAGAGGCTGAGGTCCATATGGATATCGTGAAGTATCACCGAAATAAACAATATCTTCCGAGGGAAGTAAATCTATTATGGCCCGAGCGACAGTAAGTCCACCGAAACCCGAATCAAAGATCCCTATTGGCTGATTGCATGACACGTATATAATCGTAGAGGCATTTTTTAGAATACAAGAAACGTTCGTTATAAGATTTCTAGAGAAATTAGAAGTAAATAATTGAGTCAATTGATTTAGCAACATCGTCTAAGTCTCCAGACCAAGCTCCTGTTGACAAATATTTCCAGCCTCCATCACAAACTATGAAGACTATTACCCCTGTTTCGATTTTCTCTGCAGTTCTTATGGCACCAGCGAGAGCGGCCCCAGATGATATCCCCGAAAAGATTCCACATTCGGAAGCTAGTCGGCGAGTGTTATAGATAGATTCATGTGGTCGGACAATTCGCTTTCCGTTGAGGACTTCAAAACCCTTCCAATTCTCAAAAACGGGAGGTATAAATCCATCATCCAGACTTCTCAGTCCCTGCACGGCTTCACCTGATGGAGGTTCAACAGCAAGAATCTGAATATTTTCTTTTTGCTCGCGGAGAAAAGTTCCCACTCCCATAAGCGTTCCGGAGGTTCCTAGCCCTGCCACAAAGTGAGTAATATCTGGAACATCAGCAAGGATTTCTGGGCCTGTAGTTTCATAGTGAACTAGGGGATTCGATTCATTCCCGTACTGATACAGGAAAACCCAATCCGGATTCTTATCTGATAGCTCTTGAGCAATTTTCACAGCGCCATTAGAGCCCAATTCCCCTGGAGAAGAAATGATTTCTGCGCCCCACACTTCTAACAATTGTTTTCTCTCCACAGAAACATTCTCAGGGATGACAATTTTAAGATTATAGTTTCTCATTGATGCGATCATCGCAAGCGCTATTCCTGTGTTACCTGATGATGGTTCGATCAACGTGCAACCAGGCTTTAGTAGACCATCCATTTCAGCCTGCAGAATCATCGACTTAGCGATTCTGTCTTTTACTGAACCTGCTGGGTTCTGATTCTCAAGTTTTGCAAAAATCTTAACATTTGGATTCGGACTCAATCTTGATACGTCTACTGTGGGCGTATTTCCTATTAGATCAAGAATCGATTGATGAACTGCCATAGCTAATTATGTCGTCTTTTTTTTAAATTGGCACTCTGTTTATGCCCTTATGAACTAATGAAACTAATTTCTTCTTCAGCTATCTCTTTGTTTCTGATTCTAAAACTTCTTATTACCGGTTCTTGTTCTTGCAAAGAAACTATTAAGTAGTGCCATGTCCCTAGTGGGTCAAAGTCTGTTGCGTCTCTAACATCTGTGGGTGATGGGTAGGCATGGGTGTGGGTATGGCTGTGCATCACTCCAATGATTTGCTTACCTTTAGCATCTGCAACAGCTTCAACTTTCATCATTTCTAGCGGGTCTAGTTGGTAGATTATTTCTGATTTTGCAATATTTTTCATTGGATAAAAGAAGTCAATAGTGTTTGTATCTTTATCAGCAGAAAATAGTCCACATGCTTCGTTTGGTAATCCATCAATGGCGTGTTTGATTATTTGGGCTTTAATGCTTTCTTTGAGTACTAGCATTGTTTTATGATACAGCAGAGTTTTGGATGAGGTATGTTGAGGAAATAGCGCTCTTTCCAACCGAGTCACTCTATTGGCGCTAGCCTCAAGTCATTATGGGTAATTCAGGTAAACGCATTGTTGCAACTAATCGTCAAGCTAAGAGAGAATTTGAAATTTTTGACACGATAGAGGCTGGTATGGTTTTGCAAGGAAGTGAAGTTAAGTCTTTACGTAGCAGCCAGGCTCAGCTGGCTGAGGCTTTTTGCAGAATACATGATGGAGAAATTTGGCTGAATTCTTGCCATATCAGTAAGTACGATCATTCAAGTCCGATCTTCTCTCACGAACCAGATCGACCTAAGAAACTTCTTTTACACAAAAGAGAGATCCAAAAGTTACAGGCCCAAGTCGACCAAAAGGGCCTTACACTGATTCCGCTTTCATTGTATTTTAGAAACGGGAAAGCAAAAGTTGAATTAGCTTTAGCTAGACGAAAGAACCTTGTCGATAAGAGACGCCAATTAGCTCAGCGTGAAGCAGATCGTGAAGCCGCACGAGCTATGTCAAGAAGGACAAAGCAAGGCTCTACCGATTAGCAGCTGCCTTACCGGCAATGTATCCAAATGTCATGGCTGGCCCGATTGTTCCCCCTGCACCGCCGTAAACCATTCCTGTCGGCGCAGCCATTGCATTCCCTGCAGCATAAAGGCCATCTATAACGCCTCCATTTAGAGATAACACCCTACAGTTGGCGTCTGTTTTTGGCCCTCCGTTGGTTCCAAGTGCACCAGCCTCGACTTTGACGGCGTAATATGGTGGCGTTACAAGAGGTTGAAGGGTTGCTCGTATTCCTTCCTGTGACTGATCGCCATTGAAAGTGTCGTAAGCGCTTTTCCCTCTTTTGAAATCTGGATCCTCACCTTTAGATGCGAATTCGTTAAAGCGATCAAAGCTGGATTTAAAAGTATTCGGCTCAACGTTTATTAGCTCTGCCAACTCTTCGACTGTTTCTGCTTGATTCATCCAATCAGGAACTCTGTCACCTGCAGGACATCCGGCCACGTCATATAAAGTTTTATGCATATGGTCAAAAATCAACCAGCATGGATTATTCGGGTATTCAAATTTCTGCGGATCAAACGCGTGAAAAACCCCTCCCATGGCATTGTAATTTCCAGCTTCGTTTGTAAATCGTTTGCCATAGCGGTTTACCATAAACGAGTAAGGGCGAGTTCGTTCCAAGAGTACAAGACGAACTGATTCATAACCATATTGCATTTCTCCTGGAACTTTGACGACTGGAACCCACCATGCATTTCGCATGTTTCCAAGTTTCGCCCCTACATTCATAGCCATCTTTAAGCCATCTCCAGTATTTTCTGGCGAACCCGCAGGAGCATTCATAGGGCCCCTGAGGAATGTCCTGACAAGCTCAGTATTCCATTCAAAACCTCCAGTAGCTATGATGACTCCCTTCTCCGCTATTACTTCAACATATTCATCATCTACTTTTACTTGAACGCCTTTCACGCCGGCCTCATCGGAGAGGAGCTTTATTGCGGGTGTGTTTAGCTTGGGTTCGATTCCCAAGTCTAAGAGCGCCCGAAGTAACCCACTTATAAGAGATAACCCCATCCCTATTTGCCCATTTCTAATTCGTTCCTCTAAGACTTTGCGGTCAGGTGTTGACGTTGCTCCCCCTAATGAAGTTTCGGTGAGCATGACCGGGTTCCCCTTTTCTTGACCACGAATTAGTGAAGCCCACTCTCCAAGTTTAGGTAAAGAAAATAAACTATTATCTATCGACCGCCCTCCACCTGGTAAACCACCTGGGTGCTCCGGATGGTAGTCGGGATAATTGTGAATTAGATGAAATGAACAAGGTGTAACATCTTCAATCCACTTGAGCATTCTCGGACCGACATCAACGAATGTAGCAGCCATATCAGAATCTATTTGACCCAACGAAAGCGATTCGAGATACGATAATGCCTCCTCTCGGGAATCTTCAACCCCTGCTTCTTCTTGTAAGTGATTATTAGGAATCCAAATAATTCCTCCACTCATAGCCGAAGTTCCGCCAATGAGCTCAGATTTCTCATAAATACGCACAGAAGCATTTTCATGGGCTGCTGCAAGAGCGGCTGTAAGGCCGGCTGCTCCAGTACCTAAAATTATTACATCACATTGCTCACTCAAGATTTCCCTCCTTTGTTATTGTGTCACAATTACCCGCTATCGTAATAATCTGATGGGTTTCACATGAGACCTAGCAGAATAGCTATTTGACAAGGGGCTGATCGGTTTCGACGTGGCGGTTGTTTCGTCGGATCGTGCGACCGGAGTTGCTCAGACTCCAAAACGGGGCAAACAAGACACGGCAACTCTCGTGTCGCTCTCGCCGCCTAATTTAGGCGCCAGAGAGTCATTGGGACCAGTAATGATTCCCGGGGCCTGACCACTTCAGCCTGGCAACAGAAGTAGTGGTGGACAGCAGGGAAAGACCGCTGACAGTAGGAAAGACTGCTGACACTGGAGAAAGAACCAGCGGCGAGGTCTTATGACCCAACTGACCCTGCAGTGTGGGTGCCGAAAACCACAACCATGGGAATGGTCGTATCGCGGACGATGAATCCGAAACGGACGGGGGTTCGATTCCCCCCAGCTCCACCAAACAAATGATGTTTTCCAACAAATTTTGAGGCATGATTTAATTGCCCTTGTTCATATCTGGATCTAATATTACAACGTGACTGACGTAGTAATCCCTGAACCGAACATTATCCATGGCGAGTTCTGGGTTCGGCCGCAAAAACAGATAGAGGCTGATTTGGAACAATACCGTAACCAATACCCTGTTGCATTCGTACCCGAACCCCAAATGCCTGAAAATTCACCCATTCCGCAGGGAAAAGGAACATGGATTCTGACCAAACACGCCGATATCGCTTTTGCCTCTCGAAATCCAGACATATTTAGTTCAGCACAAGGAATAACCATCCTTGATAGCCCACCTGAGTTTAACGAATTCTTTAATTCAATGATCGCTATGGATGACCCCCGCCATGCGCGACTTCGAAGAATCGTTTCAAAAGGGTTCACTCCTAGAATGCTTTCCAAGCTTGAAGATTCAGTTCAAAAAATAGCGGACTCCATCGTTGATGATGTCTGCGAAAAGGGTGAAATTGATTTCATTGTAGATGTTGCCGCAGCATTACCTTTAAAAATTGTGTGTGACTTGATGGGTATCCCATCTTCCTACTACGAAGAGGTCTTTGACTGCTCTAACGTTATTCTTGGAGCAGGAGATTCAGAATATGTGCCGCCAGGTGGCGATATTCTTTCGGCTATTCTCGAGGCTGGTATTACATTACAGTCAATCATGAACGAAGTAGCTGAGTCTAAAGTCGGAATTGATAGTGATGATTTGACGAGCAAACTCGTCAATGCGGACTTAGAGGATGACAAACTTACAAGTGGCGACTTAGCAAGTTTCTTTATCCTTTTAGTCGTTGCCGGAAATGAAACAACTAGAAACGCTATAGGTTGGGGCCTCAAATACCTCACAGATAACCCAGACCAACGCAAGATTTGGAAAAATGATTTTGAAACAGTTGCTCCCACAGCAGTTGAAGAAATCGTTCGATTAGCCAGCCCTGTTACTTATATGAGACGAACGGCAACAAGGGATATCGTAATTCGCGAACGAGAGATAAAAGCAGGCGAAAAAGTCTGCATGTTCTACCTCGCCGCAAATCGTGATGAAGAAGTATTTGATGATCCGTATAAATTTGATGTTTTAAGAACCCCAAATAACCATGTTGGTTTTGGTGGCCCAGGTCCTCACTTCTGTTTGGGCGCACATCTGGCACGTCGCGAGATCGCTGTTATGTTCCGCGAACTATTCCGGCGACTACCTGATATTGAAGCTAGCGGTGAACCTGATGTCTTAGCTGCTAGCTTCATCCACGGAGTAAAACATCTACCCGCAACATTTACTCCTACTAAATCAACAAATACCTAAGGAGAGGCTATGCCAAATATCCCATTAACATTCGATGAAGTTACGACACAATGGCTCAGCGAAGTTCTTGGCGCTAATATTGCGAACTTTGAATCCGAAAAAATTGGTGAGGGTGTTGGTCTCATGGGTGATATCTACAGAGTAGAACTTAACTACGCATCAAACGTGTCGGAGCTACCACCTTCTGTAGTAGTTAAACTTCCTTCCTCCTTTGAAGAAAACCGACAGCAGGGAATCGCATTAGGTATGTTTGAAGCAGAAGTAAAATTCTATGATGAATTAGGCGAGGCTACCGGAACCGGACTTCCTAATATTTATTTTGCTTCTATAAATTCTGGCACTGCGGAATTCGTGATTGTCATGGAGGACCTGTGCAATCTTACAATGGTTGATCAAACCGCTGGCATGTCAGAGAGGCAGGCTCTAGCAGCAGTACGAATTTTAGCAAAAATCCACGCTACATGGTGGGAGAAAGTAAAGGTTGACGAACTTGAATGGATACCATCTATGGTGGGGCCACGCATAGAATACGTTGACCAAGTTCTTCCAGAAATTTACCCTGTCTATGCTACGACCTTTGAAGCAAACTTACCAGAGGGTGGCGCTGAACTCCTTCAGGTATTTAGCAGGTCTTATCTAAAGCTAAATACTGCGCTCGCCGAACGTGCCCCATGGACTCTAGCTCACCAGGATTACAGAGTAGAAAATATGCTGTTTGGCAACATAGACAGGGACGAGGTGACTGTGATCGACTGGCAAGGGATTGGAAGAGGACCAGGTGCATACGACCTTGCTTACCTTCTCGGCGGGTCAATGGAAACTGATTTGAGGAGAGCTAATGAAAGAGACCTTGTGACCGCATACCATTCTGAGCTTTGCGATAATGGAGTCGAGGGGTACAGCCTTGATAGTACTTGGAACGATTACGGCTTCGCACACCTATTAGGAGGACTTGCAACCTCTGTCTTCGCAGGAGGAACCCTCGATTTAAATAACGAACGTGGCAAGGAATTAATAACTATGATGTCAGAACGTCATGTGACTGCTGCACTGGACCATGGAGGTTTGGACCAGATCTCTAATTGAATAGCGAGGTAGACCTAAAAATGGATGGGGCATTCTTGACAGGAACTAAGGGTAAATGACATATGGATGTTTTTGAGGCTATGAGCTCTTGCCGAGCTATGAGGCATTTGAAACCTGACGAAGTTTCGACTGATTTGATAGAACAAGTCGTAACCGCTGCAACGTGGGCACCCAGCCCTGGGAACTCGCAGGGAAGAGATTTCGTTATTGTCACAGACAAGAAAAAGATTCTGACAATTGCCAATTCTATTGAGGAATCTATGGCTGGCAGAGTTGCTTCGATGGATCGCCCAGACAAGTCCCACAGGCTAATGCTTGATGGGACAGAATATCTCTTAAAGACGCTGAAAAGTTGCCCAGTCCTTATTTTTGTATGCGGAAAGCCGATTTACCCTCATGGGTCCCCAAGAGAGTCATTTGTTTGGTCATCCATTTACCCAGCTGCACAAAATCTTATTGTGGCAGCTCGAGCGCTGGGACTTGGGACTGTATTCACAACTTTCCAAGGAGTATCAGAACCAACTATTCGAGAAGCACTGGAAATACCCGATGACGTATTGATTGGATGCATGATACCTATGGGTTGGCCGGAAAAGAAATTTGGTCCGTTGAACAGAGAGCCTTATGACAACGTTGCGCATCTCAATACTTGGCGAGGAGAGTTACGAATTTACCCGCCTATCCAAAACTAAGGGGCTAGTGATCCCCAAGCTTGAGCCAATTCAGGTTCTCCGAAAATTTCTAAATCTTGTGGATCTCTTCCCCAAAGATAGAGCAAAAGAGCAATGGCGTTTCCACGAACTGCCACGTCTCCCTTTGCGTGCTCGCGAGTAATGACTATTTCGTTGCCCAGTGGTTTGATAAGCCACTCCCCCTCCCCATCAGTACGGTGAAGATGAATAGAGCCGTCTGGATAAAAAAATTCCTTATTTGGGTTCATTGAGTGTTGCAAGGCTCCGTCTATGTACTCATCGATTCCATCACAAGCAACCTCACCATTGACTTCGATAAATTCATCTATGACAAATTCCACATCTCTCATATGCAGAAGAGTTTCATGGGTCATACGTCTGATGAAAAATCCCACATCTTGATCTTTACCCCAAGTCCACACAGGAGTCATGGGGTCACTGTTGCTTAGTACTTCTAAAAGAATAGAGAACTTACCCATAGCCCATTCTCGATGATTATTTTCTGGCGGTGTCGGGAATGGTGCTGTTGGCTTCTCGAGGCTTTCAGATTCAATGACTGAGGTTACAGCTCCATAAACTCTTCCTACATGAGCCATTGAGTCGTCGACACTCCAGCCTGGGCATTGTACTATCGGCTCAGAACCTTTCCCTTCAGCGACCGTAAACATGCGATTTCCGAATAGTTCCACTGAATCAAGTAATCGATTAGCATCCACCAGTTGCACTTCCCTTCATAGACCAACGAATTCCCTCTAACATTCTTTTCACATCTTCGGCTGTTGTTTCAAAGCTTGACATTAGACGGACTTCATTTTCTTGTTCCCAATCGTAGAAATAGCTCCAATCCTGAAGACGTCCTTTCACTTCCGCAGGAAATTTTGCGAATACAGCATTTACTTCTGTCTTCTGAGTAAGCTCGACACCTTCTATGTCTTTAAGGCCATCAGCTAATTGAGTAGCCATCATGTTCGCATGTGAAGCATGCTTTAGCCAAAGGTCGTTTTTTAGCATTGCTGAGAATTGGGCTGATATGTAGCGCATCTTTGATGGGAGTTGCGCTGACTGCTTTTGAATATACTCTGCAGCCGATGCTAAATCCTGGTTAAAAACGACAATCGCTTCTCCATAGGCCATGCCATTTTTAGTTCCACCGAAACTTAAAATATCAACGCCGATGTCACAGGTGAATTCAGAAACAGGAACGCCTAGTGAAGCTGCAGCATTTGCGATTCTTGCTCCATCCATATGCACGCGCAAACCAGAACCTTTACAAATATCAATTATTTCTTTCAATTCGTTGACTGTATATAGCGTTCCGTATTCAGTAGATTGTGTGATGGAAATCGCACCGGGCTGAGCATGGTGGACGATCCCTAGCACTTCAAGCTCTTCCTTTAGCATGTCAGGTTTCAGCTTCGCATCTTTGCTGTCAAGATCTATAAGTTTCGCGCTGAGAAACTTTTCTGGCGCAGCACATTCATCAACATTTATGTGTGAAGATTTTGTACAAATAACTGCTTGCCATGGATTAAGCATCGCCTGTAATGCAACGATATTTGCACCCGTCCCACCATAGGCCAGAAGGGTCGTAACATCTCGACCAAAAAGTTCATTCATCTCCTGTCGCAACTTCTCTGTATGGGGGTCTTCACCATATCCAATGGCAGGGCCACTATTTACTTGACTAATTGCTGTTATTACTTCAGGAATTACGCCTGATGTGTTATCGCTAGCGAATGATCTTGCTGGTGCCTCTGGGGTCATGGGTTGACTTTATCCGGTAATTAGACTGACGAGATATGTTGAAGAAATTATGAATATTCCAGTACTTAAACATCAAGGAATCTGTATGCGGCTATCGCTGATCCTACCGAACCTACAAGTGCGCCAATAGCTATTAGCAATATTCCTATTTCCCATATATCACCACCGGAAACAGCAAAGCTTTGAAGGATATTCAGAACATTATCGCTCGACAACCACTCCTCAAAGGCCCTATTTGCCCCGTATACGGAGGCAGTTCCCAAAGCTGCACCAATAAGCCCTTGAAAAGTCCCTTCAAGCATGAATGGAATTAGGATAAACCAATTCGTTGCGCCTACGAGTTTCATGACTTCTATTTCTCGTCGACGTGCAAACATGGCCATTCGAATAGTATTCAATATTAGGAGTAATCCTGTTGCTAACAAGATGATTCCAGCTCCGAGGACTACCCAACGAATCACATCTGTCGCAGTTTCGATTTTAGATATCTCATCAGTTGCCCGCACTACTTTTTTAACCCCAGGCTTAGCCTCAAAACTTGAGGCAACTATTTCTATTGCTTCTGCGTTAAGTTGTGCTGGTACCACGCGATAGGAGGATGGGATCACATCAGCGGTCACTAATTGAGTGATTTCTGGGTTATCCGGAAAGTAATCCTCGTTAAATTCTTGCAAGGCTTCCTCTTGACTTACGTAACGGTAAGAAGAAATACCGGGGGAATTATTCAAATCAGTTTCAAGAAGAAGCCTCTGATTTTCGGCAATATCAGGTTGGACCCAAATAATAAACTCAACCCCATTTTCCCATCTATCTGTCGCATTATTGACTCCCTTTTGTAAGAGCAGCGCAACTCCAAGCAAACTGAGAGAGACAGCTACTGTCAAAACGGACGCAAGCGTTAAGGTTAGGTTCCGTCTTAGATTTCTGGCAGTTTCTTTAGCTAAATAGTCAAGATTCATGAGTCAACACCAATTTATTATTCATAGACGCCTCGAGCCTGATCTCTTACGATCTCACCTTCGTTAAGTTCGATAACACGTCTTCTCATTGTGTCAACTATGCCTCGGTCGTGAGTTGCCATAACCACCGTTGTTCCTGTTTCATTGATTCTTTCTAATAGGCGCATAATTTCAACTGACGTTCCAGGATCAAGGTTTCCCGTTGGTTCGTCAGCTAGAAGTATTAAAGGGCGGTTTACGAATGCCCGAGCAATAGACACACGTTGCTGCTCACCTCCTGATAATTCGTGGGGCAATCGGTGTGTTTTTTCCTGCAGACCCACCAGTTCTAATATTGCTGGAACTTGATCTAGTATAACTTGTTTAGGAGTGCCGATAACTTCGAGTGCAAAGGCTACATTCTGACTAACTGTTTTATTGGGCAACAGTTTAAAATCTTGGAAAATACTTCCGATTTGCCGGCGCATACGGGGGACTCGCCACTTACTTAAGGACCCTATTTCCTTACCTGCAATATAGATTCGTCCCGAATCTGGCTCCTCTTCTTTATTAAGCATGCGCAAAAAAGTAGATTTACCTGAACCGGACTGACCGACTAAGAAAACAAATTCCCCTCTTTGTATATCACATGATGCATCACGCAAAGCTAAGACTTCACCCTTGTACACCTTTGTAACATCTTCAAGTTTGATCATTCAGTCCCCTATGGCTTTTCCATGACGATAGCATCGCTAGATGATTTAGTCCGGTAGCTCTTCTAGGTTCCCTGCGATTCAGATCGCGCCCATTGTAAATACGATTCGATGAAAGGGTCAATACCCCCATTTAGAACATTTTCTACGGCGCCGATCTCATAATTAGTTCGCAAGTCTTTAACCATTTGATAGGGCTGCATAACATATGATCTGATTTGACTCCCGAAACCAACATTTTTATTTTCACCACTAATACTTGCTATTTCATCATTTCTTAGCTGGCGTTCAAGGTCGTGCAGCTTGGAAGCCAGCATTTGCATACATTTTTCTTTATTCTGGTGCTGGCTACGCTCGTTTTGACATGAAACAACGACACCTGTTGGAAGATGGGTTACCCTAACTGCTGAATCGGTTACATTTACGTGTTGACCCCCAGCTCCAGACGATCTGTAGGTATCGATCCGAAGCTCTGTTTCATCAATCTCAATTTGTTCTGGCACCTCTTCAAAGAACGGAACAACATGCATTGAAGCAAAAGATGTGTGCCGATTCGCCTGCTTATTGAATGGAGAGATTCTAACTAGCCGATGAACCCCATGTTCAGATTGAAGCATTCCATAAGCTCTTCTACCTGTAACTATAAATTCTGCTGATGAGACTCCCGCTTCAGTCCCTTCTGATATGGCTGTAATATCGAATGATAAACCTTTTTGATCCGCCCACCGTTGGTACATCCTAAGTAGCATCTCGGCCCAGTCTTGTGCTTCAGTCCCTCCCTCCCCAGATTGGATATGACAGACGGCATCTCTCTCGTCGTGTTCCCCCGTGAAAAGTGACCGAAGTTCAAGTTCACTGAATTCATTTTCAATATCGCTCATTAACTGTGAAGCCTCTGTGAGAATACTGTTATCATCTTCTTCGATAGCTAGGTCAACAAGCGTTTCTGCATCTTCAATTTTGAGTTCTAAGGATTCATATTTAGCCACGTCCTCTGAAATCCCTGCTAGTTCCTGACTGAATTTTCTAGCGCCAATAGGGTCATCCCAGAAGCCTGGCTGAGCTACTAGGTCTTCAAGTTCAACTCTTCTGTCTGCAATCTCTTCAATTCGTAAATACGCTGAAGCTTCCTGAAGTCTCTTCTTAGCTTCTTGAAGGTCGGGTAGTGAATCGGACATAGAAAAATCTTACTCTAGAGTCTTAATTAGTTAAGTTTAAGATAAATTAACGTCCGCAGCATTGCTTGAATTTCTTCCCTGAGCCACAGGGGCAAGGGTCATTCCTACCGGTCTTATCAAAATCACTCTTCACTACCGTCTGCTGTTTAGTCGATTTGCTTTCTTCAACCACCGCAGGCGCATTGCCAATTAGGGTTTCTGCAGGTTTATTTGAACTTATCGCAGAGATCGCCCCAGAGGCTATTTCATCAGTCCCCGAGTATTGGACATTTTGTGATTGATCAAGAGCATTCGTATCATTCTTTGCGTTTGTATTATCGCCTACTTCTATATGGCTAACGTACTTTACGAAGTCTTCGCTCACAGACTCCATCATTGTTTCAAACATCTCAAAGCCTTCGCGTTGCCATTCTGTTAGAGGATTTTTTTGCCCCATTGCCCTCAGATGAATTCCTTCTTTTAGGTAGTCCATCGAGTACAAGTGGTCCCTCCATCGTTGATCAAGGATACGCAACATAATTTGCCCCTCAACTTGCCTCATGATCTCAGGTGTAAGATCCTCTTCTCGCTGCCCATAGAACTGTATTGCTCTTTCCATTGTTTCTTCATAGACAGCATTTATATCGTCATGTATATTCAAATCGGATAATTCTATTTTGTGGGGCCATAATGCCTGAAGAGCATTCAGTAAGCCTTCGAGATCCCAATCATCTTTGTGTTCAGTTGGGCAATAGCTATTTAATGCTTCATCTATCGCTGCCGCAAAGCAGTTAATCGTATCCTCTTTGAGGTTTTCCCCACTCAGGATTTCGTTTCGACGAGCATAGATAACCTTTCGCTGCTCATTCATTACTTCATCGTATTTGAGCACATTTTTTCGGACTTCAGCATTTCGCTGCTCCACTGTATTCTGCGCTCTTTCTATCGCTTTTGACACGAATTTATCACCCAAGGGGGCATCATCAGGTAACGCTTTTTTCATTACAAAATCCATAGCACCTGTAGCAAAGAGCCTCATAAGTTCGTCTTCTAAAGAAAGGTAAAACCGAGACTCACCAGGATCACCCTGCCTACCCGAACGTCCTCTTAATTGATTGTCAATACGGCGGCTATCGTGCCGTTCGGTTCCAAGAACATAGAGACCCCCCAGTTCTTTGACTTTATTTCCTTCCTGAGAACACACAGTTTGATAATTCTCAAAGATTTCATTGAGGCGGTTGCTTCCCTTCGTATCGGAGGGATCTAACCCCTCAGACCTAAGGTCTCTTTCGGCTAAAGCTTCTGGGTTTCCTCCTAAGATAATGTCTACTCCACGCCCAGCCATGTTTGTCGCCACAGTGACTGACCCTATTCGCCCAGCTTGTGCCACTACATCAGCCTCTTTCGCATGAAGTTTGGCATTCAATACGTTATGCTGTATTCCTCTTTTGTTAAGCAAGTCAGAAACTAGTTCGGAGTTTTCTACTGATATTGTCCCAACAAGTATTGGTTGACCCTTATCATTACGTTCAGCAATATCATCTACCAAAGCGTTGTATTTCCCCATTTCAGACCTGTAGATGTAGTCAACTTCGTCTTTTCTTACTATCGGGAGGTTGGTGGGGATCGGAACGACATGTAAGCCGTAGGTGTTATAGAACTCTGCTGCTTCTGTTTCTGCCGTCCCTGTCATACCAGCTAGTTTCTCGTAAAGACGGAAGTAATTTTGAAGTGTAATAGTTGCAAGAGTTTGATTTTCCTCTTTGATTGCTACTCCTTCCTTCGCTTCTACCGCCTGATGAAGACCATCACTCCATCTCCTACCGTCAAGAACGCGCCCGGTGAACTCATCGACTATCTTTACTTCTCCATTAGCGATGATATATTCCTTATCTTTATGAAAAAGTTCCTTTGCTTTTAATGCAACTTGAAATTGGTGAACAAGATTCGCAGACACGCCCTCGTAAAGATTCTCTACACCAAGAGCCTTTTCAACTGCAGTTACTCCACTTTCTGTTGGAGCAACTGTTCTCTTCTCTTCATCGACCTCATAATGTTCATCCCGATTTAAACGTTGAACAATTGATGCGAACTGATAATAAGTTTTTGTAGCATCTGCTAATTTTCCACTTATTATCAGTGGAGTTCTAGCTTCGTCTATGAGAATGCTGTCAATTTCGTCAACTATGCAGTAATTGTGACCTCTTTGTACTTTATGTTCCAATGACATGGTCATATTGTCACGGAGGTAATCAAAACCCAGTTCGTTGTTGGTTCCATATGTTATGTCGGCAGCATATTGTGCGCGCTTATATTCAGTATTTCTATTTCCAGGGACTACCAAGCCAACATCTAATCCCAACCACTTATATATCTGCCCCATCCACTCTGCATCACGAGTAGCTAGGTAATCGTTCACTGTTACGACGTGGACGCCTTTGCCTGATAAAGCATTCAGATAAATAGGCAATGTTGAAGTGAGAGTTTTCCCTTCACCTGTTTTCATCTCAGCCACCCAACCGAAATGGAGGGCTGCTCCACCGATAAGTTGCACATCATAATGTCTTTGCCCAAGCACGCGATTCGATGCTTCTCTGACAACTCCAAATGCTTCAATAAGGAGTGCATTTATGCTTTCTCCTTGGGAAACACGCGTTTTGAATTCTGATGTTTTCGCCCTGAGCTCATCATCAGTTAGTTTTTGGAGATCTTGCTCCATCTCATTAATATCTGGAACTAGGTCTTGAAGAATTTTTAATTTTTTCCCTTCTCCAGAACGGAGAATTTTTTTGATTGGATTTTTACTCAAGGCTTTCAAGCTCCAGATTCATGGACAATGCTTTAACAATATAAGCGTATCAGCGAAGTTTAGTAGCGGTAGTGAGCTGATTTGAACGGACCATTAACGTCTACATCTATGTAGTCAGCTTGTTCTTCCGTCAACTCCGTAAGCCGAACACCAAGCGAATCTAAGTGAAGTCTAGCTACTTTCTCATCAAGAGCTTTAGGAAGCGTGATCACTTCATTTTTGTACTCTTCAGCATTTTGATGTAAATCAATCTGTGCCATTACTTGATTCGTAAAGCTACAGCTCATAACGAAACTTGGATGACCAGTAGCATTCCCTAGGTTAAGAAGGCGACCCTCTGAAAGAACAATAACTGAATGCCCATCAGGAAAAACAAACTCGTCAACTTGTGGTTTTATATTCACTCGTTGGACATCTGACATTTGTTGAAGACCAGCCATATCAATTTCGTTATCGAAATGTCCGATATTCCCGACAATAGCTTGGTGCTTCATTCTTGCCATATGTTGTGCTGTAATTATGTCTTTATTACCTGTTGCAGTGATAAAGATGTCTGCAGTTTCCATAACATCTTCAAGTCGAACTACTTGGTAACCCTCCATTGCGGCTTGTAACGCGCATATTGGATCAACTTCTGTGACTACCACACGCGCTCCTTGACCTGCGAGGGAAGCTGCACATCCCTTTCCAACGTCGCCGTATCCTAGTACGCAGGCGACTTTTCCACCTATCATGATATCTGTAGCTCTATTTATTCCATCTATGAGTGAATGACGACATCCATACAAATTATCAAATTTCGATTTAGTTACGGAGTCATTGACGTTTATTGCCGGAAAAAGCAGAGAAGATTCGCTTTGCATTTGATATAGTCTGTGAACTCCTGTTGTAGTCTCCTCGGAAACTCCCCTGATTGATTCACTAATCAATTCCCAATCTATACTTTCAGTATCTGCAATGAGCTGCATCCGATTAAGAAATACCTTCCACTCTTCAGAATCTTCCTCTTCCGGAATTGGAATATTTCCGAGACCTTGATATTCAAGTCCTTTGTGGACCATTAATGTCGCATCGCCACCGTCGTCAAGAATTAGATTAGGCCCCTTCCCATTTGGCCAACGGAAAAGTTGCTCGGTAGCCCACCAGTATTCTTCCAAGGTTTCACCTTTCCAAGCAAAAACTGGAATTCCCAACGGATTCTCGCTTGTCCCTAAGGGGCCAACTGCAACAGCTGCGGCAGCATGATCTTGGGTGGAGAATATATTGCAAGAGACCCATCTCACCCCTGCACCCAATTCAACAAGGGTCTCAATCAAGACAGCAGTTTGAACTGTCATGTGCAATGATCCCGCAATTCTCGCTCCGGCTAATGGTTTCTCATCTGCTAATTCAGCTCGAAGAGCCATTAAACCAGGCATTTCGTTTTCAGCAAGACGTATTTCTTTCCTACCGAATTCAGCTAGCGATATGTCCGCTACTCTAAAATCATTATCTGCCATGACCAAGCCTTTCAGAATTTAAGTTCAGTAGCTGAGGTCATCTGACTCTATTGCAGCTGTTACCATGCTATTGCCCAAAACAAAATTTGGCACTTGATGCATTGGTAAATCGAAGGCCTAAAGTTGCCCAATCCTGAGACTTAAAGTTGTATATACCGTTGATGAACGTCATCTGATATTTTTCGGGATTCGGAAATGAGCAATACAGGAATTCCGTTACGAATATCATAGGCTTTCTGCAGTCTCGGGTTATAAAGCACCTGCTCTTCAGTGACATAGATCAAATCTTTTTTATCCTCTGGGCAAGCTAAAATTTTTATTAGTTCAGGGTCTAAGCTCATACAGCAACCTTAACGGGTCGTGTCTCGAATCGCATCGTCGAGAGTGAAACTACTAATAATGCCTTGCAAAACATTCAGTATCTCGTCGCGAATAATTTGGCTTTTCGCCTCAAGATTTAACCTAACCAGTGGTTCTGTGTTTGAAGAACGGAGGTTGAACCACCAGTTAGAAGAATTTACTGTAAGCCCATCAAGAAAATCGCAGTCTTCGCTTGTAAATTCTTGTTCAATGGTTTTCAGCAAATTCTCTTGATCATTGATTTTGAAATTTATCTCTCCGGTTGAACTATAAGTGTCATATTGCTCACGAAGTTTGGAAAGTGGCTCATTATTTCGCGACATATATTCAAGAACTATCAGGGCTGCAATGATTCCCGAATCAGCCCGAAAATTCCTTTTAAAGTAGTAGTGACCAGAGTGCTCCCCTGCGAACTCTGCATCAGTTTCAGCCATTAATTTCTTTATGTGAGAGTGCCCTACTCTACTACGAACAGCTTTACCACCGTTTTCAAGAATCACCTCTGGTACGACTTGAGAACAAATTAGATTGTGTATAACCGTAGCGTCAGGCTTATGACTAAGAATGCTTTTTGCAACAATTGCAGTTGTAACTGAGCCCGATAGAGGTATTCCCATCTCATCGATAAGAAAAACCCGATCTGCATCACCATCAAATGCGAGACCCACATCTGCACGCGAATCAAGGACTTTATCGATCAGGTCATCCAAATTCTCGTGATTCAAAGGATCAGCTGGGTGATTTGGAAAACTTCCATCAAGTTCCTCATACAGAATCTCAATTTGCGAAGGGACATGTTCGAAAACGGCAGGTACGACTAAACCACCCATACCATTTGCAGTATCTGCCACAATCCGTTGATTAACTATCAAATTAGGATCCACAAAACTAAGAACATGATGCGTGAAGTCATCAAGAAGGTTGATGTTGCGAATACTGCCAACATTTTTAGCTTGACTTTCATCTTGTTCACTACAGAGCAACTTTATTCGTTCCAATCCAGAGCCTTCCCCAACGGGGACGGCAAAGGCTCTACATAATTTAATCCCGTTGTACTCTGCAGGGTTATGTGAAGCTGTGAAGATTGCTCCCGGAACCCCTAGCACCCCTGATGCATAATAGAGCATGTCGGTTGAACTTAAACCTAGAAATAGAATGTCCAAACCGAGTTCTACAACCCCACTAATGAATCGTTCTGATAGCGTTATTGACGATGACCGCATATCAATTCCAACTACGACTTGGCTGGTCTGTGGATCTTCCTCTAGCAAAAATCTTGCAAATGCCGAACCGACCCTTTGACAAATATCACCATCAATTTCTTGAGGATGCAAGCCTCGTATGTCATACGATTTAAAAATTTCGTCTATATCAGCCATACATTTAAGTTAGCGAAAAGTGGCCCTTACCACACGCTAGTAATGAGTGAATTTCATTAGTCCAATACCAAAAGAGACAATAACGTAGTTGCATTAAAACCAACATGTGCCCAGATCGCTGGCGCTAACCTTTGATATTTTTCGTATATCCAAGCAAAGATAATTCCCACTACAAATAAGGCTGGGAAGAGAAGCAGTTGGAAATGAATAGCAGAGAAGATTGCTGAAGATATGATTATTGAGAACCAAATTGTTTTTCTTCCATTGCTTGGGAAGTCCCCTCTTTTTCTAATGGCTCCATAGAGAAGCCCCCGAAAGAAAAGTTCCTCGGCAATTGGGGCCAACACACCCACAGTAATGATGATCGCAAGAATTCCTACCGGAGAAGTAGCTTTATCACTCAACTCCCTAGCGGGTTCACTTATCTTCTCGGCATCAATGTTAAAAAGCCATATAAAAGGGTAAGTCACAACTGGGACAACAATAAGTTGCGAAGCTACGCCGAATGATAGTCCTTTGATAGCATCGGCGGAAGTAGACTGAAGAAGAAAATCTTTTTGCAGGCTGTCACCAGAAATACCTGCAGCTATGACTACAACTGCTATCAAAACAAGTTGCTGTGATAACCCCACGAGAGAAACACCCCACATAGGAAGGTCGTCCCAATCTTTGAAATCAGTGAGGGCCAAAATAAGGCTGAGCGTAAGAATTGATGCTAATAAACTCAGGCCGTACCCAAGAATGACTTGTCCGAATCCCCACTTTCGCCAATCATTCTCTAACCGACCTGAGGGTGGAAAAGTATATTCTTGGCGTGGAGATCCATTATCAGAACTAGTAGCACCAACCACATTGATAAGACTAACCAAAACCCCTCTGAATCACATTTCATGTGACAAGAAACTCGCAACATCTGATGCTTGACTGATTCAATGGACATGAATTCCACTACGATATATATATGAGCGATAGCCTTCCCCCAGCACCCAAGGACCTACCACGTGAAGATGATGAAGCTAAAACAGCTAACCCGTGGAGAAAAAGAGTCTCGTATCTTCTAGCTTTAGGACTTCTAGCCCTATTTTTCCTTCCAAATATTTTAAATAATAATGGCGCCACAGATTTGCCCTATCAGGAATTCCGGGAACAAGTATCATCTGGGGAGGTCGCAATCGCACAATTCAATAACAACACTGGAAAAATTACTTTTCAATTGACTTCGGAAGATAAATACAAGACATCAGGACCACTGGAACTTTCAAGCGAAGATGAACAACTTTTCCTTGAAAACATTGATGATTTTACATTCTTTACTCCTGGTTCAAACATATGGACTGGGTTTATAATTCCCGTCCTTGGCCCACTAGCTCTGATTCTTCTATTTTTCTATTGGCTCAACAGAAGAGCCCAAGGACAAATGGGAAATATTATGTCTATTGGCCGTTCAAAGGCAAAGGCATACACGACAGAAAGACCCGAAACCACTTTTGAAGATGTAGCCGGCTATAGAGGGGTAAAGCAAGAAATCCAAGAAGTAGTAGATTTCCTGCAAGATTCTGAAAAGTTCGCTGAAATAGGGGCACGAATACCTAAAGGAGTGCTTCTCGTCGGACCTCCCGGAACCGGAAAGACCTTGATCGCAAGAGCAGTAGCGGGTGAAGCCGGAGTGCCATTCTTGTCAGTTACCGGAAGTGATTTCATGGAAATGTTTGTTGGTGTTGGGGCCAGCCGAGTACGAGACTTATTTCAAAGTGCGCGCAAAATGGGTAGTGCAATTATTTTTATTGACGAAATTGACTCCATTGGGCGAAAGCGAGGCGCAGGCCTAGGAGGCGGGCATGACGAACGTGAACAGACTTTGAATCAAATGTTAGCGGAAATGGATGGCTTCGAAGAAACAGAAGGCATTGTAATGATGGCAGCGACTAACAGGCCAGACATTCTAGATCCTGCCCTGCTCCGACCCGGCAGATTTGACAGACAAGTAATCGTTTCTCTTCCCGAGTTGGAAGATCGAGAGCAAATTCTAGAAGTTCATGCAAAAACAAAAAAAATGGATGATGATGTTAATTTGAGTCTCTTGGCTCGGGGCACACCAGGAATGAGTGGCGCAGACCTATCTAATCTTATTAATGAGGCTGCTTTAATTGCGGTTCGTACAGGCGACAAGAAAGTTCAGAATACGCATCTCGAACAAGCTCGTGATCGGGTTTTAATGGGGCAGGCTAGGGAAGCAACCGTATTGAATAGCCATGAAAGAGAACGAGTTGCTTACCACGAAAGTGGGCACGCTTTAGCTGCTGCTCTCATGCCAAATACCGACCCACTCCATAAGGTATCGATAATTCCGCGAGGCATGGCATTAGGTGTAACTATGACTTTGCCTGAGGAAGACAGGTACTTGTTGCACAAAAGCTATGTTCAGGATGAATTAGTAAAGATGCTCGGAGGCCGGGTCGCCGAAGATATCGTATTCGGCGAAGTGTCTAGTGGAGCTGCTGATGATTTGGCCAGGGCAACCGACATGGCGAGAAGAATGGTTCGAGAATGGGGCATGAGCGACCGAGTCGGACCAATGGCATGGCGCTCCCAAGAACAAGTCTTCCTTGGGGAAGATATGGGGCGCGGTAGAGACTACTCAGATGATATGGCTAACCTCATTGATCAGGAGATTGAATCAATTCTTAGAGAAGCAGAAAAACGGTGCCAAAAACTGCTTGATGACAACCGTTCAGGCTTAGACGCTTTAGCTAAATCACTACTTGAAAAAGAAACCTTAGATAGTGATGACGTTCATTCTCTCTTAGGGATAGAAAAAACACGCCCAGCAGGAACCGGTGATTCCTCTATTAGTAAACCAGATAATGAGGTCCCTGTTTTTCAGAATTTCAGCAAACCTGAAAATATCTAGATCAAGAGAGAATGCTACTCACTATCATCCTCATAGTTCTTATTGCAACAACTGCGTTTGGCGTATCCTCACTAGCTAACAGAAGAACCCCTGATAGTCCTTCTGTCCCAAGGGCAATCATGCCGTATCAATTAGATAGAACAGATTTCAATGATCCTAGCTTTGAATGGATATTCGCATTATTCACATCCAACACATGTGATGCATGCGAGCTAGTAATAAGTCAAATTTCATTGTTTTCTTTACCGAATCTAGCGGTTCAAATTATTGACTTTACTGATAATAAAGAGTTGCACCAAAAGTACGAAATACATTCTGTACCAAGCTTGCTACTTGCCGATCATCAGGGAGTCGTCCAATGGTCCTTTGCAGGAGTTCCTCCCAATATTGCCTTATCAGAAGCTTTGACTAACTTAAATATTATTCCTCCTGAACATGGGCAGAGCGTTGAAATCAACTAATCAAATTGTGGCTGTGGAATAAAAAGTTCGGTTACGCTAGCGGCGAGAGGTAGGATAAGACCCCAATCTCCTTCAGCCTTGTTACCAACTAACCTTTCAATACTGACAGGTTCTGTTGAAATTACTTTAATAACGGAATTTTTCGGAATCCCTAGCTGCTGAAGATCTATAACCTTTCTTGATATTGCCGAAACCTCAATGGTCTGCGACTCGTATATTTCTCCTGCAGATAAAGCTTCCAACTTTAACAGAGTTAAGCGATCAGGAGCTGGATTAACAACCGCTATGCTCCCTGAAGATTCCTTCATAAGAAAATAGTGCTCTTCTCCTGAAAGGCTTACGCCGGGACTAAAACCAGAGCCTGCATTCGTGTTAGAGGTAGCTATTAGCATCCTTTCAGAAGCGATTGGAACATCATTCGTGCTACGAACAACAACCCAGAAGGGAATTCCTTTTGCTATTCTCGTTGAAGCATCAAGCAAAGAAGAGCTTCTTTGATCACCTACAGCGAAAAAATTAACAACTCTTGAACTTGCCGCAGGAACTGTTACTGAAAACGGCTCTACATAACCGGTACCCGATACATCAGAAACGATCTCTACATCTATTTCTGCAATTAGTGATTCTGAAGGATTGAATAGGACTATTGAAACTTCAGCATCGGATTCTGCCCCCCCTGGGAAAACCCAGAGAGTGCCTAGGCTAGGGGATCCGACTTCAGTATCTAGTCCATATGGGGATACTTCATCTCCAAACATGACGAGGCGTTCTGCAACGATACGTCCCGATCTTGAGGTGATACGAGTACTAACAGTTTCAGCTAAGGTAACCACAGAGGTAACATCTATTGGAAGCAAAGATCGCGGGGGTACGACCAGACCGTTATAAGCTTCTGGACGGCGAGTCCGCCCATCTGCCGCAAACGTGATATCCAAAACGGCACTATCTGGATACGGGTTAAAGAGGAAGATCAATTCTCGTGTTCCTACTCTGGTGGTTCCAGCAGCAAAATTCCATTCCGAAGAGGTTGAGGAAGCGCAATTAGATTGCGCTACTCCTAGAGGCCCACTGAGCCTATGCTCAACTATAAGGTTTCCAAGATTAGATTGAATTAAAGCTGCAGCAAATTCGCCCGCAACACCATCGATTTCAGAAAGCTTCACAGGCATCACTGATCTAGCAGGAATTAGGAACTCCTTCTGGATTGTTGGGAGTTGATATGCCTGCAACAAATCACTATCTGTTGATAAATCTGAAGCTTGCTGGCTTGGAGCTAAAACAGCAATTACAGAAATAGATGCTGAGGAATCCGAAGCAGACGGATTTCCCAATAATATTTCGTGATCTGCCAAACCGGCACCGCCCACACTTCCCGCAACGCAATACCAAGTTGAAGCAAGATTACTAAAGTCACCTACTAAAGAAGATTGATTACGCTGAAGGCCCGAAACTGAAGAGGGCTTACTATCTGGTTGAATGACCAAAGCTGCCATCAGAAATAACACAAATAAAGAGATTGCAGGCCAGCGCGTAACTTTCATATTCGAGATACTTTCGCATCAGATACAGCCCTGACGAAAGCTACAACAATAATCGCCCAAAGTATAACTTGCAGGGTTACAGCAGTTTTCTGACTTGAACTAGCCTTATACGCAATGTCGACTGTTCCTTCCGTTTGTAATGAAAATCCAGTTGCCCAATTAAGAGCAATATCAGGGTCAATACTCGCACCATTAATTTCAAGACTCCATCGCTGTGAATAAGGGAAAGCGATATATATTTCCTCATCAAGATTAAGTCTCCCCTGGAATTTACGCATGGTATCGTCCACAGGATCCAAAGCATCAAGAAATGGCGTTCCGGTATCCGAGGCGTAACTCACTATGTCACGCCCAACAGTGCTTGAATCTGTTGCTACTACTGCATAACCAATTGATGATAAATTTTGATAACGCGTGATACCAGGAGAAATTTCTATTTTCGCGAGATCCAACTGACGAGACAAAGCAAGTTTTAATCGCTCCTCAATCTCAAAATTAGGACCCCTTGATGGCAATGGCGCTAAACGCTCGACTAGAACAATATCAGATATACCAAACTGCGCTAACAAAACCCCTAAGTTAGAAGTTCCATTACTTCGAGCAAGGTCCAATGAATCTATCAACAAGTCATCAACATTTGTCTTGGGCGGAAGCCAACGACTCTCAAACGAAGATTTGAGACTATTGGTAACCATGATAGATAAGTCCTCAGTGAACTCCCTTCCAGTGTTAGGTAAAAGGTCACTGTTACTGATCCAAAGCACTTTTCTGTTACTATCACCTTCCTGATAGGCAATAGCAGTATTTAGTTCATCGTTTGGCATGCCCCAATCCCCCGAGAACGTTGAACCGAGGAAAGGCAATATCGTCATTGCGACTGCGACGAACGCAGTTACCGGCACCATTTGCCTCCATCCGAACTTAAACGTTTGCAGATCTCGTTGAAGCGCACCTGCGCCCATTGCTGCAGCAATAGCTAGACCTAAGGCTGCGGGTATTAATAAGGTTTCCGCTGGCGGGAACACAATCGAAACGAACTCCATCTTCTGAACCCAAACCAAAGCAACCCCGGCTAGGTAAAAGGTCCATCCGCGAACTGCCCAGGCCCACCTTTCCCCTTTGGCAATCAATAGAGGCACCGCAGCAATCGCGGGAAAACCCCAACCTAAAATTGAATTGCCAGCTAAATTGGGGGTTAAAGTTATCGCTTTTAAGACCCCAATTGAATCAGAGTTTGGTGTTCTATTTCCGAAAATTGATTCTAAGGATGGGTCGTAAACGAAAGTGTCAAGAAACCAAGGAAGGTTTAGAACTAAACCAATAAGGCAACTTACAACAATCACTGATATTAACCGAATGAGCTTAATGGCTGTTCCGGCTATCAAAGAGCCACAAATAACTAACAAAGAAATCATGATCATCGCTATTACTGAAATAGTTGACAGCGAAACGATAAGACCAAGCAAGAGCCCTAGGGAGACAACCTCTCGGAAAAAGTCACGAGAGAGCGCATTAGGGCTCATTTGCCCACCCACTTTCCCAAAAGGTGATGACTCTCCAGCTCGACCGATCATAATCAGCGCCCAAGGTAGAGCACCATATAATATGAGCGCATCCCAGTTCCCAACACTCAACGCATAGAACTGAATAGGGCTGACAAAATATATAACTGCTCCGGTTACTTTAACATACGGTGAACCGAACGGTTTAAGGAACAGCCAAATTCCTGCTACTCCTAGGGGGATCATTCCAAGAGTAAGTACTGTTCTCAGGAGTCCCATAAAACCCCAGAAAAATATGCCTAACACACCAATCAACCCCATAGCGTTGGGCATAGCCCCCTCATAACCAAGCCCGGTAAGCCAATAACCTGAAGCCCAATTTTCAAGAATCTCAGTTGATCCTCTATCAAAGGGTACAAGCTCACCGACAACAGGAACTTTTCGAGTTATCAAATGCCTGCTTCCAAAAGCGAAAAAAGAAGTTACGAGAAATAGAAATGCTAATGAGACCTTAGAAGGGCCATTCCTAATATCATCAATGTAGATACGAAATCGACTATTAAGTTCTGGATTATTGTTATAAATTGAACTCGAGGTGGCGAAGAATGCCTGAATCGACGAAACCTTAACCTTTTGCGTTGCTAACTCTGAGTCATTTACTCTTCTTAACTGCTTGATATTTCTTCGCTTGCTAAGCAGAGACTTCAAATTAAGAAGATTCCAGCACCATGCATCAGAGAAAACTAAGAAATCAGAAAGTCGACCACGTAATAGACCTAGCAAACCCCGCAATAAAGAAACCAAAAAATTTACAATAAACACAGGCAAAAGTAGCTTTGCTCCGTAATTACCGAGAATTGACCTAATTCGATGCCTTTCCAAAAGGTTGTTTTTATTTGGATTCGCTTGGTAATCACCGTTTTCATCACGGTGACGGACCACTGCTCCGGGCACAACCAAGACCTTTCCACCCGCAATTTGAGAACGCCAACAAAAATCAAGGTCTTCACCAAACATGCCCATTGCCTCATCAAAACCGTCAAGTGCTTGGAACAGATCTGCCCTAACTAGAAATGCTGTATTTGAAACAGCAAAAACCTCTTCGACAGAATCAAATTGTTCCTGGTCAATCTCTCCGGCAGAAACCCTTCTAATAGGCACAGCAAAACTATTTATACCTACTCCAACGTCCAAGAGTTCATTGGGTCGGTCCCAATTAACTATTTTAGGCCCAACTACTGCTGCATTTGATCGGTAAGATTCCTCAACCATAAGACGAATAGTGTCAGGTGCTAAAGCGACATCATGATGACAAAAGAAATAGAAAGCAGGCTCATCAGCACTTTCGAGAACTTTATTGAAATTAGCTCCTAACCCATCTTCAGCATTTACCTGAGATACATCTGCTTCAGGAAAGTGTTGACTGATTATCGCTTCTATCCAGTCTGTTCCACCAGTAGAAAGAACAGTCAACTGCTTATCCGAGTAATTCTGGTTAGCAAAAGAAGCTACAGATTCCCTAAACCAGTCATTCTCATTATGAGTTAGAACTACAATTCGAACAGGGGGAAACGTAAATGATTCCTTATTCAACTCGCTTTCACTATTTTCAATCAAATCATCCACTGTGGCGAAGAATAATCCCGAATTTCCTAATTCTCATGTACCCCTGAAGAGTATCTGTTCTATTTGCAAATTAATCTTTCAAATCGCAGCGTTAGTGACCGCTTATTCTCAGGAGTACACTATGAAAACAATTAATGAGGAAGGCTATGAAAGTTCTAATAACTGGATCGGGAGGATTTGTTGGTAGACATCTAACCGAGCATCTATTCGCTTCGGGAGACGAAGTTATCTGCTCTGATATTTCTCTGGGAGGTCCTGATTTATTAGACCCTGATGGCCTAATAACACTGATCTCAGATACCAAGCCAGATCTTGTTTATCACCTAGCTGGACAAGCAGACGTAAAAGAATCCTGGGAAAACCCGCTGAGAACTTTTCGAATCAATGCCGAAGGGACACTGAATCTTTTACTTGCATGCCAAAAGTCTGACGTCAAAAAGGTACTTTGCGTATCCAGTGCAGAGGTTTACGGCCAGATTCAGGAATCTGAAATACCAATCAGCGAAGTACGCCCCATCAACCCGACTAACCCCTACGCTACGAGTAAGTCTGCTGCAGAATTAATATGTCAACAATTTAATTCACAAGGCTTAGAAATAATGCGAGCACGGGCATTTAATCATTTCGGACCTGGGCAAAGAGAAAACTTCGTAGCCGCAGCATTAGCAAAGCGCATGATCCTGGCAGAGCAAAACGGAGAACCTGAAATTATTGTTGGTAATCTTGAAGCTATAAGAGACTTTACTGATGTTCGAGATGTTGTACGAGCGTACAGGCTAATCCTTTTGAAAGGCGAAGGAGGGAATGTGTATAACGTATGTTCGGGCATAGGAAGGAGAGTTCAGGATTTAGCGACTACTCTTCTGAGCTTCATCAACTCCGAGTTAAAATTAAAATCAGAACCGGAACTTTACCGTCCAGCAGATACACCTTCAATAATCGGAGACTACTCAAAGCTTCATGAGCAGACTGGCTGGAAGCCTAATATAGAATTTGAACACACCATCAAAGATATCATCACCTCAACACGGGATATATTGGCTGAAGGAAAGTAAGGAGATCTTTTGCCTAAAGCATTAATCACGGGAGTAACTGGTCAAGATGGGTCTTACCTAGCTGAAGCCCTATTGAAAAGGAACTACGAAGTCGTCGGTATGGTAAGAAGAAGTAGCACTGTAAATTATGAGCGCATTGCACATATCCAAGATTCTATAGAATTCGTAAACGGTGATTTACTCGACCAAATATCACTTATCGATGCCATCAAATTGCATGAACCTGACGAGATCTACAATCTTGCGGCTCAATCGTTTGTCCAAACTTCATTTGGGCAACCAGTATTGACAGGTGAAACAACAGCCCTAAGCGTTACCCGTATGCTAGATGCGATACGCATCGTAAACCCCAAAATTCGTTTCTATCAAGCAAGTTCAAGTGAAATGTTCGGCAAAGTAGCAGAAGTTCCTCAAAACGAGGCGACGCCATTTTATCCTCGAAGTCCATATGGTGTTGCCAAAGTATACGGACATTGGATAACTGTGAATTACAGAGAAAGCTACAATCTCCATGCTTCAAGTGGCATACTTTTCAATCACGAAAGTCCAAGACGAGGCCTAGAGTTCGTTACTCGAAAAATAAGTTACGGCGCTGCTTCAATTAAATTAGGACTTGAAGAAAAACTTTCATTAGGGAACCTTGATGCCAAAAGAGACTGGGGTTTCGCTGGTGATTACGTTGAAGCAATGTGGATGATGCTCCAACAAGAGAATCCCGATGATTTCGTAATCTGTTCAGGAATGACACATAGCGTAAGAGAATTTTGTGACCTCGCTTTTAGCCATCTTGGACTAAATTACAAAGATCACGTGGTAGTGGACGAGCAATTTTTTCGACCAGCCGAAGTCGACCTTTTAGTAGGAGATTACAGCAAAGCCCAAAAAGTCCTCGACTGGAATCCGACTACTACTTTCAAAGACCTAGTCACCATGATGGTGGAGGCGGATGTCGCATTACTTCAGAGGCGTCTCAAAGGTTTAACGTGACAGAACTGAACAGCTCGAATGTAGTTGTTCTTTGCGGCGGGGTTGGAGCAGCTAAATTACTTCAAGGTCTTGTCAAAGTCGTAAACCCTGAACATATTACAGCTATTGTGAACACTGCAGATGACTTGTCATTGCACGGTCTTCATATCAGCCCAGATATCGACACCATAACTTACACTCTTGCGGATGAAATAAACCCAGAAACCGGATGGGGCCTGAAAGAAGAAGGATGGCGAGCTATGGATATGGTCACTATGTATGACGGAATTGATTGGTTCCGGTTAGGAGATAGAGATATAGGGACGCATCTATTTCGAACGCAAAGACTTTCAGAAGGCGCATCCTTAACAGATGTAACACATGAGATAAAGACCAAGTGGGGATTAAAAGTGAATATCATTCCGATGAGTGATGACCCTGTAAGAACAATCGTTACGACAGCTAAAGGTGAAGAGCTCAACTTCCAAGATTATTTTGTCAGATTGTCTCATGATGTTGAGATTTCAGAAATTCGATTCGAAGGTCATCAAACAGCTCAACCGACTCCGGATGCAATACCTTTGATCCTTAACGCTGACATGATTCTTATCGCTCCTTCAAATCCCCTAGTAAGTATCGCTCCGATACTCTCCATTAACGGGATTAAGAATGCTTTACAGAGTCGGAGGGACAGCGTTACAGCTATCTCGGGGATTGTTAACGGCCAAGCATTAAAAGGCCCGGCTAAGCGCCTTTTAGAGGAGCTTAGCTATGAGGCTTCAGCGAATGGTGTTGCCAGAATATACCGAGATATAGCAGGGACTTTCGTCATAGATAGCCTTGACAAAAGCGAAACTAACCGAATCGAAAAATTAGGCATGAGATGCATAGTTGCAGATACCATTATGACTAATAGCGATAAAGCCGCTGATCTTTGTAGACAGATATTGAGTGACAAGATGAACTTAAAATGACCAGATTAGAAATAATTCCGCTAGAAGGGCTTCCCGAGATAGTACCAGGAGATGACGTAGTTGAAATCATAGGACTGACAGGTGAAATAAAGTCTGGAGATATTCTCATTGTTACTCAGAAGATTATTTCTAAAGCTGAAAATCAAATGGTTGATATTGACCCTAACGACCCTTTAAGCCACAAACCATTGGTGGAAAAGGAATCTGTTAAGATTCTTCGTCGCCGCGGGGATCTCATAATTAGTCAAACTAAACATGGATTTGTATGCGCCAATGCAGGGATTGACTTGTCTAATGTTGAACAAGGCCAAGCGGCCCTTCTTCCTGATGACAGTGACCGCTCTGCTAGAAGGTTGAGAGATGGATTATTAGGGAGGTTTCAATTAGACGTTGGGATAATTATTTCTGACACATTTGGGAGGCCTTGGAGAAGAGGACTCACAGATGTGGCAATAGGTAGCGCAGGTGTTTTACCTATTCTTGACCTACGTGGAAGTCCGGATACCTTTGGGCGAGAAATGCAAGTAACAGAAGTCGCTTTAGTAGATGAATTAGCCTCTGCAGCCGAACTTGTTATGGGCAAATCAACTGGAATCCCGATTGCAATAGTCCGTGGTGGCGATGAGTCTTGGTTTGGGAATGGGTCCGTCCAAGATCACATAGTGCGCGACCCAAAGGAAGATTTGTTCAGGTAGAACCTATTCCTCTACACCTAATTCTTGGTTGATTCTGGTACTAGAATCTCTTTTCGCTGTCCCCCCGAAATTAAAGATCGTTTTGATTTCATACTTTTCGCAGATCTTTCCCTCGGGAATATTCTCCAAAGAATTCCGATCACCTCCGTTCCCAAAGACTAATGAAAATTCTTTATTGTTTTCAGCTATAAACGCAAGCGTTTTACTCACTGACCGGTCATCATCAATGGAAATCATCGCGTCATCAACAATCGATAACGCGTTAATGATCCTGAGTCGGTCTTTTTGGTCCATGATCAACTTACCTTTTTTCAGAATCTGTTGATCGTTATTGTTAACGATCACTATAAGTCGATTACCTGAAGCGGCGGCTTCTTCTAAGTAATCCAAATGACCACAATGCAAAGGGCTGAAGTAACCACTGACGATCACGAGAACAGGGCGAGAATCTGCCCCACTTTCGCCATCAATCAAGTTCAACTCCAAAATCCTGAGGGCCAGGCACATTTGTTGTGTTGGGAGGCTCAATACCAGGTCCGCTTCTACCGCCTAGCACTCCCTCTAAGTTTTTGATTGAGTTAGGCAATGGAATATCAGAGCCTGCCGGTGCTCGCGCTATGGTATAAGCTTCTTTATCGTTGAGAAAACGAATATCTTCAAGATTGTCAATAAATACGTTCGTCGGTTCGCCTCCTACGAAGGCATCATCCCAGCGGATCACCTGCATGATAGCTTTTTCGCCATTGCACTCAACCCCCGATTCTAGGGCCGCTCCCCCTGGCAGTTCGAGGCCATTTTCTGAAAGTGCGGCTCCCATAGCATTAAAGAAAACCCCTAATTTCGCTTCCTTGCCGGTAACTGATGAAGTGAATGGATGGATGTGTATTAATCCATCTTGATGAGAGTGAATACCTTCTGGATCGAACTCGCTTTGGAATGGCGTTAGGAATGATTCGGTAACGCAATCCCAAACTCCATAAGCCGCATGCCAATGGTCTTGAAGAGTTGGTGAAGCTTCAGCATCACGAGTTGCTCTAGCAAATACAACAAGAGATAAACCTAGTATTACAACTAATGCGACAGCGGCAGGATAGCCTAGCTGTCTCCTGTCAGAAGGCCCGCTAGATGATAACGCCTTTTCTGCCCTTGCAATTTTCTTTGCTGATGAAGCCTTTCCCATGTCTTCATACGGTAGTGGTTTGAGAGACACTTTTGGCGGAAGTTTGCAGGATCTTTGAAAAAAAATTGGCAAAACACCTTAGCATCCTACTTTTATATGAGTTTTGCCTCAGCAACCCCTTATCTTTCCTGCATTTACCAGTATTTCAGCTCTCCTTTCCTCATTAGTCAACGTTGTTTGCCTCTTTTCAGATGCACTACTGAAATTGTTTATATTTTCTACGAATTCTATTTCTTGTCTGTAAAGAACAGGAACGACTGTTCGCTGCCCATTGGGAAGTTGATCTGGAATATCCGAAGTGGAACTTAATTCATCTGAAATACCAACCTCCAAATTTCGAAAAACGTTCAATATAGGTTCAGCATCAGATTCAATAATTGTCTGTATGGAAAGTTCATTAGCAAAATCGTAAACAGTAGGTAGTAAATATTTCTCTAAATCGTTAGGTCGGAAATTTCTAAATTGTTGTGCTAGAAAAATGGCTTTCTCTGGCGTCAACCGGTCATCAAGAGTTACAAAGCCACCGCCAAGCACTTCTTGAACGATTTCGCTTATTTTAAGGGGATTACGAAAGCCTGAATCGAAAGCTTGCTGCAACGCTAGTATTAAAAAATCTTGTTGACGTTCTTGTCGCCCGAAGTCACCTTTTCCATCAACTCTCACCCAAGCATTTGGAGAAGTCCCGTACCATCCGTCAAAGTTTTCCACATAAGCCGTCAACTCTCTGCTTCTCACCAAACCTAATGCCTGAAGTGGCGTTAAAGTAACACAACCTGCTTCAGGAATTGATAGCTGGGCTTTTTTATCCTTCAACGGATACTCTAGAAAGACATCCAAACCACCAATAGTTTCAAAAAGTCGCAAAAATCCATTGAAATCAACTTCCACAACATGGTTAATTGGAATTCCAAGCACATCCTGAATCGTCTGTGCTAGCGTCGGCCTATCAGTAAAATAAACAATGCTATTAATCTTCTGCCAAGAATCTCTATAGCCCGAAATAGGAACATACAGGTCACGGGGAATCGATAGCGCTGAGGCTTTCGTCTCCCCGCTGGAATCAAGTTTTAAGATAATTAAGGTGTCGGTCAGTAATTGCCTTGAAGACCTCCCCGACACTCTTCTGAGATAATCTCCGTCAGGTAAATTTGCAATTGAATCAGACCCAATTAGTAAGAAATTTAGAGATTCACCATTCGACTCAGAATCTGAACTTAGCGAGGCCCCATAAGCTGTTCGAGGAATGCGGCTCACCGTCTCTGAAGTATAAGCCAACAATATCGCAGCAGCTGTGGAAGAACAGAAGGTAAGGAGAGTTATAAGTAAAACAAAACGCTGAAACCATGTTCTTCTTCGCCTTGGTCTTCTATCAATTGCCATGACATCACGCTACCTCATCAAATCGCCGAGAAAGTATCAGCGAGGAAATGATACGTTTACTGCAAATGGATTAAATCCCCTACCCAGATTTCCCTTGACGTACCATTATCGGACTGAATGATCAATGAACCGGTTTTAGTTATCCGCTTCGCAAAGCCCTCGAACTTTTCCTCACCGGTATCTACTCCAACGAACGTTCCCAAAGTATGAGAATACTTTTCGTACTCAGCAACTAGAGACTCCCCATCTGAATCGCCTACAGCAAGTTCTTTAAGAATTCCTTCTGCTAAATCAACAACATTTGGTGGTTTGCCTAATTCAGACAAGGCCGAGACCCTCTCATTTACCAAAATATTTCTAAGATTTGAAAGCGAAATATTTAGACCCAACCCAACGACCACAATAGCAATTTTCCCCTTTATCACGGATTGGGCAAGGATCCCCGCTAACTTGTGAGACTCACCTTGATGCAGAACTATTAGATCATTCGGCCATTTGATCTTGATTTCTGGGAAACCTAAATAATCTAATGCTTTCACGGCAGCAACAGATAACTTCATGCTGTACAGGCTTATCATGTCAGTCGATGCATCTGCTTCTAATGATACCGACATCAATAAAGCAGACTTTTTGTCAGATACCCATTTCCTATCTAGTCTCCCTCTACCTGCAGTTTGGTGATCCGCAATGACTACAGCAGGGTGTTTTGCTATGATTTCTGATTTTTGTAATAAATCTTGGTTAGTAGATCCTGTGCTTGATTTCCAAGCAATTTCCCCGTAATCATAGCCTTTTAATCTTTTTTGGAGAGTTCTGCCTTTTCTCCAAGCAGAAAAAATATCAATGAGTTTTGAAATTGACACTTACTTTTGCTCCAAATTATGTAACGTTATAGCCGTGTTCACAAAGGTACTTATTGCTAATAGAGGTGAGATCGCTGTAAGAGTCATCAGGGCCTGCCGAGAATTAGGAATCCAATCAGTCGCAGTATATTCAGAGTTAGACCGTAATGCGCTACATACTCGACTTGCTGATGAAGCGTACGCCCTCGGTGGTGAAACTGCTGCGGAAAGTTATCTCAATACGGAGAAAATTCTTGAAATCATTGAAAATAATGAAATTGATGCTGTCCATCCTGGTTATGGCTTCTTTTCTGAAAATGCCGAATTTGCTCAAGCGATAACCGACAAAGGTGTTACGTTTATCGGTCCTCCTGTTGGAGCGATTGCTGTTATGGGTGATAAAATTAGTGCTCGCCAAGCTGCAGAAAAAGTAGGAGTAAGTGGCGTTCCTGGGACGACAAATTTTATAACATCTGCCAGTGAAGTCGAAGATTTCGCAACCGAACATGGATTTCCAGTCGCAATCAAAGCTGCCTACGGAGGTGGCGGACGTGGCATGAAAGTTGTTCAAAGCAAAGACGAGATTCAAGGGGCTATTGACTCTTCACAAAGGGAAGCACTCGCATATTTTGGACGCGACGAGATTTATATGGAACGATACCTAACAAATCCTAGACACATTGAGGTTCAGGTCCTTTGCGATCAACACGGTAATGCTCTTTATCTAGGCACACGAGATTGTTCAGCGCAAAGAAGACACCAAAAGCTGATTGAAGAAGCTCCAGCTCCAGGCATTCCTGAGTCAATTCTCACAGCGATGGGAGAAGCAGCCGTCGCTGTAGCGAAAGGTTGTGAATACGTTAACGCTGGGACGGTTGAATTCCTTTACGAGAATAAAGAATTCTATTATTTGGAAATGAATACCCGACTTCAGGTTGAACACCCAGTCACAGAGATGGTAACTGGAATTGATTTGGTGGAACAACAACTCAGAGTTGCCTACGGTGAGAAACTCACTATGCGGCAAGAGGAGGTGCAAATTTCAGGGCACGCTATTGAAGTGCGGATCAATGCAGAGGATCCTGCTGAGGGACAATTTTTGCCTAGCCCAGGGAAACTCTCATCCTTTAAATCCTCGGGAGGTTTTGGGACGAGGTGGGATGGTGGCTACGAAGAAGGCGATGAAATCAGTCAGTTTTACGACAATTTAATTGGAAAATTAGTTTGTTGGGGAAGAGATAGGGATACCGCTATCGCAAGGACAATTAGAGCCCTTGAAGAATTTGAGGTGCGTGGCCTTGCCACAACGATTCCTGCAGATATTGCTATTTTGAATCACTCAGATTTCGCAAATATCGAACATTCAACTAAATGGGTAGAAGAAGTCCTTGATTTGTCTGGAGTGAAAGGCAACAAGATCGAAACTGAACATGGAGGAAACCAGTTATCCATTAGAGAAGCCGAAATAGAAGTAAATGGGAAACGTTTTGAAGTTTCACTTTCGGTCCCGTCTCCTAATACTCAAATTCGAAGAAGCGCCTCTTCTGCAGGGGCCAGTGCTGCAGGAGGTGACGGAAATATATCGGTACCGATGCAGGGCACTATCGTCAAAATAAAAGTATCTGAGGGTGACTTCGTCAATGCTGGAGATATCTTAGTAGTTCTTGAGGCTATGAAGATGGAGAACAACATCGCGTCGGACGTTAGCGGAGTTATCACCGCCATAACAGTCCAAGAAGGAGACTCAGTCGGTGCGGGTGATGTCATCATTACTATTGAAACTGCCGATTAAAATAAATTCAGGATTCCCCATCATCAAACTTAATGACCGAACCTAGTATTCTGAGTTTTAGCATTACTTAATTTAGTCATGGAGCTAAAATGCCTTTAAAAGTAAAGCAACAGATGGGTCTCTATTTAGCTGACGCAATTGTTTTGCTTGGAACTTTATTTGCCACATTGACTGTGCGTTTTGGAAATTCATGGCCAAGGTCTTTCACTGATTATCTTTCTGGGTTCTTAATTGCAACTTGCATCCACATCGCAATTTACTACTTTGGAGAGCTATATGAACCTTTGCCTCGATTAGGTGCAAGAGCGTTACTCCCAAGGGTTTCTGGAATAACTGGAGTCGCAATTCTCGTGGATGCGAGTTTAGCTCTAGCGACTGGTTATTATCTTATGCCGAGGGGGAACTTAATTTTATGGGGCTTTATCGCCTCAATAGGAATCACATTAAATAGACGCATGCTGAGACAACTCCTAATTTCTGTGCACGGAGAACCAAGGGTTTTGCTGGCAGGTAAATATGAAGACATTCTCTTAGCTAGTCGACATCTTGAAACACCGGAAACAGAAATAAAGTTAGTAGGTGAGTGTACAAATATTTTAACGCTTGCAGAAAGTGTTCAAAATGCAAATGCCACCCATGTGCTCCTGATGAGTCCGGGAGGGCTTGAAGCGATTTACCCACAGATACTTGGAGAGTTAGAATCTAATGGAATAGGAGTTTTTCAACGTATAGGAGCATCTGACACTCTTATGGGATTAAAGAGAAGCAGACAAATAGCAGGCATGCCATTCACAGCAATTCAGACGCACACTTTAACTAACGCTAAGGCAAGATTTAAGAGACTTATAGAATTGACATACCTCCTCATTGCTTTCTTACCAATTCTATTTTTAGCTTGCTTGGTGGGAGTATACGTTCGCTTCACTGCAGGTAGAAATATTATTTATCAGCAGAAAAGAATAGGGAAATATGGCACTTCTTTTGTAATGCTGAAATTCCGTACGATGCCCATAGACGCCGAGAAAAACACAGGAGTTGTTAAAGCAGAAATAGGGGATAACAGAATCATTCCCAAATTGGAATGGGTCCGAAAAACACGCTTAGACGAAATCCCCCAATTCTTAAACGTATTAAAGGGCGAAATGTCCATCATCGGGCCTAGACCAGAGCGCCCAGACCTCACCGCAAAGTACGAGATGGAGATCCCTGGTTACGGAAGAAGACATGACTTACCACCTGGCATAACTGGCCTTGCTCAGGTTAAGGGAAGATACCATACAGACCCAAGTTATAAGCTAGGACATGACTTACAATATCTCGTTAATTGGTCCCCAATCCTTGATATACAAATCATCTTTCAAACGATATGGATAGTTTTGGCGAGGCGACTTTAGATGCCGGAGAGCTCATACCCTGAAGTTTCAGTGATCCTGCCCGTGCTGAATGCTGAAAAGACACTTGAAGAGACCGTAGACTCAATCTTGGCCCAAACTTACAAGAATATTAAGGAAATCAATCTAGCTTTGGGACCCTCTTCGGACCAAACAACTAGCGTCGCTCTTCGTTGCCAAGCTAAAGACCAGCGAATCAGAATTATCAAGAACCCCTCGGGTTCAACCGCAACTTCTTTGAACATGGCTGCTGCCTTAGCATCCGGAAAGTTCCTTGCTAGAGTCGACGCTCATTGTAAATTACCAAAAGATTACATATCTATTGCAGTCGCAAAAATTCTGGAGACAGGAGCAACAAATGTAGGTGGCATTCAGCAAGCTGTTGGAAAAACTGAATTCCAACGATCTGTAGCAACGGCAATGACAAGCAGGTTTGGTATTGGTAATTCTAAATTCCACTATGGAGGTGATGAAGGACCCACTGATACTGTTTTTCTTGGATTCTATGACGCACAGAAATTTGATGAACTAGGTGGCTTTGACGAAACATTAATTCGCAATCAAGACTATGAACTGAATATTAGGATCCGTAAATCTAATGGGATGGTTTGGTTCACTCCAGAACTTAAAGTTTCTTATTACCCAAGATCTAGCCTTAAGGAGCTTAGTAAACAGTATTTTCAATATGGTAAATGGAAACGTAAGGTGGTCTTCAAAAACCCTAAATATGTAAAATTGAGGCAACTTGTTCCACCTCTCAGTGTTTTAATTTTAGTTTCTGGCACATTCGCCGGCATCCTCGTCAGCCCATTATTTTTTTTGCCTCACCTGATTTATTTTTTTTCAATTGCTTTTATAGCAAAGCTCCAGCCGGGTTTAAATTCCAAAAGGCGGATATACCTTTTGGCCATATTCCCTATTATGCACATGAGTTGGGGGGTAGGTTTTTTAATTGGCAGAACGACCATGAAGAAGCTCAGCGGGTCGACAACTATCTTTTAATTCAACGACTTGAATCAAATCCCTATTCTCCCATGTTATTTCGAGACTTGGATCCCTTCTTAATTTGAACTCTCTGAAACTCATTTCCGTAGCATCGAAGGTTAATAACCGGCCTACTAATGTTTCTCCTAGTTCAAGAATTAATTTCACAGTTTCTAGTGCTTGAAGACATCCTATTACTCCAGGCAGAACACCCAAGACCCCCGCTTCCGCACAACTTGGAGCAAGCTCAGGTGGAGGTGGTTCAGGAACCATATCCCTGTATGTGGGTCCATTCCTTGGATCAAAAACTGTTATTTGGCCTTCGAACCTAAAAATTGAGCCGTGAACTACAGGAATTCCGAGCTTTACAGAAGCATCATTTAACATATACCGCACTGGGAAGTTATCAGTACCATCGACGACAACATCGTATTGGGAAATAATTTCTTCCATATTCGATGCATCAAGCCTGACCCCATGGGTAATCACATTAATATCAGGATTCAATTCTGATATTGTCTTTTTAGCAGAATCAACTTTAAGTTGACCGATTCTTGAGTAATTGTGCAAAACCTGTCTTTGGAGATTTGATTCATCTACGACGTCCATATCTACTATTCCTAGCGTGCCCACCCCTGCAGCTGCTAGGTACAGTGCAACTGGAGAGCCTAGCCCTCCTGCTCCTAAGCACAGAACCCTTGAGTTCAAGAGTTTTAACTGCCCCATCTCTCCAACTTCAGGAAGAAGTAAATGCCGTTGATACCTGTTGCGTTTGTCTTGGTCTAATACTTTAGGGATTTCCCATATACGACTTTCGTCTTTCCACTGGTTAAATCCGCCGTCCATTGAAACTACATTTTTGTAATCCATTGCAAGAAGCGTTTTGGTAGCGAATGCAGACCTTGCACCGCCTGCACACATGACGACGATTTTTGTGCCTTTATCAGGCACTTGCATTTCAATCGAGCTTTCAAGATTACCACGTGGGATGTGCTTTGAATTTTTAATAGCACCTTGTGCAAATTCATCGGGCTCACGCACGTCAAGAAGTATCCATTCATCTGCGAGAAGATTTCCTGCTTCTTCGGTAGACACTTCAGTAATCGTTGATTTCGCGGTACTTAATAATTCACGAAAATTTGCCATACTCTATTTTAATTTCATGTTTTCAAAATCACACTATGCGGTCCTGTTTAACATATTTCTCTCAGCATGGAACTAATGTCTTCCCTAATCAGATATGTCGCAAGACTATCGTATTCTGTAGGTTCTCCATTAAGAATGAAGATTGGTTTTCCAAGAGAGTGAGCGAGAGGCACAACACGATTTATTGGACCTACAGTCAAGGAAGTCCCAACGGCCATCAGTAAGTCACATTCATGTATTGACTGTTCAGACCTGAGTAAGTCCTCAGAAATCAGTGATTGCCCAAATGAGATTGTTGCTGATTTCAGCAAACCTCCGCATATGAGACAGTGCGGGTCTTCTTCGCCTTTGCGAACCCTTTTTAAAGCTTCTTCCATTGGAGCTAAATAGTCGCACTCTAGACATGATACGTTTCTTGTGTTGCCGTGAATTTCCACTATTTGCTCTTCTGGAGTTCCAGCTAATTGATGTAATCCATCTACATTTTGAGTTATTAAAAGAAAAAGTTTATCTCCAAGCCTTGCTAGGGCTTTATGACCATCATTTGGTGAAACAGTAGGCCAAAGATCTCCTGTTGCTCGTAGAGACCAGTTTTTCTTTCTTATTTCAGGAGATGTTGTGTAATAGCGAATATTTGAGGCCTTTTCAGCCTCTGGATTCTTTGTCCAAACTCCATTCGGCCCTCTGAAGTCCGGTATCCCTGAATCGGTACTGATTCCTGCACCTGTGAGAATAACTATTTTGGAAGAATTTTTGATGACTGTCTTTGCTTCTTCTATATGTTTTTGCATATGACTATTTTGTTCCACTATAAGAATGCTAGCGTAACAAACTAGTTCTAAAGTTGGTGAGGACGAGTTACAGGAATTCTTCTATGGTTTCAATTGCTTATTTTATAGCCTGTCAATTATTGGCAATTGGTGGGTGTTTGAAACTGCTTAACCCACATCTAAGTTATGGTGCCTGGAAGAAACTAAATTTTCCCTCGTCTTTGATATTTGTTAGGTCTGTCGGCTTTCTTGAGTTTTCGACTGGTATTTGTGGCATGATTATCGCTGGTAAATTTTTTCCGTTCGTTGTTGCTGTTTGGTTTGCTATCTTTTCTATTTTGACATGGCATATAGTGCGTTTACCTGTCCCTTTACCCTGTGGTTGTTTGGGGAAATCCGAAGTCCCTACTTCACGAAGTCATGTCCTCATGAATTTTGCTCTTATGATTGCCTCTTTGGGATCTGTTGGGGTCGATGGCCTAGGAGAACAAGTTAGTTCGCGAAGTTGGTGGGGTTTAGGGTATTTGGCGATTCTTGTGACAGGTTCAATACTAATCTACGCAGTGTTAACGTATGACTTTGCCTTTCGGATAAGGTCTAGAAATTCTCAACCAGGTCAATAAGTAAGCGGACCCCGAAACCTGTTCCACCTTTCGGGTGCTCACCCCATGCATTGTCTGCAAAAGCAGGTCCGGCAATGTCAATATGCGCCCATGGAATCTCTTCAGATACGAATTCTTTTAGGAATAGGCCGGCCGTTAAAGCACCACCCCAATTGCTTCCGATATTTTTAACATCTGCGACATTTGAATCAAGTTGACTTCTGTATTCGTCTGGCAATGGAAGATGCCAAACTCTCTCTCCAGTCTGCTGAGCTGCATTTTCAATAGCACTTATCAGATCATCATCTGTTCCCATCAAACCGGCATATTGGCTGCCAAGCGCTACCATGCAAGCGCCAGTTAGTGTCGCTAAATCGACTATTGCATCGGCTTTCATTCTAGAGGCCATAGAAAGAGCATCAGCCAAAATGAGTCTTCCCTCTGCATCAGTGTTCAGAACTTCAACTGTTTTACCATTCTTTATGTGAAGAACATCTCCTGGTCTTGTTGCATCTCCACCAAGCATGTTGTCTGTGAGGGGTATTAAACCGGTTACTTTAGCATTTGGAGCTATCTGCCCTATTGCTATCATGGCGCCAAGCACTGCAGCTGCACCTCCCATATCGCACTTCATTGTTGCCATCCCTTGTGCAGTTTTGATTGAGAGACCTCCCGCATCGAAGGTTATTCCCTTACCTACGAGAATAATGTGCTTCCCGTTACTCTTATTTGGTTTATAGGTGAGTTGCACAAATCTCGGTTGCTGTGTGGAGCCTCTATTAACGCCAAGTATGCCGCCCATCTTCGCTTTCTTTATTGCCGGGCCATCTAGTACTTTCACACTCAAGCCATTTTCTTTTGCGAGCACAGTAGCTTTTCTTGCAAAAACTACGGGCGTTAAATCACCTCCGGGTAGATTTACGAAATCGCGAGCTGTATTCACACCGCTGGAAATAGATTCTGCTCGAGCTATTGCAGATTTGATTCCACTACCCGACCCGAGAACAGTGATTGTGCGCTTCACTGGTTTGGGGGGGCTAGATTTCAAGGCCGTGAATTCATAGTCTCCCAATATTGCACCCTCAAGAAAAGCCTGAATTACTGCGGCTTTATTTTCTTTTGCGATATCGCTTTCGCCTACTTCAAACGTTATGGATTTAAAGTTCTTGATTCCGCGCAGAAGGGAAGCCCCTGCCTGCCGAAATTTTTCTGTACTTGCGTTAGCGTCTTCGCCTATCCCTATTAACGCTGTGGAGTAGCTGCTTCCATTCGTAAAGATTATTTGGCCCTCCTTCGCCTCGAATGCTTGGGAGGAAAGATAGTCGGTATCTAAATCAGGAGGATTGTTAGCGATTTCTTCTGTGGTTACGACTCTTGCAAGAAGATCTGATTTCGCTGGTACTGACCTTGAGGTCTTTATTTCAATAGACATTTATTCCTTCTTTTCTTTCGCTGTTAGGGATTTCTTTTCTTGGCTACGTGCAATGATCCACATGAGGTCTGATAACCGATTCAGGTATGGCATTACATTAGAATCTTCAGCCTCAATTGCGAGTACGGCTCGTTCTGCTCTTCGGACTACAGTGCGTGCGAAGTCGAAGTGGGCCGCTACTGGGTTTTGGCCTGGCACAATGAATTCACTTGGCATTTCAAACTTTTCAGAAAATTCGTCTATTGCTTCCTCCAGTCTTCCCACCATATTTGAAGTTGTCAGGCTGGTATCGGATACAAGTTTGTCTCGGTTCTCCGGAAGTGTGGCAAGTTCAGCCATCAGAACCCAGAGGTCTCTGAGGATTTGGACTAAGAGGTTATCAAGATCACTTCCTTTAGTGATTTGTGCTCTTGCAAGACCAATAGCTGCTTGAGCCTCATCTACCTCGCCGTAGGCTGAGGGAAGTGGAGAGTCTTTTTTGACTCGTCCACCGTGGAACAGACCTGTTGTGCCATCGTCACCTTTTCTCGTGTAGATTTTCATATGTTTGACGATAGCGGTTTCTTTAGCTTTGGCACGCTTTGTCGTCCTCTCGATATACGCTTAGCTCGCTTTTTTGAAGAAGATTTGGAATTCCATTGACGCATTATCTTCAACTGAGAGCACCACCGCTGATCGGGGTTTTTCTATGTCGTAGTCGCTTAGCATTATTGGGCCAAGTTCCCCGAAAATAAGAATGGTATTCCCATTAAAAGATGCAGAGATAGTTATCTTCTCTTCTCTGGTGACTCCATGTATGGTTAATAATCCTGTTACCTCTCTCGTAAATCCTGCGGCTAAGTCAGTTTCTTCTGAGAAGTCAATGGGTTCTTTAATTTCAAATGCCGCTGTTGGAAACTTCGCTGTTTCAATAGCTTGGTTTCTTAACGCATTATCCCGTGCCGAATTATCTGTTATCAGGCTTGCCATATCAACAGTTATCAACGGTCGATCAAGTTCGGGATTGATCAAATTTTCGTCAATTACAAGTGTGCCTGTGACATTCGGAGTTCTTCCAACAACTGTTTTTCCGCCTATCCCAACGAGTTCCTCCTTAATTCGAAAACCCGCAAAAGACGTTGCGCAGGCTTCTGTTAGGCAATTCTGGTCAAAGGTCCCACAGTCTGAGGCAACTAACCATGTGCCATTGACATCTTCTGTTCCCTCTGCGGAGCAACTTGAGAGTGTTTCATTTCGTGCGTCTGTGGCCTCGCTGCTCGTAACTGAGGCAGGAGAAGTATCTCGGATTACGAAAAACCAGGTTAGAAATACGATTAGAGCAAGAAGGAGTAGTGCTCCTAAAGCTAGGATCTTTAGTTTCTTTTTTTTGGGGGGTTTTTCTTCAGTCATTTGTTTCAAGATCTCTCTTTCAGTTTAGCGACTTTAAATAAGAAGGAGAAGTTAAGCATCCAGGAGTATTCTTGCCACTAAGTCCATCCCAAATGCGGTAAGAATAGCTAGGTACATCAAGCCTGTAGCAGCCATCACTGCAGAGTATTCCTTCTCCTTCAGCGCCATTTTGGTGACTCCAACTAGACATATCGTAGCTACTACACATGCAACCCAAAACCACCCGAGAAGTCCATTGTAGTTATCGTCTATTGCCCCATTGAGGACTGAGAACATTCCCGTCGGGATGCATAGAAGCACTAGTTCGGGAAGCCAAAGTAAGCCTGTCCAATTCACTAATGTAAATATTGGATCGCGCGAAAGCCCGGGTTGAACTAGGTACCAGTGGCCCAGAAGCATCGAATTTGATACTGCCCCTAGGAATGCCGATCCCACTAGAGTTCTCGCTATTGATAACCATGTGGATCCTCCCGCATCTACAGCACCAACTAGGAGACCGAGGGTTCCGATAGCAGGGGCTATGAGATCCAATATTGGTGGGAATTCTTTTGTTGTTAGTGCAGATGCTATCTTTTTTTGTTGTCTGTCGCCTAGCATCGCCGAAACTCGGTCTGTTCGAGATTGCTGTAACTCTCGCTGCCCTTTGACCCCAGCTTTTCTCCTAACTACAGATACGAGAAGGGCGAAGCTTGTTGCGGCAAGAAGACCGATATTTGAAATTTCTCTCAGCCAAAGTGTCTCTCCCAATACTCCAACTATTAGCCCTATTCCAGCAATTACCAGATAAGTAATTCGGGTTGTCCATCCAAATCCAAGCCCTATCAATCTTGTCTTACCTGATACCCAAAGAAAGAGTAGCCCTCCTGTGGCCCATTGCAAAAAAAAGGTTGATGCTTGGAAATCGATCATCTCGGGTTAATGGGTAGCGAGGTCGTGATTAACGGTGTTAAGTGGAAGAGGCCCAGATTCAGTTACGGCTACAATGTCCTCTAACCTGATCCCCCACTTGTGAGGGATGTAGATTCCGGGTTCGATACTAAAAACGTTACCAAACTGTATCGGGTCAACATTACCCTCAACTATGTAGGGTTCTTCATGTGCTTCCACTCCAATTCCGTGACCAGTTCGGTGAACAAAAAATTCGCCGTACCCAGCCGCTGATATGATTTGCCTCCCCACCCTGTCAACCTGCTGGGCTGGCGTTCCGTGAGTTGCTTCCTGAACTTGTTTGCGCTGAGCCTCCTGAAGCACCCCGTACATTTCGACAAACTCCTGAGGGGGATTACCAGTCCACACACAGCGCGTGACATCTGAACAGTATCCGACTCCGTCGTCACCATACATTGTTCCTCCGAAGTCACAGAGAACAATTTCAGATTTCTGAATACGCCTTTCGCCTGCTTCATGATGCGGACTAGCTGCATTTTCTCCTGCTGCAACAATTGCAAAATTGACTTTACTATGTCCCTCGGAAATTATCTGGTGACCTAGTTCCTCGGAAATCTGCTTTTCCGTTTTCCCTATTAATTCTATTTGACCACTTTGAAGGCGGTGAGCAATCCTATCTACTGCGCTTGCTGCTTGCTGTAACCTGTCAAGTTCCTCGGAGCTTTTGATTGAACGAAGCTGGCTAGTGATTGGGTTTGCTCTTAATAAGTCAATACTTGGCATACGTTTCAGTAACTCAATTGTGAATCGAGTCCATGTAGTATCTCCAATAGCGACTCGGGCTGACCCAGTTAAAGCTGTTGCCACTATTTCTATGGGATCTTCTGTTTCCCCCCATTCACAAATATTGAAAATAGTTGGTCGTTCGGTGACTCTCGCCCTCTCCAGTTGGGGGATAACGAGCGTCGGATTACCTTCGTCTCTAATGATAAGCATTGTAAGTCGCTCTAAAGGCATTGCTTCGTAGCCGATAAAATACGGCAAATCAGCTCCAACTGACAATAATAATGCATCAACGTTATTTAAACGCATAAGGTTTTGCACTTTGGTAATTCGTTCAGCAAACATTCAAAATATTTCGTCCTCTCTGCATTCGCTCATGTTACTTACTTCCGCTGGTGGTTAAAGAATTTGCTTTATTTTTTGCTAAAGTTTCGGCTTCTTTGGCATGGTAACTGCTTCGTGTCAAAGGGCTTGACTCAACATGAGGAATTCCTAAAGTCTCCCCTAACGTCTTGAGCTCATTAAATTCATCAGGAGTCCACCATCGTTGAACTGGAAGATGATTCATGGTGGGTCGGAGGTATTGTCCGATTGTAACGATGTCAACACCTATTTCTTTAAGATCTTTGAGAGTATCAAACATCTCTTCCTCGGTTTCGCCAAGCCCCACCATTATTGATGATTTAACAACTAACCCAGCTTCTTTTGCTAGGGCAAGAACAGCCAGGCTCCGAGCGTATCCAGCTGACGGTCGAACTTGTCGTTGAAGACGAGGAACAGTCTCAATATTATGGTTCATGACATCAGGCTTGGCTGAGAAGACAGTCTGCAGGTCATCAGGATTACCTTTCAAATCAGATATCAATACTTCGACGCTTGCTTGAGGGTTGAGGGATCTGACTTCTTTAATTACTTCTCTGATGTGGTTTGCGCCTCCATCTTTTAAATCATCTCTGGCAACCATGGTAATCACTGCGTATTCCAAGCTCATCTGATTGACCGCTTTTGCTATTCGTTTTGGCTCGTCATGATCAACTGCTTGAGGTTTTCGTGTGTCAACTAGGCAAAATCCGCAAGCACGAGTACAACGCTCACCAAGTGCCATGAAAGTTGCGGTTCCCTGCCCCCAGCATTCAAAAATATTGGGGCAGCCAGCTTCCTCACAGACTGTTGTTAATTCAAGAGAGCGAATTGATCTTTTGAGTTCCCTGTATTCTGAACCCATATTGGCCTTGACCCGCATCCATTCAGGCTTTCTACCTATAGCAATTTCTGCTCGCCTTTGCTTTATGCTTTTCCGTCCGATTGTTACAGGTTGTGGGATATCGGGCGCACTCTCTTCAGCTGGCTTTGGGAGCTCTCCAGGACCTTCGCCCTTGGAAAACGGGCTGAGTTCGCTTTGGGAAGTTCGCCATGAGACATCCATGCGCCTAGAGTTCCCGTTACCCCATTGTTTGGATGCCAACTCTGCTATTACTTCAACCACTTCGGCCATCGATACAGCAATTCCCTCTCTGGATAAAGAGGTAACTTTCTTATCTTTGATCCCGCATGGAATTATTGAATCGAAGTACGTCATGTCAGGTTCAATATTTAAGGCGAATCCATGCATGGTTCTTCCTCTTGTTAGCCTCACACCGACAGCGGCGATCTTTCGGGGGCTCTCGCTATTAGGGTTTACCCATACTCCGGGATATTGATCCAGTCTTCCGCAATTCTTCAAACCTAAGTGAGCTAAGGTTTCAATGATTAGATCCTCGACAGAATTAACGTACGCTACTGTGTCCGCCATTCCTCCGCCCCGCTTGCCAGGTAGATTCAATATTGGATATCCGACTAACTGTCCCGGCCCATGATAGGTAACGTCTCCACCTCGATTTGTTTTGATTAAATCTGCGCCGATATCTGATGGGTTTACCAGAATATTTGATGTATCTCCCCTGACACCCAAAGTAAAGACATGAGGGTGTTCTAGAAGTAGTAAGTAATTTTCAGAGCCTTTATTGAATAAAGCCTTTTGGACGGCAAGGGCATCATTATATGATACTTTTCCTAACCATCTGATATTCAGTGGATTTAATGCTGTTTCTATCATCCCTATCTTTGGGTTTGGGCTTTTTTACAGTTTAATAAGAATTTAGACGGTTTCTATAGTCTTTTGCTATCCGTGAAGAGACCGGCCTGTTAGCGCCAGAACAGTTTCTCCAAACAATTCACTCATCGTGGGGTGAGGTTGAATAAATTCAGCGACTTCATCAACGGTGGCTTCCCAGTTAATAGCCAAATAGCCTTGCCCTAATTGCTCTGTCACCCAGGGACCTACCATATGGACTCCCAGAATTTGCCCTGCAGATCCTTGATCTGTTTTCTCTGCGATAACTTTAACAAGACCTTCAGTTTCACCAACTATCATGGCTCTCCCATTTCCGCTGTAGCGGTGTTTTGAAACAAGGATTTCGTAGCCCTGTGCTTTAGCTTCTTCTTCACTCAGTCCCGCAAAGGCTACTTCAGGGTGGCAATAAATTGCCCAAGGTACCTTGCCGTAATCTACTGGCGAGATGGATTCTCCGCAAATATCTTTGACGACCATAATTGCTTCTGCGAATGCAACATGCGCTAGCTGAGGAGAATTGACCAAATCACCAACAGCATAAATCCCCTTTTGGTTTGTTCGGCAGAAGTCATCAACTGGGACATATCCGGATTTGTCAGTTACTAGACCTGCATTGTCCAATTCCAATAGGTCAGCGAAGGGTCGTCGCCCAACTGAAATCACTACTTTTTCAACAGTGACTGAACCAGTATCAATTTTTATTTCAATTCCCTCACTATTTTTTGAATGACCCAGCACTTTCGTTCCAGCCAACACATTTATACCCCGCTTTTTAAATGAGCGAGTTACTGTTTTTGATAAATCCTTGTCACACGAGGCTAGGATTTGGGGCAATGCTTCTATAAGCGTTACCTCAGCGCCGAAGTCATTAAGCGTTGATGCAAACTCTGCTCCAATTGCACCTCCCCCTATGATTGCTACTGATTTGGGAACTTCAGTGATGGAAAGCAATTCATCTGACGTCAGAATTTGATTTCCATCGATCTCAAAGCCAGGGATCGTGCGAGGCCTTGAACCACTGGCAAGAATAATATTTTGAGCAGATAGAAAAATTTCTGGTTCGTCTACGGATGCTACTTTTACTTCTGTTTTCGATAGAAGGCTACCTGTACCGTTATAAACGGTTACCTTTCGATTCTTGAGCAGCCCTTCAACTCCTGAGATTAATTGGTCAATAACAGCCTGTTTACGTTCCATAGTTTTTATTAAATCAAGTCGAGGATCGCCAATCTCTACTCCAAACTCACCGGCGTGACGGACTGTTCTAAGGACTGAAGCTGTTTCAAGAAGTTCTTTCGCTGGTATGCAGCCTACATTTAAGCACGTACCTCCGAGTTTGACATTTTCGACGAGAGCAACTTCCAGACCTGCTGCAGATGCATAAAGAGCAGCGCCATAACCGCCAGGGCCGCCTCCGATTACAACCAGATCAAATTGTGTTTTTTCTTTACTCATAATGACTCTTGTCTCTGCAATGCTATTCAGCGATGCGTTTTGATTTCGCTACTTTCATCTTCACGAAGCAACTAATACTTGAACTGTGAATGCTAACAATATCGTAAGCCCACAAAGGAGTGAAACTGTGATTAACATTCTGGTGCTCATATTTAAATTCTAGTGCGATCTAGGCTTTTAAAAGAAGTAGTATCAGGATTTGATTCGCATTCTGTTTTTGGTTACCTATCACAGTTCGCTAATCATCTTGCTATGTTGATCATTATGTTCTTAATGAAGCAGGTTTTCATTGCCATTAGACCAAAACATTTGATGAAGAATGCTCTAGTACTATCTGCGCCGTTGGCGGCTGGAATTTTCTTCCAACTGGAGGTATTCCTGAAATCCTTGGGAGCCTTCTTTGTATTCTCTGGTGCGGCAGCTTGTATTTATTTAGTCAACGACGCTTTTGATCGGAAGATGGATGCTCAACACCCTATGAAATCATTTCGGCCAATAGCATCGGGATCCTTACCGGTAGGGTTGGGGTTGGCGGTTTCTATTGCTCTGGGGTCTCTTTCTACAATATTTGCTTTCTTTTATGGGCTTGCAGCAGGCCTGATAATTTCAACATACATTTCAATGAATATTCTTTACTCACTGTTTGTAAAACGAATAGCTGTTCTTGAACTCCTATTTATTGCCTCTGGGTTTGGGTTACGGGCTGCTTTAGGTGGTACTGCAACTGATACGGAGCTTACGGCAGTTTTTCTTTTCGTGATTTCGTGCTTTTCGATTTTCTTGGGAGGATGCAAAAGGTATTCAGAACTGATATCGCATGATATTTCTTCACAACGCCATGTCCTTGGTCGTTACTCCAGTGTGTTTCTTCGTAATACGATGATTGTGTCTTCATGCGTTGGGATACTTGGATACTTAGCTTGGTTTGTGCAGAGTAGCGATGTCAATTTATTTTTAGTAGTGGTTTCATTTATATCGCTATTGCTTGGAACCTTTCGCTTCTTTAAATTGGCTTTAGCTGGGAATGCTGAGGACCCAACGACGCAGATACTGCTTGATCTGTACCTAAGGTCTCTTGCTATTCTGTGGGTTGGTAGCTTTTTGGGGTCCGTTTATGTCTAAGATGATTTCTCATAGTTGGGGAAATAACAAAAGGGTTTTTGCTGAACATCGAACACATTCTCAGATAGCGAATGTGGTTGAAACTGTTGTGAACTCTGAACCTTCAAGCGTTATCCCCCGTGGAGCAGGACGAAGTTATGGGGATCAAGCATTAGTTACTGATGGGCTGATGATCTCACTCACACAGCAAGATCATTTAGAAAATTTAGAAATGCCTATATCTGGTCTTATAAACGTTAAAGGAGGAATGTCCATAGGGCAGCTTTTGGACGCGACTATTCCCCTTGGGTGGATCCTTCCAGTGATCCCCGGCTCACAGCACATCACTATTGGTGGTGCACTTGCAGCCGATGCTCATGGCAAGAATCACTGGCACCAATCATCTATCGCGTCTTGTTGTGAAGAACTTAACGTGATGATCTCTGATGGATCAATTATCCGCTGCAGTAGAGAAACGGAAAATCAGTTGTTTTGGGCAACAATAGGTGGATTAGGGCTCACCGGTTTAATAACTAGCGCAACCCTTCGTTTGCAGCGTATCGCTGGCACCTCTGTCAAAGTTCAAACCAAGTGCTATGAAAACCTCTCAACACTCCTAAAGGGTTTTGATGATGCCACTGCCTCAGAAGAATATGCTGTTGCATGGCTTGACCTTCTCACTTCAAGTCAACTCGGAAGGGGGATTGTAAAATCAGCTTCTGTCTATCAACATGGCCAAGATTGGGAGAAATCAAAACGCTTCAATCAAATACATCTCCCAAAACCACGAAACGTCAACGTGGTTACGCCCCGAATTTGCAGAACACATAATAATTTGAAATACCTATTCTCTTCCAAAGCTAAAGACATAAGCGTTGCATCAATACGAAATTACCTTTTCCCTCTCGATAGAATCCGGAACTGGAATAGCCTTTACGGCAAATCCGGACTCATTCAATGGCAATTTATTCTGCCCGATAAAGAAACCTCACTTCTTGAGGAAATTATTATGGGATTTAACAAAACCAGCGCACTTCCGTCATTAGCCGTGCTTAAAAGATGCGGTGAGGCTAGCGAAAGCTATTTGTCCTTTTGCTCTCCAGGGTGGACGTTAGCTATTGACCTACCGGCCAACCAAGACTCATACCGCTATATCAGCAAATATAACCCCCTGATCGCTAACGCAACAGGGCGTATCTATCTAGCGAAAGACTCATGTGTTGATTCAGGCCTCTTGGGCAAAATGTATCCGCGACTCGCACATTGGAAAGCTATACAGAAAGAATTTGACCCTAAGGGAATATGGCAAAGCGACCTTTCCCGACGACTAAAACTTTGTAGTTAATCTCTTAATCCAAAGGTGGCAAGTCACCGAAGTGTAGATCCAATCCCCCGTCAGGAACATGATCATCTGAGACCTCAGTAATTTCAACGGAAGTCTTTTCAGGCTCAAGAATTTCGCCTATTGCCAGCATCGCAGCACCTAGAATCACAGCGCCCGAACCTTTTGCTTTAGTTTCATCTATATGAGGCAGAATCTGTTCATCTAATTCATCGGAATTCATATTTAAGTTTGCCATAGCCGTGTAGAAATACCTACATAGAAAATCATGAGGGTGTTAGACGTCACATACCATGCAAGAAGCCACTTAGTTTAATACAATTGAGAAACTGTCGAACGTTCAATCCGAAGGGGTTTCTATGTTAATAGCTATAACTGGTGCATCTGGCTTTATCGGGTCAGCGCTCAGGTCTTCCTTGGAAAAGGACGGGCATAAAATTCTATCCGTTAGTCGTAGCAGATCTGGGGATGTTTTATGGGACCCAACTTCGGGACAGATAGAAGCAGAAAAGCTAGAAGGGGTAGATGCAGTCATCCACCTTGCTGGAGAAAATATTGCTTCAAGGAGATGGACTGATAAACAAAAGAGCAGAATTCTTGACAGCCGGGTGGAAGGAACAAAGCTATTGACAAAATCTATAGTAAATCTCACAAATCCTCCTACAGTTCTTTTAAGTGGGTCTGCAATCGGGATTTACGGAAGTCGCGGCGACGAAGAGCTAGATGAGGATTCATCAAGGGGCTCAGGGTTTCTATCGGATGTCGTTGATCAGTGGGAGAAGTCCACTTCCGAAGCTGAAGAGGCTGGAATCCGCGTTACTCACCTTCGAACCGGATTAGTCCAATCTCCGCAGGATGGAATGATGAAGAAAACGCTTCCCTTCTTTAAGTTAGGCATAGGAGGAAAGTTAGGCTCTGGCTCGCAATTTTGGAGCTGGATTTCTCTTGAAGACGAGATACGGCTAATCACTTGGTTATTGACTGTTGATCTCTCTGGGCCTGTGAATTTAACTGCACCCAATCCAGTCACCAATCTGGAGTTTACGAAATCACTAGGTCGCGCTGTAAGCAGACCAACTATTTTCCCCATACCAATGTTTGGACCCAAATTGCTCCTTGGAGGTGAGCTAGCTACAAACTTGATTGAAACTAGTGCCAGAGTTATTCCCAAAAGAGCTTTAGAAAATGGTTTTGAATTCCGTCACTCTGACCTTGACGCGTCGCTACCCGATATTTTGAAAAAATAAAATGGCGAAAAAGCACTACCCTCAGAAAAGCATTTCCGCAAGTGTCGTAGTCCCCTATTCTCGCAGCCAAATTTTTGATGTAATCTCAAACCCCCGACTCCACTCCGAATTTGACGGATCTGGATCAGTCAAAGGTCTCGTAATTGGAGGACCGCTAAACGCCGTTGGTGATTCATTTAAAGCCAAGATGAAAATGTGGGGAATAAGATACCGTGTAAAAAGTACAGTAGTTGAATATGGCGAAGACCGTTTAATAGCATGGGCGCATCTTGGCAAACACCGATGGCGTTATAAACTCGATGATGTTCCAGACGGAACAAGGATAACGGAGACATTCGATTGGTCATACTCGGTATTCCCTCGTCTAATTGAAGTGGCTGGGTATCCTGAAAGCCACCCTGAAAACATAGAGCGGACGCTTCAGCGCCTTGCAAAATTTTTGGCAAACAATGCACAAACGTAAAGTTGCAGTTTTTGATTTTGATGGGACGATCACCAAACGAGATACTTTTTTCCCTTTTATGCTTTCCTACGGGGTTATTAATGTTTTGGATTCCCTACCCAAAGCACTGTTCCAAAAGAACGATCAAAGTTTAAGAGATAATACAAAGGCAAACCTAATAAGAAAAACATTTGCAGGATATTCTGTAGAGAAATTTCTTAAAGATGGGATTCGCTATGCGAATAGCATTGAGAATAGGCTCCGCAAAGAGACTTTGCGATGCATATCTGATCACAGAAACCAAGGACATCAGTTGGTAATGATTACAGCGTCATTAGGTTCATACACAAGACCACTCGGTTCACGATTGGGGTTTGATCATGTATTTGCTGTTGAGTTAGAAACTATAGATGATTTCCTAACCGGGGAAATGATTGGCGATAATGTGCGCGGAGTCGAAAAGGCTCGTTTACTCAAAAAGTGGTTAGGGGAAGAAACCTCAGAGGTTTGGGGATATGGCAATTCTAAGGGTGACAGCGAAATGCTAGCTATGGCTGATCATCAAATTTGGATTTAAGAGCTATTTTATAGCAACTGGGTTGACGGGCGAACCGATACCTCCAACAAACGGTTGGGGGCTTGCTTCTAGGAAAAAGTCCCATTGGCCATCGTTTTGGCAGTCAACAGTTAATTCTTCTAAATCCCAATTTTGTCCTTGAGTCAGACCCATCATGACGAGATTAATACAATGGATTGGCAGAATTGCGCCAGGTACTTTCGGATCCCAAGGCATTACTTCAAATGTGATTGTGTCTATAGCAACTGCCGCAATTTGACGATCATAGAAAAACTCAACGGCTCCTAGCCCAACTCCTGGGAATCCAGGCATTGGTGACCCTTCTATTGGAGTGCCGCTTCCATAACTCACCACATCACCTCGTTTTGCTTTTGCCATCATGCCAGTTCGGAGTAGCAGAATGTCACCACTCTTTACCTTTACCCCTTGTTTCTTCTCAGCGTTGACGCAATCCTCATAACTAATTGCATGCCCCCCTGGAAGCTCTTCGACGCTATGTAAGGAGGCGATGTCAAGCAACACTCCTCTGCCGGTTAGAGACGTTATTTTCTCAATACCGCAAGCTGATGCCCCATCATAGGTAATTGTTGAAGCATCTCTATTCCCATAAATTTTCCCATTCCAACTTGCATGACATAGCCCATCCCAGTGTGTAGCTGCCTGCAAACCCATAGTTACAACATCATCCGAGGTGCAAAATTGTGTGGGATCCCCAATGACTGGCGTGTTTAATTGAATCATCGTTCTAAGTGGATTTACTCTTCCAGGCATAGACCCAAGTTGCAGTCCACCTTGCTGTTGTAAAGGGAATGCCAATGAAAACCGTTTACCACTTTTCACACAGTTAGTGGCTTCCTTCACTACTTCATCGGTAATAAAGTTGATGGTTCCTATTTGATCATCATCTCCCCAGCGACCCCAGTTCTTGACCTTTTCTCCTAAGTCAATTATTTCCTGTGGATATGGCATTACTGACCTCCCTTGCCGACATGATTAGGCTAGTACGAGTTATAGTCCTCTGTCTAAGGCTTTGCAACGCCCTTGGGAGGCTCGTTGCCCTTTCTTGTTGACTGCAAATAACCTGCCTCGACAGCTAGCTGATCAGCCATTTCATTCCAGTAGTCTCCGGCATGAGCTTTAACCCATGAAAAAACTATGTCACGTTGAGCTACTTCTTCAATAAATGGCTCCCACAAATCTTTATTGGCAACAGGTTTCCGCTGGCTATTTTTCCAATTACGATTTAACCAACCTTTCCACCATTCATCTCTAAAACAATGAACTACATAAGTTGAGTCACTAAGAATTTCCAAAGGGCCAGAATTATTGAAAACTGCTTCCATGGCCGCTGTAATTTCCATTCGTTGATTTGTCGAATGGTCAGCAAAGCCTGAGGCGAACTGCCCTGATGTGCTTATCCATGCCCATCCACCTGGGCCGGGGTTACCGCTACATGCCCCATCTGTATAAATCTGATTACGCCCTGTCATAGCTACTTCCCTTCCGATGGCAAATACTCTGGTTCCGTTTTCTTGATATGTGTTCGATTTTTGCGATCTAACCAGCCGATTAGAACTGCTGTTGTTCTTGGGTCAAAGCGCAAACGGTGCGTTGCTCCATCAATAATTCGAAGATCTGCAGATCCGTGAGCATCGGCAAGTACACGGGCATCAAACGATGGGACTACTCGGTCATCGGACCCATGAACGAGCAATAAAGGTTTTCCTTCCATAGCTTCAGCAGCGCTGACTGTCTGTATTCTCGAAAGCTCGTTCGCCCATAGTTCAATATCTTTGGGGTATTGAGGATCACGGATTACCCCTGCTCTTCTTGCGTAGCGAAGAAGGTCTTCTGGTTCATCAATCCAATCATTGAAATCGGAAGGTGGTGAAACAGCAGCAACACCTACAAGTGCATCACATCTGCTAGCGGCATTAATTGCCATTGCTCCTCCAGTTCCGAAACCTGCCGCATATGCGACGTTTATTTGCTCTTCTCGTAATAGGTATTCCGTTGCGTTAATCACATCGTTTAACCAACCTTGCAAGGAAAAGTTTCCTTGTGAGTTTCCGCATCCTCGAAAAGTTACTGCAAATACTGTCCACCCGAGTTGTTCAGAAATTAAGTCAGCCAAGTCATAATATGATTGAGCAATATCATGATCCCCAGCTGATAATGACGGAAATCCATGGCAAAGTACAAGCCCTGTTGCGAAACCTTTTGCCGCATTTTCAGGCTTGGATAATCTTCCAGTTAATTCCAAACCATCTGATTCAAAGCGGAGTATCACAAAAGCTCACTATGCTTTTCTATGCCGGTAACCCCTATTTCGGGCTTCTGGTAAAGTGTCAGGACTAAATACTAGGTACATTTCCGATTGCATTAGCTCGTTGATTATTCCTTCATCAACGACTGCATCTAGGTCGTACACGATTTGAGTGCGCTTATCCCCTAACCATTGAAAATGTTCTACACGTACAGGTCGTTTCATAAATCCTCCGATCTTAATTCTATGAAAAGTGAAGCTCGTATGACGACTATACATAACAAAAGATGGGGAAACCCGAAAGTTTCCCCATCTCACCTGGCTCACAAAGTTCCGTTCCAAATTTTGGATCAGGTGGGACCGAACCTGACCGTCCTTTTGCGGGTGCCCAGTTTGAATTCACAAATGGTCCAGGGGCCGCTAATGGCTGGCCACCTCCAAGGTCCCGGAAATTTTACTACTCAGTTGGACCACCTCCTTTCGTTGGTAACACAATTATAAATCACTATTTGCTAATGGCTAAGTTTTCACTCAGCTTTCGCTGCCTTCAATTTCTCCAAAACTAAATTCACTCACTTCTTCTCCCACAACACCAAGTTTGCCTAAGTATTCATTAACTAAATTGGTTACACAGACAATATCCAATGCGTCAATATCTAAATTCTTTTCATGAGCCTGTCGAAGTAGTTGATCCACTAGCTCATCTTCATGAGCAAGAACCGTATCAATTGTTTTAGATGCCTTCTCAGCAAGGAAATCAACGCTGCCATAACTTGCAATGCCACGCTGACGCAGATAAGTGAGCTCTAACTTTATTAGCGTTTCGACGTCAATGTAGGAAATTTTTCTGGTTACTTCATCAGGTAAGTTATCTGCTACGTAATCGGTTGCTTTATCGATATCAAAAACAATCTGTTCCGGAGTGTTCCTAAGTCTCGCAGATACCAAAACTACAGTTAGCCATGCCGGAACAAGAACTAATACTGAAGCAATGACGATATAGACCCACATCTCTACTTAACGTTAGCTGTTTTGTAGAATAACAAGTAATCTTTAACTTGAGGATTTATGTCTACCTTACATTTCAAAGACTCTGATTTAGAGATTCATAAAGTTGTCGTGGGGCCAATGGACAATAACGTTTTTGTGCTCCGCTGCAAGCAAACTGGAGAAGGCCTTCTTATTGATGCTGCCAACGAACATGAATTGCTCTTAGATCTCTGCAAACAACTTAATGTCCAAAGTGTCATAGAGACCCATGGACATTGGGACCATATTCAAGCCGTCCCGCAAGTTAGAGATGCAGGCTATTCAGTTCATGTAACGCAGGCAGATGCTCACATGCTTGAGAGTTACGATGAAATACTTGAAGATGATTCAATAATCAATGTGGGGAGAGTGAGGCTTGAAACAATCTTGACGCCCGGACACACTCCTGGTTCTATGTGCTTCAAGGTCAAAGATAAACCCATACTTTTTAGCGGGGATACCTTATTTCCTGGCGGCCCGGGAGCAACCCAATTTGAGGGTGGTAACTTTGAAAAGATCATTGACTCAATTGACAAACGATTATTCACACTTGATAAGAGAACAGCTGTTTTGCCTGGTCATGGCGATAACACGACGATCGGAGATGAGCGGCCACATTTAGACAAGTGGATTGATCGCGGCTGGTGAGCCAAATTTCACGGAGTTTTACGTCTTAGTAAATAGTTAAGTCCCTTTCGGTAGGTAAGATAAAGTGTGGCCGACCCTCTATTAGAAATAACTAACCTATACATCACAGCTGAGGATGGAACCGCGATTCTCAATGGAGTTACTCTTGTGATTAATCGGGGCGAAACTCACGCGCTAATGGGACCTAACGGATGCGGGAAATCTACTCTCGCATCAACGCTTCTAGGCTCACCAGAGTATGTCGTAACTAGAGGAACTATAAGGTACAAAGGTCAGGACATTACCGAACTTGATTCCTCAGAGCGAGGCAAGTTGGGGATGTTTTTGGCATTCCAGTATCCGCAAGAATTTCCAGGTGTTTCAGTGCTGAATTTTCTTCGCCAAACAGTTGAAGCTCGTACTTCAAAAGAAATATCAATATTGAATCTTAGGAAACTTATGATGTCATGGATGGATAAGTTAGATATGGATTCAGCATTTGCGGACCGCTATTTAAATGAAGGGTTTTCAGGAGGGGAAAAGAAGCGAAATGAAATTCTTCAGATGGCGTTACTCGAACCAGATTTTGCAGTTCTTGATGAGACTGACTCCGGTCTAGATATCGATGCTCTACAGGTAGTCGCAAAGGGTGTTAACGAAATTCGCAAAGAAAGACCTGATATGGGGGTGCTGACCATCACTCATTATCAGCGTTTACTTGATCATCTGCAGCCTGATCACGTGCATATTTTGATTGAGGGAAAAATAGTTGAATCTGGGGGATTTGAACTAGTAGAAAAATTAGATAGTCAGGGATACGAGGCGTGGCTATGAGTATAGATGTGGGAAAAATCAAGAAAGACTTCCCAGTTCTCCAGAGAAGTATTAATGGAAAGCCTCTTATCTACCTTGATTCCGCAAACACATCGCAGAAACCTGCATCAGTTATGGACGCAATGGAAGATTACTACCGTAAATTCAACGCGAATGTTCATAGGGGCTCGTATCAACTTGCCAATGAAGCAACCGCTATTCTTGAAGGAGCTAGAGATAAAGTTCGAAGCTTTATTAATGCGAATTCAAGGAAAGAAGTTGTGTTCACCAAGAATGCTACCGAAGCGATGAATCTGATCTCTAACACTTGGGGTCGAGAAAATCTTTCGAGTGGTGACGCAATTGTTTTAACGGAGTTAGAGCATCATGCAAATATTGTGCCATGGCAAATGCTCGCTGCAGAAAAGGGCTTTGAGATCAGGTGGATCAAGATTGATGATAACGGGCACCTTGATTTATCAGATTTTGACCAGCTTATTGACGGTGCGAAACTTCTGAGCTTCGCTGCAATGTCCAACGTCCTTGGCACTTTTACCCCTGTGCAAGACCTGACTGAAAGGGCTCATGAATTAGGGATGGTAGTTCACGCCGATGCAAGTCAATATACTCCCCACAGTTACACAGATGTTCAAGCTTTAGGGATTGATTTTCTCACTTTCACTGGACATAAATTACTTGGGCCTATGGGAATTGGCGTTCTTTGGGGAAAGGAAAGCTTACTTGACTCTATGCCACCTTTCCTTGGCGGCGGAGAAATGATCCTTAACGTAACGAAAGAAGGGTTCTCAACGAATGAGTTACCTTGGAAGTTTGAAGCCGGTACACCTATGGTCGCCGAAGCCGCTGGATTAGATGCTGCTATTGATTACCTATCTAATATCGGCATGAACGAAATCCGAAATCATGAAATTGAATTAACCGATTATGCTCTTGAGAAACTGGCTTCGGAATTTGGAGAAACGATATCAATTTTTGGCCCCAAAGCTGCAAATGAACGTGGGGGCGTAATTTCCTTCACTTTTGACGGAGCTCACCCCCATGATATTTCGCAAGTTCTAGATGAAGAAAATATATGTATACGTGCCGGACATCATTGTGCGAAACCGTTAATGCAAGTCTTAAACGTTGGAGCTACTTCTCGCGTATCCATGTACTTATACAACGACCAAGCTGATATTGATGCCTTGGTTGAAGGATTACATAAAGTACGTAATCTTTTTACCCTATAATTAATTTGTAACTATGTCTTCACTTGACGACCTGTACAAAGAGATCATCCTAGATCACTATCGGTCTCCCAGAAACCAAGGGGAGCTTCCTCCACCCGCTCATCGCTGTGAAGGATTCAACGCATTATGTGGTGACGAGATAATTGTTTACGTTTCGTTAATTGATGAAAAGATTGAAGATATAAAAATTGGTGGGCAGGGGTGCTCAATTAGTCAAGCCTCTGCGTCAATGATGACTGAGATCATAAAAGGAAAGAGCGTCACTGAAGCTGCAGAAATTATCCATGCCTTTAAAGAGATGATGGACATATATGAGAGCGAACTATCTGGAAAAGAAGCAGAGAGTTCTGCCTCTGGCATTGACCTAGGCGACTTGGAAGCACTTCAAGGGGTAGTCAAATATCCAGTAAGAATAAAGTGTGCAACACTCGCGTGGAATACCCTGACTCAATCTATTGATGAAATCCAAGGGTAAGTAATAAATAATAAATAATTAACTGGCTTATCCACTAATTCTATTAAGCAATAATAGCTAAGGGCTAACAATCCTGCTCGTTTACAAACCGTTACTTAGCCTCTAATAGTTACTTAGGTTCAATAAGCGGTGCAGTTACAAAAGATTCAAGCGAATCGAAAAAGTTCTCTACTAGGAGTTCATTACCTTGGATAGAGAAATCGCCCGCCTTAATCATTTCGTTCAAAGTAGTTTGCCCGCCAAGTATTTGAGATATCGTCTTCCTCGTGGTTGTTATAGTTGTATTTGCCTTATCGTCGCTTGTGTTTGGGTTATGGTAAATTGTTGAATTTTGAATGCCGAGCACGTGGTCCTCTTCTAAGTCAGAAAAGTGCCAGTTAATAACCGATGGCCCAGAATTAAATTTTTCAGGGTTAAACCGTACACCAATCATGTCAAAGAGCTGATCAATTGTGATTGCATGAGCTATTTGTCGTCCCATTGATGCGGGTATACGCAGCGACCCATACCGTAGTTCTCGTGCTGCTGTGAGATATGCGTTTCGCCAAGTCCCTGACTCAGACTGGTAGCCCAATTGTTCGAAAGCATCAGCTTGAAGGTTCCTTACCTCAGCATTGGTTGGGTCAGCAAAAACTGCGTGGTTCATTACTTGCACTACCCAACGATAATCTCCTTCTTCAAAAGCTTTCGTAGCTTTGTCAACGAGCTCTTCGGTTCCTCCCATATATTCAACATACTTTTGACCAGTTTCAACTGGTGGTAAAGGATTGAGGTTCGCAGGATTACCGTCATACCAGCCTAAATACTTTGTATAGACAGCCTTTGTATTGTGTGAGACAGTTCCGTAGTAGCCCTGCACGTGAGATTCTTTCAGGAATTCACTTGGTAGTTGAAGTTTTTCAGCTATCTCTGTGGGTACGTATCCCATGTTAGCTAGTCGCATTGTCTGGTCATGCTGCCACCGGTATACATCTCTTTGGAGAGACAGAAAGCCTATTACATCCTCTTTCCCAAATCGAGGCCAATGATGCGTTGCAAACATGGTCTCGGTGTATTCACCCCAGAGGAGAAGAGCTTCATTAATGTACTTGCTCCATGCAAGGGCATCGCGTGTTTGGGCCCCACGGATTGGGTAGAGGTTATGCATAGTATGTGTGCAGTTCTCAGCCATGCAGAGAAGATTTTTTTTCGGGAAAAAGAAATTCATTTCTGATGGGGCTTCAGCATCAGGAGTATTTTGAAATAGCACTCTCAACCCGTCTATGTCTAGTTCGGTCCCTGTTTCGTACACTGTCTCTGTGGGAGGTATGAGGTGTGAGGCTCCAAGTGGCAGCGATTGCCCCAACCCAATATCAACCTGTCCTTGTGCCCATGCTGGTAGGAGCGGACCAAATTGATAATGTGCACGACGAGCCATAATAGGACCGGCAATTATGTTTTCTTTGACTACTTCCTCAAGGAAGCCTTCAGGAGCAATGATTCGCACATTTCCTGCATCAACTTCCTCTTGAGTTGTAACCCCAAGAATGCCTCCAAAGTGGTCAAGGTGGCTGTGTGTATAAATGACCGTATGAACTGGTCGCTCACCCAATACATTATTTGCAAGGGCGAGACATGCTGCAGCGGTGGAGCTCGTTGTGAGTGGGTCAATGATAAGCCACCCATTAGAGGTTTCTATAAAAGTGATATTTGATATGTCATAGCCTCTTGCTTGCCAGACTCCTTCAGCAACTTCAAAGAGCCCATGGATGGCGTTGAGCTGTCCCTGTCGCCATAGGCCAGGGTGTACGGTTTCGGGTGATTGTTTTTCTTCTCGGAGAAAGTCATGTGAAGATGTATCCCAGACAGCTCTTCCGTCAAGTTCAATCCGGCCTGTCTGGTGAGTAGCGATAAGACCTTGTTGTGCCCTCTTAAAGTCATTAACGTCATCAAAGTTAATGAGGGCTCCGGCATTTTGATTGGCTTCTATGGTGTATTTGGTTGCTGGTTTAGCAAGTGGGTCTGTCACATTTATCGTGTGCCCTTCGTATCGAATTCAGAGTCTTGCATTACTCTGGCTGAGTTAAGATTAGTCCGCTTGTTGGTACTGCTGTTCCTGCAGTTACAAGGACATTTTCAACATCTTGGACCTGATTAACCGAGGATCCTCGGATTTGTCTTACGGCTTCAGCTATTCCGTTCATTCCGTGAATATAAGCTTCTCCTAATTGACCACCGTTGGTATTGATTGGAAGTTCACCGCCGATTTCAATATTTCCATTTTTGATGAAATCTTTTGCTTCTCCTCGCTCACAGAATCCGAATTCTTCGAATTGTGGTAACGCTAGCGGTGTGAAGTGGTCGTAGATTGTAGCTGTCTGGATATTCTTTGGGCCAAGACCACTGGCGTCCCAAAGTTGCCTTGCTACTACACCCATTTCGGGTATTCCTGTGATGTCTTCTCGAAAGTAAGACTTCATCATGTGTTGATCTTTTCCAACTCCTTGAGCTGCTGCTGCTATGACTGCTGGTTTTTGCTTAAGGCCTTTTGCCTTCTCAAGGGTTGTAACGATAAGAGCTTGTCCCCCGTCACTCTCTTGACAGCAGTCGAGTAGGTGCAAGGGCTCAACTATAAATCGACTGTTTTGGTGGTCTTCGAGTGTTATTGGTTTTTGGTAAAAGAATGCGGCGGGGTTGTTTGCTGCGTGTTTTCGGTCTGTCACTGCGATTGTTCCGAAATCTTCGCTTGTTGCCCCGTATTGATGCATGTATCGAGTCGCATACATTGCTACCCATGAGGCCGGAGTGAGTAATCCGAATGGTGAGCTCCAGCTGAAGCTCACATCAAATGCTTCGGGGCTCTGATGACGTCCTTGAACTCCTGTCCCAAAGCGGTGCCAAGATCTTTCATTGAACGCCCTGTATACGAGAACGTAGTCAGCGACGCCCGAGTCCACCGCCATGGCGGCTTGTTGTATGACACCTCCGGGCGCCCCTCCGCCATGGTGAATCATTGAAAAGAAGGTGAGTTCAGGTATGCCTAAATTTCTTGCGACTTCAATTTCTGTATTCTTTTCAGCGCTGAAGACTGAAATTCCGTTAATGAGTGATGGCTCTATTCCGGCATCTTCGCAAGCCTTTAAGCTGCATTCTGTTGCCAGTTGCATTGGGGTTCGGCCAGAGTTTTTTGAAAATTCTGTTGCCCCTATTCCGACGATTGCTGTCTGCCGTGAAAATTTCATTGTTACCCCCTTTAAACAGGAAACCCTTCGATGGCTGTGAAGTCATATACTTGGGTGAGTGGTTCTTGTCCCGCTTTGATTACGAAAGCTTTGCCTGTCGAATTTCCTTGAGCTATATCGAGTATTGCGTGTGCGACTTCTTCAGGGTTTAGCAAGTTTGGGTTATCAGATTCAAGACGCTCTAACCCAACAAGCGGTGTCGCTACTCCTCCTGGGCATATTGCGTTTATTGAGACCTTTTGAGATTGAAGTGCGGGTGCGATTCCGCGAACCCAACCTACAGCCGCATGTTTTGTAGCTGTATAAAATGGGTCGCGATTCCAAGCGGTAAGTCCTGCAATTGAGGCTGTTACCACGATGGATCCTCCACCTGTACTAGTGAGGTAAGGGCTGGTTGCTGACGTTCCGAAAACCACTGCGTCAAAATTAATGGATCTTGTTTTTTGGTATCTGGCATGTTCAAGGTCTTTGATCTTGAATTCAGTTCCTTGAAGTTCGATGTTCCTTCCCAAGATACCTGCGTTTAGAAACACGTGATCTAATCTTCCGAATAGTTCATTAGCATGACTAGCCATTGCTTGGTTGAACTCTTCGCTGGCGATGTCTCCAACTATTGTTGCACATCCTGTATCCTCTTTGAGCGCATCGAGTTTGGTTGGGTTTATGTCAACACCCAACACGTGATGATTGTTATCTATTAAGTGGCGAGTTAAGGAAGCCCCTATTCCCGAAGCTGCTCCTGTTACGATTGCAACTTTGCTTTCTTTCAGTTCCCCCATTATTTTGCCGTTTCTTCGATCCTTGCACACATACAGAGATCCACTTCAGTTATCCCACCGGCCTGATGGTTTGTGATTGAAATCTCAACTGTATTCCAACTATTAGACCAATCTGGGTGGTGGTCAAGTTCTTCGGCAATTTTTGCAACTTCAGACATGAAGGCAAAGGCTTCTGTGAAGTCTTCGAATACGAAAGTCTTGCTTAGGCTTTTTTCTGAAATTTCCCATGTGAGTGTTTCATATTTACCGTTTAGCATGTCATCCTTGGAAAGTATTTCTTTCCTGTCGGGCTGGGACATGGCTTAGAGACTTCCTAGTGATACAGAGGTTTCTAATGAGGTAGTCCATTTTTCGTACCCCGTCTTCTCAAGTTCATTTGCAAGGTCAGCAGGCCCAGAATCAACGACCCTACCATTGACAAAAATATGAACATGGTCCGGCTTTAATTCTTCGAGTAGTCGACTGTAATGGGTGATTACGAGTACACCTAGGTCGTCCTCTGTTGTGGCTTTCTCTATTCGGCTACTTACAATTTTGAGGCCATCTACATCTAGCCCTGAATCAAGTTCGTCAAGAATTGCTATCTGTGGTTTGAGAGCGACTAGTTGTAAAGTTTCCATTCTTTTCTTTTCGCCCCCTGACATATCTGAGTTAACGCCACGAGCCATATCAATCTTTTCAAGCCCTAAAAGGTCAGCCTCCTTTGAAATTAGTTCGTCGATGTTGGAAATGTCAGATGATGATTCATTCAATAGGTCCAATAGTGTTACCCCGTCGATTTCAACTGGGTATTGCATGGCTAGGAAAAGGCCCAATTGTGCTCGTTCCCATGTCGGTTTATTCGTAATGTCTACGCCGTTAAGAGCAATTTTTCCCTGAGTTATCTCGTAACCTGGTCTTCCCATAAGGATATGTGCGAGTGTTGATTTACCTGAACCATTTGGTCCCATGAGTGCGTGCACTTCCCCTGATCGTATTGTGAGGTTTACTCCTGAAAGAATATCTTTATCTTCTGCTTTGGCATGGAGATCAGTAATGATTAGCTCGCTCATTGTTGCCCTTTCTTGGAAAGATGTATGTAAACGTCTTCTCCACGTATTTCTGTAGGAAACGTATCGAGAGGTCTTGTTGCTGGCAGGTTTAATGCTGCACCTGTTGAGAGGCAAAATTGGGCACCATGCTTCCAGCACTCAATTCTTAAGTTCTCTAAGTGTAAGGGTCCATCGGACAATGAATAATTTGCATGTGTACACATGTCACTAACCACATAGACAGATTCGTCAATTTTAGAAGCGGAAAGCTTTAAATCGCCTATCTCTATCCGCGTTGGCTCTCCGTTTTTAAGTTCGCTCACTCTGCAAAGCAACTCCCACTCTTTAGTGTGGGTAGGGCCAGAATGCTGATTGGCAATAGCCACTAGAGACCTCCTGTCTGTTGCTTCTCTAGTAGCATTTGGAGGATAGTATCGTTCACACTTTCTATAGGTAGTTTTTGTACCACTTCATTGAGGAATCCTTGAACAATTAGTTGGTCTACTGACTCTGTGGGGATTCCTCTGCTCTCAAGGTAGAAACGTTGGTCATCATCAACCGGACTCACTGTTGAAGCATGGCTACAACGAACATCATTATTTTCAATTTCGAGATTGGGGACAGATTCAGCCCATGTGTCTTCGCTTAGTTTTATCGTACGATTGGTTTGATAGGCATTTGTTCCAGATGCTTCTTTATGGACCTGTATAAGCCCTGTGTAAATTGACGATGCTCTGTCATCAAGCACTCCTTTAAATAAAAGGTTGCTTTGAGTATCTTTTCCTATGTGCTCTTGATACGTTCTGTAGTCAAGAATTTGCTCTTTATCCCCCAAATATATAGCGGAAAGTGTTCCGGATGCCCCTCGTCCATTCAGGCGACACGTTGTTTCCATTCTTGAATAGGCACCACCCAAACCCACAGATGCGCCATTGAACTCAGATTGTTTTCCGACGCTAATATCTAGTCTTCCTAGCTGCCAGACCTGCCTTTGGTTGGCTTGAATTTGTTGATATTTTACGTTTGCGTCATTTCCGATTTCTATTACCGTTTCAGGGACTGAGAGTGCTTTGACTTCATCGCTTTCAAATATTTCAACGATCTGCACATTGGCACCGTCTCCAACCCTTATACATATTTTAGGAAACGACATTCCAGAGTCGGTTGAAACTGAATTGAGGATAATGATTGGTTTCTTTATCTGAGCAAGTTTCGGTATTT
>DDNP01000026.1:0-9336 GCA_002341185.1 Candidatus Neomicrothrix sp. UBA2517 | reverse complement strand
AAGGGCTCTGATAGTTGATTCAACTTTTTGACTTCATAGTTATCAGAAGTGACCTCTCCTATTAGATGACCATCAAGTAGCTCAATGCAATTTGTGTGTTCGGGATTTCTGGTTTGAGAGGGAGGAAGAGTTATAGGTTTATATTCATCAAGGGATAATTTATGAATAGGACTGTATTTCCACTTTTCCTGTTGCCCTGTTGGGAACTTCAATTCTCCGGCACTTGTTAAAGCTGACTTCCTTGTTTCCTTAAGCCATTCTTCGCCTTTGAATGATTCTAATAGTTCGCTTTGATTCAATTTTTCCTCACATATGGGGGTTTACTAGCGCTTCTTAATCTTATCGGAAGCTGCCTTAGGCTTGACAAGGATTCACGCAAGAGTGTGCCTTTACTGATGTTTATCTTTTCATTTTTTAGTAGGCTTGCTTTATGTTGCGGTTGGTGTGTATTGATGTTGATGGGACACTGATTGGTGAATCAGGCGAACCAACTAGCGATGTTTTGGATGCGATTAAGCATGCCCGATCTTTAGGACAATCTTTGGCGCTCTCAACGGCGCGTGGTGCTATGGGTCCAACTGTCGATTATGCCTCGTTGCTAAATCCTGATGGGTGGCATATTTTTCATGCGGGCGCATCACTTGTGCATACTGGAAGCAGTGAAACTCTTGGAGAAGCTTTGCCAGAGGATATCATCCACATTGGTACGGAACTTTCTGATATCCATGGGTGGGCGCTTGAATACTATTCCCCCGATGACTATCGGTCGATGGATGACTCGCTAACTGGACACCCCCTGGCTGTCGCTCATTCTAAGATGTTGGGTTGTGATTTTAAAGTTGGGGGGCCATCAGATCTTGCCGAACCTGTAGTGCGAGTCCAGTTTGTTGTGAATGAATCGCAAGTTTCTAAGATTCTTGAATCAATGTCTGGTAAGGGAAACGTGTCCGTCGCTACTTCTCCTGTTCTGGAAGGTGTAGCCTTCATATCCATAACAAAAGAAGGGGTTAATAAAGGGTCTGCTATTTTAAGGATGTGCGAAATGCTATCTCTTGATACCTCAGAGGTGATGATGGTAGGTGATGGGTTAAATGATCTTGATGCACTCAAGGTTGTAGGGCACTCTGTTGCGATGGGGAATGCACACTCGGATGTTCTTAACTCCTGCGATTATGTGGTTAGGGCCGTTGAACAAGATGGTTTGGTTGAGGCCCTTGAGCTTTCTTGGACTCTTTGAGCTTAACCTACAGAACCTTCCATCTGTAGCTCAATTAACCTGCTCCATTCAACTGCATATTCCATTGGAAGAGTTCGAGTGACCGGCTCAATAAAACCGTTAACTATCATTCCGGTTGCTTGTTCTTCAGTTAGGCCTCTACTTGTCAAGTAAAAGAGTTGCTCGTCTGCGACTTTAGATACGGTAGCTTCATGACCAATTACTGCATCCTTTGACCCGATTTCCATGTAAGGGTAAGTGTCGCTTATTGAATCTTCGTCGAGAATTAGCGCGTCGCATTGTACGTGGCTTTTGCACCCATATGCGTCATCCTCTACTCGGACTAGTCCGCGGTAGCTAGATCTGCCGCCATCTTTTGAAATAGACTTTGAAACAATCTTTGAAGTCGTTTCTGGGGCTGCGTGGGTCATTTTCGCTCCGGCATCTTGGTGTTGACCTTCCCCAGCGTATGCGACAGAGAGTACTTCACCTGATGCTTTTGGCCCTACCATAACGACTGCAGGGTATTTCATTGTGAGTCGACTGCCTATATTTCCGTCAATCCATTCCATATGGCCTTCAGCTTCTACAATTGCCCGCTTTGTTACGAGGTTAAAGACGTTGTTTGACCAATTTTGGATTGTTGTATAGGTAACTCGAGCGGATTCTTTGACAATAATTTCCACTACCGCAGAGTGAAGCGAGTCAGTGCTGTAGACAGGGGCTGAACAGCCTTCAATGTAATGCACTTTTGAGCCTTTATCAGCAATGATTAGAGTTCGTTCAAATTGACCCATGTTCTCTGCATTGATCCTGAAGTATGCTTGCAATGGCATTTCCACCTCGACTCCTTCAGGGACGTAAATGAATGAGCCACCGGACCAGACTGCAGAGTTTAATGCAGAGAATTTGTTGTCGTTTGAAGGGATAACTTTGCCAAAGTACGCTCGGACGATTTCCGGGTATTCGCGCAGAGCAGTGTCCATGTCACAGAAAATGACGCCTTGCGCTTCAAGATCTTCACGATTTTTGTGATAGACGACCTCAGATTCATATTGTGCCGTTACTCCAGCTAAGTATTTTCTTTCTGCTTCGGGGATACCTAACTTCTCGTAGGTATCTTTGATTGACTCAGGGACGTCTTCCCACTCATCAACGACGGCTTCGCTTGGTTTTATGTAGTAATAGATGTCATCGAAATAAATTTCGGACATATCGCCACCCCAATGAGGCATTGGTCTTTTCTCAAACTGTTTGAGTGACTTTACGCGATAATCGCGCATCCAGTTTGGTTCGCCTTTCATCCAGGAAATTTCTCGAACTAGGTCTTCATTTAATCCTCTGGTGGGTTTAAACACATAATCTTCGTCATCACTCCACCCAAGTTGATATTTACTTAGATCAATTTCAGTGTTTGCTTGGGTCATAAATTACCTTTGGGGTTTCTGCCTTCAATCATAATAACCTTAGTTCTAGTTATTTAGAAGAGTTAACTACTTATATTATTTAGTCTATTCTACGAAGTTCCTGGCGGAACCATTTTGCGCGTGAGACATATGACTCAACACCTAAACGAATTTCGTCTTGATTTGCCAGACCCTCACGTATTTTGGCTGGTATTCCTAAAGCCATTGCCCCAGGTGGAACGACCGTGCCGCCCGTGACTACAGCGTTTGCGCCCACAAGTGCGCCGGATTGGATTCTTGCATCATGGAGGACAACTGATGCTGTCCCTACTAATGCTCCATCTTCAATCGTGCAACCTTCAAGATGTGCGAGGTGACCTATCGTGCAATTGTCTCCAATGGTTGTTGCGTAGATGGGTGTGGTGTGTATTACTGCGCCGTCTTGTATGTTGCTTTGATTCCCTACACTTATGACTCCATCATCGCCTCTGAGAACAGCGCAAGCCCAAATTGACGACTCTGAGCCGATAGTTACGTTTCCTATTACGACTGCTTCTGGGTGGATGTATGCAGATGAGTCTATGACTGGCTCCAAGTCACCTAGGGCATAAATCGGCATCAGTTCCCTCCTATATCTTTATTAAATGAGCCGTAGGCTCCTCCGAGGAACAAGAGCGGGCCGTCGTCTTTCTCGGTAGCGCCGATGCCTTGGACTTCCCCGATTACGATGTAATGGTCGCCGGCTTCGTGCACATCGCCTATTGAACAGTCAATCCATGCAACGCAACCTTCGATAATTGGGGACCCAAGAGTGCTTTCGCTCCATTGGATTGCTTCAAATGGATCTTTTTCTTTGTCAAAAAAGCTGTTACTGAGTTCAAGTTGGTGTTCTCCAAGTACGTTCACGCAGTATTTACCAGTCTTCTTGATTCTTGACCAGGTTCCTGACTCTTTTGCAGGCATGAATTGAACTAGCGGCGGATCAAGTGAAACCGAGCCGAAAGACCCTATAACCATCGCAAAAGGTCCATGGTCGTCCTGAGAACTAACTAACGTAACGCCTGTTGGGTACTTGCCTAGGACTTTCCGAAAGTCTCCTGATTCTATGGTCATGTTTGACATTGTAATCTCCGTTTCTCTAATTCATAAGGTTAGACGCTACTCAGAGTTCTGTGTGGTAACTGTAGCGGCACTCGCCAACCTACTCTTAATATCATCTCAGCATCACACGAGGCTTTGTAGTGCCTCAATAGCGATGTTAATATTATTTTGATGGACTCTGACCTTGGACTATTTAGAGATGGTTATGTCGCTTTTGTTAAGGAGGATTGCCCTACGTGCTTGTTAATCGAGCCAGTTTTGTCGAGATTTGCTGATTCAGGTCAACTCAATGCGATCTTTTCACAAGACAATAAGAATTTTCCTGCGCTAAACATAACTGTTGATGATTCAAACTTGCGATTAAGTTTTCAATATGGCATTGAGACTGTCCCCTCATTATTAAAATTTGAGGATGGAGTTGAAGTAGGCAGAATTGTTGGCTGGCTAAAAAGTGAATGGGAAGACTTCTGTGAATTCCCTGACCTTTGCTCCGAAAGCTTTCAAGATTTTAGCCCTGGATGCGGATCACTTAGCGTCAACCCGGACCTGCTTCCTTCGCTTGAAAAGAAATACGGATCGGGATTGGGTAGCCGTTTAGTTGAATTCGCAACGACTGAAGATGAGTTTGAAAAAATGTATGAGTTAGGTTGGTCCGACGGGCTTCCCTTAGTTCCGCCAACATCTGAACGTGTATCACGAATGCTTGAAGGAACTACTAGGTCATCTGATGAAATCCTTGCAGCAGTGCCTCCAAATCTTGTTGATCTTTCAATAGAAAAGGTTGCTATCAATGCAGTCATGGCTGGTTGCAAACCTGAATATTTACCAATCGTCTTATCCGCTTTGGAGGCTGTCTGCACTGATGAATTCAATATGCATGGTTTACTAGCAACTACGATGCCAGTTGGCCCTGTGATGTTTGTGAATGGTCCCATACGCCATGAAGTGGGTATGAATTCTGGGATGAACCTTCTTGGTCAGGGCAATCGTGCCAATAGTACAATAGGGAGAGCCGTTCAGTTAACAATCAGGAACGTCGGTGGTGGAAAGCCCAGCGGGGTAGACCGAGCAACTCATGGAAGTCCAGCAAAAGTAGGTTTGTGTTTCGCTGAGGATGAGGAAGGGTCTCCTTGGTCCTCCTATTCCCAAAGTCAGGGATTTTCGCCTTCACAGAATACAGTAACGGTTTTCCCGGGTGAAGGACCTAGGTTAATAACCGATCAGTTGTCCCGATCCCCTGATGAACTAGCGCGAAGCCTCGCTATGGGACTCCTTTCTAATTGTCATCCTAAGATTGTCCTTGGGATGGATGCGATCTTGGTAATCAGCCCTGAACATGCGGCACGATTCACAGACGCTGGTTGGTCTAAAGAAGATCTAAATCGTGCAATAATTGAACATTCTATTCGAAGCACTGACGAACTAATCCGAGGAGCGAACGGCATAGCCGAGGGGCTTCCTGAGGACTTTGCTGGGATGGAACTCCCCAAGTTTAGACCTGATGGCGGATTGATTATAGTCTTTGGTGGTGGTGGAGCAGGACTCTTCTCTACCAGTATCGCTGGTTGGCTTTCTGGCGACAAGGGAAGCAAATATACGACGAAGGAGATCGTAAAGTGACTATTAAAGTCCTCGACCCTACATCAGAAGTGACTAAGGAACTCGTTGTAAGCCCTGCACGACTTCGAACTTTAGATGGGTCTTCGATTGGTTTGCTTGATATTAGCAAGCCTCGAGGGAATGTTTTTCTGGACGCACTTGAGGAATTGCTCATTCAAGCAGGAGCAGATGTAAAGCGCTTTACCAAACCAACCTTCACCAAACCGGCTCCAGTTGATTTGAGACATGAGATAGCATCGCAATGCGACGCTGTGATTGAAGCGCTCGCAGATTGAGGTAGTTGCACCACATGCAGTGTGCATGACATGACCGATCTTGAAAAACGTGGCATTCCTGGAGTGATAGTTGCAACTGAGCAGTTTATTACTGCGGCTGTTGATCAATGTGAAGCTTTAGCTTCTTCCCCCGCCTGCGTTTTCACGTCTCACCCCATTCAGGATAGAACGGATGAAGAAATGATTGAGATTGCCAATAGCGTCTTCAAGCAAATAGTGTCATCGCTTATTACTTAGTCATTTTTTGTTCAATTCTTAATGGTTGGGACAAGTTTCCCCTGCGTTTGATTTGAATTACTGGACACCCTACGAACGTCGCTAGTAGTGAGATTTCTTCCCATAAAGGCTTAGAGATAGCTCCCCTATCATATGAGGGTTCACAGAAAGCCCCCAAAACTTCCAGGACACCTGTTTGTCGCCTATTGGCTAGATCGACTCTGGCTACAATCTGACCATTATGCATGAAGGGCAACACATAATAACCAAATTCCCGTTTCGATTTCGGTTTATATATTTCAAGCTTGTAATCAAAACCAAAGATTCTTCTTAGACGTTCACGGTTCCAGATGATCGGATCGAATGGAGACAGAAAACAGGTTGGCGAAATTTCTTTTGGGATGCCGAAACCGCTTATAGCGAAGGATTCTAAACCCCAACCTTCCACCTCTACTCTTGTAAGGAGACCTTCATCTTGAAGTTCTTGGAGCAAAGTACGGGTATTAGAGGAGCGGGTACGAAAATAGTCTTGTATGTCTCTTGCGCTTGCAACACCCATTGCGCTCGTAGCCCAGAGGTAGAGTTTCTTTAATGATTCTTCTTCTGTTGGGCTTGGAAGTGAGAGAATCTCAGACGGGACAATATTAGAGATTAGGTCATATTTCTTTTCAAAATTATTTCCTCTTCGAATTCCAACTTCTCCTATCCGATATAGCCAATTTAAGGCGAGTTGGCCAACAGACCGACTTCCCCACCCTGATTTTTTTATATATCTTGGATCATTTAAGTGCTTCGCTTCTAGTGGGCCTCGTTGTTTAACTTCTTCAAGTACTGTTTTGACGTATTCAGGTTCTTCAGTAGCTACTTTGTATAGCCCTTTCCATGTTTCACCTTTTTTGGCGCGATCTTTTATAAATCGAAAGAATGGCTCACTTTTGACTGGTGCGATGCTCGCTTCATGAGCCCATAGCTCAAACCATTTATCTTGCTTATATGCAATTTCTTCATACAGGCTCATTTCATAATTTCCCAACCTTGAGAAGAAGGGAAGGTATTGGGTCCTTACCACTATGGGCACTGCGTCAAGTTGCACGACTTTCATGGCGTTCATTATTGATTCAAGCTCAGCAGCGCTTGCTTCATCCGGTGTTCTTTCGTGGGAAAAACCTTGAGCACCGAGGTTGATTTTTCGGGCTTCCTCAGCGGTAAGGGGTACTAGGTCGTTCATATGTTAATCATGAAGGCAGAGATATTTTTCTTGAGTCTGTGATCACGACAAGTCCATCCTTTTCTAGTTTCCTCAGAACACGCTTGCATCTATCGAGGTCATTTGTCCAGCCTAATATTTGAGGGACGTCCTTTTCCATTACTGGCTCATTACGCAATGCATTGATTAATTTTCCTCTACCTTGTCTGTCAGAACCTTCGAAGGTGTCAAGTTTCTTTCTCTTCGGTGAGATAGCAGGGTCGGGCGCTGTTTGGTCCTTCGACCAAGCACAGGTTGTCTTGAGTGGGCAATTACCACATTGAGTTTTTCTCGCAGTGCATATTGTTGCGCCAATTTCAATCATTGCTTGATTCCATCGCCATCCTTCACCTTTAGGGAGATTCTGATCTGCGGTACTCTGCGTTTCTTTCATAGACAAGGTCTTTCCTTCTAAACGCGAGAGAACTCTTTTCACATTTACATCAACCACAGCTACATCCTGCTCATACGAAAAAGCCAATATCGCTCTTGCGGTATAATCACCTATTCCAGGGAGGTCTAAAAGAATCGAAAGTTCATCGGGGACGATCCCCTGATGTTTTTCTGTAATTGTTTTCGCAGCTCGGTAGAGATTGATCGCCCTTCGGTTATAGCCAAGCCCACTCCAGAGCTCAATAACTTCCCCAGGATTGCTATTCGCACACAAGGATGGGTTGGGGAAACGCTCTAGGAACAGGTTGTATTTCGGCACAACTCGAGAAGCTTGGGTTTGCTGGAGCATAAATTCTGAGACAAGTATTGCCCACGGATCTCTACTGATTCGCCATGGAAGATCCCTTTTTTCACTGTCCCACCACAAAAAAACTTTGGAGACGGTATTACTATGCATCACTCTTGAACGTAGTCCTAAGATTGAGTAATGACACATATTATGGCCTTGAATTTCCTCCCCTCTCGGATTGCAAGAGCGTTCACCGTAGGAGGGATCTTGCTTGCCTTTCTTTCCTTTAACTGTGCCTCACATGGTATCGCTTATGCTCAAGATGACAGCGGGGATGGGGTTAAGGTATATCAGTATGATGAAGGTAACAGCATTATTCCTAAACCTGGTTCGGGAGTTGCCCCTGAGAGCATCACTGACCGTGGAGGAGCGTTACAAATCACACTGTTAGGGCTTCTCGTTCTTTTCCCTATTGTGGCGATTGTGAGTGTTCGGAGACAAGGAAGGAAGAACCTTCAGGGACCCTAATCCCTCTCTTTGACTTCCAGATCGAACTCCCTCCCTAACTGTTCGAGCAAGGTCATCGTTTCACTGAATGCGCGTTCGTATATATTTCTGAAATATGACCCCACCTCCAGACTCATAATTTCATCAAACAATGGAACTATCTCATAGTTTGACCTATCGACTCTTGTTGGTGTTACAGATATTTTTTTGGTGGTGTGGACTTCACCGCGTTGCCCCTCAATTTCTACAAATACGATCACTCCATTTTGGGAAGCATCAGGACAGCAATTGAATGACTGATTTGATAAAAAATTTCCTAAACCATAGATCACAGGTTTGTCGTTGATAGTTCCAATTGGCTGGATTACATGCGCATGACTTCCTACAATTATGTCGATATTGGGATCGTTGAGTAGCTCTTCGGCGAGCTCTAGTTGGAAAGGTGACGGGTCATGTTGATATTCATTTCCCCACTGGAGGCTCAAAACGACGTAATCAGCCCCAAATTGTCGTGCTAGTGCTGCTTCTTCAATTATCGCCTCTGCCTCTATGACATCGACGAGAAATGGTAGTTTGCTTGGAATTAGGAAACCGTTCAATCCATATGTGTAAGAGAGATGCGCTATCACGATTTCATTAACTAGGTAAAAGGTGGGTATCTGCTTCTCTTGCATATTTCTTGCCATGCCTGCCCATTTAAGACCGGCCGCTTCTAATTGATCTAGCGTTGAGAACACCCCTTTAGACCCTTTGTCAAGAGAATGGTTTGAGGCCGTGGAACAACCGTTGTAACCCACGCTTGCTAAGTCATTGGCTAATTCTTTTGGAGCATTAAATATTGGATACCCGGAAAGTTCTTTATTATCGGCCGAGATCGGAGTTTCGAGATGACAGATTGCAAGATCTGCGCCTTGGATTAATTCACTTATCTTAGAGAACATCGGTAAGTAGTTATAGTCCTTTGCGGTATCGCCGTAGCGCTTGGCAGCTTCGAAGACTGGCGAATGGCTGAGAATATCTCCTGTGAAGGCTATGGTAGCCGTCCTATTTTGTGGTGTAGGTGTAGG
>DDNP01000024.1 GCA_002341185.1 Candidatus Neomicrothrix sp. UBA2517 | reverse complement strand
AAAGCATCTAAGTGGGAAGCCAGCTCCAAGATGAGATTACCCACCGGGTTAACCGGGTAAGGCCCGTGGCAGACCACCACGTTGATAGGCCGGAAGTGTAAGCACAGCAATGTGTTCAGCTGACCGGTACTAATCGGCCGAGGGCTTGATTTAAACTTCAACTAACGACCTATTTAAGGTGTTTGTGCTCGCTATGGAGATCTCGAGGAGCTCCTCTTGACAAGACGCGCCACATGCCTGTGGCCAATAGATTTCGGTGGTGATAGCGGTGGGGCCACACCCGTACCCATTCCGAACACGGAAGTTAAGCCCACCAGCGCCGATGGTACTTGGGACGAGAGTCCCCGGGAGAGTAGGTCGCCGCCGGATTTTCGATAAGTAGCGGGTCGTAAGACCCGCTACTTTAATTTTTCATTCGTTACCCCATTTGCGCAGATGGGTTGTAGGCTTGACCCGCTATGAATTCGTCCAAAAGAAGCAATCAAAATTCCCGCCCATCCAGAAAAAGGCCACCCAAGAATGACTCAACTAGGAACTCTGCTAAGAGCAGTGGGAATAGAAAGAGTGGTGGAGCCCCTAGGAAGTACACAAAAGATAAGCCGAAACGACTAGAAAACGATGTAATGGACCCTATACCTGGAAACCAGAATTGGGGAGGGTTAGCCAGAAAAGGAGTCCTGCGAGTCCATCATGACGATATCAAAGCATCCGAAGAAGAATCTCAAAGACCTCATGAACAAAAAGAGGACAATGAAGACGAGGAAATTCTGCGCTTAAGAGAAGAACGTGCTCAAAGAAGAGATCAGCGTGATGCGCGAAAACGTGAGTTACAAGCAGAAGCGAAAGCAGCTTTGGAACGAGCAAATTCTAAGCAAAGCAGAAAAGAACCGAAACCCCAAAAATCTTCCCTAAAAAAACCATACAAACGTAAGCCATTAGCACAACGGAGAAATTCTAACTCAGATGTAAACGCTAGCCTTCGAAAAGTACTTGGTTCTGCTCGAGGACAGAAAGCATACAAAAGACTCAAAGAAGCCGATATGTTTTTTCAGCAAGAACGATTCCCTGAAGCAAGGAAGAAATTAGCCCCATTGGTAAGAACAGTCCCAAACGTATCAGAAGTTCAGGAATTACATGGTTTAATTTGTTATCGCATTAACGACTACGAAACAGCAGCTTTTTCTCTGGAACAATTCCGCTCCTTAGCCCAATCAACTGAACGACATCCAATATTAATGGACTGTTATCGTAGCGAAAAGAGGTGGGCAGATGTCAAATTCCTTTGGGATGAGTTGGCTGAAGTCTCACCAGATGCTGAAACTGTTGCTGAGGGAAAAATTATCTACGCAAATAGTTTCGCCGATCAAGGAAATTACCCAAAGGCAATAAACATTTTAGAAAAGGGATGGCGAACGCCTACACGACCACAAGAACATCATTTGCGTAAAGCATATGCACTTGCCGACTTGTATGACCGTGCTGGAATGCCTGTGAAAGCAAGAGAATTATTTTCGTGGATTACCTCAAAGTCAGGATCGTATCTTGACGCCTCAGATCGCCATAGACAACTATCCTAATTTTTAGGTGTTCGAGGCTTCAAATATAGTTTGAATTGATGCGTCAAGTAAGTCATCAAATTCGTTTTGTGATTGCTGAGCACTTAAACCTTCAGTCAATGCACGAGAGAAACTTGCCACGACTCCGTTATTTCGTGACATTCGATCGTTTGCCTCAATTCTGGAATATCCTCCAGATAAAGCAACAACGCGTAAAATTCGCTTATCGTTAACGAAATCTTTGTAAAAATTATCTTCTTCTGGAAGAGTTAACTTCAACATTACTGACTGGCCCTCGGGGAGATTACTTAAATTGCGGGTAATAGCATCACGCATTAGTCCCTCACAGGCGGATTTTTCAGGGCTATGTATGTCAACTTCAGGTTCGATTATTGGCACTAACCCAGCTTCAAGAATCTGGTTCCCTATTTCAAATTGCTGATCCACGAGTGCGTTTACACCGCTCTGGTTAGCGAGTTTGATAACAGATCGCATTTTCGTTCCGAAAATATGTTTATCGATAGCTTTTGATAGAAGAGCGCCTAAACCATCGATTGGTTTCATGACTTGAACGCCCTGATTCTCATCCATGAGACCTTTATCAACTTTGAGAAAAGGTACAATACTTTTATTGTTCCATAGATAGTCAGCCGAACTCACACCGCCTATGGATCGATCCATAGTATTTTCGAATAAGATTGCGCCAAGAATTCGTGCTCCGGTGAAACTTTGGCTTGTTACGATTCGTGTTCGCATTTCATGTATGCAGTCAAACATTTCGTCATCACTATTGTACTCTGAATCCTCGATTCCATATGCTTTCAAAGCTTTGGGGCTACTGCCGCCACTTTGATCTAGAGCGGCGATAAAACCGGACCCTGTTCTAATTTTTTCTAATTGTTCGCTGTTCATCCACAGGTCCATTCTTTGATCACAATGAGCTTAGACTAGACCATAGGGAATAACTCTGCACAGCATCTGGACAGGTGAGAAATATGTCACACCTATATCTTTATAAGGGTCATCATGATTGGGTTAGTATACGACTATCGTCAACATGTCGATTAAGTAGGGATCAAGGGGGATTCCGTGGCAAATACTATTTCACAGCCAGAGATTAGAGAAGTTAACAGAATCATTGTCCGGTTTGCTGGAGATTCTGGTGACGGCATGCAACTCACTGGAGAACGGTTCACGAGCGCGAGCGCAATTTTCGGGAATGATCTTGCGACACTTCCTGAGTTCCCAGCCGAGATTAGGGCACCTCAAGGAACGCTTGCAGGAGTTTCTGCATTTCAAGTCCAAGTATCTGATCATGACATCACCACTCCAGGTGATGCCCCCAATGTTTTAGTCGCTATGAATCCTGCTGCTCTAAAGAAAGAGCTATCCAAACTTGAGGAAGCAGGAACTATAATCGTCAACCGCGACACGTTCGAGGAGAGAAATCTCAAAAAAGCTGGATATGAAGAAAATCCTCTTGAGACAGACGAATTATCTGGTTACACACTATTCGAAGTACCCATGACATCCTTGACTAAGGAAGTTTGTAAAGAGATTGAGGGGATAAAACCTCGCGATGCTGAACGGTCAAAGAATTTCTTCGCTCTCGGCTTAGTGTCATGGCTTTACCAAAGACCACTTGAGCCAACTTTGGATTGGATCGAAAAGAAATTTGGTAAATCCCCTCAAGTCGTTGCTGCTAACAACGCAGCTTTCAAAGCAGGTCATGCTTACGGAGAAACTACAGAAGCCTTTGACTACGCATACGAAGTTAAGCCAGCCGCATTGGAGTCAGGCGAATACACAAATATTAACGGGAATACCGCTTTGTCTTGGGGCCTTGTCGCAGCAGGCAAACTATCCCAAAGGCCAGTTTTCCTCGGCTCGTACCCGATCACCCCAGCCTCCGACATACTCCATGAGCTTGCCAAGCATAAGAATTTCGGTGTCCAAACATTTCAAGCTGAAGACGAAATAGCAGCCGTAGCTTCAGCTATTGGAGCTTCATTTGGTGGAGACTTAGCTTTGACAACTACGAGTGGTCCTGGAGTCGCCCTCAAAGGAGAAGCTATAGGTTTAGCTTTTAATCTTGAGCTTCCACTTGTAATTGTTGATATTCAGAGAGGAGGCCCGTCCACGGGACTGCCTACTAAAACTGAAGCCTCAGATCTCCTAATGGCAATGTATGGCCGTCATGGGGAATCCCCGATACCAGTTATCGCACCATATAGTCCAGGTCACTGTTTCCATGTTGCTATTGAAGCTTGTCGAATCGCTTTAAAGTATCGTACTCCAGTGATGCTTCTCTCAGATGGGTACTTAGCAAATGGTTCTGAGCCTTGGAAGCTTCCTGATGTCGACTCATTGCCAGATATATCGACTACTTTCACCACAGAAACAAACCATGTGGACGAAGATGGAAACAATCATTTTTGGCCTTATAAGCGTGATCCAGAAACTTATGCTCGAGCGTGGGCTATTCCAGGTACACCTGATTTGATGCACCGAATTGGAGGAATCGAGAAACAAGATGGTACTGGAAACATTTCTTATGATCCGTCTAATCATCAGAAGATGACGGATATTCGGCAAACTAAGGTTGATAACATAGCCAATGATATGCCGCCAACTTGGGTAGAAGGTGACCTCGACGCAGACGTTTTGATGATCGGCTGGGGATCCACATGGGGTGCGATAGCAAGCGCAGTAAAGCAAGTGCGCAATGAAGGGCACAAAGTAGCTCATGCTCATCTCATCCATATAAACCCATTCCCGAAAGACCTAGGAGAAGTGCTTTCTCAGTACAAGACAGTTATTTGTCCAGAAATGAATATGGGTCAGTTATCTAAACTCCTACGCGCTGAATATCTTGTAGACGTTCAATCATTGAACAAGGTGCAAGGACAACCATTTACAACAACTGAGCTGCACGAAACGATTCTGGTAGCTCTCGGAAAGAAATAAGGGATAATATGACTGACACAGCTTCCGCCCCAGCTCCAGCAACTACTAAAGCCGACTGGACAAGTGATCAGGAACCTCGTTGGTGCCCCGGGTGTGGAGACTATTCCGTACTCACAGCAATGCAACTAATGCTTCCTGAACTAGATGGACGTCCTGAAGATACTGTCTTTATTTCAGGAATCGGTTGTGCCGCAAGGTTCCCTTACTACATGAACACCTATGGAATGCACTCCATACATGGACGAGCTCCAGCAGTTGCGTCTGGGCTAGCTATCTCTCGCCCAGAGCTTGATGTATGGGTGATAGGGGGGGATGGAGATATGTTGTCAATCGGAGGAAACCACCTGATCCACGCAATGAGAAGAAATATAGATTTCACTATTCTTCTCTTTAATAACCAAATCTACGGCTTAACGAAAGGGCAATATTCTCCAACTAGCGAAGTAGGCAAAATAACAAAATCAACACCAATGGGTTCCATAGACCAACCTTTTAATGCTGCGAGTATTGCTTTAGGAGCTGAGGCTACGTTTGTTGCGAGGACACACGATATGGACAGAAAGCACATGCAGGAAACATTCAAGCGAGCGCATGCCCACCGAGGTTCTTCACTAGTAGAGATATATCAAAACTGCAACGTCTTCAACGACGGAGCGTTTGGAGCTATTACTAAAAAAGATAAACGAGATTCAATGATCATCCAACTAACGCATGGAGAGGCAATTCGTTTCGGTGTCGATAATGAATTTGGAGTTATCTCAGATCACTCAGGTAATGCCCAGATTGTTAAAGTCGCAGATGTTGGTGAAAGTGCATTAATCGTTCATGATGAAGGTTCTGAGAACCCAAGCGTTGCTTTCGCTCTCTCTCGGCTAGCAAGTGGCCCATACGAACCCACGCCAATGGGTGTTTTCCGTGAAGTTAAAAGACCTGAATACTCAAAAAATGTTAATCAGCAGATTGAAATCGCAAAAGAGCAAAATGGTGAAGGGGATATTGGCGAACTTCTCAGGTCTCAACCTACTTGGATAGTTGATTAAGCTATTCTTTACCTATCACACGATCTAGATTAAATAACGAACTTATCCGTAGAGGGTTGGCGACCGACACCGAAGAGGTTTCTAACCTTATTGTTGAACATCGTGTTAAGGTAAACGGCAGTTTTGCGCTTAAGGATAATCAATTAGTTAAAACATCTGACAGCATAGTAATTGTTCCTGCCCCCAAGCAGTTTGTAAGTCGGGGAGGAGAAAAACTGATGCATGCTATCCATTCGTTCAATATAACGGCAGAGGGTAAAAGTTGTATTGACATTGGGTCATCTACTGGTGGCTTTACAGATTGTTTGTTGCAACTTGGGGCGGGAGATATCACGTGTGTAGATGTTGGATACGGGCTTCTTCACGAAAAAGTACAATCTAACAAACGTGTTACTATCCTAGAACGAACAAATGTCAAAGCTATCCCTAACGACTCCCTTGACCAAACATTTGATATTGTCGTTGCTGATCTAAGTTTTATTTCTCTTAAAACAGTGATGAAGAATATCTTGGCGTTGGCAGATCATAGTGCTTCGATCGTACTATTAGTAAAGCCGCAATTTGAAGCGACAAGGCTGGAGGCAAGCAAATCTAAGGGAGTCATAAAGGACCGGAATATTTGGATAAGGGCTCTAAATGAAATCACCGATTCAGCTTCTCAAAATGGAGGCAACGTACAAGATATTACAGTGTCACCACTGCCGGGCAAGGCTGGTAATAAAGAGTTTTTTCTTCTGATCTCAAAACAATTCCCTATTCAGAGTATTAAATATTCTCAAATAGTCTAAATTCAGGGTTTCATTAGTGCTTAACTAAGCGAATAAGCCTACGATAAGTGTATGACTCGCTTTATCTCGTACATCAATACGAGGCGTCCTGAAGCCATCGAGCATGGTAAAGAGCTTTTGAAGTGGCTTGAAGGAATTGGAGTTGATTGCTATTTTTCGCCTGAATCAGCGACTGCTATTGGACGAATTGACCTTGCGATTGAGGAAAATCAGATCACAAATGATTTCGAATTAGCTATCGCATTGGGTGGTGATGGTTCAGTTCTGCGAACTGTTAAAGCAGTTAGCGACCAAGAGGTCCCAGTTCTCGGGATTAACTTTGGACGTATGGGCTATCTCTCGGGTGTGGAGCCAAATCTTTCTCACAAGAGGATCAACCAGTTTTTAGATGGTGATTTCTATCTTGAGCAACGAATGAGGCTAGAAATCATGACAGCGAATACAAATGGTCCGCTATATGCCTTAAATGAGGTAGTGGTCGAAAAGGTTGACCCCGGAAAGACAGTTCGGTTAGCGCTTGAAATCAATGGAGAGTTCTTCACCTCATATGCCACGGATGCATTGATTGTTGCAACACCTACTGGGTCAACTGCGTATTCGATGTCAGCTCGCGGACCGATAATTGACCCTATGCATAAAGCGATACTCCTTACACCAGTTGCTCCTCACTCACTATTTGATAGAGCGCTCGTTCTTTCTCCAGACGATGAACTTAAAATATCTGTTTTGCCTGATTGTGAGGCTTCGTTTGCAGTTGATGGAAATGTCACCGGAAGCTTAAAACTAAATGATTCAATTACATGCAAGACGGCAGTTAAACCTGCTCAACTAGTTTCATTCGAGGGAAGCAATTTTCATCAAGCACTCAAGGAAAAATTTGGCCTATCGGACCGATAAGTAAAGGCACAGAACGCTAAATGACTGAAGTCCCTCAATCCACTTCCTCGAGAGAAGCAAAATTAGTTGAAATGCATGTTAGGAATCTGGGTGTTATCGAAGACGCGTCCTTAATTTTCTCTTCTGGGATGACAGCTTTAACCGGTGAAACAGGGGCAGGAAAGACCCTTATCGTTACAGCGTTGCAACTACTTACAGGCCAGCGAGCTGATTCCGGCTTGATCGGTCCATTTGGAGAAGAAGCTCGTGTAGATGCCAGATATATGATTGGGAATGATGAATTGGTAATTTCGCGCGCAGTTCCTAAAGATGGGCGTTCAAGGGCGTATATCAATGGTTCAATTTCAACAGTTTCTGCCCTCTCCGAGATTACAGAAAACTTGATTGAAATTCACGGTCAACACGGTCATACATCACTGGAAAAATCAGTAGAGCAAAGAAAAGCACTTGATAGGTTTGCCAAGATTGACCTCACCACTCTAAAAGCGTTACAAAAGGATAAAAGCGACGTCGAGAATGCATTACAAGAAATTCTAGGAAAAGGGGACTTCCGACAGGAATTAGAATTCTTGCGATTTCAAAAACACGAAATATCGCAACTTCAAATTGAGAGTGCTGATGAGGAAGAGCAACTTAAAAAATCTGAAAATCTTCTTGCAGATGCTACTGGTAATCAATTTCTTAGTATGAGAATTTCGGAAACTTTAAAGGCAGAGAGTTCATTGATCGAAGAACTAGGAAAGTTACTACAAGATATTAGGGGGAAGCAATCGTTGCAGGGCTTTGAGGAAAAAGTGACTGATCTGATTGATGTTATGACAAATATTGCAAGCGAGGCTAGAAATTTTGCAGAGTCAATTGATGTAGATCCACAGCGCCTTGAAGAAGTTCAGCAGAGGATAGCCTTATTGCAAAATATACGACGGAAATATGGGGATACGCTAAAAGATGTTTTGGATAAGCATGATCAAATCACTAAAGAAATATCGAACTTTGAGAATGCGGATCAGATGTCGAAAGGTATGCAAGAGAAGCTTGAAGGTATTAAAAAGGACCTAGCTATTGAGGAGAAAGCAGTTGGCGTTTTACGGAAGAAAGCAGCCCCAGAAATTGCAAAGGAAATAGAATCTTACCTTCATGAATTGTCTCTTCCGGAGGGAAAAGTTGAGTTCCAAGTAAGTGGACATGCTGGGGAGAAAGTTGAGATAAACGTTTCTCTTAATCGCGGTCAAGGATTGCAGCCGTTAAACAAAGTTGCTTCCGGCGGCGAGTTAGCACGAACAACATTAGCGGCAAGGCTTGTACTCTCAACAGATCCAGAAACCCTTATCTTTGATGAAGTCGATGCGGGAATCGGTGGTCAGACTGCTTTGGAAGTCGGAAAATGTTTAAAAAAATTATCTAATGATAGGCAAGTCATGGTGGTCACCCATCTCGCCCAAGTGGCTTCATATGCTGATACGCATATTAAAGTAACAAAGAAAGAGAGTAAGGGGCTCCCTTGTATCACGATTGAGTCATTAGATAGTGATCAACGAGTCGTTGAAATATCAAGAATGTTATCAGGATCACCTGATAGCAAGAATGCTCAAAAGCATGCCTTTGAATTACTTGAAAATGCCGCGCATTCTCAAGACTTAATGTAATTATCCAACGCGAGATGGAAAGACACCGTTAAGATGGAGTCCCGTGAGCAAACATATCTTTGTGACAGGTGGAGTAGCGAGTTCTCTCGGTAAGGGGATAACTGCCTCAGCGCTCGGTAGATTGCTTAAGTCTAGGGGACTAAGGGTTACTATGCAGAAACTTGACCCCTATTTGAACGTTGATCCTGGAACGATGAACCCGTATGAACATGGAGAAGTCTTCGTCACAGACGACGGAGGAGAGACAGATCTTGATCTAGGTCACTATGAGCGCTTCATTGACGTGAACCTCTCGCGTGGCTCAAATGCTACTACTGGCTCTATTTATTCCTCCGTTATCGCATCTGAACGCCGAGGGGATTACCTAGGAAAAACTGTTCAGGTAATTCCGCACATTACCGACGAAATTAAACAACGCATTTCCTCCTTATCGCAAGACGATGTTGACGTTGTAATAACCGAAATCGGAGGGACAGTAGGAGACATCGAGATTCTTCCGTTTCTCGAAGCTATTCGCCAATTTCGTTTGGACATCGGACGTGAGAATGTCTGCTATGTGCACGTCACTCTAGTTCCCTTTATCGGCCCTTCAGGGGAGCAGAAGACTAAACCCACTCAGCACTCAGTTACGGAACTCCGCAGCCGAGGTATTCAGCCTGATGCAATAGTGTGTAGAAGTGAAGAACCGATAAATGATGATTTAAAGAGGAAGATCTCAAATCTATGTGATGTGCCATTTAAAGGCGTCGTGAATGCCGCGGACGCAGATTCATTATATGAAATTCCTTTAGTCATTCATGAGGAGGGACTTGATGACTTCTTGTGTGATATTCTCCAGATCTCTTCTCCTGAACCAGATCTACAAGAATGGAAAACGCTAGTCGCAAAAGTTAGGTCGGCTTCGGGTTCGGTAAGAGTCGGCCTAATAGGGAAGTATGTCACTTTAATTGACGCTTATCTTTCTGTAGTTGAGTCATTAAATCATGCTGGTATTCATGCCGGAACAAATATTGAGATTGATTGGATACAAGCAGAGGATGTCGAGGGATTATTGGTTGCGGGGCGCCTCAAAGATCTCGATGGAATTGTCGTTCCTGGTGGATTCGGCGAAAGAGGTATCGAAGGGAAAATTGCTGCAGTTGAATACGGACGGCTGAATGAAATACCCTGCCTTGGTTTATGTTTGGGAATGCAAGTAATGACGATTGAATATGCCCGAAATGTGTTGGGGCTATCTGGTGCCCATTCAACTGAATTTAATCCCATTACCCAGCATCCAGTCATTGATCTAATGGAATCTCAGCGCGAGGTAACCGATATGGGCGGAACGATGCGTTTGGGCGCTTACGTAGCTGAACTTGTCGAGGGTTCTCAAGTAGCGTCTGCATACGGCAAAACAGTTGTTTCAGAACGCCACCGACACAGGTATGAGTTCAACCCGAAATATAGGCAACGATTTGATGAAAGCGATTTTGTATGTTCAGGAGAAAGCCCAGACGGGCGACTCGTGGAATTCATTGAATTACCGACGCATCCATTTTGGGTTGGGACACAAGCTCATCCAGAATTTAAAAGTAGGCCGGACCGCCCAGCACCATTGTTTGAAGCATTCATCTCCGCAGTTGCTGTAAGAGCAGCGGGACGCAATCCACAATTAATAAAGATTGATGAAGCGCAATCTATACGCTGAGAACATAATGCCTGAATTCAAATTACAAAATGACCGGCTTAAGTTTGAAGGAAAAATAACATCCGTCTATGAGTCAAATTTTGTAGGACCAAATGGGGAACAGGTAGTGAGAGAAATAACACGTCACCCTGGAGCCGTCTGCATCGTGCCGATTATAGAATCGGAAGTTGTTATGGTCAGGCAGTTTAGACCAGCGACTGATAATCACATTTTAGAAATTCCCGCTGGGAAAAGAGATGTAGAAGGAGAGCCACCAGACGTAACTGCGCATCGAGAATTGCAAGAAGAAGTTGGTTTATCAACTCAGAACTTGGTGGAACTTGCACAATTTTATAACAGTCCTGGGTTTTGCGACGAGTTCTCCTACTGTTACCTCGCTCTAGATTGCGAAGAGGTTGTTGATGATAGGCAAGGGCTTGAAGAACAATACATGTCAATTGAGAGAGTCTCACTTTCGGAAGCGACAAGTTTTATCTCATCGGGGGAAATTATTGATGCAAAAACGATCATCGGGATATCGCTAGCTATCCAATACCTAAATGGTCGATAAATTGAACAATGGTGATAGCGCCATAGCCGATTTTTTATTGTGGATGAGAGTAGAGAAAGGAAGAGCTGACACAACTCTTGTTGCGTACGAAAGGGATTTAAAAAAATTCTCTGATTGGGTCAACAGGTGCAAATTATCAATCGAAACGCTAGGCGAAACCGAAGTTGTCCGATTCTTGCGTGGTCTTCAAGATATTGGCTACTCCGATGCAACGGTCACTCGCACAATGGTGTCAGTTCGTTCGCTTTACATGTTCATGGTTATTGAAGGTCTCCGAAATGACAATCCCAGCAAAAACGTTGAACTACCTCGAGTTCCCAAAGGACTACCAAAGGCAATAAGCGTAGAAGAAGTGAATGAGCTCCTATCAGTCGTTGAAGGCGAAGATCCAATCGCCAGGCGAGACCGAGCTATTTTAGAAGTACTTTATGGAACAGGTGCAAGGATCACCGAAGTTGTGAGCCTTTCACTTGGCGACATTGATTACGCAGAGAAGCTTCTCAAAGTTTTAGGGAAAGGAAACAAGGAACGTATCGTACCTCTAGGAACATTTGCGATGCGAGCCTTGAAGGACTGGTTGGAGCCTTCTGGCAGGGGCTTGCTTGAACCTGAGATGTGGAAGTCCCGAAATGATAGTGAAGCTATTTTTCTTAATAGGAGAGGCGGTCGTCTCACCAGGCAAGGTGGTTGGGGTGTCGTAAAAAAATATGGAGCTCAAGTCGGACTAGGCTCTAAATTGTCACCGCACACTCTCCGCCATTGTTGCGCAACCCATATGCTTGAACACGGAGCCGACATCAGAACAGTTCAAGAACTTCTTGGCCACGCCAGCATTAGTACGACCCAGATTTACACCAAGATCTCGTCTCGTAGGTTGATTGAGGCATATAGATCAGCGCATCCAAGAGCTTTGAAATGACATCATCTCATTTCGGTTCGGTTAAACACTTGATAAAAAGATTCATCTTCTCTTTCCTTCCAGCCAGAAAAGATCGTCAAGCGCTGGAATTCACTACTCTGCTGAATCCAAAAGAACTGATCCTCTTTAATGCTCAGAGCAGAGTAGATAAGAAACACAGTTACAGAAATGTGCAGAAATTATTCACTTTGGCAGATGCGCCTCTTGAGCCCGACATAGTTATCGCTAGTGCTTTGCACGACATAGGTAAGATTGAGTCAGGATTTGGAATTTTTGGCAGAGTTTTTGCTACTTGCGTTGCCGCAATTGCCGGGTTATCTCGAGTTGATGACTGGAGTAGAGACAGGTCAGGTTCTATAAAGCACAGAATTGCTGTCTATGTTCAGCACCCTGAAATAGGTGCAGCACTTCTTGATGAAGCTGAGAGTAACAAGATCGCAATCGCTTGGGCTCGTGACCACCACAAGAGACTGGACGAATCAACATTAGAACCTTCCCTTTTCGCTACGTTGTCAAGAGCGGACCGTGTATGAACGAGTTCTATATTGATAGCCCTAATGATGAAAGAATCGCAGACTTTATAGGATTGAGCAACCATAAGCTTCGACAACTTCGCGAAAAAGAAGGAGGTGATATGGCCCCCTATTTTATTGGAGAGGGAGCCATAGTCATCAACAGAGCTTCAGCAGTCGGGCATGAACTGTTGACTTTAATTGCCGGTGAAAAATTTGATCACTCTCGACTGGTGGCTATTCCTGAAGGATGCAATTTCTTTAGATGCTCTCCGGTTGTTTTAGAGGCGATAACTGGCAGACCTAACCTAAAAGACCCAATAGCCACATTTCGTCGTCCTCCTCAGAATGACCCCGACGATGTTACCAAAGAAGCTAAATTAACTGTATTGACGGAAAGCGTTCAGAATCCAACCAATATGGGTATGGTCATGCGAAACGCAGCTGCTTTCGGAGTTGATGCGGTTCTTTTCGACCCTCAATCATGTGATCCTCTCTATAGGCGCGCAGTCCGTGTTTCTATGGGGCAAGTATTTTCTGTCCCGCATGCACAGATACGTTCAATGCCCGAAACTATTATTAACTTAAACCGAAAAGGCATTCAAACCGTTGCGCTAACGCCCGACCCGAAATCCCGGACTTTAGAAGCAGTCCTCAAATCGCCTTGTCAGCCTCTAGCGTTTATTATTGGTTCCGAAGGCCATGGATTAACAACAAATTCACTTTCTGTGGCAGACTGCACTGCGAAAATACCCATGCAAAACAATGTTGATTCATTGAACGTAGCGACGAGCTTAGCGGTAGCATTGTATGCTGCTAGAGCTCGGGGTTTAAAGTAGTTAGGCGTTGAGCAACCCGATCTTGGTCATGGCTCGTTCAAGAGTCACAGAAGAGATCTCTCGAGCTTTTGAGCTGCCCAATTTCAGCAAACGGTTCGTTTCAGCTGGATCTGACTCAAGTTCACGAAACTTCACTTGGATCGGACGCAAAAGTTCAATAACAGCTTCAGCTGTGTCGATTTTTAAGTCCCCATAGCGGCTATATCCTGTGGCGACTTCTTCAGGTGTCGATGATGTTGCCGCAGCTAGAATAGACAGAAGATTAGAAACACCTGGCTTCAGGTTCGAGTCGAAACGAATCTCTCCATCGCTATCGGTAACGGCGCGCTTGATTTTTTTAGTTATCGAATCATGATCTTCAAGCACGCTGATGGTCCCAGCAGGTGACGTTTCTGACTTAGACATTTTTCTATCGGGGTGCTGAAGGTCCATAATTCGAGCTCCCGCTGGTGGAATAACATGCTTAGGCACAACAAACGTATTCCCAAATCTGCTATTGAACCGCTCAGCAATATCGCGAGTTATCTCAATGTGTTGTCTCTGGTCATCTCCAACTGGGACTAGGTCGGTGTCGTACAATAAAATATCAGCGGCTTGAAGCGCTGGGTATGTGAATAATCCACCAGAAATAAACTCATTTCGCCCAGATTTATCTTTAAAAGCAGTCATCCTGTTTAGCTCTCCAAAACTGACTGTACATTCCATAAGCCACGCAAGTTGAGAGTGCTCAGGAACATGACTTTGCATGAAAAGAATACTTTTATCTGGGTCAAGTCCCACAGCTATTAATAATTGTGCAAGCTTCAGGGAGTTTTCTCTTAATTCTTCAGGTCTTTTGGGGAGGGTCAACGCATGAAGATCAACTATGCAATATACAGCATCATGTGACTTTTGGTGGTTAACCCAATTAACAAGTGCTCCCAGTAGATTGCCAAGATGTAATTCTCCTGAGGGTTGGATACCGCTGAAAACTCTAGCCATTTGCTCAAGGTTAGGGCAGATAACACGGGAAATGCGTCACTGATAATCAAAATTTGTGAAGGGTACAAGGTAACATCAAATCATGTCAACGGGCAGGCAACCTCCAGTCAAATACATAGAGCGGATAACAGCAACATATGATGCACTGGGTTATGAGCAGTATCAATGGCACCACAGGCAAACCAGACCTCCATTTTCTCTACCCAAGAAGCCGCTCGCCGAATGCAAAGTCGGAATGATTGCTACAGGAGGAGTCTATAAAACTGGTCAAGTCGCATTTCACTACAAAGATGACACATCGTATAGGGCTATTCCCTCTGACACTGATGTAACAGATTTGAGAGCGACGCATTTCGCCTACGACCTTTCAGGAGCTAGGGAAGACATAAACGTCGTTTTCCCTATCGAGGGACTCCGCCTCCTTTATCAGGAAGGTTTCGTGGGTTCTATCGCTGATGATCTACTTACCTGCATGGGAGGAATATATTCACAAAGGGCAGTAATAGATGATTTAGCTCCTCAACTTGTCCAAAGGTGCATTGACGATAAAACCGATGTTGTGCTTCTAGTGCCGGTTTGACCTGTATGTCATCAAACCGTGGGTTTGATCTCGCATCAACTTGAAGAAGCAGGAATTGCTACAGTAGGTATTTCTACGGCCAGAGACATAACAGAAGCCGTGCGAATGCCCCGAGCCAGTTTCCTTGATTTTCCCCAAGGATTCACCACAGGGAAAATTCATGAAGCGTCGTTAACTAGCGCGATTCTGAAGTCGTCACTTGAACTTGTTGATCGAGCGCAACAAGAAACAATTCTTGATTTAGGGTTTCGCTGGTCTGATAATGACCAATGGAAAGATACTGTCTATGCAGTCAGCTCAAATGGTCAAGCAAGCGACGATAGGCTTAAGAGGTCGTCCACACCACAATATCAAACTGATAAAGACGGCGAAGAAGCACTTGCTTCCCATGAAGGTGGAGAGTGCCTAGTGTGTATTGGGATTGACTATTAGATCAGTTAGCGCGCGCCGCTTTGTAAGTCTCCAAACATCGCTCTCTCGCAAACGAATGATCAACAATCGGGAAAGGATAGTTAGTTCCAAGTCGCACACCTACCTCATTTAGTTCCTCATCGCTTATTTCCCATGGAGAGTGGATTTGTTTGGAATTCAGCGCTGAAAGTTCGGGAATCCATTTGCGGATGTAGGTACCCTCTTTATCGAACTTTTCGGATTGCCGGATCGGGTTAAAGATTCTGAAGTACGGAGATGCATCAAAACCGGTTCCTGCAACCCACTGCCAGTTACCAACATTTTGGGAAGTGTCTCCGTCTATCAACGTATGACGAAAGTACTTTTCTCCCCACCGCCAGTCAATGAGTAAGTGCTTGACTAGAAAAGATCCCGTAATCATGCGAACACGATTATGCATGAAACCAGTTTCCATTAACTCCCGCATGCCTGCATCAACAATTGGGTATCCTGTTTTTCCTTGAACCCAATTATCAAAATCGTCGACATCATTTCGCCATTCAATTTTCTTGTACACAGGGTTTGCAGGAGAAAGAACAATTTCGGGGGATAGGTCCATCAGGTGCGCATACCAATCGCGCCAAGCAAGTTGGCGAATAAATGATGCCGAATGCTCCGTTTCGTTTCCTACTAATTCAAGGACTTCTCGCGGCCCGATCGTTCCAAAATGTAAATCAGATGAAAGTAGCGATGTTCCGTTGATGCTGGGGTAATCCCTATCAGTTTCATACTCGGAAATTTTCGGTAGAAAGTTTTTGAGACGTTGATACGCTCCCGAACTGCCTGTTTCAAACGAGGGGGTTTCCCTAATAGGTTGTAAAGATTCTGAAATTCGTGGTTGGGTGTGGAAATTAGCTGTAGGCGACTCGTAGGCAGAGACTTTGTCGATGGTTACCCATTTTTTGTAAAAGGGTGTGAAAACCTTATGTACTGAACCTGAGCCTGAGACGACTGTGCCGGGTGGGAGAATTAAATTACCCCAATGTCCATGTTGGTCGATATTAAGTGATTCACAGATTACTTTGTCGCGTTCCTTTGCTGCGGGTGCGTGATCCTTGTTGAAATGGAGACTTGTAGCTTTCCAATCCGAAAGTAAACTTGGTAATACCTCTTTCGACGGTCCATATAGGGTTAAGAGGTAACCACCAACTGACTCCAACTCAAACTGCAAAGCAATTAAGTTAGAGAATAATACGTCTTTTTTCCTTTGCGAGGTTGACTCTAGAAGTGATGGTTCAAGCACAAAAATGGGGATTACGGCACCGTTTGAACAAGCACTACCCCAAGCAGGATTGTCATTTAGGCGAAGATCTTTGCGGAACCAGCATACTGCGATGCTCATATATCTAACTTATTGGACTGTCGGAGAGAAGCACGAATTCTAGCAGGACTATAAAAATAAAAAATATGACGCGATATGCCCTTGCAACAGACACAGAAGGTCTAGAGTTATGCCGTGAGTTACGAAGTAGAAACACCAGTTTTTGCAGGACCATTTGATCTCTTGCTTCATTTAATCCTGCAAGACGAAGTTGACCTCTATCAAGTTTCTCTAGGCGGAATTATTGAAGCTTACCTTGATGAAATACAACGCATGGAAGGCGTAAATTTAGCTGTCGCCACAGAGTTCCTTTTAATCGCAGCTACTCTTATAGAACTCAAAAGCCGTAGACTGTTGCCCGACACATCTGATTTAGATCTAGAAGAAGAACTTGCCCTATGGGAAGAGCGGGATTTACTTCTCGCTAGATTGCTTGAATGCAAAACCTTCAAAGATGCGTCCCAAGCATTAAAAGCGTTGTCAATTGATGCTTCTTTGTCTTTCCCACGTCTAGTTGGAATGGAAGAGCAGTTCCTTGGATTAATGCCCGACCTTCTCGAAGGCGTAACTCCCTTGGCTATCAATGAGGCTTATCATCGGGCAACTGTACCTAAACCCCAGCTAGACCTTTTCCACGTAACACCGGTAAAGCTTACCGTAGCCGAGACAGTTGAATTCTTGGTCGAAGAACTCTCGACTATCGGGAAAACTACACTCAGGGAACTTACTAAATCAACCGTTGATCGCGTAGAAGTAGTGATTTATTTTCTCGCTGTCCTAGAACTATACAAGCAGGGAATCGTTGATCTTTCCCAAATCAAAACCTTCGGTGATCTCACCATTAGCTGGATTGGATTTGATCAGAACACGGATTACGCCGAAATTAATACATACGAGGGTTAAATGCAGACAGAAGAATCTAGGAAAGCTATTGAAGCAATTCTACTTGTTTCAGATATCCCGATTGATGCGAGCCTTCTTGCGCAACTTTTAGAAATTCCGAAAACTGAGGTAGAGAAAATTTGCACTCAGCTAATGCAAGAGTACAAGAAAGATCATCGAGGATTTGTGCTTGTGAATGTAGCCGGCGGGTATCGATACCAAACGGACCCAACTATGGCACCGTATGTAGAGCGATTTGTTTTAGAGGGTCAGAATTCACGGCTGTCGTCAGCTGCTCTTGAGACATTAGCGATAATAGCGTATAAACAACCCATTTCAAGAATGCAAATTTCGGCTATCCGAGGAGTCAATGTGGATGCAGTCATCCGAACATTGCAACAACGCGGCTACATAGGGGAAGTAGGCAAAGACCCTGGGCCAGGCAACGCTATCTTGTTCGGCACTACATCACTATTTCTTGAACGATTGGGAATCAATGATATTTCTGATTTACCACCGTTGGCTAACTTCGTCCCAGGGGCTGATGTTGTGGAAGCGCTGGAAGGTGGTCTACGTCCCGACCACGTAGGCGAAAAATTGGAATCTCAACCCCATGATGAAGTAGCTATCATAGCTAACGATGAGACAAACTCGGATTAGATTTGGTGTCAAGCGAAAACCAACCTCAGGAAAAGCTGCAAAAAGTACTAGCTAGTATCGGGCTCGCCAGCAGAAGAGTAGTTGAAGATTATATTATTGATGAGCGAATCACAGTCAACGGAGAAATTGCTCATATTGGTCAGAGAGTTAATCGCCATGAAGACCAATTATTATTTGATGGGGTTCCCTTACGAGTTTCACCGGAACTCACCTATTATCTCATCCATAAACCTCTAGGCATTATCTCAACTGCCAAAGATCCACAGGGTCGCAGAACTATCGTTGACCTAGTTCCTCCGGAACCTAGAGTTTATCCAGTTGGAAGATTAGATAAAGAAACTGAGGGACTGATTTTGCTGACTAATGATGGAGATTTAACATACCGGTTAACTCACCCTTCTCATGGAATAGAAAAAGAGTATTTAGTAAAAGTTGGTAAAAAATTATCTAGAGGAAGCCTTCGTCAACTCCGTGAAGGGATCACACTAGACGATGGTCTCACTTCACCTGCGCGTGTATCTCAAATTCAAGATGGAGTGGTAAAGATCGTTATCCACGAAGGGAAGAATAGGCAAGTTCGCAGAATGTTCCAAGCTGTGGGGCATCCAGTCGAGAGGCTAATCCGCACGCGAATAGGTAATTTAGTTGATCACACACTGCAATCAGGTCAGTGGAGAGAACTCACCACACTTGATTTGTTGCATTTCGAAGTTGATCAGGTAGTTGATTGAACGAAAATGATGCAATAATCACTGGGTTAGTAAAAATTAAACGTGTCTTACGAGAAAGACGAACTACCATCGCATATGAGGTAATTTTCTAAACCATCAGGTTCAAAGAGGAAATATGCAGAAGAAAGCAGGAATCATAGGTCTAGGTCTAATAGGTGGATCTATTGGTCTAGCACTTAAGGAAGAGGGATGGGAAGTAATTGGCAGAGACTCGGACCCATCGCGGGTAGATGAAGCTGTGCGCATGGGGGCAATCTCTGCAGAGGGTTCAATGAGAGATTGCGAAATTGTATTCGTCGCCACTCCTGTAGGGTCCATAGCAGAATCTGTTCATCAGGCTTTTCAAGAAGGCGCTAACGCCGTTACTGATGTTGGGAGCGTCAAAGGTTCAATAGTCGATCAAGTTAACGATAAACGATTTATACCTGGGCATCCGATGGCAGGTAGTGAGCAGGAAGGTATTAGAGGAGCCCGCTCCGATTTATTTCGAGGTGCTGCATGGGTTCTTACACCTCCAGACGGAAGTGATGATGACTGTTTTGAAATAGTTCAATCTTGCGTTATCGGATTAGGGGCAGATGTTGTAGTCATTGACCCAGATTCTCATGACGAGCTGGTAGCTATCGTCTCCCATGTGCCGCACCTGGCAGCAGGTTCTCTAATGCGTATTGCTGACAATCATTCTCAAGAACATAGATCTTTACTCCGCCTTGCCGCAGGAGGTTTTCGTGACATGACTCGCATTGCAGGCGGGAACACCCATATTTGGCCAGATATTTGTATCGACAATGCTGATGCAATCCTCTCTGTCATTAATGAAGTAATCGGATCTTTAGAAGAAACAAAAAATCTTATTTCTAAAAAAAATAGAATAGCTTTATTGGAGAAACTTGAGCAGGCTAGAACAGCACGAATCAATCTTCCAACCGGAGTGCCTGAAGATATTGACTTAGCAATTGTTCGAGTCCCAGTTCTTGACCAGCCTGGTGAGCTAGCAAGTCTCACAAGATTGGCTACTGACATTGATGTGAATATTTTCGATTTAGAAATTGCTCATTCAAGTGAAGGTCAAAAAGGTGTGGTCATCATGGTAGTTGCACTTGAAAAGAGTGAAAGACTTATGGGGGGATTGATGGCTAATGGGTACCGACCTTCAGCAAGGACTATGGACGTCTGATGCTTCGAATCGACTCGTTACGCAAAGCGCCCAATGCAGAGTTACAACTTCCTGGTTCAAAGAGTATTACAAATAGGGCCTTGATTATTGCATCACTCGCCGAAGGCACTACTTCTCTTTCGAGAGCACTCTTCGCAGAAGACACGCTTGCTATGATTGACTGTCTCAAGTCATTTGGTATTAGTATCGAAGCAAACCAACCTATGGAGACAATAGATGTCACTGGCACTAACGGGAAATTAGATGCTCCACAAGATTCTTTATGGGTGCGGCAAAGTGGAACCACAGCACGTTTCATTCTTCCAATTTCAGCACTAATCACAGCGCCTATTCAGGTAGATGGAGATGCACAAATTCGTTCGCGTCCTCAAGAAGACCTTTTAAGAGCTTTGAATCAGCTAGGCGTAGAAGTAGCGTACAGTGGCGAGCCGAGTCACTTGCCACTTACTCTCAACGGTTCCAACTTAAAAGTGAAAGATATTAAAATAAGCGGAGATACTTCTAGCCAATATCTCTCAGCGCTTCTTCTCGTTTCACCATGTTTACCCCAAAAGATAACATTTACTTTAGAAGGAAACGCAGTCTCACTTCCATATATAGACATGACAATAGAAATGATGAGATCCTTTGGCGCAATAGTTGAAATCGACGAACCAAATACTTTCACCGTGCATCCAACAGGATACACGGGGCGTGATTACGAAATAGAAACTGACGCATCCACTGCATCATATTTTTTTGCGGCGGCAGCCGTAAGTCAAGGAAGAGTAGTCATAGATGGCATCGGAGAAAACTCAATTCAAGGTGACATAGGATTTATTAATATCCTTGAACAGATGGGCGCAAAAGTCACCATCGGAGCCGATTCTATAGAGGTATCAGGACAAAATCAGCTGAAAGGGATAGAGGTTTCAATGCGAGAATTATCTGATACCGCACCCACTTTGGCTGCAATAGCTCCATATTGTTCAGGAACTGTGCGGGTGACAGATATTGGATTCATCAAAAATAAAGAATCTGATCGCGTATCTGCAGTTGTAACCGAAATGAAGAAACTAGGGATTGACGCAAGAGCTGAAGAAGACGGTTTCGTCATTGAGCCCGGAATGCCGATAGGAAACGTGATCCATAGTTACGATGATCACAGAATCGCTATGGCCTTCACAGTCTTAGGTCTTTTAGCAGAAGGAGTCGTTATCGACGATGCAAACTGTGTAGCGAAAACCTGCCCGGAGTTCTATGAACATATAGATACCCTAAGGCTTGAGGGTGATGAGGAATTAGCGATTTTAGCTATAGATGGGCCGGCAGGTTCAGGTAAGTCCTCATTGGCAAAGCTTCTAGCTCAAGAATTACAACTTGAATATTTGGACACTGGAGCTATGTATCGGAGTGTCGCAGCGGAAGTGATAGCTGCCAATATTGACCCAGAGGCCTACAGAGAGGTCACACAAATAACCGACAATATCGATATCAGTTTTAACGGACAGGAAGTTTTTGTAAATGCTAAGAACTTAACTAAACAAATCCGAAGCCCAGAAGTCAACTCTATCGTGAGCTATGTTGCCGCAAATCCGGGGGTAAGAGCAATTCTTAGACGCGCTCAAAGAAGTTGGGCTAGGCAAAGAGGTGGAGGAGTTCTTGAAGGAAGAGACATCGGGTCAGTGGTCTTTCCAAAGGCTAAACTCAAAGTTTATGTAACAGCAACGCCTGAAGAGCGAGCACATAGGCGGAGCCTTGAGTCAGGTCGGGATATGAAAGAAATCCTTAATGAAATTCAAGAGCGCGATGAGATAGATAGCTCACGAACCGATTCGCCTCTATCAGTCAGTTCCAATGCGATAGTAGTTGATACAACCGACAAAACTTTATCTGAGGTAGCCAACGAAGTGCTTAGGAATTTCAATGTCTGATAACCTGTCCAACGCTCGTCAAAAGATTGACAAGGGGCCATCAGTGTCATCTTTTTTGGCTTACTGCTTCGTAAAGTACCTGGCACGCTTAGCGTTCTTTTTCTATTTCCGTCTATTTGTAAGAAACGCAAAAGCAATGCCCAAAAGCGGCCCCGTTATTGTTTCACCTATTCACAGAAGCAACTTAGACGTTCCGATGGTGGGTTCTTTTTTTCAACGCCGTTTACATTATCTCGGAAAAGGTTCCCTGATGACGAATCGGTTTGTAGCATGGCTCTTACTAGGTTGTGGAACGATTCCCTTAGATCGTGATTCCCGTGCTGATAAATTAGCTTTAGATGCCTCTCTGAAAGCACTAAGTGAAGGGAAAGCACTCGCAGTTTTCCCAGAGGGGCAAAGGAAATCAGGACCGGTCGTGCACCCTATCTTGGACGGGGCAGTGTGGCTTTCTGCCAGATCTAATGCCCCTATATTGCCCGTCGGTATCGGTGGATCCGAACGTTCGATGCCCAAGGGTAGCTACATTCCGAAACCAAATAAGATTGTCATCATCTACGGCGACCTAATTCCTGCCCCACAACCAAAGGAAGGTGCAAAGAGAGTTACGCGATCAGAAATCAAAGAACACTCACAAAACTTGCGTGTCATACTTCAGGACCTTTTTGATACTGCGCAACGAAAAGCAGGATGCCCAAATCCTGAAAGCTAAGTCAACGTTCGTAGGACTTCTGATGCACCTATCAAACGATCCTCAGCCTCCTGCTTGATGCTTAAATCTGAGAATCCAAGGCTAGCGAAGAAACCCACTGCATGAATGAGGTTTCTAAGTTCCCTTGGCGGTGGGAAGTACTCCTCCTCGGTCACGTAATGAATTTCTTCAACACCATTTAGAGGACCGAGAACGTCAAGAACTTCCTGAACTAACTCTTCTGGCGCTGATGCTCCAGCTGTCACACCTATAGTGCCAGAAAGAGGTAAAGGAATTTCAGAGGCTTGGTTAACCCTGTAAACTTTGCTGCATCCTGCCTCATTAGCTAACCGTTCCAGTGCACGTGTGTTCGAAGAATTTGAGGATCCAATCACGATCAAGCTGTCGCACCTTTCTGCGATATCCATTAAAGCGCCTTGGCGATTCGTGGTGGCAAAGCACAAATCGCTTCGGCCAGGAACTGATAGTTCGGGAAACTGGCTTTTGGCAGCAGAGAGTATAGATGACCAATCTCGGTGGCTAAGCGTAGTTTGGGCTAGGAGCGAAACAGGAGCTTCAAAATTAGGTAACATTTCGAGCTCCTTTATAGATTCAACCCTGTGCGTTGAAGAAGGGGCAACAGCCATCGTTCCGACAGCTTCTTCATGGCCTTCATGGCCTATATAAATAATTTGATGACCCTTTCGCGACCGAACTTTTACTTCATGGTGTACCTTCGTTACCAAAGGGCACACTGCATCTACCACAAACCCACCATCTTGCCGGACTTTGGCGACTACATTGGGGGCTGATCCATGGGCGCTGAGCATTACGGGTGCGCCAACGGGTACCTCGTTGATATCATCAACGAAAATTACACCTAGAGATTCGAATCGTTCCACGACAATCTTGTTATGAACGATTTCATGGTAGCAATACACAGGCGCAGGAAACGCACGGACCATCCACGTCAAAGCTTTAATCGCCATCTCAACACCCGCACAGAATCCTCTGGGTGCAGCAAGTAGAACCTTATCAATGACCATATATATATTGTGGCTTATTGCAGAGGAGTTTCTACAGAAATATGGAGATATTTCGGTCACACAGCGCTACATTCAACATTTCACATGCTTTGGCTAATACCCTTTAGATATGGCTACAGCAAGAGTGATTAATGTCCATGATAATTCACCAGCCCATCATGCTGGGCTTTTTGTTGATGACGAAATCCTTTCACTTAATGGAGAAACTCTGCGTGACGTTATTAGATACCAAATACTTACCGACGAACCGTATCTTGATATGTCGATCAGAAGAGGCGGCATCGAGATGGATATTCAGGTAGAAAAGCAAGCAGGAGAACCGCTTGGATTAGAAGTCCATTCAGCAGTATTTGACCAAATCAGAACATGCGATAACCACTGTGAGTTTTGTTTTATATACCAATTACCAAAGGGAATGAGGAAAAGCCTTTACCTCAAAGATGATGATTACCGACTGTCCTTTTTGTACGGAAATTTTACAACACTAACCCGATTCACAGAAGCTGACTTAGAGCGTGTCATTGAAGAAGGCCTTTCCCCCTTAAACGTCAGTATTCATGCAACCGATGCCATTACAAGAAATGATATGCTGCGTAACCGGAGAGGTGGCCCTAGTTTGCGCTGGCTTGACGCACTTTTGGAACACGGCATAGAAATTCATGGCCAAATAGTCGTATGTCCTGATATAAACAATGAAGAAATTCTCGAAGACACATTGTGTACAATTTACGAACGATACTTATCTCTTAAGTCTGTATGTGTTGTGCCTCTAGGTGTCAGTAGACATTCAAACGAGAAAAGAATGCGTCCCCATACAAAAGAGGAGGCACTTAGTGTTCTTAGAATTGTTGAGAAATGGCAAGAGATCATACATAAAGAAGTAGGCAGAAATATCGTTCATGCAGCAGACGAGTATTACCTAGTGGCTGGACAACCAATTCCTGGCGCCGGCGAATACGATAATTTTGAGATGTACGAAGACGGAGTAGGGATAGTGCGAACATTTGAACGAGAATTCGTGGGCGAGATAGATAAACCAACTAACACTGCAGCAGGTTTCTTTGCTTGGGTAGATGGAGCACCACCGGAGGGTTATCGAGCAATTAGAAACACAGCACCGAACCTTGTCTTCAGAAATCGAAAGAATAGTCCAATTGGTATTCTGACCGGAGAGTATGGAGCTCTAGTACTTCAACAGTTACTTGAGCCCTTTACAAGGAAAGATATCAGAATAATTACAGTAAAAAATCATTTTTTTGGTGGAAACGTAGCAGTAGCAGGGTTGCTGGTTGGAGAGGATATTGCGAAGGCTCTTGAAAAGGAACCAGAAGGTCATAGATATCTACTCCCTGATGTATGCCTTTCGCAAGGAAAATTTTTAGATGGTTTGGAACCCGCAGACCTGCCACGCCAAGTTGAAATAATCTCAACAGATGGGATAGCCCTTAAAAAAGCCTTGGGGGTAAAGCATGAATAAACCAACAGTCGCAGTTATAGGTCGTCCAAATGTAGGGAAATCCACTTTAGTTAATCGGATAATAGGGCGACGAGAAGCAATAGTAGAGGAACGCCCTGGTGTTACTCGAGATAGAAATGAATTTGATGCAACTTGGGCTGGTTTTGAGTTCACTCTTATTGATACAGGAGGGTGGCTACCAAAATCAAGAAGCGAAAAGGCAATAGATGATAAAGTCAGCAAGCAATCGGAACGAGCAATATACCAAGCTGATGTAACAATTTTGGTAGTCGACGCGCGAGTAAGTCCAACGGTAGAGGATGCACTAATTGCAGAGATGTTACGTGGTAGAGAGAAACCAACTTTTATCGCTGCAAATAAAGTAGATGATGCAAACCATGAGATCGGGATGTGGGAATACTTATCGATGGGATTAGGTGAGCCGAATCCAGTATCGGCATTGCATGGAAGGGGAACAGCTGACCTTCTTGACCTCGTCATAGCTGTTATGCCCGAATCCCAAAGCGAGTCAGACGAATTGGAAGAAACAGAAAGCGAAAACGCTGTAGCTGTCGCCATAGTTGGCAGGCCCAATGTTGGAAAATCAACATTATTTAATAAATTGATCGGAGAAGAAAGAGCAGTCGTCCACGATCAAGCTGGAACGACACGAGATGCAATTGATACTGTTGTCGAGACAGAAATTGGGATAATCAAATTCGTCGATACTGCAGGTATGCGCCGAAAGGCACGAATTTCGGAAGATACAGAATACTACTCACTTGTTAGAGCGCTCAGTGCAATTGATAAAGCGCACATTGCCCTTTTAGTTATTGACTCAACGATTGGGGTAACACACCAAGATCAGCGATTAGCGGAACGAGTAGATGCAGCAGGTTGCCCAATCGTAATTGTCTTCAACAAGTGGGAACTCGTTGATACTGAAGAAAGAGAAATGCTTACGCTACAAATTGAACGTAAATTAGGTTTTCTCGGTGATCCACCAGTTATGAAAACAACTGCAATATCTGGAAAGGGCGTGCATCGCCTCTATCCAATCCTTACGGACACTATTAGTAGTTACAACCAACGTGTTCCTACTAGAAAAGTGAATGTCATCATTAGGAAAGCGCAATCTGCACACCCAGCCCCAGGCGGAGCCAGAGTACTATATGCCACGCAGGGAGCGACAGAGCCTCCTACGTTTACACTGTTTGTGAATAAAAAATTGCCACGAACGTATATACGTTATTTGGAAAATCAATTACGTGAACACTTAGGATTAGGTGCAATACCTATAAAAATACGCATTAGGAACCGAAACAATTAAGTCCTGACCTGCATTAATAGCAAAAAAAGCAAAAAAAGATCGTTCTGAGGGCATAGAAACGGCTCTGAACGAATAAGACAGATAGCCTATGGGTATGAAAACAGTATTCCTGATAACTCTTGCAGTTCTTAGCGTGGGGGCCGCTTATGCATGGAGTAGATCCGCACGACTACGTTTAAGACTTCTTGATCGGCTGGAAACTGACCTTCATGATGTAAAAGAACTTGATTCCGTTGCGCAACGAAAAGCGATAGCTCTTACACGCGGCGATTACAGACGCGATTTGCATGCAGTCATGTTGTACCTTCTTCTTGCAACGGCATCTTTGATTGTAGGGTTAACAGATTCGTTATCAATCGTCGCAATATATGGTCTGCTCGCAATCCCAGCCTTGTTCTCACTTATCTACAATCGGAATGCAGTACGTGAAGCTCGACTTAGTGAAGAACGCTTTGAGATGGAAAAGAGAGCTGAAGAAGCCTTAAACCAAGAAACACTAGCCCCACGTGCATGGGCAGGACGACTAGCACCTGATGAACTTCCTGATTTTTCTGGATTTGAGGTGGGAAGAATATACCAAGCAGGAACAGGGCTTATGGCAGGAGATTTCTTTGATCTATTTAAAGTTTCAGAATCTCGGCTTGTGGCAGTCGTAGGAGATGTCGCCGGGCACGGCATTGAGTCAAGCATTACTGCATTCCAAGCTAAATATCTTTTAAGAGTTTTCCTTGCGCAATTCCGTGACCCAGCACAGGCACTAGAGGAACTCAACGAGCAAATGGCTGGGGGAGATAGAATCGAAGAATTCATATCTTTGGTCGTAGTCGTTTTTGATACTGAGGCTGGAACTTTACGCTTCGCATCCGCAGGCCACCCAGCAGCCTTCCTATGGCATCAACGAGAAGTAAGGCCATTGAAAGCCACAGGCCCGCTGCTGATGCTTAACCCTAACGCAACGTATTTGAGCAGGGAAATTCCATTAGAAACAGGCGATATGATCCTCATGTACACTGATGGACTTGCTGAAGTAAGGAATGGTGAAGATCTCTTTGGAGAAGATAGAATCGCGCAGCATATCACTCGCGACCCCGGTATCGCTCCAGACGTTCTTACAAAGACGTTATTGGAATCAGCGAGGGACTTTTCTAGGGAAGCCATTGAAGATGACGTAGCAATTCTGGCGATTAGACGTGAATAAATGTTATGCCATCATGTAACACCTGTGATAAGTTTTTCAACCCTGCGACACTAGATGAGGAAGGCGTATGTCCAGACTGTGGCCGTCAGGTAACCATTGGAGAAATGGCGCACGATTTCGATAATGAAACTGTTAAAGTACCTTGGCACTTCTGGGTAGGAGTTGCAGCGGTTATTGGATATCTAGGATGGCGACTTATTCAAGGTGTTGGTTTACTTTTTTGGTGAGGAGTAGGTGGGAAAGAAGAACATCGCTACGATGAGTGACTTAACCAAACGGGCTGTGGCGCAGCTTGGTTAGCGCGTCGGTCTGGGGGACCGAAGGTCGGAGGTTCAAATCCTCTCAGCCCGACACATCAGGGAGTTTATAGGCTCTCCGAAAAGAGCGTCGTACCCGAATGCTATGCTACCAATATGACGCAGCCAGATCTTTCTCCGAGTCTCGTGACGCAATGGGCTGGGTGCGACAAATTCCTAGATAAAGAAATCCAAAGACGAAAGAAAAATCGCACCCCTGATCAATTTCATGAAGATTTCTTTAAACAAGATGATGAGCGATCTATGCCAAAGAATTTCACAGAAATGTTATTCAAAAAAGGCTTGTTGCATGAGAAACAATGTTTGGAGCGATACAAACGCGTTTACTCACCTGAGAAAATTTTAGATTGCACTCCTGATCCTCAGAACTTACCCAAGACCTGGACTAAATGGATTGAACGAGTTGGTAATCCATTTGAAGATGAGAATGAATATGAGATTATTTTTCAGATGCCGTTCAAATTCAATGGCATGCGCGGAATCGCTGACTTTCTTGAGCGTAGAGTTTACGAAGAGAATGATGAGTCAGGTAACATTGTCAAGAGGGTGTGTTATGAACCTGTTGATTCAAAACTGACACGGAATGCAGCGAAAATCTCGCATATTAAACAACTGCTCTTCTATACCGAGGCGATAAGAGAGGCATTCACTCCAAAGGTCACTCCGAGAGAAATACATGTAGCGCTAGGAATCCAAAGTAATTCCAAGGAGGGAAATGAAAATAGACCAGCTGGGCTTCCAGTGCTTCAATCATTTGCAACAGAGAAGTATAAGTGGCAATGGGATAGGACTCGTGAACAGCTCCACCAGATAGTGAACCTTAGTGATGATGAACTGGATAACCGATCACAAGCAAAATGGTGTTCGTCTTGCACATATTGTAAATTTTTAGATGAATGCAATCAGGATTGGGGAAACGATCCACTCCATGAAATTACTGGCATTCTTGAGACTCATATGGAAGCACTCAAAGGATACGGTATCGATTGCGTAACCAAACTTGCCTTACTTCCTAAAGAATGCATTCCGAATTTTGAAGAGAAATATGATTTGCGTGACGAAAACCTTGATCATTTTCAAGAGCTTGTTGAAATATTGGAAAACCGTGTCGGTGTCACAATCGAAGAAATAAAAAGTAAATGGGAAAGTAACGTTGATTTAGACCGCTTTGCATTAGATCCGCATTCCTTAACAAGGCTATGGAGGCAGGCTCGTCTGCAAACTATAAAAAGGGAGACAGCTCTTTGCCCTAGCTGTGGTCAACGAGTCGCTGAGACAGACAGCCAATGCCAAAATGAAGCATGCAAAGAAGAATTAATAGTAGAAAAAACTGACGAAAACGGAAAAGAATATAAAGAACAAGCGCAAGGGGAAGGATTAGTCCTTGCGAATTTTTTCTCCAAAAAGGAAATGCGAGAGAAAATGCAAGCTCGATGCGAAAATCCAGACACTGCCGACTGGCAGCTAGAAGAATCGTTATTGCATTTACCAGAAATGAATGACTCTGATATTTATTTAGATTTTGAGGGCCATCCCTTCTGGACAATCGAAGAAGATATTATTTTCCTATTTGGGTACATAGTGAAAGAAGAGGGTGAATGGGAATATAGATACCTTGAATCTCACGATGATGAAGGTAATCCTTCAAAGGAAATGGAAGCTCAGAGAGTTGAAGAGCTTATTAATTATTTTTACGACCGGGTTCAAACTCACCCTGAGATGAAGGTGTATCACTACAACCACACGGAACGACATCTCTTAGCTCAGCTAAGCGGTTCTGAAAATCCGATGTTGAATATTCTTGCAGCCTTCGGACAGTATGCACCATCCAATGATGAATTCTTCCAAAATGATCTAAATATTCCAAGCGGAAAATTGAACGAGATGGTCAGCGATGGCGTGTTTGTAGATTTACTCGCAGTTATCCGCAACAGTTGCCAAGTGGGATGTAAGGGGTTCAGCCTTAAAAAAATTGAACAACTCGCTGGCTTTCAACGAGGGGAAGGTACAGACCTAGATCTAATGATCCCGGTAGAAGATGAAATAATGTCCTTGAATGAATTAGAGCTATCTGGAGTACATGAAAATTCTAATGAGGAAAGCTCCGGTGACATATCGGCAGGTGCTGGGGCTGTATATGAGTATGAGTTGTACGCAAATTACGAAAGGTATGTGGATGCTAATGGTGACCCATTAGAAAGAGACGAAGAACGTTTAGAACGAATTAGGCAATATAACAAAGATGATGTAGAGGCCACTAGAGAAGTACACGCATGGTTGTTGCAAGAACGAGCGAAACTTGATGACATTTCATTCAAGAAAACAGGATATGAACGCCCAGAAAGTGACGTTAGCGAAATTGGGGAACAGATTCAGGCCGTGCAAGAAATATTAATAGAACGAGTTCAAGGTATTTATGGAACTTGACGAGAACAAAATAAAAGAAATAGAAATATTGAAACTTCTGTTTCATTTACCTGCTTTTTGGGAGAAAGAGCGATCGATAACCGTTATGGAAGCGCGCAGGGCAATCGAGAGCGAAGATAGGGATGCTGACTCCGTTCTTCTAGTAGATAGTTACCTTGGAGCTAATGAAGAGCTCACCAAAGCAACATTCAAATTTGATCCAAGTCAAAGATTAACGACTAAATGGAAACAGGGTCCCCCAGAAGGGAGGCCGGCTATAGCTTTGATTTTAAATGATGGCTCTCTGTACACAGAAGGGGTTACTAATTTCAATGAGGACGCGGGAGAAGTGACAATTCGCTGGAGTAAGAAAGTGATGGATGAAGAAGATGGTGAAAGCACTCGCGCTGATCCAAATATTTTTTTAAGTGAGGTAAAGGCGTTAACTCTTTGGGATTGGCGTGAGCGATATGACCATTCTCGCTCTTTGTTAAATGTTATTAACGACTATCTCAACCATGATTTTCCGTCGGTGACAAGAGAAATAATCGAGAAAAATAAACCGAAAACCGGTTCAGTAACAATGTACTGTCCTAACGAGGACGGAAATTTAATTGAACCTGCTCTTAAGGCAGTAAAGAATTTAGACAGGTCATTTTTGCCGATTCAAGGACCTCCCGGCACTGGTAAAACCTATATCGGGTCACACATTATCAGCAGGTTACTTGCGGAAGGGGGAAATAACAATAGACCCCGTATCGCTATTGTTTCCCAGGGTTGGGAGGGAATTGATAACCTCTTTCGATCAACAATTCATCGTCTTTGTGAAGCAGGACTTCGACCTGAATTAGAGAATAAGCAGATTAAGGTGTGCCGGAGAAAGGCATTCAAACCAGTCGCAGAGAGAGTGAGAAAGTTCCCCCAAGTTCATGAGCTATTTGAGGTGGGAAACGGATTACCTAAGGAACGAAAGTCTATTCAGTATGGAGTGAGCCCTCATAACGATAACGAAGGCGAAGAATGGTATTTCAATAACGAGGAAGATAACTCTCCTGAGCCAGTTCTGCCCATAAAAGGAGTCGATTTGCACAGTGGCGCAGATTTGTTGGCTGCTACTTCATGGTTTTTTGTATCGGCCCAAATGCGTGAAGCCTGTAAGGAGGAGATCTATGGCGATGACTTTAAGTTTGACTATATTTTTCTTGACGAAGCTGGACAGTATTCTTTGGCTGAAACCCTCGCTATCTCCCACGCAGCAAAGAATATTGTGTTACTTGGAGATCCCAAGCAACTTCCACAAGTTGTCAAGGCTAACCATGAATGCGGCGCAGATCTCAGCGTTATGGAATATCTAATCGGGAAAGACAGGAATGCTGATCCATCTAAAGGTTTCTATCTGGGTACTACCTGGAGGATGCGTGAAGAAGTCACAATGTACATCTCTGAGCAATTTTACGACCACGACCTGGATTGGAAAAGAGAAATCTGCAATAAGAGAGAAATTCTAGGAATGCGGAATGGCCTGTACTTTTCTGAGGTTGAGCATGAAGAATGTTCGCGATCGTCAAAGATTGAAGCAGAAAAAGTCGTTGAGATTGTCGACGATCTACTGGCCATGACATTTAAGGATTCCTCTAACGGTGAAGTGGTAGAACGGATGGTGGCTGAGAGCGATTTTATAATCGTCACTGCATTTAACGATCAACGCCAAGTGTTGATTTCGCAACTTGAAAGGAAGGGTTATTCAGGTGTCCGTGTTGGAACTGTAGACAAATTTCAGGGGCAAGAGGCACCTATAGTTATTTACTCTCTTACCTCTTCGAATAAAGAAGAGATTCCTGCTGGCCGTACGGAGTTTCTTTTTATGCCGAATCGGACAAATGTTGCTGTCAGTAGAGCTCAGTGTCTAGCGGTAGTAGTTGGTGCAAAAGATCTTATAGATACGCAGCCAAAAACGATTTTGGAGATGGAAGCATTGAACAGTTTGTGCCGTGTCTTTCAGGATGTAGAAGAAGGAAAGGGGATTTCTGGCGAATGGTCGTCAACTAATTTTGTTATTCAATCTACGTAAACAATTTTTCTGGTCCGGCTAGTTCAAATCCTTCGCCTGGAGGCCCAGGAGTTGAGTAGTAACCAAGCACGGGGCCACCTTGCGTGTAGCCCATCAGGTTTCTGAGTTCGGGGGAGAGTTCCTTGGCTATTTCAGGGGGACAGGAAAGGTACTGGTTTTCTTCCTGCCGTAACCAGATGAGGGTGTAATGCAGTAGAACGGCTAATCGGTAATCATTATGAGTGGTATTTTTCCCACCGCCGTGCATAACTGACCCATTGTAAATCATGATGGATCCTGCAGGCATCGTAGCAAGAACAATTTCATCTTCGTTGGGATACCGCTCTTTATCCCATTTGTGTGAACCAGGAACTATTTGTGTTGCTCCGTTTGTTGACGTGAAATCGGAAATTGCCCATATAGTGCTAAATTGTGTTTCGATTGAACGGTTAATATACCCGCCCCAAACACCTCGGTCACGATGTAAGAGTTGCGAGTCTTCATCCGGTCCGATGCATATGGCTTGAGTGAAATGTAATTGATAGCCATTTGAATGAGGTGCCAGATACGTTCCGCATAAAGAATTGATAAGCGGATGGAGAGCTAATTCACGGCACTTCGGTGAACGGGCCATCAACGCTCCAATTCTTTTAGTTTGAAAACCCCAAAAGAGGTTCTCGCCTGTCGTAGAAGCATCTATATATGGAGAAAGATCAGATCTAACCTGGCTAAGGTCCTCATTGTTAAGGATGCCTTCAATAATCACTCCGCCATCACGATCAAGAATTTCCAAAAGTTCATCCTCAGAATCGTTGACGGTTTTATGCTCAATTTGAGCCATCACGAGCTTCGCTTGGCTCCAATGAGCACGACTACCAGTACTGCGGGTTCATCCGTTCTGTTCCGCCAAGCGTGACGAGTCCCATTTTGGACGACTGTATCACCGGGTTTTAGAGTAACTTCGGCTCCATCATCGAGTTCCAGAACAACCTCACCGGAAATAACGAATTCGTAATCAACCGTGTCGGTAGTGTGCATACCTGGGTTGTCTGTTTCAAGATGCTCTGCCATCCCAGGTAGCTTTTCTTCTACCTCAGCAATTGCGGCTTGAATATCAAAGTTCTCCGGCATCATTGAAGCTTCAGTGTCCGGTTGTACAGTAAAAATTCCAAATCTAAATCCGCCTAGGGGAGGGAAGTAGGTTGTGTGCGGGGGGCGACTGCCGTCGTCCGGGAATGTAGGAATTTCATCTGCGCCCCAAAGTTGAAAGAACTCAGCTCCGGGAAGTAAAGATAAGGTTTTGGGTTCCACAATCTCATCGCTGGCAAATATAGCTTTCCCTTGATCGTTGTGTCCGGTAACTACTCTTCTGACGCCCATAAGTACCCTTTCTTTGGAGTTCTTTGTCAAACGTTAATCTAATCTTTTGGAATAAGCGATTACGAGTAACAAATGACTTCATATAGTCTTGTAAAGGGGGAACATGTCAGAAGAGAAGAAGGATACTGCCGCACTGGAGGATTTGTCTTTGCCTGCCCCGAAGTGGGATAACCCGTCGGTTCCAGTGCATCCATTGAATGGCGAAAGGTACACCTCTAAAGAGTTCTTCCAAAAAGAATTTGACACTGTTTGGGCAAAGTCATGGCTTTTGCTTGGGCGAGAGTCGGAAATACCAAAACCTAACAGCTATCAAGTTGAGAATGTTGGGCCGGAATCAATTCTGATGGTAAGACAGGACGATTACTCTGTGCGGGCTTTTTTCAATGTCTGTCAACATCGCGGGTCAAGGCTCACGTTTTCTCGTGACGGTGAAACTAACTCCTTTACTTGCCCGTATCATGGTTGGGAATACGCCACTGACGGGCAGCTAATTAAAGCACAGGACCCTGAAGATTTTCCTCGAAACCCATGTGAGTATGTCACACTCGTTGAACTGAAATGTGAACTATTTGCCGGTTTCGTGTGGGTCAATATGGATACGGACTGCGAATCATTGCGCGACTTTTTAGGGCCAGTGTGGGAGGACTGGGAGCGTTATCGACCAGATGATTGGCAACGATTTACAGCTATGACCGTCAACGTTCCCTGTAATTGGAAGGTTCTTCAAGACAACTTTTGCGAGTCATATCACCTACCAACTGTGCACCCTCAACTACGAGAATCACATGAAGAGAGTTACCAGAAGACATCGTTTGATGTCTGCAATGAGGGGCATAGCAGAATGATTATGCTTGGAGCGACACCGTCTGAAACACAATACGGCCCCGAACCGCCACTGACGGAGGGACTGTCAGAGCGTTTGAAACTGTGGGATCTTGATCCTGCCGACTTTGAGGATCGCGCACTTGAAGCACGGAAAGCACTTCAGGAACAAATGCGAAGAGTGGGACCTGAGCGAGGGCATACGCATTACGGAAATCTGCGGGACGAACAATTAACGGACGCGCACATGTATAACATTTTTCCCAATTGTTCCTTAACGTTTGGCGCTGATGGGGTCCTATTGCAACGTATGACGCCACATCCAACCGACCCTGAACAGTGTGTTTTCGATCACTGGTACTATGCGTTCACGCCACCAAATGGCGAAGATGTTTTGCGAGCACAGACAAATGTTCGGGTTGATGCAAAGGGAGCGGAACAGGAATTTTTTGACTATGGGGATCGGCCTATGGGCATCATCCCAGACCAAGACGTAGCCATTACTACCGGTCAGCAACTTGGGTTACGGTCCAGGGGCTTTCAGAGAGCTACAGCAGCGGGACAGGAAGACAGAATAAGTTGGCTGCATTCAATCATTGACGAATACATGAATGGGCAGCGACCATAGGAGGAATTATGCAAGATAAATGGTTTACGGATCATCCGCCAAGCAAACGGTATCCACATTACACAAGAGCTAATGCTGGTGAAGTTCTCCCCACGCCTGCTAGTCCGTTAGGGCAGACCTATGGATTTGATAATGCCATAGGGCACGGTTTCCAAGAGGCTTCTATAGTCATGGGCGCTTATGAAGAGGATGACTACCGTGATGGGAAACCCGAAATGGTGACATTTTTTGGTGGGTATTTTTATATCAACATGTCATGCGTTCGAATCCAAGCTGTCCGCAATCCTGCGATCACAGTTGATCAATTGGATTTAGCTTTTTTCGGTGATCGCCCTGACACACCTCCGTATGAACCTCATCCCAAAGATGACAAGCCGCACCTTGAAGAAAAGATAGATGCTCATATGCAGTTCGTTTTGACGACATCACATTGGCCGGAACTCGAAGAAGAGAAAGAACGTGCTGCGCAGATTCGCGCAGACCGCCCCGACCTGGCATCGTTAACTGACAATGAAGTTGTGGCGCATCTTCGTAAATTGCATCCATACATTCGTGATTTCACGACAAATCAAATGGTGGCTGCCACCTCAAGCGGAATACCGCCAGGAATGTTAGGAGCCGTTGCAGAAGCAATTGGCGACCCCACTATGCCGATGCGGGTTCTTGCAGGCTTGGGCGATGTGGACTCTGCCGCACCGTCATTTGCTTTATGGGACCTGTCCAGAGTAATCAAAGGCGATGGGGAACTATCTGCGCTCTTTGACAAAGGGATAGACGGGTTGCTTGATCGGCTCAAGACGCTTAACTCGCCAAACACTCAACAGTTCAAAGACGATTTTGATAATTTCGTATACGAGTACGGCTCCCGAGGACCTAACGAATGGGAACTCAGTGCCCAAACCTGGGAAACCGATCCGTCTATTCCTCTGCGCACCTTGGATCAAGTTCGCAAACAACCAGACGACAAGAATCCCCAAAATGGTGCTGACAGTGCAAGCAAAGACCGCCAACAGGTTGTTGAGGAAGTACGCGCCAAATTGGCAGAGCTTGAAAACGACGAACTTATCGGTGTATTTGAAGGCGCTTTAGTAGGTGCGAATCAAATGGTTTTCCGCGAGAGAGCAAAAACAAGTCTGGTACGTGTCCTCCATGAAAGCAGAATGGCAATTAGGGAACTGGGCAAACGCCACGAAGAGTCAGGGACAGTGAGCGATCCGGAGCATATCTTTATGCTGCTCGACGAGGAATTAGAATCGTTCGTAGCTGACCCATCAAGCTATTCCGCACTCCTTGACGACCGGTATGAGAACTGGTTGAAACTCTGGGACCTGACCCCACCATTTTTTCTCCGTGATGGAATAATCCCACCTCTCACAGAATGGGAAACAAGTACACCCTTTGTCGAAAGCAGTCTCACTGAAGGAGATGTGCTTACTGGTACAGCCGGTTGTCCGGGCGTGGTGACCGGAAGAGCACGTATTGTTCGAGACCCCACATCTCCGCCAGATTTGGAACCCGGTGACATCATGGTGGCACCGTTAACTGATCCTGCTTGGACGCCATTATTTCTCGCTGTTGATGGTGTTGTCGTTAACGTTGGGGGGCAAGTAAGTCACGCAGTAATTGTCAGCAGGGAAATGGGTATTCCATGTGTTGTCTCCGTTGCTGATGCAACAGAGCGGATCCAAGATGGTGCAACGATCACGGTTGATGGAACAAATGGGGATGTTACGCTCATCAGGAATCCATGATGGGTTACGCCCACGAGCACAGGTGGACCAATACATCACTGCGTCATTCACCAATCAACGGTGAAAGATACACAGACCCTGAATTTATGGAACGAGAATGGTGCCAAATTTGGAGCAAAGTATGGTTACTCGTCGCTCGAGCACCTGACATGCCAAACTCTGGCGACTATTCTGTTGAGGACATAGGAGCCGAGTCATTCATCACGATGCGTCAAAATGATGGCAGGGTGCGGGTTTTCACAAACCAATGTCCTCACAGGGGCGGGAGACTCATTCTAAAGCCTGAAGGAAATATCAATGAGATTGTTTGCCCGCATTGCAAAGCCACGTGGTCTCTTGACGGTGCGCCAACAAGCATGTTGGGAGTCTCTCTGACTCAATTCCGTAACGACAACATCGCTGGATTTGTTTTCATGACCATGAACGAAACTGCACCTACTTTACAAGAGTACCTGGGGCCGGTTTGGGATGACTGGCAACGGTATAAAAGCGAGGACTGGGTTCGGACGTCAGCAGCGACGGTAGCTGTTGATTGCAACTGGAAGGTCCCTCAGGATAATTCATGTGAGTCCTATCATCTTCCAACAGTGCACCCTCAAGGAGAATACTGGATCGAACATGACTATAAACAATGCATCTTTGACTGGTGCGATGAGGGTCATAATCGGATGGCGATACAAATGGGGGCACCATCCCAATCCTTGAAGAATAAAGATTTGCGGATAGATGACCAGCTCACATCCATGCTTACACCTTGGGGTCTGGACCCGAAAGATTTTGTTGGTCGCGAATATGACACTCGACTAGCATTGCAAATGGCTAAACGGGAACACGCAGAATCCAAGGGCTACCGGATCGAGGATCTTGAAGATGATCAGCTGACAGACGCATATCACTATAATATCTTTCCGAATGTCACCGTCAGTTTCGCCGGGTGCGAGTATGTGTCAATGCAACGAATGCGCCCACATCCCCAAAATCCAGAAAAGTGCTTTTACGACAACTTCACATTCGGCGCAAAAGGAAGTGAGAGCGACGCTGATCTTAACGGTCTCGGAGGCAAGGAGTGGCTGAAAGAAGGTAAAGATCGTCAGTTCTTTACCTATGGAGAGCGGTTAATGAACCGAAGAATAGCGGACCAAGACCTCAGCATTGTAGTGGGTCAACAACTTGGGTTGGGTTCCCGTGGCTTTACTGGCGTCACACTCGCAAAACAAGAGGACAGAGTGCAGCGCTTCCACGAAGTAATAGACCAGTATTTAGAGTCGACAAGCTAAGAGTTTGTGCGCCTTCCGGTTGAAGGGGCATCAGGTCGAGGAGGAGTGGCACCCATGGTAAGGAAAGTTCGTTTGCTTATTCTCCATCCTTCCAGAGTGAGAGACCACTCGTCATGGTACTGCCCCCTTACTTCGTAATCACCAGCGCCTGTTTCGTCAATTCGATGCCATGCATGTACATAGGAAACGGATCGGGCTGACTTATCATCAAGTACCTTGATTTGGACATTGCTGATACTGTGGCTGCTGGCAATCCAACGGTTAAGGGCAGGAGCCAACAATGCGTAGATTGCATCTCGACCGTACAGTTGTTCACCGTAGTAGTTTGCGACAACGTCCTCGGTGAAGCAGAGAACCTGTTCCTCAGGCTGGTTAAGATCGGCGAGGCGTGCCTGCTCATGAAGCATCAGCGTAATGTCCTGTATAGCCTCAACTTTTCTTATCGGGTCCACTACAAAAGCCGGACAGGATCTGACCCGTCCCAGTCCTGAGCACTTTGTGCAACGAGAGTGAAGAACGCTGCCATGGATTCGTTTGGGTCAACGATTTCAATAAATGGTATATCATTTGAGCCGCATACGTATAAAAATTCGTTTCCGTTACCGGTAACCCCATATTGGGCTTCTCTATACCCATTTGAGGTGAAGTGTGCTCTGGCATCGTCAATGTTGGCCCAGTAACAAATATGGTGAATGCCTTCTTTGCCTGCGTCAATAAACTCTGTATAGATAGACGGATTATCTGATGGTTCAATAAGTTCAATCTGCTGAGAACCGCTTTGCGCTAATGCCATCCGGGCCTTTAACGGAATTAGCTGTCCTCCGTATTGCGTGTCGGGAATATCAACGGTGTAGATGAACCATGGGCCAATTCCATGCACATTAACCCATTCCTGAGCGGTCGCTTCAATATCGCGTGTAACAAATGCAGTTTGTTTTATTGATCCCAACCAACTAGGTGCAGTCATATATTCTCCTCATAATTTGTATAGTTGTCCGCCGTCAATAGCGATGTCTTGCCCTGTGAGCATATTCGGTGCGGATCGTGCCAAAAAGAGAACAACGTCGGCTATCTCTTCCGGTGAAACAAATTGTGAGCGAGGATTCAGTGCGCCGAGGTGGTCGGCTATAGCATCAGGTCCCTGATCAGCAAGAGGTTGGTGGGTTTCGGTGAATGTTGGGCCAGGAGAAATAGAGTTGACTCGAATGCCCTCATTAGCGTATTGAAGTGCAGCTTGTCTGGTTAGGCCAATAACGCCGTGTTTACTAGCAACATATCCTGGGGTTGCTCGTTCGGTTGCTCGGTGGCCGACAACGGATGCATTATTGATGATTACTCCTTGCCCCTGTTCTACCATTACTTCTAATTCGGCCTTCATGCACCGAAAAATTGAGGTGAGGTTTGATGCAATCATCAGTTCCCAGTCTTCATCTTTGTATTCGTGAAATAGTACTGAGCTGTCGAAAATGCCTGCGTTATTGAATGCAACATCCAATCGCCCATATGTTGACAGACATGTATCGATGACTTTAGTTATCCCGTCTTCTTCTCTGAGGTCGGCGGGGACGAATTGGCAATCATGTCCGTCGTTCCTAAGGTCTGTAAGGATGGCATTGCCAGCGGTTTCGTTACGGCCAGTGAACACTACGGAGGCTCCCTGAGTAGATAAGGTCGAAGTTACTACTTTCCCTATTCCTGAAGTGCCACCGGTGACTAACATTGTCATTCCCTCAACAGATGATCTCTTCAAGTCGCTCATAACTATCTCCCTATCCATTGTCTATCAACTGCCCGACATACGCAATTGATGATCAGACACTTTCGCTCTCACTGCTTGCGGGTTACTGTTGAAGATAGGGAGGGCTGATGAAAGCATTGCTATTACGTGCCGGCGAACTACGGGTTGATGATTTTCCTGACCCGATTGCAAAAGCCGGTCAGGTCATCGTGAAATCCTTATGTTGCTGTATCTGTGCCAGTGATTTGCATATGGTGCATAATGCGAAACGGTTATCACAATGGTCTCAAGAATTTGGAGGACCTTTTAACTTTAACCCTGACAAGGACATTGTTTTGGGTCATGAATTCTGTGGCGAAATCGTAGAGCTTGGGGAATCCGTGTCAGAGGATCTCCGAATTGGGGACAGGGTAGTGTCCCAGCCTGTTGTGTTCGGACCGGATGGTTTCGCCATACTCGGATACTCCAACGAATATGCGGGAGGGTTTGGAGAGTATTTGGCGTTGAGCGAACAACTGGTTCAGAAGGTTCCCGAATCTATGCCGACGGAAACGGCAGCATTAATGGAACCACTTTCAGTAGGAATACAATATGCGCGTATAGCGAGCCTTCAAGAAGGTGAAGTTCCTTTGGTGATAGGTTGTGGTGCCATAGGGCTTGCTGTGATCGCAGCGTTGAAAGCGCAAGGAATAGGTCCAGTAATTGCTTCGGACCCTTCTCCTTTTAGGCGAACATCAGCTGAGAAGATGGGTGCTGACGTGGTAGTAGACCCAAATGCTGAGAATCCCATGGATATTTGGAACTCAAATGCTTCGATGGGATCGCGATGTGTCGTTGTTGAATGTGTCGGAGCGCCTGGAGTCCTGAATGAAATACTGATTACGGCCCCATGGTCTGCACGAGTTATTGTCGCAGGCCAAAACCTTGACGACGAAGTACTCTTTACCGCTTCAGCCCACACAAAAGGGATCAATGTCCAATTTGGTGGTTCCCCAATAGGGCAAGATTACGTCGAATCTCTCAATGCGTTGGCGTCTGGGACAATAGATGTGAGTTTTTGGCAGACAGGGCATGTCAACCTTGATGGAGCTGTTGATGCGTTTGCTGAATCCACAGATACTGAGCGCCACACGCGTATCGCTGTCTACCCAAATGGGAAAGAGTCGTTAACGTAAGCCGATTCGCTCAAATTGATCAGATGGTGCTTCCAACTCCGTCAACGCCACCCGAAGAAGTTCAATCATGTCAGATTCTGTCTTCTCACCAATTCGGTTCTCCTGTTCATCGGGGTCTGTTGCAATGTCAAAAAGATAATGTTTGCCTACTGCACGATCCCCAAAAGCCCAGATAGGCATCTGGTCGCCATATTCAAAGGGTTGGCGCAGTACCGGTATGTCCGTGCCCGGCATTGTGTCAAGGTAAGCGCGCTGATCAGGCGGAGGCATGCCCATGATGCCATTGACATGAATTGGCATTGTTGACCATCTGTTCGAATAGATAGAAATCGGGTAATTGCTTTCAACAGCTGATCGTGCGTACTTATGGTCGCCGTCTGTTATTTGTACCCAGTTACCCCATACGCCGCCAATTGCCCACTCCCGAATAGATGAGGCGCTGTTGGTAAGTAATGGCGTCAAGGATGTGCCATGCGTGCGGTGACCGACCTGTGCATCAAAGACATCAGCTAATGTGGCGAAAAGGTCAACATTGGTCGTTAAAGCATCTATTGTGGTCCCACCCTCAACACCAGGCCAAGAAACCAGAAGAGGGGTATGCCCCAATGGTTCATATTGAGGTACTCCAGGTTTCCCCCAAATATCTCGGCCATCTCGTTCGTCGCCGAGGTAATGGCCATGGTCGGTGCAAACAATGAGTACTGTATCTTCCCATAAGTTCATATCATCAAATGTGTTAAGGATGCGACCGAACCAGTGATCAATCATTGATAGCTTGGCACCATAATTGGCACGGATATGTCGCCCCTCTTTCTCCGTAATGACTCCACCGCTAACGCCTCCATCAATATATGGTGGCCAGATAATCCATTCATCATCCCAGGCTTCGTCAAAGTACATTCCAGACCATGGCGGGGGAGTATCAAAGGGTTCATGTGGGTCAAATTCATCAACGAATAGAAACCAGCGATCATGATGCGGTGAAGCTTCGCGCAGGAAACGTTCAGCGTCTTTCATTGTTTGCGGGCCAGGATAATCATCTTCAGTTCTGAAAAATGTTCGAGACTTGTCATACCCTCGGGCCGGTGTGTCAATGCCGTAACGGGACCAAAACCAGCCACCTGGGCGTGCAGGCATTGCAGGTGAACCCATCCATGACGGATCATTGTATGTTCGCCACAAGTCACCCTCGTGTCCGCGCACGTATTGCCAGCCGCTAAATTCGGTGTGATAGTTTTCCCCACCGGCCTCAAAAAGGTGAGGATGATCAGTAGCTAAATAGGATGTAACGCCCTGCCCTCGCAAAACAGCCGTGATTGGCTCCTCCCAGACCTCAATTGACCCCCAAGGCTTCCATAGGAAATCTAATGCACCGCACAAAATGTCATGGCGCGCTGGCATGCAGGGAAGTGAACCTGTGACATGCTTAGTGAATCGAACCGCCTGTTGGGATGCGAAACGATCGATATTAGGGGTAGAGAACTCACTACTCCCATAGCAGCCCAATAGATGCCTGTTCAACGAATCCAACAATACGACGGCAACGTTCTTCGGTGATTCAAGCATTACAGAAGCTATTCCTTTCGAGGATCGTTAATCAGAACTGATCGTAAATTACCATATATTTTCTGAGCTTGGTCAAGAAAGACTTGTTCAAGGAACTGTTTTGGCATGACACATTCAGCGCATTCCGCACTATCTAGTAGCAAATTAAACTCCATACTGTCACCGGTAAACTGTACGATCTCGATAGTGCCACCATCCTGTTCAACTAAAGTTGCAAGCGAATTTTTCAGTAGTTCAGCTATTTCAGGTGTCATTAGTACGGACCCCTTCAAGGTTTCCTGGGCGAGTTCTAGAAAGGAATGCTCCTGCGTCTGTTATAAAGAACTGTCCGGTGATGCATCGCGCAAGGTCGCTTGCTAAGAAAACTACGAGTCGTGCTAGTTCATCGTGTTCTACCATTTTCCGTAACGGTGTTGATGCAACGAGTTGTTGAATCCGGTCTTCGGTAAACGCAGCCGCAACCGTCTCTGTGAGTGTTGTGCCGGGCGCTATCCCTAAAACGCGTATCCCAGTCGGGCCCAATTCCACTGCCATTGAAGTGACCAAGTGATTGATTGCGGCTTTTGACGCTGCATAGGCAGAATTGTAAGGGGAGGGGCGTGTGGTTTCGCCCGATGAAATAAAAATAATGACTCCACCCCCACTTTTGGACATCACTTCAGCTTCAGCTCGTCCACAGAGTGCGGAAAGCGTCAAATTCTGGTCAATGATGTCACGCCAGTCATCCCCGTTGTACTCAACAAAAGGTTTCAAACCTCGATTCGGGGGAAGCATACCAACATTATTAACGGCGATACTTAACCCGCCCATAACCTCAACACTCCGCTTCACCAGTTCATCTACCGCAGTGTCATCCCGGCAATCAGCCGGAATCGCAAAAGCCTCACCACCATTGTAAGTAATCTCTTTCACTACTGATTCGGCTCGGTCAGGGACCAGATCATTGACGACAACTGTGGCTCCAGCCTTCGCTAGCCAGACGGCAATTTCTCGCCCGATTCCAGCTCCAGCGCCGGTAACCAGAGCCTTCTCACCCTTTAAGTCAATAGCAATACTCATGTTCGCCCTCCAGTTAGTAGATTGATTGTTTCTTCAACAGCGTCGTCAGCCCATTCACGCACGACCTCTTCACTTGTGCCACCCAACGGGTGACCAACCGTAAGGATACGAAGATTGGCGTACCCTAACGATGCGGCTACCTGATGGGTTAGTTCCCTGAAATTCTGAGTTGTAATTACCACTGTGGGTATTCCCGACTTCTCAAGTTGTACGGCATCATGGACACTCCATGAGGTGCAACTCCCTCAATCGGCTGATGCCGTCAAGACAACTTGCACTTCCTTTGAAAGGGACTCCAGAACCTGATTAGGGGCTGCAAGAGCAGCATTTTTAGTTTCCGCAAGCGCTAGTGTGAGACCAACGCGTTCGACAAGACGGTCAGCGAGCCGGTCAAGAAGGACCCTTGCGTTAGGTTTCGTATTATCAAGAATTCCCAGCGACAACCCATTCAATACAGGAATAGGGGAAGCGAGTGAGTTCTGTGGCTCTCCTGTGTTTCCAGTAGGTGCATAAATTTCCATCGTTTCTCCTTCAGGGCAATACCGGCACGGTCACACTTTTCGTCATACCCCAACTGGGAATAACACAACTGTGTTTGCCAGCCCCACCGGTCACAAAGATTCTGATATTTCCCGCTTTCTCCGTCATTGACATATTGTCGGTATCCTCAAGTGCATGTTGCCATGGCGCCCATGCCCGTAATTCAAACGCTTTTCGAGCGTCACCAACGTTCACCATAGCTTTGTTAAATAAATAAGACGCAATATCAGATCTACTCCACCCATGCGCAGCACATGTTGCAGCGTGTTCCGGGCACAGCGCAATAAAATATTCGCCTTGACTTATCGGTGCGTTATTTTGCCCCCATGACGTCATGGCCGACGCCACTTTATCAAGAATGGCCGACGGTTCTGACGACTCCATATCGTGGACGTTGTGCGGTGCCTCCCCACAATGGACCGTCACAGCAGATTCATCGTCAATGCCAACAGTTCTGGCGTAACCACCCCAAGGGGATGAATCAAGGTTTTCTGCTACACAGTACGAATATTTCGCTGGGCTTCCCTGTGTTGAAGCATCACCAATACCCGGAGTCGCCCCTGCGACATGAAGGAGTGTTAAGCGCACAGCACGACCAGTCGTTGCGTTGGCGAGATTACCCGGACCGAACGCCCCCAAGCCGCTATTGTAATTCCCATCCCTAGCGGCTTTGCCATGGACAATCAGCAGTGGAGCGACGCAATGTGTGGTTGCATTCACGCCCCTGAGGTTCATCTCTGGTGCGCTGAGAGCACGAATTGCTGAAACAAGGACAGGAAAGTGCTCGGGCCTGCAGCCAGCCATAACAGCATTTACGGCGATGATCCGCCTTGTTGCCACGCCATTACGAGGCGGGAGTGATGCAATGACTTCATCAAGATCAAGATCCTGTGAAGCACTAAGCATTTCTTCAACGCGATCGCGTGTAGGGGCGATCATCGGAAGACCGTCACCCCAACCCTTTTCATGGAATAGATCTTGCAGTTCTCTTTCGGAGCTATCAGGTATTTCAAGGATTTCATACATATCTAATGACATTAGATATAAGTCTGATATATTTAGACATAAATAGCAACCTGAATAGAGGAAAAATGGCTGCACGCCTCGGAATCTCAAAAGCTGACGTCGTAGATACCGCCTATGAGCTACTCGAAGAAACACAGAATGTGCAAGTAGTTACGATGACGGCTGTTGCCGCACGCTTAGGCATCCGAGTGCAATCACTCTATGCGCATGTGGACGGCACACAAGGACTTCAGCGAGAGATTGCGTTACGTAGCTTGCAAAAGCTTGCACAACGGTTAAATCAAGCAGCTATAGGTGTTGCCGGTATTGATGCTGTTCGATCCGTCCTAAAGGCACAGTTCGATTTCGCTCTGGAGCATCCAGCCGAATTCGCAGCGTCAATTTACCCACCGGGAACCGATCCCCAAATACTTGAAGCCATTCAGGACGTTAGCTATCCAATGCACACCATACTCCACAATGCTGGCATTGATGACTCAGTAATCACCCATTGGAACAGACTCGTACTCTCAACCATCTGCGGATTTTCATCACTGCATCAAAACGGGCAACTAACACTTCCCGTCTCAACTAAAGACAGTATGGACTATATAATCAAAGTGCTCGTATCTGACGTAGAGGAAAAACTTGTCACTTCTGAGATGATTTCTAGCTAAAAAAACTAAGTGGTAGAATAACAATATGGACCAAAGGACTTTATGAATACACAAGCACAACCTTTACCTGTTGGAAAGAAAGCACCCGCTTTTCAATCAGTTACTTTCACCGGCGACAAAATTAAACTGTCAGACTTTCTCGGGCAATATACTGCAGTCTACTTTTACCCAAAGGACAACACGCCAGGTTGCACAAATCAAGCCTGCAACCTTCAAGACAATCTAGGAACCCTCAAGAAATACGATATTCAAGTGATAGGAATCTCACCGGATGCGAATGCAAGCCACGAAAAATTCGCAAAAAAATATGACCTATCATTCCCTCTCGTAGCTGATACTGATCACAAAATCATCGAAAAGTATGGTGTATGGGGAGAGAAAAAAAACTATGGGAAAACCTATATGGGGCTTCACCGCACAACATTCCTCATTGACCCGAAAGGAAAAATCGTGCATGTGTTCACCAAACCCAAAACCAAAGAACACGCCGAAGAAATCCTCACGAAAGTAAACGAACTACGCTAACGAGGCTTAAGTAGATGACAAGCACCCTTGAATTCGCCTTCACAGATAAACAACAACAATTGCGTGAACAGGCCCGTGAAGTGGCAGATAAAGGCGTAGAAAAGCACGGACGCTTTAACGACAGTTGGATCAACGGATTTTCAAAAGAATTCGCACAGACCATGGCTAAAAATGGTTGGATCGGAATGGGATGGCCCAAAGAACACGGCGGGCAAGAACGTCCACCTATCGAACGCGTTATCGTAGCCGAAGAAATGATCGCTGCTGGGGCTCCGATCGCAGCAATGTGGTTCGCAGACCGACAAATGGGACCAACAGTTATAACTTACGGCACCGATGACCAAAAAGCAGAGTACTTACCGAAGATGCTCACCGGAGAAACAACATGGTGCATAGGTATGAGCGAACCCGACAGCGGGTCAGATCTAGCGTCCTTATCAACATCAGCAGAACGTGACGGAAACATCTTTCGAGTAAACGGTCAAAAGATCTGGACGAGTTTCGGAGAAGTGGCAGATTTCTGCTATCTGATCTGCAGAACTAATTCTGAAGGTCCTCCCCATCGAGGGATCTCAGAAATCATCGTTCCCATGAACTTGCCTGGTATTGAAGTCAGGCCCATCACTGATATGACACTCAATAGACACTTTTGTGAAGTGTATTTCAACGATGTAGAAGTTCCAGTAGAGAATCTTGTAGGGCAAGAAGGAGCAGCTTTTAAACAAACGATGAAGCAACTTGAACATGAACGAGGCGGTATCGACAGGCTTGTATCCAATAAAGCACTCTACGACGAAGCAAAAAAATGCGCGAATCTATCTGATTCGTTAATTCGGCAAGAGATTAGCAAACTTGAAACCGGATACCATATAGGAAGACTCCTCGTGTACCGTGAGACTCTCCAACAAGCACCACCAGGTTTCAGCGCAGCCACAAAATGCTTCTGCACCGAACATGAATGGAATGTAGCCCAGTTTGTAAACCGGATACTTGGACCCAAAGCCCTCCTTGATAATCAGGTAACCAAAGGCTTAGCCTACGCCCCTGCGTACACGATAATGGGGGGAACATCGAATGTAATGCGCAATATTCTCGGAGAACGCGTACTCGGACTTGACAGGGAACCACGAGGATAGAAACTATTATCAGTGCTTTAATGGAGGGGGAAGCCATGTACGAGCAATTATTTCAACCAATCAAAGTTGGGCCGATTACTATTCCAAATAGAATCGTTCGCTCAGCTCATTCAACAGCGTTACCGCTCAAGCGACTTATTGCATACCATGAAGCACGTGCAGTCGGTGGAGTAGGAATGAGCACGCTCGAAGCAACAAGTGTTCATCTTTCTTCACCTGCTATGAGGAGCATCATCCCATTACATGATGATTCAGTTATTGATTTCTACAAGGAGTTAAGCACCGCCCTCAAACCACACGGTATGAAAATGCTCCAGCAAATCTACCATCCAGGATCTGCACGTGGCCCAGGGAAAGGAACAACCCAGATTTCCGCAAGCCCCATTCCAAACCCCATAGCTGGTGGAATTCCGGTAGAGATGACTCTCTCAATGATTGATGAGATGGTTCGGTCGTTCGCTGACGCTGCTCGCAGGTGTAGAGATGGTGGCCTTGATGGAGTCGACATACATGCCTCTAGCGGATACCTCATCGAACAATTCCTTTCACCTGCGAATAACATACGAACAGACCAATACGGAGGTTCTCTAGAGAACCGTATGAGATTCCTTATGGACATTATCCACGCCATTCGAGAAGAAGTAGGTAACGACATTTGTGTAGGCATAAGGCTACCCAACGAAGAATATATACCCGGAGGGTTGACAGCTGAAGATAACGCGGAAATAGCAAAAATAGTTGAACCTCATGTTGACTATATTTCACTCCATATGGGGTCATACTGGCGTTTCCATAAACTACTCTCTCCTATGGATGACCCTCTGGGCCACGAAATGCAAGCGAATCAGCCGATAATAAAACAGTTGACAAAACCAACAATTGTTGTCGGACGGATAATGACACTGGATCAAGCCGACACGATTGTAAGCGAAGGACAGGCTGATATGGTATCCATGGTTCGTGCCCTGATAGCCGACCCTGGACTAGTTAATAAAGCGAAACAAGGCAACACAGACCTAATCCGTCCCTGCATTGGGTCAAACTTTGGTTGTGTTGGACAAATTATGTCAACGGGAAAACTTGGTTGTGTCGTTAATATCGCAGCCGCACAAGAAACAGAAGTTACATTCGAACCTACCGAAAAGCCAAAATTAACGGAAAAGATCCTAATTGTCGGAGGTGGACCTGCTGGGCTCGAAGCAGCCCGAACAGCTGCAATACTCGGACATGAAGTACACCTGCATGAAGCAAATAAGCGACTGGGGGGACAAGTAAAGATTGCTGCAACTGCACCGCATCGAGCTGATATTGGCGCAATCACAAAATGGCTTGAAGCAGAAATGGAACGCCTCAAAATAAACGTAACTTTGAATTCGCTAGTAGACCCCGACTTGGTCAATGAAATATCTCCGGACCGGATTATTCTAGCCACCGGATCAACGCCTCGAACAGATGGGTTCCAGTTGACAACGCCGATTGCTCCTTTAAGAGGCTTTGATTTAGATCATGTTTATAGCAGTTGGGATGTTCTCGGATTCGGTGGAAGAGTCAATACGGAAGGGCCCGCAGTTGTTTTCGATGACACAGGAACATTTGAAGCAATTTCGGTAGCGGACGCTCTTCTTGAACGAGGAATGCAAGTAACTGTTGTTAGCAGATATGAGAGCCTCGGCGCTTCGCTTCCGTACCCACCGGCTACCGTTGAAGCAGCAAGAGAGCGGCTCATGTCGCAAGATTTTGACTTCATCGGCGGACATTACATCCAAGCCATAACTCAAGATGAAGTTATGATAGGAGTCCCATTCACAGAACGCAAAAGGAGAGTGCAAGCCAACACAGTGGCTTTAGTTACCTATAATCACCCAAATAGAGAATTAGGCGATTATCTTGTAGACCAATTCACAGAAATGAAAACTAAAATTCACACTATTGGTGATGCCTCGGGGACAAATGGAATTCAAGCTGCAATCCATCAAGCAGCGAATCTTGTGCGCTCATTTTAGGAAAAAATGAATCCAAACGATATTACTTTTAATTTCGCTGATCAAAATTTTATTGATGATCCAACAAGTGTGATGGCCTTATTGAGAGACAAGTGTCCGGTTCATCACACCATCGAACCATCTCCCCATTTCACGCTAACAAGAGGAGAAGATATAACGGCAGCTTTACGAGATGAGAAAACTTGGTCTTCAAAGTTTGGCCCAGGTTTAGCTTATTCGGAACCAGGAGTCGGAGTGCTTGTTTCAAGCGACCCACCAGTGCATACACAAGAGCGGATTGCAATCTCAAGAATTTTTAAAGCGTCAGTAATTGAAAAGATGGAAATGGATATTGCTGATTTAACTGAACAACTGATTGATGATTTTGAAGAGAATATGTCGGGAGACATAATTAAGGAATTCGCAGCTCCAATTCCGTTAACTGTCATGTGTTGGTTGCTCGGAACTCCTACAACTGATATCGGGCTTTTACGAAGTTGGGTTCTTCCGATGGCCGAATCTGTCGCTGCTACAAAAGGGCGAGAAGCGTCCGCTAGGGTGAAAGCAGCTTATCAAGATTTCTTTGAATATTTTGGCAACCATATCGAGGAAAGGAAAGATCTTCTGCTCAGTGGTTGGGAGGTCCCTGAAGACTTATTAACACGACTTCTTACAGTAACCAATAAAGGGGAGAAACTCTCAACAAAGAAAATTCTTGGATTTTGTCAATTCCTTTTAGTAGCCGGATCGGAAACAACAACTCTCATGATAGGAAACGTTCTGCATCAACTCATGGAAAATCCAAGGCAATTTGAGCTACTTAAATCAAAACCGGAGTTAATTCCAAATGCAATTGAAGAAAGTCTTCGGTTCGACGCCCCAGTTCATGGTTTATTCAGAACCAATACAGAAGAAACCACTATTCACGGAGTTAGAGTGCCTGCTGATTCAAAGGTTTGTATGATGTTCGGTTCAGCCAATAGAGACCCAAACCTATGGAGTGATCCGGATGTATTTGATATCAGCAGGGATCCTAAAAATCTCCGCAATCATGCATCATTTGGGGTCGGGTCGCATTATTGTCTTGGCGCACCACTAAGCCGTCTTGAAGGCAAAGTCGCTCTGAAAGCGATAATTGAAAGATTACCGAAAATACGTGAAAATGGTCCTCCAACACAAACTACAGCAGGTGTATTGAAAGGGTTTGCAAGTTTGCCTGTCAGATGGGATTAGTGACCATTTTCAATAATCGCAGTGACTGACGAGAGTAGATCGCTGTAGCCATCGAAACATGTTAAATCGGATCGCTCCGTACGGACATGATCTGGCGCTCTAAATAAAAACCCTGCGTCAGCCTGGTCGATCATGGATAAATCGTTGTACGAATCGCCTGCTGCGATTACCTGATAATTTAACTTCTGAAAAGCACGAACGGCTTCAAACTTTTGGTTTGGAGTCCGCTCAGTAAAACTTGAAATATATCCGTCATCGTTGATAACGAGCCTGTGGCACAAAACTAGAGGATTCTGCAACTGAACCATCAACGGACCAATGAATTCCTCAAAAGTATCAGAAAGGAGTACAACTGAAACAGTTGAACGGAGTTCAGTCAAAAAATCCAAAGCACCATCAAGGGGAGACAATAATGAAATCACGGATTGGATATCTGGCAAACTGATATTGTGCTTATTGATCAACCTTATGCGTTCTTCCATAAGTAACTGATAATCAGGTTCATCCTTTGTAGTCTTCTTTAACGCATCGATGCCGAAATGGTCAGCTACAGCTATCCATATCTCTGGTGTTAATACACCTTCAACATCGAGGGTAACAAGAAATTGGGATGGGGGGGAAGATTCCATAATTAGGAACGATAGCTTTAGAACACTCTGACCGTACACCGTTTAAAGCATTTAGAATGAAAATATGATCTCTAATTCTCAAAACCGAATAGTCTCGTACTTACGAATATTCTGGAAAAATGATCAACCCTATGGTCAAATATTCGATCAGGAGACAGATAGAGTCACAAGTGTCGACCTAATTACGCACTCTCTTACGTATCAAGTGATCTCACCCATTAAACGAATATGCGTTAACTATGATTCAAAGTCAGAGAACAGAACCTTAGACTCGTGTGAAAAATTAGTTATCAAAGGTAGAAAATGTGGTGCCTGTAATCGCAGAGATAATATCTATGCAGCACAATTCCACAATGTTCATACCAGAGAGCCAGAGATAACTTCAGCCGAAATCTTAAAGCGTATGGAACGACCAAACATTCTCTACATAGCTGGATTTTTTGACGGATCAATAAAAGTAGGAACAAGTGCCTCCGTTCGTGTCCAAACACGGCTTCTCGAACAAGGAGCGATTTATGCAAATCTAGTAGCTGAGACACCCGATGGGATTTCAGTGCGCATCTTAGAAGACCTAATCACGGAGAAATTAGGAATTGGGCAAGCAATTTCAACACGAAAAAAAATAGACGGATTACTGAACCCTTTAAAGTTAGATGCACTAAGAGAGATTGTTAATGCAGCATCAATAGAAGTGGAGCGATGCATCTCGTCTGCTAAGTCTGAAGAGAGTACAAAAATTGATTGTAATTGGGAAAATGAACATGCCTATGAGGGGTGCTGGGCGAATATCAAAAAATATCCAAATAGTCTTTCAGCAGGAAGCCACGATGTGAAGGTTGCAAGCGTTATCGGAAAGGTCGCAGCCCTAGACCATAGTTCAGGGATGACGTTAGTAGCTGACCTAGATGAAATTTTAGGGCTTGCAGTTGAGTTGGGTGAGTTTGGTGGCGATCAATTAAGTGTGCAGGAAAAGTTATTTTGAAGTGTCAAAGTCTGTTTCCATCAATCTCATCGTCAGGACGAATCAGGTTATAAAGGTCATCGTCATTTACGGCGTTGATAGGGTCGGCTTCTTCTGTTATGCCTTCAGGAAGTGGCTTATCAAGCCCACCAGCAGCAGCTAGTGCAAAAGCTAATCCTGCTGAACGATCATAAATAGCCCCCAAATGTTCTAAAGATGGAACTTCTTGACCTGGAATAGGAGGCTTGCCTAGAGAATCCAATACCGCTTGTGTAGCTCTTGGAGTTTTAACATTATGTATTGGCAATGGAAGAGTCTCTTTATTTCCCCAAAACTTTTTAGGATCTGACCTGTTTCTATTTCTTCGCCTTTTCTTTCTGCCGGTTGTATTCATTGGTTGAGCAGAGGTTGAACCCCTACTCGGGTTTCGTCTATTCATGACCTTTATTCCCATTTTTTTGTTCCGATTCGAAAGCGAGCATAGATTCTGAATCAATACCTAGTGCTTCTTGCAATTGAGCCGCATCAAGGTCACCAATTGAACTTGATTTTGGCAGGACAAGGTTAGCTATTTGTCGCTTTCCAGCAACGACTTCCTCTACTCGCTCGTCGACAGTTCCCGGGCAAATCAAACGGTGAGCAATTACTGTTTTCTTTTGTCCAATTCGCCATACTCTATCCCTAGCTTGGTCTTCAACTGCGGGATTCCACCATCTGTCATAAAGCACTACATGGTTTGCTGCAGTTAAATTTAGACCCGTACCTCCAGCTTTAAGAGATAGGACCATTGCTCCGCTACCTTTTCCTTTCTGAAAAGATTCGACCATCTGGTCGCGGGCAGATCTTCCTAGTCCACCGTGATAACAACTGATTGGTAACTCATAACGGTCAGTAAGGTGAGTAGCAAGACGCTCACCCCATGTTGCGAAATGCGTGAATACTAATAACCTTTCGTTGGCTGCAAAAACAGTTTCAATTATCTCGTAGAGGCGCTCTAATTTTCCTGAACGACCCTCTATGCCTAAACCATCATCCTGATAGTTCAGTGGGTGATTGCATATCTGCTTCAATGCAGTAATGGCTGCGAGAACAGCACCTTTTCTTTGAGGGGATCCGGATTTACTTTTCTCAGTTTCTTCAATCAAACTATCAACAACAGCTTTGTAAAGACCTATTTGTTCGGCAGTCATGGCACAGTGGTCAAGCTCATCAATTCTGTCTGGAAGCTCAGCAGCAATTGCGGGTTCAGATTTAGTTCGTCGATATACCATGATCCCGTTTAAAGCCTTTAAAGCGCTCTCGTTACCTGATTCAATTCGCTTTTCGGGAGTAAGTTGAGCAATGAACTGATTTCTCGGACCAAGAAGATCCGGGTTAGCCCAATCAAGGATAGACCACAGATCGCCCAACCCATTTTCAATGGGAGTACCTGTTAACGCAATTCGTGAATGAGCATTCAATTTACGGAGTTGTTGTGAAGTCTCAGCAGCTGGATTTTTAATTGCCTGAGCTTCATCTAAAACTACTTTCGACCATTGGATATCTTTAAGTTGGTCTATATCTCTAACTGCTGTTCCGTAAGTAGTTATGACTATGTCATGTTCAGCAACGATCTTTTCAAGTGCTGCACCTCTTGCTCTACTCGGTCCATGATGAACTAAGACTGTAGCGTTAGGAACAAACCTATTCGCTTCAACTCTCCAGTTCCCAACCACAGCCGGAGGGGCAATAACGAGGCCAGGTTCAGGGCGGGGAGTGTTAGCTAGATTGGCTAAAGTCGTAGGAGTTTTACCTAGTCCCATGTCGAGTGCGAGGCATCCACCTAAACCAGCGTTGTCGAGAAAATTTATCCATGCCAGAGCGTCAGCTTGGTAAGAACGAAGTTCACCAACAAAACCCTGTGGCGTCGTTTCTGGATCTTTCGGCAAAGCGTTCACGCTTCGCAGTAAGTCAGCAGCCCAACCATCTCCATCTAGCGTGATTCCACCAAGGGCATTTCCCTCTAAACCTAAAGCATGCCTAAGCATTTCAGCACCGCTCATTTGCTTTTTCTTTGAGAACTCAGCAAGAGCAGCAGCTGCTTCAGCTAAATCAGCTTTGTCCAATTCAATCCATTGCCCTTTTGATTCAACGAGAGGGCGCGCCTCGCTTGCAAGGCGCTCTATATCATCGGCATTAAGTTCTACATCGTCGAAGACAGCACTCCAACTGATATCAGCAAGTTGTTGAGCACTAACCATCGTTTCTTTTGTCTCAGCCGTGATACGCAAAATTGGTGATGATTTCCGCTTTGACATGGGTGGGACCTCAACATTGAAACCAGCGGCTTTGAGTCTCTCGCCAGTATGGGTCATCAAATCCCAAGCTTCAGGCTGTGATAGAAGAACTTCTCCTCGTCTTCGCCCACCTGGTCGCAATAATTCTGGGAAAAGTCGTTCTAATCGAGATATCTGTTTATTTACTAATTTCCTTCTCGTTTCGCTTCCAGTGTTTATCGTTACTTCAATGGGCTCTAACCCCCCAGCCTCAATTGGAACGAGAACCTCACTCAACCAAGCTCCTGAATCATCAGGAGGGCTTAGGCGGACAAGGAGACGAAACTTCTCGATACCAGTGACTGGAACAGCCCATTGGATAAGCCTCCTTGAGGTGTCGGACCCATAATCTGAATCTCCTCGAAATGCCATTCCATCAAGACCAGAAACTACCATTTCACCGAAATCTTCTCTTGACTTGATTTCAGGTGGGGCATAGGGCAATTTGACTTGGCTCGCAGCCATCCGAACAATTGCGTCCGTTAAATCTGATAGTACCTTTCCCAAAAAGCGATGTCGGTCGGTCTCATCACATGCAACCATGACTGCACTAGGAGTTGAAGAGACAAGTGCTGTATGGGATTCTAAATCAATAAGTGCAGGCGACCACCGTACATGGAACAAAGCATCACCTGTATCACGATTATGTGTGCCGCTTACTTCGCTCAAGGTTGGGTAAATCTTCCCTTCTACGACTAATTTAACCGCAAGCCCAGCTGCTAAACCCATCCAAATTGATGTTGCTCCAACAGTCTCGGGCCGATCGCTTCCAAGTGATACCAGCCAACCTAATGTAGAAGAAATTGGGGCGGAGACACACGGAGCAGACTGTTCAGCTGGAAGCTGCAAGTCTTCAGAAGGGCTCCATTCAATTGAATTAGCTCCCAGTCGTCCCAAACTATCTAGAATTGTGTCATGGCTAAACGTCTTGGTTTTATGTGCCCCCAGCCAGGCGATAAGCCTACCGTCGCGCCACGCAAGTTGGATTTCTGCATCACTGGCGTCCTCCTCAGCTTCAATGGTTGGGGTTTCATGGGTCGGGGCCGGCCCTAGAAGTTCTGTTAAAACTTCATCAATTCGATCCGCCTCAGAATTTAAATCATCTAGAACGGTTCTGCGCTTGATTCCGCGGAACTGACGCCGTACTGAAATAATATTTTTGTCAGTTTGTTCAAGAAATCTAAAAAGAGTTTCAATCCACTGGGGTTTATTGCTTTGAAGTTCTAATAGCTCATCAGAAGTTGAGCGATCATCCAGATGCTTCTGTACTAATATTTCGAATTTACGCACAGTCATAACAGAATCGTCTTTGTTTAATAACTTATTCTCCTTGTTGATTCGAATCTGAAGATTCGAGCCGTTACATGAATCAAGAGCACTACTCTCGGGTAATGCTACGTGACAACGCCACAGCATTTACAGTCTACTGAGAAAGATGAAAAATTACTTTTTTTCATAGAATTCGGAAAACTCATATTTACTTGAATTAACGTAACATCGTAACTTTGCTCTAAGAGAAGACATAAGAAATGGAGATACATGGATATTGAAGGAAAGGTGGTAGTGGTAACTGGTGCCGGAGCAGGTATCGGTGCCGCTCTGGCAGAAATTGCCGTAGAGCGAAAAGCGAGGTCAATAATCGTTGCAGATATAGACGGTGATAATGCGTCAAAAGTTGCTCAAAGAATTGGGGGACAGTCATATCAAATTGATGTTTCTGATGAAGATGAGATACGGCAAATGGTTGATTCAATTGAGGGTGAGCATGGACCCATTGATTTGTTCTGTTCAAATGCCGGATTCGTAACGTCAGCAGGACTCGAGGATCCAAACGATCGGATTCAGAAGATGTGGGAAGTTCATGTCATGGCTCACATTTATGCAGCTCGTGCGGTTATCCCGCAAATGATTGCAAACGGCGGTGGCTATCTTCTGAACACTGCATCCGCTGCTGGGCTACTGACTCAAATCGGTTCCCTTTCATATTCGATTACTAAAAGTGCCGCAGTTTCCCTAGCTGAATGGATTTCTATTACCCACTTTCATCAAGGAATAAGAGTTTCTGTCCTATGCCCTCAAGCAGTAAGAACTGATATCTTAACGAACAGTCCAGATAATAAAGAAGGTGAAAGTCCTGAATGGGAAGATGGAGGGGTTGCCAGCTCTGATGGAATCGTTGAACCACAAAATGTTGCCGAAATCTGCATCGAAGCAATTAAGGAAGAGAGGTTCCTAGTGCTCCCACATACACAAGTAAAAGGTTACACAGAATTCAAGGCTCAGAACCCAGAGAAATGGTTATCAGGAATGAGGAATTTTCAAAACAGGTTATTCCTCGAGGAATCTTTGCCCGGTGACGTTATGCGAGATTTCCAAGGATTCCAGTAATGAGCGAAACTGATTCACGTATACGAGCCTCCAACCTGAAGTCCTCGACAAAAAAACCAGTAATCGATCCGCTGTCCTCTATCACCAATGCTGTCAAAGAAACATTCAAAAATGATGGGGTTGTCATGTTGGAGAACGTTCTTCATTCAGAATGGCTTCTTTTATTAGAATTAGGATTGCAGCGTGTTCTTAATAACAGCAGTCAGGAAATGCATCGTTTCTTTGAAGGGGAAGAAGGAGAGTTCATAGAAACAATCCGAAATTTCGAGGTCATCCCCGAAATTAAAAGATTAATATATGATTCCCCGATTGCAGATCTAATCGGAGAACTAATTGAGTCTCAAAACTTATGGTTATATTCAGATGAATTTTTTATCAAAGAAAAAGGGAACTCGGCTAGAACACCATGGCATCAAGACACGCCGTACTGGCCAATTCAAGGAAACCAAATAGCTTCAGCGTGGATATCACTAGACTCTTTAGGAGAAGATGAATGCTTGGAGTATGTTGCGGGTTCTCATAGAGGTGTAATCTTTGATGGTTTTAACCCATCTAAAGTGTCGCAAGACCCCACGCTACCGCATTATGGAAGATCGTTCCCGCCTCTTCCTGATATAGAAAGCGACCGCAATAACTTCGATATTCGTTCATGGAAGATAACGCCTGGAGATATTATTATTGCTCACCCGAGTGTTCTTCACGGAGGTGGTCCTACTTCTGCTCTGGGTAAAAGAAGAGCTATCACTATCAGAATTTATGGTGATGATATATGCTACGCGTCGAGACCAGAAACTAAGCCAACAGTGCCACTAACTCCAGGTCTTTCGCTCTCGCTGAAAGATGGGGATCCACTTCGGTCGCCCTGGTATCCCAGAATTCGTCCCTTACCAGCCCACCTGAAATCCGAATGGCTGTAAATGTTGGTAAGGGAAGAATTCCCTCGACAAGAGGTGGAGAGTACACTAAAGAGATGGAACTTGACTCCTCTTTCTTTCCTCAACGTGGCATCGCAGAATTACACAAAGAAATCTTGAATGACACCGGTGGGGGGGCGCTTGGGAAACAGGCGGCCCATGCAGTGGGATTAGGGCGTTCTCTAGGTGTTAAGTTGGATAACGATTTTGAATTCAGGCTTTTATCAACCGAAGAGGGAATCCTGCTTGATGGGCTTATCAATGAAGCCAAGGTAGTCCTGAAAACTGATAGAAAATCATGGGAAAACCTAGCGAGTGAATCTTGGTCAATGATGGGATTAATACTGCAAAATAAAATTGCGGTAATCTCAGGACAATTTAACCATGTCGCAGCTTGGGAAGCTCCGCTGCAAGCGCTCTACAACAAGCGACCGATTTTCTCGCCTGAGGATATACCGGATGAAAGTAGATACATCTTTCAATATGGCTCGGATGAAGAGAAAATGACGAAGTCACTGAGAAAATTGGGTTTCATCCTTGTCCAAAATGTCTTCGATTCTGAGGAGATAGAGTTAATGTCTAGTGAAGTTGAGGAACGTAAATCAATTGCATCTACCCATGATAAAAGGTCGTGGTGGGCAACTGATAGAAACGGAAATGAGCATTGCTGTCGGGTAACGTATCTTAATGAGGGCTCGGATTACTTCACTCGACTCCCGAACGATAAACGTTTGAGCGTCCTCGCAAATCTCGCTGATGAGAATCTTCTCCCAACGCCAGATCATGGTGATGGAATTTCTGTTGTAATGAAGGTTCCAGAAATTGAATATGGACTGTCAGATTTACCTTGGCATCGTGATTGTGGGATGGGCGGTCACCCGCTTATATGCCCAGGATTGAACATTGGAATACAGCTTGATGAAGCAAATGATGAAACTGGCCAATTGATGTTTTTGCCCGGATCTCATCAATTCTCAGGTGGATTGGACATAGCGCATGTAACGGATAGTGCTATTCCAGTATCAGCAAGTCCAGGTGATGTGACGGTTCATTATGGTCATACTTTGCATGTAGCTCCTGCACCAACTAAATCGGGTAAATGTAGACGAACTGTTTATGTGAGTTTTCATAAAGATGACTACATAAAAGCTTTACCTGAAGGGAAAGGCTATAACGATGTCCTGTTCTCTCATGGAGACGGAAGAGTGCGAGCTCCGCAAGAAAGAGTTTCCGCTACTTAGATTTATTACGTTTTTGAATATTTGCCCATTCATCACGAAGCCCAACCGTTTGGTGGAATAAGATTTCTTTTGATTCATCACGGCAAAAGTACCCAAGGCGTTCAAATTGCACTACTTCACCGTTTTCTACGTCTGATATTGATGGCTCGAAGGTTGCTGTTTCAAAAACTTCTCGCGACTCTTTATTAAGATCATCAAATGGGTCATCAAAGGCATCCGGTTTCTCTGAGGAGAAGAGACGGGCATATGTAGCGACCGAACCTCTTTGGCTATTAGCTTCCTCTACCCAATGGATCGTAGCTTTGACTTTGCGTCCATCAGGTGCTTTTCCGCCACTGGTCTCTGGGTCGTATGTGCAAAGAATTTCTACAAGGTCACCATTCTCATCATTGATGAAACCAGTGCACGTAACAAAGTATCCGTATCGAAGACGAACTTCCCTGCCCGGAGATAAGCGGAAGAATTTAGGCAGAGGGTCTTCCATAAAATCCTCGCGTTCAATTAGTAAGTTGCCTGAGAAAGGAATTTCTCTTGTTCCTGCGGACTTGTCTTCAGGGTTGTTTATTGCAGTACGGTACTCTAATTTCCCTGTTGGCCAATTCGTTATTGTTAATTTCACTGGATCGATAACAGCCATCCGTCTTTGTGCTGATTGATTTAGTTCGGTTCGAACAAATGACTCTAGAAGTTCAATTTCATGTGTGCTATTAGTTTTTGCTATACCGATATGATCGCAAAAATTTCTTATCGCCTCTGATGGGTAACCCCTTCTCCTTAATCCAGAGATTGTAGGCATTCTTGGGTCATCCCACCCTTCAACAACGCAGTCTTCAACTAAACGCTTTAATAGGCGTTTAGATAGAACAGTATGAGTAAAGTTGAGGCGTGCAAACTCACTCTGATAGGGGCGTTTATCAAGTGGGATTTCAAGCTGTTCGATAAACCAATCGTAGAGGAGTCTATGTGACTCAAATTCAAGTGTGCACAGAGAATGTGTGACATTCTCAATAGCATCGGATTGCCCATGAGCCCAGTCATATGTGGGGTAAATGACCCAATCATTTTCCGTCCGGAAGTGGGACTCATTTCTGATTCGATATAGGACAGGGTCACGCATATTCATATTCTCATGATCCATAGCGATCTTGGCCCTTAGAACGCAACTTCCCTCTGGAAAATCGCCATCTCGCATCATTTGGAAAAGTTTGAGGTTCTCCTCAGGAGTTCTTTTTCGGAAGGGACTATCGACTCCAACTTCAGTAAAGTTACCCCGCAATTCTGATATCGTTTCGGCATCTTGGTCGTCAACGTATGCTTTGCCCTTTTCAATTAGTAATACCGCCCATTCAAACATTTGCTCAAAATAATCTGAAGCAAATAGCGGCCGGGTAGATATTTGTTTTCCAAGTATCCATTCAATGTCGCGTTGGATGGAATGAACGAACTCAACGCTTTCTGTTACAGGGTTTGTGTCATCAAAGCGAAGATTGCATATGCCACCAAACTCTTCGGCAATTCCAAAGTTCAAACATATAGACTTTGCGTGCCCTAAATGCAGGTAGCCATTAGGCTCTGGGGGGAATCTTGTCTGAACCCTACCGGAATGTCTTTTTGAGGATTGATCGGCTCTAACTAAATCTCTGATGAAATCAGTTTTCTTTTGCTGATGTTGCTTATCCGAAGTCATAATGTTAAGTCTGTCATTTACAGGAATGATTTATGTCAGTCTAAACTGTAACTGTACAAAAGGCTTTTAAGGGTGGGAAATGAGTACTGGTTTTAATACCAAGAGATTAACTCTTCTAGAAAATTTATGCGATCGATATGTTAACGATGGGAAATTTCCTTGCGCTCAGGTACAAGTGGCCCATAAAGGTGAAGTAGTTCTTCGTCATTCGGTAGGAAAATCAGATATCGAAACAAATCAGGAACTGTCAGAAAATGCAATTTTCCGCATTTACTCTATGACTAAACCACTGACTTCAATTGCACTAATGCAACTCTATGAACAGGGCTGCTTTCTTCTTGAGGACGAGGTAGACAGATTCCTTCCTGAATTTTCAAACCCACAGGTTCTTGTGGGAGGCTCATACTTGAAACCTGTCCTTCGACCTGCGCAAACTGCACTCACCGTGAGGGACATGTTGATGCACACATCTGGATTAACTTATTCTTTTCACTTTTCTAACAATCTGGACAAAATGTATCGAGAATCAAATCTGGGAAGTATAGCGATGCGTTTAAACGAAGATGAAGTGCTTGACCTTGAGGAAACAGTAAAGCGTCTTTCAGAGATGCCACTTTTATTTGATCCAGGAACAAGCTGGAATTATTCTATGTCAACAGATGTGTGCGGTCGCCTAGTCGAAGTTATTAGCGGAATTCCTTTTGATGCGTATTTAAAGCAACATGTGACCGACCCGCTAGAAATGGGAGATACGGCATTTTCTGTAAGCTCTATAGGGAGGGAACGATTCACTTCAAATTACGCTATTTCAAAAGACGATTCTTTAACGAAGATCGATGATTGTTCTACGAGTCAATACCTGAATAAGCCAATATTCGTATCTGGAGGTGGCGGACTAGTTTCAACGACTGATGATTATCAACGTTTCGTTAACATGCTTCTACAAGGTGGTGAGATTGACGGAGTAAGGGTAATAGGTCGTAAGACACTTGAATTCATGGCATCCAATCACTTGCCAAATAAACTTACATTGAATGATTTTGGGCAGTCAACTTTTTCAGAGACGACTATGGAAGGAATGGGATTTGGTCTTGGGTTTTCAGTTCTTGAAGACCCTATTTCCAATGCTACGTTGGGATCAAAAGGAATTTTTGGTTGGGGGGGTGCTGCGAGCACAATATTCTGGGTAGACCCGATAGAAGAGATAACTTGCATATTCATGACACAGTTCATGCCGTCAAGCTTTTACCCTATAAGGCGGGAGCTTAAAGCTGCCGTTTATCAAGCTTTAAGGTAATCGATGGGTCCATTAGAAGGTATCAAAGTCATTGACTTCACACAGGTTGTTGCTGGTCCCGTGGGCACGATGCTATTAGCTGAGCTTGGAGCCGAAGTAACGAAAGTTGAGTACCCAGGCATCGGCGACATTACTCGAAGTTCAGGATTCTCAAAAGGCGGGTTAAATAGTGCAGTTCTTAATTGCAATCGCGGGAAGCGTTCCATCCAGATAAATCTTAAAGAGTCAGCTGGGAGAGAGATAGCACTGAACCTCATACGTGACGCTGATGTTGTCGTGCAATCAATGAGGCCAGGAAAAATCAGCGATCTTGGTCTTGATTACGAAGCAATACGAGATATCAACCCGTCTGTTATCTATGTCTCACTTTCTGGATACGGCCAAGATGGGCCTTATGCAGGACGAGCTGTATACGATCCGGTTCTTCAGGCACAATGCGGATATGTAAGCCTTCAAGTCAATCCTGAAATTCCGTTTCCGGACCTTATGCGGACTGCAATTATTGACAAAGCCGTAGCATGGGAGATTGCTCTCTCTATCACATCCGCACTATATGCTCGTGAAAAGGGGAGAGGGGGGCAAGCGCTTGATATAGCAATGGTCGATGTGGCTATATCCTTTCTTTGGCCTGATGGAGGAATGGCGGAAACTTTACTTGACGAAGATGCCGAAACGGGAACTCATCTCAGTCGCCTAATGAATATTACGGAAACTAAAGACGGCCATATCGTGTATTTTGCAGTTACTGATAATCAAATCAAAGGGCTGTATCAGTCACTTGGTAATCCACAGTGGTTTGATGACCCAAGGTTCTCCACACGAGAGGCACGTCATGCAGGTAATAATAATGAGATTTTGGGATCTCTAATCGCTGATGCATTTAGGACATTTGACACCGCTCAAATTGCTCAGAACTTGCATGAGAACTCTGTTCCATGCGGTGAAGTCATAGCAATAAAGAACATTCATGAAGATCCGCAAGTGCTTCACAACAAGACATTCTTTGAATGGAATCACCAAACAGCAGGAAAAGTTCGTACACCCAGGCATGCTACTCTCTTTAGCAAAAGCCAGCTATCTAACCTTTCCAACGCTCCGCTCCTTAACGAACACGCTGATGAAATCTTATTTGAGTTAGGACTTAGCGAATCGGACAGAGAAGAACTAAGAAGAAATGGAATAGTTCCTTGAGGTTGCATTGAAGATGGAGCAAAGCGAATTCGCATACTAACCTAAGGGTATCTATGGATAGAAAATCAACACATAATTCAATGGATGAGGTTCTTGGATTAAATACGGACCATGCTGGTGCTCAAAGGAAATTCCCGTATATGCCTGTGGGCGAAGCAGTCGATATGGGTTTTGATGAAAACGGAATTCCATTCATTGACCCCCGTATCTTTGACAGCGGAGAATTTGGGCGAAACCCTTATCCGTACTACAGAATAATGAGAGATCATTATCCAGTTTTTCATGATGAACTCCACAACTGTTATTTCGTTACGCGTTATGAAGACGTCACTAATTGTTATTTTGACGAAATAGGATTCAACACGATACCCAAAGGATCATCAAGTGGCGTTCTAGGAAACACGCAACTGGAGCTGAGTGGCATAGAGCATCGGCGAAGAAGAAATATATATGGCCGTCATTTGGTAGGTGCAGCACTTACTAAAAGATTGCACGCACTCGAGGCAATTGCGCAAGAATTAATTCAAGAATGGTGGGCACCGGATAACCCGAAGGGTTTGGTGATAGACCAGAAGAAAAATATAGCAACTCTGGAATTAGGAAAGGCTTTTGCTAACGAGTTTCCTATTAGCGTCGTCGCAGAAGTATTGGGAATACCACAAAGAGCAAGGCAGCAATTTACCTGGTGGTACGACGCTATGATGTCCGGACTAGGAGGTTCAGAAACACACCATGAAGGACTTGAAGCTCGACAGGACTTAGAGAAATACGTTGAAAATCTTGTAGAGGAAAAGAGGGGAAACCCAACATATTTAAAAGACGAATTAGGTGATGAGATATGCATGGATATCATCTCAGAACTATGCAATTCTGAAATAGATGGTGACGTAATGTCTACAGAAGAAATTACGTCTTTTATAGCTTTAGTTGTTGGTGGAGGAGGAGAGACTACCAGGGGAGCGATAATGAACTTATGGTATTTATTGCTGCAACATAGGAGTCAATACGATGCTGTTCAAAGTAACAACGATTTGTGGGATACCGCTTTTCACGAAATGCTCAGACATTCGACATCTATCGGTGGCCAGCCCAGGCATAACACGAATGAAATAATCATGCACGGTGTGACCATACCTGCTGGTTCCTTGATCCACATGGTTGATGTATCAGCAAATCATGATGAAAGAGTCTTTTCGGACCCTGAAGAGTTCAACATCTTTCGCAATGATCTTTATACTGGCAAAATTCTGAGATCAGGACATGATAAAGAAGGTAAGTGCAGCCACATGGCTTTTGGTGTGGGTCCCCATCTATGTCCTGGCGCTTGGATATCGCATCAAGAGACTGTAATCGGGTCACGGATTCTTGAATCAGCGTTTACAAATGCAAGAATTAACGAGGATCTGATGCCCAAAGATATTGATGACGTTTCTCTCGCTCCTATAGGTCTAGGGTCAATCCGCGAATTATGGATTGATTTCGATATACCCACCTAACAATATGGCCCCTCTAGAAGAATATGAACATGATGATGAGCCAGCTGCTACCCCAGGATATCGAACGTATGAGGTGTACCAACGAGAAAGAGTAGGGGAAACTACAAATTTGATTAAGCCTCGTCAATTAATTTCTAACGAATATCTAGATAATCCCTATCCACTTCTTGAGACACTTAGGGAGAACTATCCTTGTTACAGGGATTGGTTGAATAATAGATTTTGGTTGACACGTTATGATGATGTCACATCTGTTTTCGTTGATGATAGGAATTTTGAGACGCGTCCGAAAAGTTGGTGCGTATCTATGGGTGATAGTGGTATTAGTTTCTGGAACGATATAGAGGTACAGAAGCAATATGAGAGTTTAGTAGACACTAGAATCCATGATGTAGTAGGTGAAGTTCTAGATTCTTTCTCGGGTAACAGAATTAACTTGGCAACAGAATTTTGTGCGAGAGTCCCTCTTCTCCTATTCGCAAAAGTTGTTGGAATCCCTGCAAATAATCAAAATGAATTCATAAGCCTCTACTGGGAGTCACTTCTTGCTAAAGCATGGGACCCCATCCAAAAACAAAGAGGAATGCTAGCCCTTATCCAAATAGAGAAATTGTTAGCAGGCATATGTGATGTTCGGCGTGACACTCCGAAAGATGACTTAATAAGCGCTATCTTGCTTAATGTTAATTTGGACCGAGAAGTCACAACTCAGGATCTCCTCCTTACATTATTTGATATAGACCAAGAGACACTTATAGGTGGTTTAGCTAACTTGTGGTTTAACCTTTTGACTACAGAAACTGAGATGGAAAAAGTTACCGAAGATAAAAGGTTGCTCAAGTTTGCATGGCTTGAGACCTTAAGGCACAGCCCTCCAGTGCTCTCAGCTGAACGCTTTGCAAAATATGAAGTTGAGCGATTCGGTCGGCTAATCCCTCAAGGAGGCTTAGTAATGTGCTCAGCTGCGGGAGCAAATAGAGACCCTAGACAATTCAATAATCCCAACGAATTTATTGTTGGTAGAAAAGATCTCTGTCAGCGAGAACCTCGTGGGCAATATAGGGCAGACGGCCTACCTTCCGGAATAGCATTTTCGCTTGGGAGGCCTTCCGTGCATCCAGCCGTCCCAAAAGAACGTTCAAGATCCTTGTATGCAATTGTTCGAGATTCCGCAGTCACAGCATCTGAGATGTTTCTTGACTCTTACTCCAGCGCAAAATTGGTAGAAGGAGCTGAACCGAAATTGAAGTCTCTTTACTTAAAAGGCATCTATAGCTGTTGGGAACTAGATACAGAAATTTGAATTAGATTTATGTCTCTGCGGGTGGAAGAACACAGTCAAAGCCGGCATAAAGGCCTACGTTATCTCCGGTCCTTCCAGTAGGTCCTTCTTTGATGATCTCTAAAAGAACTCCAGCTACATCTTCTGGCCGCATCCAACTCTTCACCCATTCTGGGTCAGCATTTTGTCCGCTCCACTTACGGAGCATTTCTGTATCGGTTGCTCCCACGCATAGGTTATTTACTCGAATGTTATATTTCGCTAGTGATTTGGCCCAGTCAAAAGTAAGTCCATTTAAAGCCCATTTACTAGCGTTATAAAGATCCATGTTGCCATGTCCATGATGCCGTGCAGAATTTGGAGAGGGCTTAACGTGGTCTGTACTGACATTGATTATGTGCCCAGAATTATTCAATATCATTGAAGTCGCTACGGCTCGACCAAATAGGTAGGCTCCTTTTGTATTTGAAGTGAAAATCCGATCAAACATTTCAATCGTTTTTTCCCAATCATCAGTCGGGCCTGTAGGAAAAACTTCACCGGCATTATTGACTAAGATATCAATTTTTCCGTGAGTCGAAATTACGGAATCAACGACACTCTTTACATGGTTAGGGTCTCCTACATTGCCAATAAAAGCATCAGCGCCAATGAGTTCAGCAGTTTCTTTAACTTTGGGATTCTGGTCAGTTATTGAAACGTTGCAGCCATCTTCAACCAGTCGTTTAGCGATAGCTTTTCCAAGCCCTTGCGCCGCACCTGTTACAATTATTATTGAATTATCTATCGTATCCATCACCTAATGCCCTACCGTGTCTGGAACATTCCTCCAATGCCCCCATATCCGTCATCGTTATTTGATTTGTTGTTTAATGGGGTAGCAACAGCCACCCCGTCATCAATATTTATTCGAAAGCAAGGAACTCCTTGATAGGCAGGGGGACCGCTGTGTTCTCCAGTTCTTACATCAAAGGATGTTCCATGCAAGGGGCAAGTGAGGTTATAGGAGCGTAAACGTCCCTCACTAAGTGGTGTATCAGCATGGCTACAGTTGTCTTCTAAAGAAAATAACTCACCGTTAACTTTGCAAACAACTATTCCATAATCTCCGATGTCTTCGAACACTCGCATCGAGCCCTCATCTAGATCATCAAGATTCCCTAAAATATGAGAGTCTTCTCCGCTCATGCCGGATCCATAGCAAGATACTTATCAAGGGTCTCATGGAAATAACGTATTCTTCTTTCTTGCGTAGGAAGGTATTCGCCTTGGTATCCCCGAGACCGAAGCCCCTTATGTTGAGTTGACCATATTGCAACGTCCTGATCAATGCCTGGACCGCAGCTGACTTCTCCGGCTAATCCTGTAACGTGATTAACTTGATGATCAATAGATACCCAATCACGCATAGAATTTGAGTAGTATTCTTGAGCTCCTTTGGGAAACATGGTCAGATACCACATATCAAAGAGGCATTTGTTCGGATCATTTGGGTGGGGAGCAGACCGAAGAAAGATGCATCCGTCGGGCTTCATACTAAATGAAATATTAGGAAAGACGGTGTAATGGTAATGGTCAGTTAATTGCTCATCTGAGTATTTAGAAAAGTCGTATCCTTTAGATTCAGCAAGCTCTCGCTTCTGTCTTTGGAGAGCTATGCGAAGTCCAGATAGATCCTCTCTGAAAGGTTCTGCATCAAATTCCCAGAACTCAAATGTTTGTTGCATGCTTTTGAAAGTTTTTTCTGCTGAACCTCGAAAATGGGGACCGGGGCCGCCACCTGGCATGAGCATGCGGCAGTGCCCAGATGGGTAAAGGTCAAATTGGCAACCAGTATGATGCTCATTCATAGTGGCGACTGTCTGGGGATGAACGAAAGGAAGGTGGTAACTTTCGTTAAAATTATCTTGCACACACTTCCAGTTCCACTGACCCTCAATAGTGACCCAGTGGGTTCGCTTCATTTCTTCCATTCGGTACGAATCTAAATGAGAAGCGACAGGCTCCAATGAATCTCTTAGCGGGCGGCTATTGGGATCCATGTTAAACCAGATAAAACCGGCCCAAGTATCACAAGGTATCTCTACAAGGTTTGCTTTGCCGCATGGTGACCCTTGAGGAAAGTCGTCCTCGCAATATGCCCAGGTGCATTCTCCCGAATTGTTGAATCTCCATCCATGGTATGCGCATTGAAATTCACCTGTAGCTAATGAACCTACTTCTGCAGTAACAAGTTGGTTGCCGCGATGTTGGCACGCATTGTAAAAGGCTCGTATTCGAGAATCATCACCACGAACACATATTATGGACTCGTGCATGATCTCATAATTAACGTAATCACCTGCTGAGGGGATTTGGTCAACTCGCCCGGCTATCTGCCAAACTCTAGTCCACATCCGTTCCCATTCTCTTTGGGAGAACTCCTGAGAATAATATCGATCTCCAAAAATTATTGGATCTGTTCCAAGTTCAGGTTCGGGTGCCTTATCACGGGGAATCCCGACTTGATAAGTTGCCTTTTCTTGAAGATCTGTCATGATTCTAACCCCCCGTAATTTTAGTCTATTGGTTGCCTAACTCACACATTGCAAATACGGTGATTTTTATGACAATTGGAATCGCTCTTGGAGCTATATTACCTCAACAGGTTAGTTGGTACATCCTAGGACCCATACTCGGGGCGGTTACCATAGGCTTTTTTAGAGTTATGAACCAGCCTCTAGGAGCTAGCGGTGCCTACGTGCATACAAAAAATCTTGTTCTTCGAACCGGACACAAAACGACATGGAGAGTCTGGTACTTCGTAGGTTTAGCAATGGGGGGGTTCATCGTAACTCAATTCCTTCAAGATTCTCAAGGCTTTAGAAAAGGGTTTGATGCTTTCAGAAATGCTGCTCCGCTTTGGTTAGTCATTCCTACTATATTTTTTGGTGGAATATTAATCGGTTATGGAGCAAAGCTAGGTGGTGGATGCACCTCCGGTCATGGGATTTGCGGAACCGCTCAACGATCAAAGTCATCAATCGCTGCGACTATCACTTTCATGACTTCTGCTGTAGTTACAACAGGATTAGTTCGTTTGATTTCAGGCGGCAAATTATGAAAGATCCTAAGAGGAATTTAATCGGACTGGTTTTTGGAGCAATGTTTGGTGGTGTACTAGCCGCTGGTTCGCTCCATGAATACGACACGATACACAATATGTTGCGACTTGATAAATTTTATGTATTTGGATTCATGGGATCAGCTATTGCCATAGCGACTTTGGGGTTGGGAATCTTAGAATCGCGCAATACTAAGACATCTCTTGGTGGCATTATCTCTCTCCAAAGGTCAGATATTAATGCTAGTCATATAAGGGGTGGGGTTATCTTCGGAAGTGGATGGGCGATTGCAGGAACATGCCCGGCACCAGTCCTTGTGATGCTTTCATCAGGGGCTATGCTTTCTTTAGTTGTCATAGCAGGGATTTTTGTAGGTTTAGCAATTGCGGATAGTAAAGGCTCTTCAACATTTGGTGATGGAGAACATCGAATAACTGAAGATGAAAGCCTCGTAGTTTAATTACGCCGCTGCTCCTATCGAAGACTAAGTCAGAACTGAGAAAATTAGGTTGATAGATTTTGTCGGAATATAGTGAGAGAATAGCTTTGCTAAACATATAAAGGAGATTGCATGACTGGACCATTAGATGGTTTCAAAATCCTAGATTTAACTCAAGTTGTTTCCGGACCCTTCGCAACGATGCTCCTCGGGGACCAAGGCGCAGAAGTCCTGAAGGTGGAACCCGTCGGTGGGCTTGGGGATATGACAAGACTTCCCTCTTTTGATAAAGGCGGAATAGGCGCGTTCTATATGAATAATAACAGAGGAAAAAATTCTCTATCACTGGATTTGTCACAAGCAGACGGTGTTGAAATCATTAAGGAACTCACAAAAGATATTGACGTTTTCGTGCAAAACTTTCGTCCCGGGGCAATTGAGAGGCTTGGATTAGGCTATGAAGATTTAATATCCATTAACCCCGATCTAATTTATGTATCAATAAGTGGGTTTGGCCCTACAGGGCCGTATTCCAGTCGACCGGTTCTGGACCCTGTTATTCAGGGAATATGTGGAGTGATTAGTCGCCAGTTGAATCCTCAAATACCTTTTCCTGATTTAATTAGAAATCTTTATGCTGACAAATCAACAGCACTGACCGTTGCCCAAGCGACGACTGCAGCGTTATTGGCACGAGAAAAGACTGGTGTTGGGCAACACGTTGAAATCCCAATGGTTGACGCATGTATGTACTTCTTTTGGCCTGATGGAATGATGGACTTGACTATGGTTGATGATGACGCCAACGGTGGAATTCTATTGTCATCTGTTTATAACCTGACAGAATGTAATGACGGGAAGATAGTGTATTTCGCCGCTTCAGACAATCAACGTTCAGGTGTATGTGCTGCAGTAGGTCACCCTGAGTGGGGTGAAGACGAAAGGTTCTCTTCTATGGCAGCTCTCGCAGCAAATCCGGAGAATTTTGTCCTGTTGGGAGAGATGCTTGCGGAAGCATTTCTTGAAATGAGCTGCGAAGAAGCCATTACGGCTTTAATTGAAGCTGATGTACCAAGTGGACCTGTTCTTACAGGAGAACAATCAATTTCTGACCCACAAGTCATCCATAACGGAACTTTGGTCGAGTGGGAACATCCTGACGCCGGATTCGTGCGACAACCTAAACCAGCCGCAAGATTCTCTATCACTGCAGTTGAACCAAAATACAGTGCAGCGCACCGAGGTCAACATAATGATGAAACACTCAGAGGTATAGGTTACACCGAAGAAACTATTGCAGGCCTAAAAGAAAAGGGTGTAATCGGCCAATAAGCTGTGCACTTGTGAGCTATTGAGGAATTGAGGAATCTTGTTACCAACTTATTCAGAGGAAGCAGAAAATTTTAGAACAACTGTCCAAGCTTTTCTTTCACGCAATTTACCCGCTGATTGGGAAGGAATAGGATCGTTAAATCCTGATGAGGCATATGCATTCGCCAATGATATTTGGCGACCATTGCTGGCTGAAAATGGGTATCTAGCACCGGCATGGCCTAAAAATTTTGGAGGCGGAGGATTAAGTGAGCTTGAACAAGTCATACTCGCCGAAGAATTTATGAAAGCGGGAGTACCATCAGGCGGTTCAAATGATGCTTTTAGCATCCAGATGGTCGGTAACACGATATTGCATTGGGGTTCAGAAGAGCAGAAATCAACATTTTTGCCTAAAATAATCTCTGGAGAACATGTTTGGTGTCAGGGGTATTCAGAACCTGATGCGGGATCTGATCTAGGAGGGCTAGGTTGTTCAGCGATTCTTGATGGGGATGAATGGATAATAAATGGCCAAAAGATTTGGACATCTGCCGGACAGTTCGCCAACTGGATATTTGTTCTTTGCCGCACTGATAAAGATGCACCAAAGCATAGAGGTATTTCATTTTTGCTATGCCCTGTTGATCAACTAGGGGTTGAGATGCGTCCGATAGAAATGATTTCAGGGGAATCTGATTTTAACGAAACGTTCTTTACCAATGCTCGAACAGATAAAGAAAATGTTGTCGGCGAAATTAATGGAGGTTGGGCAGTTGCGATGACATTGCTTGGTTACGAAAGAGGCGAGAGTGCTGCCACAATGCCAATAATGTTTCGATACGAAATGGATAAACTAATCAAGCTGGCTATTGAAAAAAATAAGCACATTAAACCCGCATACCGCCAAAGACTCGCTCAATCATATATCGAAGTAGAAATAATGCGTCTCCTTGGAATGAGAACCCTCACTGGTTTCTTGAAGGGAAAACAACCAGGTCCTCAGGAAAGCATGTTTAAGCTTTACTGGTCTGAATACCATAAACGGATAACTGAATTAGCTCTGGACATCTTAGGTAGTGAATCTTTAGTTACTTCCGGAGCTAAAGCCTCGACCTCGTTCCATGCCGACAATCCAGGAGCCCCGAATAAAAGCGCCTCATGGATAGGGGCTTTTTACAACGCACGAGCAGGAACGATCTACGCTGGAACTTCACAAGTCCAAAGGAATATCTTAGGCGAAATGGTTTTAGGTCTTCCCAAGGAACCTAAAGTTTAGTTATTAGTATGGCACCTTTTGATGCGTTAAAGCCACTACTACCTATCGAGATTATCCAAGCTTTTGAAATAGTATGGGAAAATCTAGGAAAACCAGGGGATTGGTGGTCAGGTGAACAGAGAATCGAAATCGCTAAAGAGGTGAGAGATTCCAGTCCTCCTTCGTTGACAGAAAGAATTACAGATTTATCCACATATTCTAATGAAGGAACGAAAATAATAACACCATTCACTAGGGCTGTTGTCCGGAAAGTAACCTATGAATCTTCCTCAATCGATAAAGATACCTTTGAAAAAATCGTTGAAGGGTTAGGTGAAGATAGGTACGCCGAACTTGCTTCGATAGTCTCTCAAATGGTGCCGATATATTCCCTCTCGGACATTCTTGGTTATGTTCGCGAAAAATTGCCAGATATCGAAGCTGGGAAGCCATCATATACAAGACCCGGAGACTTAATAGATGGAGTGGGATTTCTGCCAACTTTTCCGGCTAACGGTTTACCGCATGTTGCTGTATCGTTAAGTCTTGCTCAAGCAGATAATGCAAGACGAATGTTGCTTGTTAGGGCTATGTATTCAGGTACTAACTTTGCTGAAATGATTTGGAATCACCGAAATTTATCAAGACAGCAAATTGAACTCGTAGCAGCAAGAACATCAGCAATTAATGAGTGCTTCTATTGAACTAGTGCCCATACTATGTTCCTCAGTTCGAGTAGCAAAGCACTGAATTCAGACCTGGATCTAGCTGATGCAATAAAAGGATCAGGTTCAGCATCAGGTATACCTAATGCTGAAGCTCTAATAGCATTTACGGAAGCAGTTCATCGAAGAGATAGTAATTTGGTTCAAGCTCGAGCAAAATTAATAGACGAAGTTGGAGTCGGAGGCATGGTAGACGCAGCGACTACTATCTCTATATTCAGAAGCTTGAATATAGCCGCTGACTCATCTGGTATCCGATTAGATGATGAATGGACTGATATTGCTGCCCGACTAGCTAAGCAAACTCAAGCAGATCACTTTCGAACAGCAATAAATTCAATGCCAATTGACGGAAATTAGCATGGAAGAATTCAATAAAGCAGATGTAGATTTCTTTGATCCTGAAATATCAGAGTGTCCCTATAGGGCATATGAAATACTTCGTAACAATGCCCCTGTTTGGCAGGACCCGAAATCTGGAATGTTCATAATCACTAGATATAACGATGTGCAGGATGTATTGAAGAGCACTAAAAAGTTCCGCAATAAGCGCAATAAATCAAAGATTGATAACAGGTCTCTTATGCTTCGTGATATTTACAAGAAAAAGGGTTGGGTTCCTGCACCTACGCTAGCTGGCCGGGATGACCCAGAACATAAAGAAATGCGAAAACTATTCGCACATGCTTTCCGTCCGCAAAAGATTCAACAAATGGATTCGTTTGTTGAATCGTTAGCAGGCCGCTTGATCAACGAGTTCATTGACAACGGGAGATGTGATTGGGTTCGTGAATTTGCGATTCCTCTACCATTAATTGTCATAGGCCATCAGGTAGGAGTCCCTGAAGATGACATTTGGAAAATAAAAGCCTGGACTGATGCATGGGTGCAGAGATTGGGGATGATGCAAACTGAAGAAGAAGCAATTTGGTCCACTGAAATGGAAATAGAAGCCCAGCATTACTTCCAACCAATATTCGAACGACTCCGACAAACTCCGGATGACAGCCTGTTGAGCGATCTAGTAAATACGAAAATTCCAGAATGGGGACGGGCTTTAACAGATGAAGAACTTCACGCTGAAATGATGGCTGATACCTTTGTTGGAGGTTCAGAAACAAGCACTAACGCTATATCTGCGGGGGTAATGTTACTAATTCAACAGCCAGATCAATGGGATTTACTAAAAAGCGACCCTCAGAGGTACTTGCCTGTTCTTGTCGAAGAAATATTAAGACTTGAAGGCCCTGTCCAAGGATTATTTCGTGAGGCATCAGAAGACATTGAATTTCATGGTGTGGCCATCCCCAAAGGGTCGGTTATCAACGTTCGTTATGCCGCTGCAAACCTTGATGAAACAAAGTTTGCGAATCCAGACAAATTAGATCTCCTAAGAAAGAATTCCCGACAGCATTTAGCATTTGGATTTGGTACTCACTACTGCATGGGTGCCCCCTTAGCAAGAAGAGAGATATATCTAAGCTTTAAAGTTCTCATAGAACGAGTTGAAAAAATGTGGTTCATAGAGAATTTAAACGACTTCAGCCATCATCAGAACTTCTGCCTTCGAGCATTACGCGAGTTGCATATTGGGTTTACTAAATGCGAAGTTTCTGCGTAGCGCTAACAGGAGGTATCGGGGCAGGCAAGACTACTGCCTCAGCGGTTTTCCAAAAATTTGGTGCTTTCGTAATTAATGTTGATGCTGTAGGGCATGACGTATTGGAATGTTCATCAAATGAGTATCAAATGATTATCGAAGTATTTGGTGAGAGCATATTGAACCCTAATAAAACGATAAATCGTCAAGCGTTAGGAAAAGTAGTGTTTAACTCTGAAACTCAACTTGAGAAGCTTGAAGCAATCACACACCCCGGAATCAATGCCAGACTCTTGAACATACTCAAAAATCAAACTGCTGAAATCGTTATTTTGGACATGGCGGTTCTAGTCGAAAGACCTCTGGCGTATATCAACGGAAAGCCTTTATATAGAAAAGTTGTAGTAGTTGAAGCCCCGCTAGAAGAACGCGTTAGACGACTGCAAGAAAGGGGACTATCTAGTCAGGATGCGCTCGCCAGAATACGTTCACAAGTAACTGACGATAAGCGAAGAGAAATAGCAGATCTAATAATTTTCAATGATGGGTCTCTTACTAACTTAGAATCGAAACTCCAATCGCATTGGGAAACACTCTTAGAGTGGGTCAAATAAATAGCGAAATCCTTTTAAATCTAGGGTGAGATAGTATGCTCATGAACCGGAAGTAATCCTAGGAGTAAAATTATGATTACCATTTATCACAACCCACATTGAGGGTCGTCACGCAACGCCTTGGCGGTCGCTGAGGAAGAAGGAGTTAATTATCAAGTTGTCCTTTATATTAAGGAACCACCTGATAGAGCGACTTTAGAAAAGATAGTCGCAGGATTAGAGGACCCAGTAGAAGATCTCGTTAGAAAAGATTCAAAATTCAAAAAACTTGAGTTGAATCCAGATGATTATGTGAATAACCCGAAAAGAGTGGTTGAGATATTGGTGAAGCATAAGCAATTACTGCAACGTCCTGTGATCGTAAAAGGCAAAAAAGCAATTATCGGACGCCCCAAAGACCGAATAAAAGATTTCATTCTTTGATTAAATGAATGATCATGAGCTAGCTTCGTACATTGCTGAGAAGGCTGGATTAGAACTTCTGAAGTTGCGTGACGCAGCCATCGCTACAGGAATAAACTCGTGGGTGTTGCGTGATAAAGGAGATATATTTGCTCATAACTTAATTATGGATGAACTAGGTGCCCATCGGCCTGACGATGCTGTCCTCTCAGAGGAAGGGGTCGATGATAGAAGCCGAACCAGAGCGAGTCGTGTTTGGATCGTTGACCCATTGGACGGATCACAGGACTACCCGTACAGGGGTAGTGAAGAATGGGCTGTGCATATTGCTCTTGTTGAAGATGGTCAAATAGTAGCTGGCGCTGTTGCATGCCCATCAATGGACAGACTTTATTCGACTGCAACACCCTTCCCCAAGCAGAGAAACATCTCTAATCCCATGTTAGTCGTTACTAACAGATGGAATTCCTACCAGGCGGCGCATGTTGCTGAAGTGATGGGTGCCAGACTAGCAAGTTGTGGTTCTGCAGGAGTAAAGGCATCTTTAGTTGTGGGAGGCGAAGCCGACGTATACATACATAATTCTGGGTTGTATGAGTGGGATGTTTGCGCGCCTGTTGCTGTTGCTCGTGCTGCTGGATTCGTGGCCTGTCAATTAGACGGAACCGACTTTATTTTCAACAAAGAAGCCCCTGTGGCGCGTGGTTTGGTAATAAGCCACTCTGAACTGATCAACGATGTATTAAATATTTTAAATACAAAATGATGAAAGCTAAAGAAAAACATCTTCATTGAAGGAATTTGCTTCATGATCGTCTACCGTAGATAACGCAATAACGCCTAACGATAAGGATATGAGTATGGCAACAGGAACAGTTAAGTTCTTTAACACACAAAAGGGCTATGGATTTATTGAGCGTGAGGGTGGAGACGATGTCTTCGTCCACTATTCCAATATCGGTGGCGATGGATTTAAGAATCTAGAAGAAGGACAACAAGTAGAGTTTGACATTGGTGAAGGTCGCAAGGGAGACGAAGCTTTAAATGTAAAAGCTCTCTAAACTACATTATGGCTAGCAAGGGAAGAGAAAGCTGGGGAAAACGCCAGCGAGAGCAAACCAAGAGGGAAAGACAAGAAGCTAAAAGAGCTGAAAGAGCTGAAAGAAGAAGCTCTGAAGATGAAGATGGTGGAATTGGGACTCCCGAGGAAGAGCTTTATCGTCAATTTGCTGAATTAAGTGCGGCAAAAGCAAATGGTGAAATTGATGATGAAACTTTCGAAATGAAAAAAGAAGAAATTTGGGAGCAGCTCGGGCTAGAACTTCAGTGACCCACTAAGCTTATGTCGCGTTACCCCAGCCTCTCATCATGACAAAGAAATCAGTTCTGAAAAAGAGAGGGGTTTGGCATCCTACTGATGCGATGTCAGCTAGCGAATCCAAAGAGTTTAGCCAACGAATAGAGCAACTTGGATATTCCTTTCTTTGGGTTCCAGAAACTACCGGAAGAGACCCCTTTGCTCACATAGCTTATCTAGCATCAGGAACCGAGAATCTTCATTTCGCTACTGGCATAGCGAACATTTATCATCGGCTCCCTGGTGTGACTCGTCAAGCAGCAGCGACGCTTGCGGAGCAATCGGGTGGACGATTTCTTCTAGGTCTAGGAATTTCACATGCACCACTTGTTGAAGGTTTGCGACAAATTCCATATGAAAAACCCATCGCTACAATGCGTGGATATCTTGGATCGCTCAAAAACTCTCCATATACTTCTGTGCCTCCCGGGCAGGAGCCTAAATGCATCATTGCAGCACTGGGACCCCAAATGCTAAAACTCGCATCGGACTTCGCTGACGGAGCTCACCCATATTGGACTACTCCAGACCACACATATCAAGCCAGAGATATTTTAGGTAGTGATAAATTGCTCTGTGTCGAACAAAAAGTTGTCTTAACTCAGAATAAGGAGACTGCGCATAGTGTAGCCAAGAGTGCATTGCGGATCTATGCTTCTCTTCCAAACTATCGAAACAGTTGGAAAAGACTTGGATTTTCAGAAAACGATATTGATTCAGGCTCTGATAGATTTATTGATTCATTAGTTGCATGGGGTTCTGTTGAACAGATAGAGAAGCGTATAAGAGAGCATGAGCAAGCCGGAGCAAGCCATGTATGTATACAAGTACTTCCTCACGATGGTAATTTTAAGATTCCTGAGTGGGAAACATTTGAAGCTTTGGCACCCTGATCATTCAAAGTTGATACTATGCCTCAATATTAATTGCTTTGGTAACAGCTTCAATTCTTTTAGTTGAGACTAGTGGCTGGAAATAGATAATTGACTGGTTGATACCAGCTTCTCGTTGCATTTGAATCTGTTTTATGATTGCTTTATCTGTTGTGGTCTCCTGCACAAATACGTGTGTAGAGATTTTGATATCAGTAATTTCTCTAGAGACTGTTTCGCAATGTTTCTTCAGAATATTTAACTTGTGTTGAAACATTTCTTCATCAAAGGAAGGGAGGTTCCAATGTGTAGCGAACTTCGCCACGCTGGGCAACGTTCGATTCTCCCCGGTCCCTCCGATGCAAATTGGAAGTCTTGCCTGAGGTCCTTTGGGGTTATTTAGTGCTTCATGTAATTCAAAATAATTCCCTTTGAAAGAAGTCGTTTCCTGATGCAGTAGTGAAATAATTACTTCAAGGGCCTCATCAAAGCGATCAAATCTTTCAGTTAGCGAACCAAGGTCTATCCCGTATGCTCCTGATTCTTCTTCATTCCAACCTGCTCCAAGCCCTAGCTCAAATCGGCCATTACTAACTATGTCAAGCGCAGAGGCCATATTGGCTAAAACAGCAGGATGCCGATAATGAACTCCGTTGACCATGCAGCCTACCCTTATTCTGGAAGTAGCCTGAGCAATTGCAGAGAGGGTAACCCACGACTCTAAACATGGACCCTCTGAATCTCCATAGATGGGGTAGAAGTGATCGAAATTCCAAAAGTCTGTGTAAATAGGATTCGAGTCTGCGTAAGTAGCTGCCCACAGCATCGTTTCCCAGTCAATGTAATGCGGGGCTATTTTGAGACCGATTTCGAAATCAGTTTTCATCTAACCCAACCGAATCAACATTTGAGGGCCGAGGGAGGTTAGCAATTATTGAGTTGATAATACCTCCATCTACGACAAGTTCATGACCAGTTATGTAACTAGCTTTGTCAGATCCAAGAAATAATACCGCCTCTGCTATATCTTCTTCTGCCCCTAAGCGCCCGAGAGGCACCTTTTCTGTTCGGAGCTTGCGAAATTCCGGTTCTGAGTAGATCGGCTCGGACATTCCACCATCAATTAGACCAGGGGCTAATGAATTAACCCTTAAGCCAAGATTTCCCCATTCTAACGACATTTGTTGTGTCAATAAGGAAATTGCTGATTTCGTAGCACCGTATGCTCCAGAGTTGGTTCCCGCCGAAATGCCATTGATTGAAGTGATATTAACAATGGAGCCAGAGCCTCTATCAGCCATTGCTTTAGCCACTATCGTTGAGCAGATAAACGTGCCTGTGAGATTCACTTCTACTACAGATCTCCAGTCTTCTATCGATAGTGCAAGTAAGGGGGCAAATCTAACGATTCCGGCGTTATTGACCCAAACATCTGGTGTCTGGCCAAATGCGGCGATGGCCGCGGATATTTCTTCTGCTGAAGTGACCGACGCTACCAAAGCTACAGAGTTGGTTATTGTTGATACTGTTTCCTCTAGGGCATCAACATTTACATCAAGAATACCTACTCGGAAACCTTCCTGACTAGCCCTCTTAGCAATAGCACGACCTAACCCACTTGCCCCTCCTGTAACTATGAGTGACTTCATACCAGTATCTCCTATGTGTCTATCTGGATATTATTTTCATCGAAAACTAAAATAGCTCTACTTGGGCAGTTTCGGGCGATCTTTACCATTTCTTGATCAGTAAGAGGTTCGTTAGGAATTAAGGAAGCAAGTTCCTCTTCATCAAACATGAAGGCATTCGGGTAGTCAGCGACGCATTTCCCCGAACTCATACAATCGTCACTCTGAATTTCTATTCGAAATGTCATTCTGAACCACATTCATATTGAACAGCGCTCCTCCCCTCAAGGTGTGGTACCAAGAGTTCGGAAATGACTTCAAGATGCTTTGGGTGTGATGCGTATACCAAATAATCCTCTGAATTGGCGAAATCACCGACCACAGCTAAGTCATAATTATCGTCACGAAGTTTCGCATCGAAGCCGACTGAATAGTTGGAAATTTCGGGAATGAAATCAGGTAAGGCCCTAATTCCAGCTGCTGCAGCTTCTCTGTTTTGTTCTGAAGTATCTGGGTGGAACTTAAGTAACACACAATGTCGTATCATGATAACCCTTCTATTTACTCTACTTATCCAATAACATAGTCCTATGGAAGATATTATGCTGATTTCAGGTGGAACTCTTATTGATGGAACTGGGTCTAACCCAAAACCCAATGAGGGGATTCTTATCGAAGGCAATCAAATTACTGCAATAGGAAAAGATGCAATCAAGGTCTTGAACAATCATGAGGATAAGGAAATCGTTGTAATCGATGCTTCGGAGAAAACAGTGATGCCGGGTTTAATTGATTCTCACCTCCATTGTTCATTCGATGATGTCCAATCTAATGATGAGCTTTTCTTCCATCGAGACCCCACGCTCGTGGCACTTATAGCTGCTCAAAACTTAAGAAAGATGCTCAGGGCAGGAGTTACTTCATTTGTGGACCCAGATACTTCGCATGGAATTGGCCCTGCCCTTCGTGATGCAGTCAACGCCGGTGTTGTACAAGGGCCACGAATCAAGACGGGAGTACAAGCATTATTGACAGCTGTTGGTGGTACAGCTGGTCGTTTGATTCCCGATGAAGGAACTGTTGGGTATGCTCAAATCGTTAACTCTAAAGATGAGATTGTGAAATGGGTTCGCCGTCATATCAAATATGGCGCTGATTGGATCAAGCTCCATGCTACTGGTTCAATACCAGGCCGATCCGGAGAGTTGATGGTGTGGAACAGGGAAGAAATACGAGCGGCATGTCAAACGGCTCACGAACTTTCAGTACCCGTGATGGCACACTGTCGGGGAACAGAAAGCGTTCGAATATGCGCCGAGGAAGGTGTCGATCTCATACTTCATGCTTCGTTTATGGACGACGATGGTCTTGAAGCTGTGATTGCGAATGGGGCATCTATTTGTCCAACGTTCACGTTTCTAGCAAACCTCGCTGACTTTGGATCAAAGGTTCAAGCTAGTTCGGGGATGGAGGATATTTTCCGTGGAGAAATTGAACAAACCGCAAAAATGATACGAAAAGCCTACGATAGCGGAGTAAGGATACTCTCAGGCTCAGAAAGTGGTTTTGCGTTAACTCCATACGGTCACTGGCACGCTAGAGAGTTAGAAATTTTCGTAAATTACCTAGATTTAACTCCAGTCGAAGCAATTACTACGGCTACGAAAAATGGGGCTTGGGCAATGCAAATGGAAAATGACCTTGGGACTATTGAGACAGAAAAATTTGCAGACATCATTATCGTAGATTCTGATCCCACGTCAGATATAACTGTCTTAAACGATAAGAGTAGGATTGTTGAGGTAATCTCAGATGGGAAGAAGCTAAATCTTGATGATTTGTGGCCGGATCACGGACCTCTACCTGGTTGGAAAGTCGGTAACTGGGCGGGTGAAATTCTCACTTGGGAAAAAGCATATGAGTAGCAAAAACGTTTAATTAAGTTTGGCTGAAGCTAACCTTTTTCTCCATTCACCTAAATCAACGTAATCACGAACGGTAAGAATAATTCCTTTAGATAAATCAAGTTCAAAAACTCCGTTACATTCAACTGAATATTCAATGTCGTTAATCCAGAATCTGTCGACTCTTTCCAGCCAGGCTCGATTGCTCTCGTATACAGCGTTGACGATATCCCACTGAACTTTTGAGCTTTTACTAATAATCGGACGGAACATATTAGTTATCTCTTTCCTTCCGACAGCTGGGGGGTGTGGAATATTTTGCCAAGACGAACGCTCATCAAAGAATGAAATAATCTCCTCCATATCTTGGGTTGATAGGGCATGCAAGAAACTCTCAACTATCTCAAGTGGTTTAACCATGAACTGGAACCTATCCTGAATTAGGTGGAACCGGAAATGCAAAGAGAAACAAGTAATAGAGTGCACCTCACATCTTGGTTGCAAGTTCGTGAGGCTTTTCGTTCGAAGGAATTAAGACAGGCAGGTTATTCTGAAGGGGCAGTAGTTATGGCTGATACTCTTCTAGACCTTCACGGGAAGGCCCATCGAGAACGACGCCGTTTAGAGAACCGACTTTTCCGAAGAGAAATTTTTAGTTACTGGGAGCATGAGATTTTGGGAAGAACAATTGATGTGACACTCAGTCCATTTATCCAAAAAGGAAAGGCAGACTTGGCGGTCATCGGATACAGGTGTGCTATGAATTTGACTGCAACAATAGCTGGCATCGACCAAGACCCGGCTGAAGCGGAGCAAACCGAGACGCTTTATGCAATCGTAAAGAAATTCAGTGAAGGTGCGACTCTGCTGCATTCGACTCGTGACAAAGATGAGGTGCGTCAAGAGGTGAAAAAAGCAATGAATCAGTTTGCAATATCCTTCTACACTCCAAGTCGTGATAGGAGAGAACAATTAATCCATGATGTTAATGAAGGAGACAGGGATAAAAATGATTTACCAAAAGATGTTCTGACAACACTGCTGATAAACAGAGAGAAGCTCAATCTTAGCGATGAAATAATTTTTCGAGAAATATGTTTTTATCTCCAAGCTGGAGCGCACTCAACTGCTAACGCTTTTATCCATACTGTTGACAATATTTTCAGCTGGGGAGATCAATATCCCCTTGACTTAGATCTAGCTCGTAAAGACCTCTCTTTTGTTCAACGATGTATGCATGAATCGCTTAGGCTACACCCTGCTAGCCCAGTCGCTTTAAGAAGAGCGATGGAGGATATTGAATTGTCTGACGGAACTTTACTTGCCGAAGGAGTTGAAGTCACTCTAGACCTAATTGAAGCTAATAGAGATAGCAAAGTCTTCGGTGAAACGTCAGAAATGTATGACCCTTATCGAGAAATTCAAGAAGGTATACCTCGTTGGGGTATGAGCTTTGGAGCAGGGACTCATGCTTGCGTAGGGGCAGAGCTGGACGGAGGGTTAGAAATTAATCCCGACAGACCAGCATCCGAAACCCTATTTGGAACGGTAGCGATAATGACTCATGCATTATTATCTGCTGGTGCCAGAAGAGATCCTGATAACCCGCCGCGACACGACCCCAGCTCGGAGAGGAAACACTTCAGTAACTATCCAGTTGTATTTTAAATTGACAAACTTTGTAGCATTTATCAAGCTATTAAAGGGAAAGGGAAGAAATGGCAGAGATAGTAATAACTACTCCAGATGACGCTCGAGAGGTATATCGTCACAAACAGTTAAGGCAAGCCCTATATGACGCCGGCGAAGTCGTGATGGAAGACGTTGTCGTGAATCTTCATGGTGATGAACATAGGCAGCGTCGTCGTCTCGAAAATAGGCTTTTCCGTCGAGATACTTTCTATGAATATGAAAGAGATATGTTCCCTTCAATCATCCAAGAGACAGTAGACCCTTACCTCAAAGATGGAAAAGCGGAATTAGTGGATTTTGGCCACCAGCTTATGATGAATCTAGCTGCTGTTACTGCTGGGGTTGATCGCCCTCTTGGGACCTATGAAGAGACCAGTAGACTCTACGATTACCTAACAACTTTTATTGAGGGTGCAACATTAGGTCACTACATAGGGGATGTTGAAACTAAAAGAGCAGAGATAGAAAAGAAACTTGAAGCATTTGATAAAGAATTTCTAGAGCCTGGGATTGCCTACCGAAATGAGTTGCTCAAAAAGTTTGGAAGAGGCGAAATTCCTGAAGAAGACTTACCGAGAGATGTGCTTCAAGTCTTATTAAGGAATCAGGATAAAGTCCCCATGACCAGAGAATCACTCAGACGAGAAATCGCCTTCTATTTACTTGCTGGAGCACATACATCAGCAACCGCACTCACCAGAGTGGTACACAATATATTCAAATGGCTTGAAGACCATCCAGATGATGAGGAGAAAGCATACAACGATAAGATTTTCCTTCAAAAAGCCACTCATGAGACGATTAGGCTTCAGCCATCATCCCCGACTGCAGCCAGATGGGCACTTGAAGATATCGGTTTGAGATCAGGAATTGAAATTATAAAAGGGGATAAAGTCGTTATCGACTTGGAGACCGTAAATCGCGATAAAAATTCCTACGGTGAAGATGCTGAAGAATTTAATCCGAATAGAGAACTAGAATCCGGAATTACTCCATGGGGTTTAAGCTTTGGGCAAGGAATGCATGCTTGCATCGGCCAAGACTTAGCAGCCGGACTTGTTTTCGATACAAATTCTACCGAAGACGATCATCTTTTCGGTCTAGTTCCTGTAGCTGTTCAAACGCTCTTCCTGAATGGTTGCAAACCTGATCCGAGCAACCCGCCAGAAATGGATGACTCTACGACAAGACCATATTTTGGAAAATATCCTGTCCTGTTTGGCTCATAATCAAAAGAATCAATTAGTGAAAGTTCGCTACTGTCAAGAAAGTAAAATTTATGAGAAACTATAGAAATGACTGAAGAAGCCCCATTACTCAATGATGAATCAGACCACCCGCATGATGTTGTTTCAGAAAGTACTCGTGGTCGAATCGTGGCTATGGATTCAGCAAGATATGTGGATAGAAGAAATACAGGTAGAGATGTAGTGGTCCCATCTTCTTATCTCGGAGTACTCCCAGCTCGTTTGATGGCGCCACATCGACCTCGAGCAGTGATTGCGCATGATGGCTGCATAGGAAAAGATGGCGCTGGAATAGCTGGGCTATGGTACCTAGAAGCAATCGGTATACCTGCAGCAGCGGCTGATGGCATGTCTGCTGAGCTCGGGAATGGTTCAGATCTCTATAAGACAGGTGTTATTTCTAGAGTTAATATTCTTGCTGAGAGATCTGGGGTCGAAGAAGGAATGAGTGTTATAGAGGCTGCTAAGATCCTTTTGGAAAATGACCCTGGCGACATTACCGCTGGAACAAAGATACGTCGCGAATCTAAGGCAACCTCAGAGACCGGAAGAGAAATAATCGTTACAGATTCTATAGTTTTTGCGCTTCCTGAAGATAGCAAAAACGTTCTTGTTACTGCTGGTCATACCGGAAGGTCGGGAGCAAAGTTTTTGCTAGAAGTTTCACCACATGGATTCATTTGCTCGGATGGGGGAATGAGTAAAAATAAAGCTGGTATCGCTGGATTAGAAACTACTCAAGAATATGGACTTGCAGGTGCTTGTTGTGATGCTTGGAGTGCGCCGGTTGGAGATGCATTTAAAGCCTTTGATGAAGGAACAATAAGTGCATGTAACGGAATTGCAGCGGAACGAGGCGTGGAGGTCGGGATGACTGTCAGAGAAGCGGCCTTCAAGCTTCTCAACGAGGTTAATGAGTGAACCAAAATATTGATGAAAGTCTTACATCGAAATATTGGGAAAATATCGAGAATGGAAGATTGACTCGACCTGTATGTAATTCTTGCGGGAAAAATTTTTTTAGCCCGCAGGTTCTGTGTCCTAACTGCTTTTCAGTTGACTGGAGTTATTCAGAGAGTATAGGAATCGGGAAAATTTATAGCCATACAACGGTTTATAGACCTATGGGTACAGGATTCCCAACTCCTCTTATTCTAGTCGATATCGAACTGGATGAAGGATGGAGAATGTATTCACGTTTGATAAATTGCAAGCCAGATCAAGTCGTTATCGGTTTAGACGTCGAAGTGATTTTCGAGAAATTCAAAGAGCGAACGCTTCCTTTTTTCCAACTGAGAAATGAGAAAATATGAATATCGGATTAGCAGTACATAGGAATGCTGTTAGAAACCCCAAGTCGGAAGCATTGTTCGGTAGCGATTCCTTAAGTTACGAAGAGCTAGACAAAAGAAGTAACCAAATCGCTCATTATCTCCTTTCTCAGGGTTATGAGAAAGGCCAACGTGTCGCTGTGCTTTTGCCCAACCGACCAGAAATACTTGAATTAATAACGGGCATTTCAAAAGCTGCTTTAGTTTATGTCGGATTGAATTTTCGCTTAGGCCTCTCTGAATTAGAAGAGATCTTCCATAATTGTACTCCTGTTTTAGTGATCACAGATACTGAGCACTTAAAGCAAATTAACGAACTTTCAGATATTGGTGAAGTACCCGTTAAAGATGTGGATACTGAAGAGTGGAATGCTAATTTAGATCAAAATAGTGACGAATTACCAGCAGCGGTTGACGCTATAACTCCAGATGATGATTTTTGTATTGTTTACACCAGTGGAACTACCGGCAAGCCTAAAGGTGTTCTTTTCGACCACAGTCGGTCGTTGCAACATGCAACAGTGGCGTGTATTGAATATGAAATAGAGCAGATGAGTCGTTATCTAATTCAGATACCACATAACTCAAGTGTCAATATAACAATCGTCCCATGCCTAACAATAGGGGCATCAATTAGCTTTAGAGATAGTCGAAACTTTGACCCGCTCGAATTTGCGGATCAAATAGAGAGAGATCATGTAACGCACAGCTTTCTGGTACCGACACAATTAATGCGGTTGCTGGATAAGCTTCCAGATTCCAGTAACGAAAAACTTAAGTCATTGACTACTTTGGGTTATGGATCATCTCCTATTTCACCTGAAAGACTCAAAGAGCTAGTTTCTCGATTTGGATTAATTTTTAATCAGCTCTACGGCATGGCAGAAATTGCATCAATAGGAACGATTTTACGAAAGGAAGATCATCACTTTGGGTTAACATCAAACCCAAAGTTACTTGCATCATGTGGGCAACCTTCCTTAGCTGTGAATGTTCGAGTAGTAGATGAAAATGGAAAGACAGTTCAAGAGGGGGAACGGGGAGAAGTCATATTCTCTGGACCACATGTCATGAAAGGGTATTTCAGAGATAGGGATAGAACAGATGAAGTGCTGGTAAATGGATGGATGCACTCAGGAGATATCGCAGAAGTAGACGAAAACGGTTTTATCTATATTGTTGATAGGAAGAAAAATTTAATTATTCGTGGTGGTTTAAATATTGCGCCAACAGAAATTGAGAATGTTATCTATCGGCATGAAGCGGTTTTGGAGGTGTCTGTAGTTGGTGTTCCGGATCCTGAATGGGGCGAAGCAATAGTTGCAGTTCTCGTCTTAAAAGATGGTTTTGAAACGCAAGTAAATGAAATAAAAGATTTTTGTGCCAAATCAGAATTGACTTCAATAAAGGTTCCTGAACGGATAGAGATATGGGAAGATTTGCCCAAAAATGCTGTAGGGAAAATCGCAAAGAATGAGATTAGGTCACTTTTTTGGGGCACTGGTCGGCAAGTATGAGGAACAAGAAAGTCGCAATTGCTGGAATCGGGTTAACGAAACAAAGCAAGTCTCTAGAGGAAAATAATCTGACTATTTGCATTAAAGCAGTCGAGCAGGCACTTATTGATGCGGGTATGCAATTGGAAGAGATAGATGGAATATCAGGAAGATGGCCTGGCCCAGGTGGAACTAAATTTGACCCAGGTGTAGTTGATTGGACAGGGGTTTTTGGAAAATCATTTCGATGGGTTGGTGATACATATCCTCAAGGAGTGCCAGGTATTTTGGATGCAGCAGCAGCAGTGTCCTTTGGGCTTTGTAATAGTGCCATTGTCTTTGGTGGACAAGCAGGTGTTCTAAACACTTCAAAGTTAGCGGACTATACACAACCAAACAATGAATTTATCCAACCATGGGGGTTTTTCACAGCTGCGCATTTTGCCATGGTCGCACAGGTGTATTTTGCTAGATTCAAGCCTAGCAGAGAGAAACTTTCGCAAATAGCAGTAGATATAAGGAATGCTGGTTCTAGAAACCCTGAAGCAGTGATGTATGGAAAAGGTCCTTACGGGGTTTCCGATATAGTTGACTCTCCTCTGATCTGTGACCCTTTCCACTTGTTAGACCTTTGTCTAGCTACAGAGGGAGCATCAGCGATATTAATAACTTCGCTAGAAAGAGCGCTAGATTGCCCTAACGACCCGATACGAATATTAGGTGGAGCTTCTGAATGGCACAGACAGCAATATGTTGATCCAGTTCGGTATGACGAAGTCGGGTCAATAGGAAAGGATGCGTTCTCAAGAGCTTTCGCAACCGCTGCATTAACACCAGAAGATATAGACGTATACGAACTCTACGACATCAACACTTGGGAAGTAGTTCGTCAATTTGAAACATTAGGGTTGTGTGCTGAAGGAGATGGTGTTGACTTTCTTTTTGAGAATGGCATAAGCGTAGATGGGAAATATCCAACTAATACCGATGGGGGATTACTGTCGTTTAGTCACACAGGTTGGGGTGGGCCTAATCTGAAAATTATTGAAGCGGTGAGGCAGTTGCGCAGCACTTCTACAGGTGATCAAATTAAGGATGCTGAAACAGCCCTGGTTACAGGCGCAGGATCAGGGGCGCAATACTTTAATGCAGCAATTCTTTCGAAGAACCGTTAAAGGAGTCGCACAATTTTGGTCGTGCGAGTATTCTCATAACGTTATGTGATCATTCAACGGGGAGAGAATTATGGAAACGATACGCGACTTAGTACCACCACCGCATATCCAAGGAATAAAGCATTTTATTGATTACTCATTAGTCGACGAAATTCTAAGATCAAAACAT
>DDNP01000035.1 GCA_002341185.1 Candidatus Neomicrothrix sp. UBA2517 | reverse complement strand
CATTGCTTCAGTGCTTGCTTGGTTAGATATAGGGAATGGAAATATAAATCAAAAATCTCTGGATTTGGCGATCACCCGACCTAGAAGAAACATCTCCCCAAAACTTCGTAGCGTTTTAATTAGAAAAAAATCCTTAGACGAGATCGATAGCTTCATGTCAAACAATACAAATCAAAAAATGATTGAATCTATGTCGGACTTTGTTAGCGATGCAAAGAAAATACAGAAATTGATAGTAAATAGTTCTACGACATCAGAAATAATGGATCTAATTCTCGAAGGTTTTGGGGTTGGTGCATTGATCTACCGCTTAGATGACTCTCAGCGAACAAGTAGGAAGAATTCGCACCGAGATCAGTTGGAAGCATTTAAAGAGCTCGCGACACTAGAACCTAACCCGAAAAAATTTGTTCCGTTTATCAAAGATATGCTTTCACAAGACCAAGACTCTTCTGAGCATGGAATCTCTCTTGACACAATTCACCGCGCAAAGGGACTGGAGTGGAAACACGTTCATATTTTCAATGTATCAGAAACCCAATTCCCACATATTCTGTCTGAGAGCATCGAAGAAGAACGCCGTCTTTTCCATGTGGGCATAACTAGATGTATCAACACTCTTAACCTTTACTATCGGGAGATAAATAAATCTCCTTTCATTGATGAGTTAACTATCAGAAACAAGAAAGTTCGATCCAACAGTCGGCCTCTAGTATTTTCAAGGATTGAAAATTTAGCTGACCGTGCGGAAGCGGAGTTGCTCCGCCCCAAAACTAAACCTGAAGCCATAAATTATGATGAGTCTTTATTCATTCGTTTGAAATCTTGGCGCCTTGAACGAGCAAAAACTGACAAAATACCAGCCTATGTTGTGGCAAAAGATGAAACATTAAAAGAAATCGCACAGGTTAAACCAATGAAAAATTCTGATTTGATAAGAATAAATGGTATCGGCCAAGTAAAAATTGAAAAATACGGTGATGAGATTATTGGGATAATCAAAAATTATCAATCTAATGAAACCCCAAGCGGATCAGATGACGACAACTTGAGACAGCCAGAGACAACTCCATCTTCCCAGAAGCCAATCAAAGAAAATAGTACGCCCGAATATCCGCACCTCCCAAGACATCCGGAAGAAAAGTTAGAGCGTCTCCACGATACTTTTCCAGACGTAATGGAAAGGTACCCCCGAGCTTATGTGGCTTGGACTTCGGAAGAGGAGAGTATTATGCGAGATCTCTTTGAGTCTGGGTTAAGCGTCTCGCAAATATCCGATAAATTAGAGCGCAATTCAGGAGGGATACGCTCACGACTGTCAAAATTAGGGATTGATTTTCCTGAGTGATTGTCCGCCCCCTCCGAGACGGGAGTTCAGACTCGGAACCTTTTAGACTTTTCCTAGGTTCCGAGAGTGAATGTACGCCCCCCGAGACGGGAGTTCAGACTCGGAACCTTTAGACTTTTCCTAGGTTCCGAGAGTGAACGTGCGCCCCCTGGGACTTAAACCCAGAACCTGAGTTATATAAAGGTGAGCAGACTCGGTTGATAGTCATCGGGTTCTTTGAAACCCAGAAGGTTTAATGTCGTAGATGCTATGTGGCTCAACCCAGCATCATTCGGTGGAGTCAGATCGTACTCGTCATTATTCTGTGGGTCGAAGATTACAAATGGAACTGGAGCAAGGGTGTGTGAGGTCATAGCAATCCGTTCACCACTATTTGTTTTTGTAAACATTTGGTCAGCGTTGCCATGGTCAGATGTGTATATGAGAATGCCATCCAACTCTTGAATTACGTCAAGCAGTTGCTGAACACAATTATCGACTGTTTCCATAGCTGAGATCGCTGCATCCAAATTTCCTGTATGCCCAACCATGTCCCCATTTGCGAAGTTGATCCTCCCGTATCGGTATTTCTCTGAACGAAGTAACGCAATTGTAGCGTCGGTGATTTCTTGGGCTTTCATCGCTGGGGCTTCATCAAAAGCGACATTATCCGAGGGTATTTCAATATAGTTTTCTAATTCATCGTTGATGTAACCGCTTCTGTTCCCATTCCAGAAGTAGGTCACGTGACCGAATTTTTGTGTTTCGCTGATCGCAAAGGAAGTAATTCCCATTACTGCTAGGTATTCGCCCATAGTTCTATCAATAACTGGTGGGTCAACGAGATATTTGTTTGGGACAAGGAGGTCCCCGTCGTATTGAAGCATTCCTGCAAAGAAAACATTTGGTGAGTTCCCACGGTCGAATTTATCAAAATCAGGGTTTTCAAATGCTTGGGATATTTCAATGGCTCGATCTCCGCGAAAGTTAAACAATATAACTGAATCACCGTCACTTATCGTCCCTACCGGATCACCTTCCATATCTGTAATAGTGAAAGGTTCAAGGTATTGATCCCCTTGTTCGCTCTCTTGGTAGAGGGTTACAATTGCCTCACTAGCAGAACTGAACGGTCTTCCAATTCCATGCGTATGGCAGTTATAGCCTTGCTCAACCATGCCCCAGTCAGCCTCATACCGGTCCATTGTTATCGTCATTCGCCCACCACCTGAAGCAATCTGAATATCAACCTCAAGTGATTCATTAAGTTCAGCAATTTTTAATTCAGTTCTTTGAATGTATTCCAGCGCTGATCGGGGAGGTGTATCTCTCCCATCTAGAAGTAGATGAAGCCGAATGCGGGCCACTCCATCACTTGCTGCTCGTTGCATTAATTGGTGAAGGTGGCCGATATGGCTATGGACGTTTCCATCTGAATGAAGCCCAATGAAATGCAGAGTGTTTGCTTGGCCATGGCTGATAGCTTCTTGCCATACTTCGGTTTCAAAAATAGACCCGGAGTCTAAAGCTTGATTGACTAGTTTTGCTCCTTGCGCAAATATGCGCCCAGACCCTATAGCGTTGTGCCCCACCTCACTATTACCCATGTCATCATCAGTTGGAAGCCCTACTGCTTTCCCATGTGCAGCCAACTGCGTAGAGAAATCAGATGCGAGTAAAGCATCAAGGGTTGGGGTGACGGCCTGTGTGACTGCATTATGCGGTTCATCTGGAGCAATCCCTACACCGTCGGCAACCACAACCAGAACAGGGCCTGACCGACCATTAAATATTGGGTGAGGGTCCAATGAAAGCGTCATATAACCATTCTAGATGAACTCATTATCGAAGGCGTATTGTCCCAGTTCCCGCATCAGCATCAGTTTCGCCAATAACAGTTGCTGCGACACCTCTTTCATTCAGTTCGGCGCACGCTTCAGCAGATCTGCTCTTATCTATACCAAATATGAGACCACCAGATGTCTGCGCATCCGCTAACAGAAGAAGGTCAGTGTCACCAAAGGAACCTGCATCTATTTGATTCTCAACCCAAGCCAGATTGCGTCGTGTTCCACCTGGTATGACACCATCTTCAGCATATTGTTTCGCACCCGGAAGGAAATTAATGCTTTCGACATTGATGACTACGTCAATATCAGATGCCAAAACCATTTTCCCAAGATGGCCGAGCAGCCCAAATCCAGTTACATCTGTTGCTCCGGTAACGCCCGCTACTACAGCTACTTCAGAAGCAACATCATTGAGTTGTGTCATTGACGAAACAGTTGCATCAATAATGTTTTTGCCTGCGATGCCTGCTTTAATAGCGGTCGCGATGACCCCTACACCTAATGGCTTTGTCAATATAAGATCTTGGCCTTGCTTCAAGCCATCATTTGTCAACATTTTTTCCGAATCGACTTCTCCAGTTATTGCCATGCCGTACTTCGGTTCAGGATCAGAAATAGTGTGACCACCGATGATTACCATGCCAGCCTGTTCAGCAATGTCCAAACCACCCGCTAGAACCTCTGACAACATTGAAGAGGGAAGTTCGTCATTATTCCACCCAACTAGGTTCAACCCAAAGAGTGGTTTACCGCCCATGGCGTAAACATCTGACAAACTATTCGCAGCTGCGATCTGACCCCACGCTCGGGCATCATTTACTAGCGGTGTAATGAAATCAACAGTTGAAATTAGGGCGCGTCCATCTCCGAGGTCCCAGACACCGGCGTCGTCGCCTGTATCTAACCCCACTAAAACATTCGGATTATCATTTATGTTCAGAGCGCCCACCACGTGAGCTAATTCACTCGGGTCGAGTTTGCAGCCTCAACCCGCTCCATGACTGAACTGTGTTAGCCAAACAGTTTCATCTTCACTCATGACGCTCCTTTCTCTCTTCCATAAGGCTAGTTCCCAATTAGGTACTACCCATGTCTTACTCACCTGTCTTTTCGCAAAACGAAAAGAAAGCTTTCACGTGGTTGAGAAACCCCAATACTTTGATAAGACTACATATGGCATTCAATACGTCAAAGCTCTTAGCTCCAGTTATCGCATTAGCGTTCTTGACCTGTGTTGCATGTGGCGGAAATGACACTAATGAGACACCCCAAGCTGAAAAGACTCCACCAACATCAGCCTCATCATCAACAACACAAGTTGAATCAGATTCGTCACCCGATATATCAATACCGGCCGAGGTCGCATTCGCCGCGCAAATAGCGCAATCTCTGCTTGGTGACGAAATCTCTGAAACAGACCGGGAATGCCTCTTCACAGCTGCGATAGATAATGAAGAATTCGCAGAGGCCATCTCATCTGTTCTTAACCAAAACGCGGCACTTACCCCCACCTATTTCAAAAGTCTCATCACCAATGTCCGAGATTGCGTGGGGCAGCAACGAATGAGTGACGCAATTGCCCTCGGACTTTCTCTCAATGAACAAAACCCTGAACTTAGTGCATGCCTAAATCAAATATTTTTAAATGATTCTTCAGAGAACACGTTCCTTGGGATGGCCGCAATCACCGCTGGAATTGGGGTACCAGCAGAATCCGCTGCGCAAACAATAGAAACATTAAATACATGCGTGTCAATCGATATCATTGCCAGCCAACTCTCGTTGCAGTACGAGCAACTCCAATCGTTCCAAAAAGCAGTGAATCAAGATTGCTTAGTAAATGAACTCAATGACTACCCAGAGATAAACAGCTTTTGGGAGGCAGCATTCGTTTCACAAAATCCACAACAGTTGGAAGACATCACGCAACTTGTTGAATTATGTGAAGAACCCTTATTCGCTGATTACTTGCAAGAAATCCCCGAAAGCTTTATTCCCTGGTCAGGGCAACGAACGCTTACAACAGTTTCTCCTTTATTAAGGAATAATCTTTATGTAGCTCCACCCCCAAATTCGCTCCAAGACGAGAAAGAATATGAAGCCACGATCATTACCAGTGATGGATCAATGACATTCGAACTTTATGCTGACAAAGCTCCTTTGGCGGTAAATAATTTTGTGAGCTTATCCAGAGACGGTTATTTCGACGGAATTACGTTTCATCGAGTCTTGGAAGGCTTCATGGCGCAAGGAGGCGACCCGACTGGTATTGGAACTGGAAGCCCTGGGTACCGGTTCGAAGATGAAATAGACGAAAGCCTCGTTTTTGATACTCGGGGCATTCTTGCAATGGCTAACTCGGGACCTGACACAAATGGAAGCCAGTTCTTCATTACCTTCGCTGCTACATCTCATCTCGATGGCAACTATTCAATATTTGGAAAACTTATTGAAGGAGATGACGTTCTTTCTGCTATTGATCTTCGAGATCCAGCGAATCCAACGAACCGAGGTCAACAAATCCTCGAAGTCCGAATCCAAGAGAAGTAGTAGGCGACAGTTCAGTAGCTAGATTTGCCCAAGGATAGTTATCTCTTAAACTTCGACTATGTCTAATTCCTCTTTAGTTATTGGTGGCGCATTTTCTTCTCCATACAGCATGAAGATGAGGGCTGTGCTTCGTTACCGTCATATCCCGTATCGGTGGGTTTTGCGTAACTCTAAATGGGATGATCTTCCTGCACCTCCTGTTCCAGTCATTCCAGTTTTGGCCTGGCCTGACGGTAAGGGCGGGTATAGAGATGTCATGGTTGACTCATCTCCGCAGATAACGCGATTAGAGAAGGAATACAGCAACAGAAGCCTTGTCCCGCAGGATCAAGCATTGGCGTTCATTGATTTCTTACTTGAGGACTTTGCTGATGAATGGGTCACAAAAATTATGTATCACTATCGTTGGACCTACGAAGACGATATTGAAAAAGCCGGGCAGCTCCTTCCACTTGACCAGAACCTTCAATTACCTGAAGCTATGCACACCAAAGCACATGATTTCATTATTAAACGACAAGTTGGCAGACGAGCCATGATCGGGTCTACGGACAGTAATACACACATTTTAGAGAATTCATATATGGATACGCTTGACATACTAGAACAGCATTTCCAATCACAAGAATTTATTTTTGGAGATCGGCCAGGAAGAACCGACTTTGCTCTCTACGGTCAATTGAAACCACTGTTGTGGCAGGATCCGACACCGATGGCTATCGCAGTCAAACGAGCACCAAGGGTAGTGAATTGGGTCCAACGCGTCGATGATCTGTCTTGGTGGGAAATCAACGGCAATGAAGGATGGGTGACGCTGGAAGCACTTGAGGAAACAATTGTCGAGCTATTACACGAAGCTGGGAAAACATATGCCCCCTTCATGATCGCCAATTATGAAGCACTCAAATCTGGATCTGATGAAGTGGTATGTGAAATTACACGATCTGAGTATCGACAAGCACCGTTTAAATATCAGGCAAAGTGTTTGCAATGGATTCGTGAAGCATTCGATAACCTCTCATCAACTGATCAGGCACGTGTAGAAGAATGTCTTTCCGGTACCGGATGCGAAAACCTGTTGGTGTAGTAAATGCATTTAATTTCATTTGTTCCAACTACATTCTTAATCCCTGTATGCGGTAATCTTTTTTCGTGGTTGGATCAATACTAGGAAATCGTGTCCCAAGAACAGAAGATATGCATCTTCTCACAGATGGTGGAACATACGTCTACGATCTTGAATTAGAGAACGTCGCGTACGCCTACTTTGTTCGTTCAACTGCTGCCCATGCCCGAATCACAGAAATCAACATTGATGATGCACGAAACGCTCCCGGCGTTATCGGAGTTATCACAGCAGATGAAATTGGAATAGGTGCGATCAACCCGGGACTACAAATGGTGAGTGAGACCTTTGCACGAACTCCACTTGCCACTGACACTGTCCGGTATGTAGGAGACCCCATCGTCGTGATTGTCGCTGAAACATTTGAACAAGCAGTCGACGCGTCAGAACTTGTTTACATTGATTACGACTATCTCCCCACAATCGTTGACCCAGAAACGGCCCTTGATGAAGATAGCGAACCTATTTTTCCTGCGCAAGGAAACAATGTCGCATTCACGCTCGCTGACCCAGCAGAAGATGTGCTCGCAGATGCAACACATGTTGTTCGAGGACGATATGTTAACCAACGAGTTGCTGGCGCCCCACTAGAACCAAATTCAGCAGCAGCAATTTGTGGTGATGACGGTCGCTTAACATTTTATTGCGCGACACAAATGCCCCATAGTTTGAAAGATAAGCTTGCTGACGCATTACAACGTGACGCAGAAACGATTCGAGTGATAGCTCCCGACGTCGGTGGAGGTTTCGGGGCAAAAGCAGGAATGTACGCCGAATTTCCTGTCCTAGCTAAGCTTGCAGAACGATTCAATAGGCCAGTGACGTGGACTGAAACCCGTAGCGAAGACATGGTTGCCCTCGCTCACTCGCGAGCACAAGTCCAATATTGTGAAACAGGCTTTGATAATGACGGCAAACTTACTGGTATGCGAGTACGACTTGTCGGCGACGCCGGAGCTTACCCAGGAATGGGAGCGCTGCTTCCAACGTTGACAAAATTCATGGCAAACGGAACCTACAATCTCCCCAAGTTGCGTTTTGATATCGCTGTAGGTATTACAAATACAACACCCACTGGTGCATACCGAGGAGCAGGTAGGCCTGAAGCGTCAGCGCTTTTTGAACGCACTATTGATCAAGCAGCCTTGGAGCTAGGCATAGACCCATTGGAGATCCGAAGAAAAAATTTCCTGAGTCCTGATCAATTCCCCTTTGACACACTGACAGGATGGACATACGACACAGGTAACTACCTTCAACCACTTGAAAAAGCCGCTGAAATCATTGATTATGACAATCTTCGTGAAGAACAGAGAAGACGTCGAGACCAAGGCGACAATACTGTAATCGGAATCGGAATTGCCTCCTATGTGGAAGTAACTAGTCCAGGTGGTGGATCCGAATACGCATCAGTTGAAATTCACAGCGACGGCACAGCGACGATGAAAGCTGGAACATCAGCTCATGGTCAAGGCCACCAAACAAGTTTCGCGATGATCGTGTCAGAATTTACCGGAATTCCAGTTGAAAAGATCACACTTGTTCAATCCGATACAGACGTCGTTCCTCGAGGCGGTGGAACCGGAGGTTCACGTTCACTTCAATTAGGAGGATCAGCGATCAAAACAGCAACAGAAGCCGTTGTCGAAAAAGCACGATCCGTTGCAGCTCATCTCCTCGAAGCATCAATCGACGATATCGTAATCAATCCTGAAGAAGGAACGATCGGAGTCATTGGCGTCCCCGCATCCTCATTAACTTGGGGAGATCTTGCAACAGCCGCTATTGAACAACTACCTGACGGTGTGCTTGATAACACGGACGAAATGCAAGGGCTTGGAGCACAGCTGGACTTCAATCAAGCAAATCCAACGTTCCCATTTGGAACACACATATCTGTTGTTGAAGTAGATCTTGATACTGGATTCGTTACTCTCCTGCGTCATATCGCAGTAGATGATGCAGGAACCGTCATCAACCCTTTGATATTTGAAGGCCAGCAACAAGGCGGAATTTCGCAAGGAATATCGCAGGCATTGTATGAGGAAGTTCGATACGACGAATACGGTAACCCGCTGACAGGCAACTTTATGGACTATGCGTTTCCATCAGCATCAGAAATGATCCAATTTGAAACACACCACACCGTCACCCCAACCCACCTGAACCCCCTTGGAGCCAAAGGGATAGGAGAAGCCTCAACAATAGGGTCAACACCCGCTGTACAGAATGCAGTCATCGATGCCATATCGCATTTAGGTGTTCGCCACCTTGACATGCCATGTTCACCCGAGAGGGTTTGGAACGCAATCAATGATGCTAAAAACGGAACTCTACAGGACCCATGGAGTGAGCCACCAGCTATCTTTGATCAACTCTCTAAATAATCAACATCAGGTTCAGGGTCTCCACCGAACGATATTGAGATAGAAGCTAAAACAGCCATAGCCATCACTCCAATGGCAAAAGGAGTCAACGATTCATCAATTAACGCGTTGAGTGTTCCACCGATCGCAGCTCCGATAGACATTCGAATCGCAGATGTAAACGCCCCCGCAGTACCAGCTATATCACCCATAGGGAATAGAGCAGCTGAATTCAGATTCGGCATAATAAACATGAATGTTGATAGAACGATTGCCAAAAGAGGAATGAAGACCCAAAATCCGGGGTTTCCACCCTGCATAATCGTTGCAATAAGCAAAATAAAAGAGAATAAAACAAGCATGGAAGAAGAAAAGAAAAGCAGTTTTTTGATACCGAGAACAACAACAAATTTGCCATTCAGTAAAGCTGTGATTCCGAACATGATCGCAACAACACCGAAGATAACTGGGAACTGATCGCCGCGACCAAGGATGTCACCAATAACTCGTTCACTGCTTGAAAGGTACATGACGAACACGGCTTGAAGGAAAATAGATGCAGCCGTGTACCAGCCCGTCAGGCGCGTTCGTAACACACGCCTATAACCTGCCTTCGTGGAAGCCCAATTAAAACGCGTCTTGTGCTCAGGATCTAATGTCTCTGGAAGTCTAAAAGTCCAGGTACATAACGCAAGTGCGGCAATAGCGCAGAACCAGAAAATACTTTCCCAGGGAAAGATAGCTATCAGGCCTGCTCCAAATGTCGGTGCGATAATCGGGACAAGTACAAAGACGGCCATTACTTCTGACATCGCTTTCGCCATTTGACTACCTTCGTAACAATCACGGATAACGGCAACGGCAACCACTCGGGTGCCTGCAGCGCCAACACCCCAAATAAAACGGAACAGGAGGAGCGTTGCGAAATTTGGAGCGATCGCTGCACCAATGGATCCGATAATATAGATCGTGATACCTGCGTAGATAACAGGTTTTCTGCCATACCAGTCTGACAACGGACCAAAGAAAAGCTGCGCAATCGCTAATCCAATGAAATACACAGTGATCAATTGACCCGGTGCCGACGAGTCTTCGGCAAGACCAAACGCAACACGAATATCGTCAAATGCAGGGAGAAGAATATCAATCCCTAACGCCATTAGGGCCATTAATGCAGCTATTAGAGATAGAAGCTCTCTACGTCCTAACCTCATACTCCTCGGATCACCTTTAGACATTAATAATTCCGAAACAGGGCATTTATGCACCCTAGCGTCAAACGTTCAATCTTTAGCTAAACCAAAAATTAATTAGACTGCTAAACAGCAGAGCGTCGAGCGTTACGTAAATTTATGAAGTGCTTTCTATCTCGGCATCTTCACCATCGTCAAGATTGCCCTTACTGACTTTTCTCTTTTGAACTTTGATAACGAGTTGACGACTAGCAATCGCAACAGCGATGAGTAATGTAAGGCCCTCAAACATAGGTTGTATCCAACTGATTTCGCGTGGGTACCGAAGACCGATTCCTTTAATGCCGAACGCCAATGTGTAAACAGCGATAACAGTACCCCAAACATTGGGTCGTCCCCGCAACTGGCTAGCACCGAAGAAGACTGCTGCAACAGCTGGGAATAGCAAAGGAGCTCCGAATGATGTTGTGTAGATTCCGACTTTAAACGAGTAAATCAAACCTGCAACACCAGCGAGAGCTGCAGAACCTACCAGCGACCCCCACGTAAGTCGATCAGTGTTGATTCCTGACAAGCGAGCTGCTTCAGGATTCCCGCCGGTCGCAAACATATGTCGACCAGTGGGAGTGTGTTCAAGGATGTAATAAACGATGACTGTTATGATCAGCCCGTAAAGGAAATACCATGGCAGCGCAATTTCGCTCCCTGTTCCGGGCCAATTAAAAGAGAAGATATCTCCCTTGCCGAAACTTCGATACGTTTTGGTAAGTTCACCGTTTATCTGTCCTCCGTCATGAATATTACGAATAATCGCAGCGACTACCTGGCTCATTCCAAGCGTAGCGATGAACGAATTCACCCGTAATTTAACGACAATAAAGCCATTGATCCAACCGATCGCTAAGCACGCACCCATGGCAATTAACGCACCAATCCCCTGAGGAAGATCTGTTTCTAATGCTATTTTGTTGACAATTAAAAGAGCAAGGGCTGCGATGGCACCAATAGAAAGGTCGAATGCTTCCGTTGTTAGAGGAACCAGAAAGGCCAAAGCCAGCATCAAAACAATTACTTTGTCAGTAAGAACGAATTCTAAGCTTCCGTTCCACATTAAAAAACTATCTTCGGTGAGACCAAAGAAAATAAAGAAGGCAACTAGGACATATAATGCGCTAAAACGGTCAAATCCTAGTTGTGACCAAATAGACCCAGTTGCATTCCCCAGATTACTAGTTTCTTCACTTTTTTCTGTTTCAGGCGTTTCCATGTGCCCCTGCTTTCATTTTTTGTTCTTGACTTTGAAGTTGTGCTTTCTCAATATTTTCTACAGTCATATGATCGCCAGTTAGTTCTTCTGAGATTTGACCGTTAACCATCACAACAACGCGATGCGATAAACGAACAAGTTCATCTGTATCAGTTGAAGCAACTAGCACAGCAGCGTTATCTCGTGAGGCTTGATCTACAAGTTGATGAATTTCTTCTTTTGCTCCAACATCTATTCCTCTGGTCGGTTCATCTAAGACCAGCACAGAGGGTTCCAACCGCAATGAACGCCCGAATAGAACCTTTTGCTGATTCCCACCACTCAAAGAACCGATCGGTGTTTCTGAAGTCGGTGTCTTGACATCCAATTTTTCTATCCATTCATCTGCTTCCACTTTTTCAGCTTTGTGATCTAATTTGAATGAGTTCCAGTGTCGCCGTACATCACTGAGTGTCAGGTTATTTCGCACTGACTGTATAGCTATTACTCCTTGGGAATATCTATCAGCAGATAGGAAAGCCATTCCAGCATTAAGTGCTGATTTCGGTGAATAGTTTTGAATTTGTGTACCATCGACAGCGACAGACCCCTGATCGCTTGGTGTTTGACCAGTAATAAGAGGAACCATCATCTCGCGCCCAGAGCCCATAATTCCGGCTACACCCACGATCTCACCGGGTTCTACGTGCAGGTCTATCCCAGCTAACGTTCCTCCAGCTAGTCCTTGGATTTGCAGACCATTTGTTGACCTATCAAAATCTTTTGCAACTTGTTGACGTTTGACTAATGTTTGCCCAATCATCAATTCGATCATCTTGTCGTGATCCAATTCATTGATTGGTAATGTGGCTATCCTCTTGCCATCTCGAAGAACTGTTGCAGTATCAGCGATCTCAAATACTTCATCAAGATGGTGAGAAACATAAAGAATTGCTACTCCCTTATCTTGTAAACGCCTCACAGCTGTAAAAAGCCTTTCCACGTCAGCGCCAGGCAATGATGCGGTAGGTTCGTCAAGCACAAGTAGCGACGCACCTTTATCCCAGTCATGAAGAGCTCTAGCAATTGCTACGGCTGTCTTCTGAGATGGTGCAAGTAATCCAACAGGAACATTGACATCAATATCTGGGAAACCCAAGCTAGCCAAGCCTTCTTCAGCTCGTTTCCTATCAGCTTTCCAATCAATAGACCCAGCAAACCTTTTCGTATATCCAACACCCATCGAAATATTTTCAATCGCACTGAACGAGTCAACCAACCCCAGATCCTGATGAACGAACCGAATGCCTGCATTCGCTGCAGCTTTCCCATCGCCGAGATGCAGTTCAATAGCTTCATCAAGCGAAGGAGTGTCTTTAATAGACTGAGGGTAATAACTCGCTGATGACTTACCAGTTGGCTGATGGAATCCGCATAACACTTTAATCAACGTTGATTTCCCTGACCCATTCTGCCCTACAAGGGCATGAGTAGAACCAGTTTGAATCTCTAAATCAACATCATCAAGCGCAACCTGACCTGGAAAAATCTTAGTTAACTCATGGATTTTCAATAAAGTACCCATATCACCCCCGTGGTTGTCCCAGCGTATCAGGATAACGAACTCTAAACCGTTGTTGAAACACAACAAATGTCTTAACACAAATGTAATTGAACGTGCATTCAATAATTATTTTAATAGAACCGATGTTAAACTCGGGCATTACTCAATAGGAGGGTAAATGAAGAAAAAATTAGTAGGGCTTCTCGCTGTACTGCTTTCTTTCGCAATGATCGCCGCAGCTTGCGGTGGTGATGACGATAGCAGTTCCAGTGCAAGCTCAAGTTCAACTGAAGGTTTGAACATTGGTACGT